>NZ_CABVGX010000014.1 GCF_902497625.1 Pseudomonas fluorescens | reverse complement strand
ACCCACAGGCTGAACTGATGGCCAGCCAGGTAAATCAATCCGACGAACAGCAACAGGTTGATTACCAGTGGCAGCAGGACGAATAAACGCAGGCTGGGACTGAGGACCAGCTTGAGTCCTTCGCGCAAATATTGCGGGCCAGACAGTACGGGTGCAGGCATATCGTGCTCCGAGCGAAGGGAAACGCGCCGACCTTACCGGCTTTGCCACACGGGCGAAAGCACAGCGGCAGCATCGACATCAACGGTAACAAAGGCGTCTATATATTTGCGGTAACCGAATAGAGACCGCCTATGAGCTGGATTGTTATTCGGTATTTCCTTAATCTTCGCCCCCTCGATACGCTGCACCCATTCTTTTACAGGACTGTCGAGTTCAAGCCTTCCCCAAGTGCTTTCAACGGTCCTTTTTTATTCACGCCGGCCAACCCGGCGTTCCGCGCCAGATGTTTCGGGCCGGTCAACAGGAGCAGGTCATGTCTGAAGTCCGTCATTCGCGAGTGATTATTCTCGGTTCCGGCCCTGCCGGTTACAGCGCTGCTGTCTACGCGGCCCGTGCCAATCTCAAGCCGCTGCTGATCACCGGCATGCAGGCCGGCGGTCAACTGACCACCACCACCGAAGTCGACAACTGGCCGGGCGATGTCCACGGTCTGACCGGCCCGGCATTGATGGAGCGTATGAAAGAGCACGCTGAACGTTTTGAAACCGAGATCGTCTTTGATCACATCAACGCGGTGGACTTCGCTTCCAAGCCTTACAGCCTGACCGGCGACAGCGCGACTTACACCTGCGACGCGCTGATCATCGCCACCGGCGCCAGCGCTCGCTATCTTGGCCTGCCGTCGGAAGAGGCGTTCATGGGCAAAGGCGTTTCGGCCTGCGCGACCTGCGACGGTTTCTTCTACCGCAACAAGCCAGTGGCTGTGGTCGGTGGCGGCAACACTGCTGTCGAAGAGGCGCTGTACCTGGCCAACATCGCCAGCACCGTGACCCTGGTCCACCGTCGCGAAACGTTCCGTGCCGAGAAGATTCTGATCGACAAGCTGCACGCTCGCGTTGCCGAGGGCAAGATCATCCTCAAGCTTAACGCCACCCTCGACGAAGTCCTGGGCGACAACATGGGCGTTACAGGTGCCCGTCTGAAGAACAACGATGGCAGCTTCGACGAGCTGAAAGTCGACGGCGTGTTCATTGCCATCGGCCACACCCCGAACACTTCGTTGTTCGCAGGCCAGCTGACCATGAAAGACGGTTACCTGGTGGTGCATGGCGGCCGTGAAGGCAACGCTACCGCCACCAACATCGACGGCATCTTCGCCGCCGGTGACGTAGCGGATCACGTCTACCGCCAGGCGATCACCTCGGCCGGCGCCGGCTGCATGGCGGCACTGGACGCCGAGCGTTATCTGGACGGTCTGCAGAACGCTTCGTTCTGACTGCGCAGAAATTACAAAACCGGCTTCGGCCGGTTTTTTTTGTGTCCCACGATTCACGGCCGATACATTTTTAATGTGGGAGCGGGCTTGCTCGCGAAAGCGGCATATCAGTCGCCATTGATGTTGCCTGGCACACCGCTTTCGCGAGCAAGCCCGCTCCCACAGGACCTGTCATCAACCTTTCAATCGCTCCTGGACGAAATCCATCACCTTCAGCGACTGATAAATCGCATTCGCCGCTACCCGGCCGAACGGGCCGCCGTTCCAGTCGAGCAGGTACGGCTTGAACAACGCGTAGCGGTTACTTTCCCCGCACACCGCTTCGGCGATCACCCGGCCGCAGATCGAGCCGGTGTTCAGTCCGTGACCGCCAAACGAGGTGCACGCCCAGATTCCCGGTTCAAGCAATCCGAGGTTGGGCATCTTGTTGGTGGAATACCCCATCAGCCCGGACCAGGCCAGCTCGATCCGGACCTGCGCCAGTTGTGGATAAACCGAGACCATGTCCGCCTTGAGCATCGCCGCCAGAGCCTTTTCATTTTGCTCGTTGCGGGTCGTGATGCGACCGCCCCACAACAAACGATCACCCTCGACGACGCGGTAATAGTCCGAGGCGCGGCGATCATCGGAGAATGCCGCGGCGGAATCGAGTACGTTTTTGATCGAGTCGCCCAGGTGTTCGGTCAGCACCACGTAGGTGGCGATTGGCAAATAGGCGCGGCTGAGCTTTTGCAGCTCCGGGCCGCCGTAGCCACCGGCGCAGAACACCAGGTCCTGACAACGCACGCTGCCCTGCGCGGTCTCGACGACTTTATCGCTGCCCTCATGACGCCAGGCGAGCATTTTTGACTGTTCGAAAATCTTGCCGCCCGCCGCCTCGATGGCCATCGCCAGGCCCAGGCAATAATTGAGCGGGTGGAAGTGCAGGGCATTGGGGTCTTCGACGCCCTGGAAATAGCGCAAGGTGTGCGCCCGTTCCCGAACCTCGGCGGTGTCGAGAAAATTCACTTCATAGCCGAAGTCGCGACGCATCGTTTCAATGTGGCTCTTCACCCCGGCAGCGTCGTCGTAACGCTTGACCCGGATCGTTCCGGCCGATGGCGCGCAGCCGCTCAGCGCGAGCTCGGCGATGTTGCGCCGAACAATCTCCACACCTTCGACAGACATGTGAAACAGCGTCCGGGCCTGTTCGAGCCCGAGCTTTTTGCGAATCGCTGCGGACCCTTCCGCCCAGCCCGGCGAAACCACGCCGCCATTGCGGCCGGACGCGCCCCAGGCGACCTGATGGGCTTCGAGAATGACCACGCGTTTGCCGCGTCGGGCCAGTTCGAGGGCTGCGGTGAGCCCGGCGATACCGGCACCGATGATGCAGACGTCGCAGGTTTCAACGGTATTTAATTCGGGCCTGGCCGCGCGAGGCAGCGAGGTCTGGGCATACCAGGTGTTGGGGAAGGACATGGTTGATCCCTGAAGATAAGCCTCACACCCAACCCTGTGGGAGCGAGCCTGCTCGCGATGGACGTCAACGATGACGCGATATCTGGATCTACGCGTGGGCCTTGAGTCTTTCGCGAGCAGGCTCGCTCCTACAAAGATTGGGGCAGGTGGTTATTTGATCGTCGAGTAATCGACGCCGTACCACTTGTCCGACAGCTTGGTCAGTGTGCCGTCCTTGTGCATCGCGGCGATGATTTCCGCCAGCTTGGCTTTCAGCTCCGGGTCACCCTTGTCGGTAGCCACGGCGAGCGGTTCGTAGAACGCAACGTTGTCATCGACGGCCCGCAACGGGTAACCCTTTTTAACTGCTGCATCGAGCGTGCTGCGTTGCGTGAGGATCGCGTCCAGACGCGCACCGTCGCCCAGACGCAGGTCGTCCAGCGGGCCGACCGAGCCGGCGTAGGTTTTCATTTTTTCGGTTTTGACGTCGTAGACCACCGGCGGCACGTCGGTGGTCTCAATCGCCAGCGCCTGACTGAAGTAATCTTCGGACGTGGTGCCGCCTTCGACACCGATGGTCTTGCCATTCAGTGCCTTGTGATCAGTGACCTTGGATTTGTCGTGCACGGCAAACACGTAGGGCACGTAATAATAAGTCCCGGGGAAGTCGAGAATTCGCGCGCGACTTTTGGTGGCGGTCATCGAACCCACGGACACGTCCCAGCGACCGTTCCACTTGCCTGCAGTAATCACGTCCCAGTCCGGCGTGATGAATTTGGCTTCGACGCCGAGACGCTTGGCGATCTCTTTCGATACGTCGATGTCGAAACCGTCGATTTCATTCTTGTCATTGATGAAGCCCTGGGGTGGCCAGGTCGCTGAGGTGGCGATGGTCAACGTCTTGCTGCTCTGGATCTTGTCCAGCACCGCACCGGCATTGGCGGCGCCGACGAACAACAGCGACATGGCGGCTGCGAGGGTGATTGCGCGTTTTTTGCTGAGCATGTCCATCTCCATTTTTCGTTATTGTTTTGCGGCGGGTAAAACGGTTCTCAGTGACCGATGATCTGCGAGAGGAATTTCTGCGCGCGTTCGGTCTGTGGGTTGTTGAAAAATTCGGCCGGCGTCGCTTGTTCGATCACCTGGCCCTGATCCATGAACAGCACGCGGTCGGCGACTTTGCTGGCGAAGCCCATTTCGTGGGTCACGCAGATCATGGTCATGCCGTCGGTGGCCAGCTCGCCCATCACGTCCAGCACCTCGTGGACCATTTCCGGGTCGAGCGCGGAGGTGGGCTCGTCGAACAGCATTACCTTGGGATTCATGCACAGCGCCCGGGCAATCGCCACGCGTTGCTGCTGGCCACCGGATAATTGCGACGGATACTTGTGCGCGTGTTCAGCGATGCGTACACGCTCCAGGTAAACCTGCGCGCGTTTTTTCGCTTCGGTGGAGGACACGCCTTGCACCAGTTGCGGTGCCAGGGTCAGGTTGTCCATCACGCTCAGGTGCGGGAACAGATTGAAGCTCTGGAATACCATGCCAATTTCACTGCGCACGGCACTGACGCTTTCCGCTTCGCTGGTCAGGGTGATGCCATTGACCTCAATGTGGCCTTTCTGGAAGTTTTCCAGATGATTGATGCAGCGAATCATCGTCGATTTGCCCGACCCTGATGGCCCGCACACCACCAGGATTTCACCGCTGGCAACGGTCAGGTCGACGTCGCGCAAAGCGTGAAAATTGCCATACCACTTGTTCAGGCCGGCGATGGAAATCATCGCCGGAGCGCTTTGCGCCACCGGCGTCGGTTGCGGTCTTTCGGCGGTACGGATTGGAGTCATCACGATCAGCTCCTCACGGTGGAACGGTTGACCCGTTTTTCGATGCGCGCCTGCACCCGTTCGAGAATGAACGACAGCGCCCAGTAGATCATCGCGGCGGTGATGAGCATTTCCAGGTGACGGAAATCCGCTCGGCCCTGGGTCTTGGCCAGGTACATCAGTTCCCACACGCCGATCACCGAGACCAGCGAACTGTCCTTGAGCATGGCGATGAACTGGTTACCGGTGGGCGGGATAATCACGCGCAGGGCCTGGGGCATGATCACTTTGCTCAGTGTCTTGAACGGACTGATGTTCAACGCCCGCGAAGCTTCCCACTGCCCTACGGGTATGCTCTGGATACCGGCGCGGAAGATTTCCGTCATGTACGCGCCGTAGCACAGCGACAGCGCGAGGATGCCAGCGGGCACCGCGTCGACTACATAACCGAGTTGCGGCAACCCCAGATAAATCAGGTAGATTTGAATCAGCAACGGCACGCCGCGAAAGAAGGAGGTATAAAACGACGCGAGCGCGTTGGCCAGGCCGTTGTTCGACAACTTGGCCACCGCGCCGATCAGCGCCAGCACGAAGGCAATCACGATGGCGATGGCGGAGATATACAACGTGGTTGCGGCGCCCTGAATAATCAGAAAGCCGACTTTGTCGAGAATGAAGCTGTAGGACAGGTCGAAGGTGTCGAAGAATGCCAGGAACAGAATCAGCAACTCGATCCACACCACAGTGGTTTGCACTTTGAACTTCAGGCGACCAAGGACGTGGAAGTTAAGCGTGCCGAGGACGGCGATGGCCAGGCCGATGGCAATGTTGCGTGAGGTCAGGCTGTCCGGGGCATCGCCCAGCAGCGGGTGCAGAAAGTGACCGAGGCCGCTGTTGCCGAGATTCATCAGGTAGGCGCCGAGGAACAGCACCACGGCCACGCCGAGCAGGAACTGAGGATCGTTGGACTTTTTCTTATAAATTATATTGTCGTGATACATGCATGCCTCGGCTGGTCGGTACTGATGATCTCGCTGAATGAATGGGTACTTCGATGAATCGCCTTGCGCAGGAGTCGGCTCGCTGACGATGGGTCTTTTAATCTGCCACTGCCGGCATGCCGGTTCCTGCGGTTTCGAATCAGGTTCTTTGGCCAGTATTGCGACGCAAATTCCGCGACTACAAGCGAACATATTTCACTACGTCAGTCCCGGAATGCATCTTGCGGTCAGGACAGTTGCGCGAGACAGGCCTCCAGAATGTCCAGACCTTCCTCCAGCACCGCCGCTTCGGTGGTCAGTGGCGCCAGCAGCCGAACAATGTGCCGCGACTTGCCGCTGGGCATCAGCAAAAGACCGGCGTCGCGGGCCAGCGCCAGCAATTGCGTCAGTTGTGCCGAGGCTGGCGTGCCGTCGGCGTGAGCCAGCTCGATGCCACGCATCGCACCGACGCCGGTCAGACGTCCCAGGTAGGGCGAAAGGTTACTCGCGCGCCAGGCTTGATAGCGGCTGACGATCGCTTCTTCCTGCTGCGAACCCCAGACCTGCAGGTTGGCGTCGCTCATCTCATCCAGGGTGGCCATCGCCGCAGCGCAGGCGATAGGGTTGCCCGAGTAAGTACCGCCGAGCCCGCCCTTGGGCAAAATATCCAGCAGCGCCTTGCGCCCGACCACCGCGCCCAGCGGCACGCCGCCAGCGATGCTTTTGCCCAGCAGGATCAGGTCCGGCTCGATGCCCAGCCGCGAAAACGCGAAGCGTTGCCCGGTGCGACCGAAGCCGGACTGGATTTCATCGGCGATCAGCACGATGCCTTTCTCGTCGCAGAAGCGCCGCAGCGCTTGAGCAAACTCTACGTCCAGCGCCAGGAAACCCGCTTCACCCTGCACGGGTTCGATGATGAAACAGGCCACGTCATCGACATCGATTTCGACGCTGAACAATCGGTCCATCGCCTTCAGCGCTTCGGCGCAGCTCACGCCGTTGTCCTTGCTCGGGAAGGGCAGGTGATAGACCGGCCCCGGCAATACGCCGACTTTTTGTTTGTACGGGGCGACTTTGCCATTGAGGTTGAGCGTGGCGAGGGTACGACCATGGAACGCGCCATCGAAGGCGATGACCGCCGTGCGACCGGTCGCGCCACGGACGATCTTCAAGGCGTTTTCCGCTGCTTCCGCGCCGCAGTTGGTCAGCATGCCGCTGACGGGATAATTCACGGGAATAAACGCCGCGAGGCGATCCATGAAGTCGAGGTAGGGCACATGCGGGGCGGCGTTGAAGGCGTAATGGGTCAGCCGGGTCGCTTGATCACGAATGGCCTCGACGATGCGCGGATGACAGTGACCAAGGTTCAACACGCCGATGCCACCGACAAAGTCGATGTAGCGTTTGCCATCGGTGTCCCAGACTTCGGCATTTTTGCCGTGGCTGAGGGTGACGGGATGCACGATGTTGATCGACCGGCTGATGGTTTCGCTGCTCATGGATGACCGACTCGGAAGGTGGGAGGCTTCTTTTATCTAAGCCGTGAGCGGTGCTGGCGGGCAAACGAAATAAAGTGGGTGGGTCAATCTTAAAAGTCGGGATGTGTGGTGGAAGATCAAAAGATCGCAGCCTCGTTTCACTCGACAGCTGCTACAGGGATCGTGTTTTTCTGTAGGAGCTGTCGAGTGAAACGAGGCTGCGATCTTTTGATTTGAATCAGCGGCGAGTCAGCGGCTGTTGCGCAAATTTCACGCCGGCCAGACCCTGCGCGATCAGCGCGCGAATGTTGCCATGATCGCTGCCTTCAGGCGTCGCTACTACCGAGCGGTAATGCTCACCGAACGCCAGCAATGCTTCTTTATCGCTCAAGCCTTCCAGCAGCGCCAGACCGAGGGTTTTGCACGAACCTTCGTTCTGCCCGGCCGCATTCTGCACGCCGCCATTGCTGAACGCCTGAGGCTGGTAGTCGTATCCAGCCGCGATGAACGCCAGGGTATCGGCGAAAACGTGTTCGCCGCTGTTGAGGCTGGCGCGCAGGGTGTTCAGATCACTCATTGGGTTTTCCTTTGGCAAACGCGGCCTGTTGTTCGGCGCTGGCTTCTTGCTGGTATTGAGCCTTCCATTCGGCGTAGGGCATGCCGTAAACCACTTCGCGTGCGTCATCGAGGCTGACTTCGATCTGGCGTTCGTCGGCAGCGGCCTTGTACCACTTGGACAGGCAGTTGCGGCAGAAACCCGAGAGGTTCATCAGGTCGATATTCTGCACATCCTTGCGGCTGTCGAGGTGGGCGACGAGCCGGCGAAAGGCGGCGGCTTCAAGTTCCAGGCGTTGTTGATCAGTCATAGGGGTCTCTTCGAGACAGCTGTAAGCGGCAAGCTGCAAGCTGCAAGATGGGTTGCGGTGGCTGTTAGCTTACCGCTTGAAGCTTAAAGCTTGAAGCTTGCAGCTGCTACGCAGTAGCGCGGCTTGCCGCTAGCGTAATCGACACCGATTCGGCAAAGCGCAACGCGTGGGGTTTGTCGACTTCGACTTCGGCGTATTGCACTGATTCGTTAATCATCACCAGATCGAGAATTTCCTGGGTCAGGCGTTCCAGCAATGCAAAGCGATTGCCTTCGACATGCGCGATAATCGCCTTGGTGATGGTGCGGTAATTCAGCGCGTGCTCGATGTCGTTGTCACGCACCGCTTCCTGGGCCGCGTACAGGATGGTCAGGTTGATCAAGACATCCTGCTTGTTGAGGATTTCATCCTCGTTGATGCCGATGAAGGTCCGCAGGCACAGGTCCTTGACCCGGATGCGTGCGGTGCCAGGTTGAAGTTGTGGCATTGCTACTTGCTCCGTCCAATCAATTGCAAAAACTCCTGGCGGGTGTTGCTCGAGTCGCGGAAGGCGCCGAGCATCACCGAGGTGTTCATGGTCGAATTCTGTTTCTCGACACCGCGCATCATCATGCACATGTGCCGCGCCTCGATGACCACCGCAACGCCGGCGGCATCGGTCACTTGCTGCACCGCATCGGCGATTTGCCGGGTGAGGTTTTCCTGAATTTGCAGGCGCCGGGCGAACATGTCCACCAACCGCGCGATCTTCGACAGCCCCAAGACTTTTCCCGTAGGAATATAAGCCACATGGGCCTTGCCGATGAACGGCAGCAAATGGTGTTCGCACAGCGAATAGAGCTCGATGTCGGCGACGATGATCATTTCATCGGTGTCCGAGGCAAACAATGCGCCATTGACGATTTCGTCGACACTTTGCTCGTACCCATGACACAGGTACTGCATGGCTTTGGCCGCGCGCACCGGTGTATCGCGCAGACCTTCGCGGTCGGGATTTTCACCCAGGCCGATGAGAATGTCGCGATAGTTCTCGGGCAAGGAATTGTGGTGCAGGGATAACGTCATGGAGCATCCTCGCGGGGCCGCTTATTTGATGTGCCGGCCGCCATTGACGGTCAGGGTAGTGCCTGTGACGTAGGGGTTGTCGAGCAGGTAGCGCAAGCTTTGGTAAATCACTTCGCTGCCGGGTTCGATGCCCAGTGCGGACTTCGCCAGGGCCTTGGTGCGGTACGCCGCGTCGTCTTCAGGGTTGAACAGTAGCAGGGCCGGCGCGATGCCGTTGACTTTGATGGCGGGCGCGTACCGGGCAGCGAAGGACAGCGTCAGGCTGTCGAGCCCGGCCTTGCTCGCACAGTAACCGATGTGTTTGCTGCTGCCCTTGCGCGTGACGTCGTCACTGATGTGGACGATGTCGGCCTGGGTAGACCGTTGCAGCAGTTCGGCGCAGTGCAGATTGATCAGGTAGGGCGCCAGCATGTGCACGTTGAACATGCGTGTAAACGCTGCGGCGTCGCTGTCCGTGGACTCTGCCAGCCACTCGGATGCGTTGTGCACGATGGCCCGGAGGCTGTCGGTAAGGGTTTTCAGTTCGCTGATGAAGTCCAGGATGCCCGCCTCAGTGGAAAAGTCCGCGAAGAGCGCCGTCGCCCCGAGGTCGCGCAATGTCTGCACACCGCTGCGCTCAGTGCGGTAGGTGAAAATCACCCGGTGGCCATCTTTGAGCAAACGCTGCGCGCAGTGCAGGCCCACACGCTGGCCGGCACCGGTAAGGAGGATCGGAGCAGAGGAAGAGGTCATGAACGGCTCGCGTCGCGGAGAGAACAAAAACTATAACAGCGACGGCGGATTCACACCTCTATGGGAACGAGGTTGTGGGGGGCAAAGCGTGGTGGCAGCAAAGCTTGCTCGCGATCAGTGGAAAAGCGGCGCCATGGGATGATCGCGTTGTCGTTCTTCGCGAGCAAGCTTGCTCAGCTGATGGGGGGGGTGCTCACATTTTATGTCTGGCAGAGGTCAATTGTGGGAGCCAGCCTGCTGGCGAAGGCGGTGGGACAGTCGCGAGAATCTGTCGCCTGTACCGCCTTCATCGCGAGCAAGCCGGCTACGGGTTGACGGTTTTGCGGAGCTTCGTCGGGGTGTTCAGCCAACCGGCCAGCAGTCGCGTCGACAACGGAATGAACAGGTAAACCATCAATGGCGTCAGGCACAGCGTGCTGATCAGCACGCGAGGCAGCAGGCTCAATTCATCGAGTAACGGGCCCAATCCAAAGTTGAACAGCAACGACACCGGGAAAAATGCCATCCAGATCGCCACTGCCTGCTTCCAGCGCGGCGGGCGCTGGCCGGCCGCGCCAAACCAGCCTTCAATGCCGCTGACACGATGCTCGGTGGGGTCGGCGAACAAATCACTGCCACGCTCCAGCCACGCGGTTCGCGAGGCGGAATGCTCCCAGGCGTGCATCGTTTGCTCATCGGCGAAGCGAAAAATGATCTGGAATTCATTATCGTCAGGCGGTGGTGCAAGCACGCCAGAGCCGAGATAACCTTGAAAATCGGTGGCCAGCTGTTCGCCTTCGCGCAGCCAGAGCGTCAAATCCTGATAACGCCCTTCGGCAACGCGACGGGCGACCATCAGCGTGACGGGTGAGGTAGACATTGTGTATCTCCATGAGACTGATGCCTCGCTCCGGGTAGGAGTTCGGCAGGCGCAGCGGTGGGTAGGGTGCTGCGGCCTTGCAACCCGTTAAAAAACCAGCAAAAAACATTCCGGATTCTACAGGCGTGGCCCGCATGGCAGGTCGATCGTCGATGTCTTGAATTATCCCGGGCGCTGAGGGTTACACTGGGATCCAACTCATACAAGGACGTGGATTGCCGAATGTCTGCCATCATTGACGCCTCCCTGGGTCTTCAGCCCGATCTTGCACCTGCCCTGGAGCAGATGCTCCCTATCCGTGAAGTGGCGCGGCTCACCGGAGTGAATCCGGTCACCTTGCGCGCGTGGGAGCGGCGTTACGGTTTGATTCAGCCGACGCGCACTGATAGCGGGCATCGCCTGTATTCGATGAGCGATATTGAGCGGGTGCGCAGTATTCTCGACTGGATTGATCGCGGCGTCGCTGTCAGTAAAGTCGGCAAGATACTGGCCAAGGTCGCGCCGCTTCAGGCGTTGGCGCACATTATCCCCAGCGAGCGAGTGCACCCCGACCATGCGCAATGGCAGGAACAGCTCAAGTGCGCGGTTCGCGCGTTCGATGTGGTAACACTTGATCAGATCTATGGACGGATTTTTTCCAGTTACCCGCTATCGGTAGTGTTTCAGGACATCCTGCTGCCGTTATGGAAACATTTTCAGCAAGCGCAGCACCGGCGAGATGAGTTCGGACACGCCAGTGAATGGTTTTTTTTCGATGGTTTCTTGCGCTCCCGCATCGTACAGCGCCTGTCGCTGGCACCCGTCACGGGAGCCTGCAGAGTCGTTGTATGCGCCTTGAACGATCGCTGTCACGAAGTCGAACTGCTGGCCGCGGCGTTACTGCTCAGTAATTCCGATTGCGCAATTCAGGTCATGGCGGTCGGTCAGCCGTTCGATGAATTGACGCTGGTGTGCGAGAGGATCAAGCCTCAAGCACTCGTGCTTTTCTCCAACAATGCGCCGCTGCCGCAACTGCCGTTATTGCTGAAGCGACTGGCCTTGAGCATTGATTGTCAGCTGATGCTGGCGGGTGAAGTCGCTGAGCTGGCGCAGGAGAACCTGGCTGGATCTTCGATCGGCTGTCTGGGAAGTGATGGAACGCAGATGCGCCAAAGGCTCAAGCAGTTCCTGGCAGGCAGCCTGGACACTTGAGGCGGGCGGTGTGAATCAGAGGTGCAAGGCGGGGTGGGTCAGGCGATGCTGCTGAAGGATGTACTGGCGCAGGCGCTCGGTTTCGTCTTTGTCGCCCTGGTTCAACTGATAGGCGAAGTAGCCGTTATCCGTTTCCTTTTCGAAGGTGCCGCGCAAGGCGATACGTTCGTAGCCCGAAGGACTGAACCATAGTGCGAAATGCTTTGGCGGCTTGGTCTTGTTGCGTACTTCCAGCAGAACACCTTTGAAGGACACTTCGTGCACCCACATTGTCCCGGGCTGGCCACTGGCATTCTCCAACGCTACCGGCTCCTCCAGCACTAAACGCCAGGGCCGCACCATCGGACCATCCTCATAAATGCTCGGAACGCCCAGGCGCAGATGCAGCGCATGAAATTCGTCTTCAACCAAGTGCAGGGGGAACGTCATTTGCTGATTGTCGAAGTTGGCTTGGATGGTCACTTGCTCATGGGCAGCAAGGCGCGTGAGCAGATCACGAATCTGCGAACCGCCATTGACCAGCAGGCTCGACGTCGCATCCCGCACATTGAGTTGCGGGTTATGCTGCATGGTCTGGATGAAATCCAGCTCATCCTGGGTCAGGAGCGCGTCGCGTTGCATGATCTACTCGAAAGAAATGCTAACAAAGTCATCGGTGATTGTAGTTAATGACAACTAATTCGCATTTTTGTTTGCACCGTTGGTCGCTTTCAGCGCGGCCAGTTGGTTCTGCAGCTCGTTCACTTGGGCTTCAAGCTGCACGATACGCTGCTGAGCCTTGACCTGAAGAGTGACATCTTTTTGCACTCCGACGAAATAGGTCTGGCCGTCAGCGGAATTTTTTACTGTCGAAAGCGATAGCTCGTTCCAGAATGGCGTACCGTCCTTGCGATAATTGTGCAGAATCTCGCGGCAAGAGCCTCCCTGATCGAGTGTCTCGCGAACCACGCGCAAGGACGCCTGATCCCGATCTCCAGCCTGCAGAAAGCGGCAGTCCTGATAGAGGATTTCTTCGCTTGAATAGCCCGTCATGCGCTCGAACGCCGGATTGACGTAAATCAGAATATTGTCTTGCTCGCCCTCTTTTTCCGCGATCACGATGCCTTCATTCGAAGCATTGACGACCATTTGCAGCAGCTGCGCATTGATCATTTGCAGAGTCCTTTGCGGGTGATTGATCGTCTGCATTCTAAAAGAACAATCAGGGTCGTGCTGTTAAGATCCTTCCCTTTATTCAACTTCAGGACCCGATTGATGAAAGTTGCCATCCTTTCCGGCTCGGTATACGGCACGGCCGAAGAAGTCGCCCGTCATGCCGCCAGCATTCTGAAAACTGCCGGTTTCGATACGTTCCACAACCCACGGGCAAGCCTTGCGGACATACAGGCGTTCGGTCCGGACGCTTTTCTCGCCGTGACGTCGACCACCGGCATGGGCGAGCTGCCCGACAATCTGCAGCCTTTGTATAGCGCCATCCGCGATCAGTTGCCGGCGGCATGGCGTGGTTTGCCGGGTGCCGTGATCGGCTTGGGTGATGCCAGTTATGGCGATACTTTTTGCGGCGGTGGCGAGCAGATGCGTGAGCTGTTTACCGAGTTGGGCGTGCGTGAAGTGCTGCCGATGCTGCGTCTGGACGCCAGCGAAAGTGTCACCCCGGAAACCGACGCGGAGCCCTGGCTGGCCGAACTGATCGATGCGCTGAACCACTGATCCGCCGCTGGCGAAACCTGTGACTGCGGGCCTTTCGAGGCACTGACTCGCTAGGCCATCAAGCTGGCTGCCAATGCAACTACCCGATTATCGAGGGCTGACTAGACTGCTTCACGTGAGCATAAAAACAAGAACAGGAGTTCCTTGCTGTGAGCGTAGCCCCCATCCAGTCGACACCGAGCGTTCAACATCAGGTCAGCGCCGCCGAGTGGCAGACCCGCGTCGATCTGGCGGCCTGTTATCGTCTGGTCGCCCAGCACGGCTGGGACGATCTGATTTTCACGCACATCTCGGCCAAGGTGCCGGGTACCGAAGATTTCCTGATCAACCCATTCGGCCTGATGTTCCACGAGATCACCGCATCCAGCCTGGTCAAGGTCGATCAGGCCGGCAACAAATTGATGGAAAGCCCGTACGACATCAACCCGGCGGGGTACACGATCCACAGCGCCGTGCATGAAGTGCGTCATGATGTGGTGTGCGTGCTGCATACGCACACTGCGGCGGGTGTCGCGGTGTCGGCGCAGAAACAGGGCGTCTTGCCAATCAGCCAGCAGTCGTTATTCGTGCTGTCCAGCCTGGCTTATCACGCCTATGAAGGCGTTGCGTTGAACCACGAAGAGAAGGCGCGGTTGCAGGCCGACCTCGGCGACAACAATTTTCTGATGTTGCACAACCACGGCTTGCTGACCTGCGGCAGTACCGTTGCCGATACCTTCCTGATGATGTTTACCTTCCAGCGCGCTTGCGATATCCAAGTGCTGGCGCAGAACGGTGGGGCGGAATTGATCGCCATCGATCCGCAGATCCTGGCGGGTGCCAAGGCGATGATCGCTGGCGTCACCAAAAGTTCTCAAGGCATGGGGGGCGCGCTGGCCTGGCCGGCGTTGCTACGTAAGCTCGATCAACTGGACCCGGGATACAAATTCTGATGCCACTCGCCGAGATCCCGCTGTGTGTCTGGCGCAAGCGCAGTCAGACGTTCATGTTCCGCGGCCATGCCATTCGTTACTGGACGGCAGGGCAGGGCGAGCCACTGTTGCTGATTCACGGTTTTCCGACGGCCAGTTGGGACTGGCATTTCCTCTGGCAGCCACTGGCCCAGCGCTATCGCGTGATAGCTTGCGACATGCTCGGCTTCGGCGATTCAGCCAAACCGGTCAACCATGAATACAGCTTGCTCGAACAGGCCGATCTGCAACAGGCACTGCTCGAACACCTGCACGTCGAGACGCCCGTGCACATTATTGCCCACGATTATGGCGACAGCGTGGCGCAGGAACTGCTGGCGCGACACTATGAGGCGCGCATCGAACTCGCCAGTTGTGTGTTCCTCAACGGCGGCCTGTTTCCGGAAACCCATCGCCCGGTACTCATGCAAAAACTGCTGCTCAGCCCATTGGGCTGGATGATTGGGCGAGCCTTCTCGCGCGAGGCGCTGGTGAAGAGTTTCCGGCAGATATTCGGTCCGCATAGCCGCCCTACGGAAAGCGAGATGGACGATTTCTGGAGCCTGATCGTTAGCAATAACGGGACGCGGATTATTCACAAACTCATCGCCTACATTCCCGAACGGCGAGTTCAGCGGGACCGTTGGGTGCTGGCGATGCAGCGCGGCGAAGTGCCGTTGAGGGTGATTGATGGCGAGGTCGATCCGATCTCCGGAGCGCACATGGTCAAGCGCTATCAGGAATTGATTCCAGACGCTGATACAGTGCTGTTGCCAAGCATCGGCCATTACCCGCAGACCGAAGCGCCGGTGCAGGTGCTGCAGCATTATCTGGCGTTTCGCGGCCGGTTGATCCCTTTGCCGCGTAAGGTGGCTTTTTCCTGAGTCGATGCTGAAAGATCGCAGCCTCGTGTTACTCGACAGCTCCTACAGGGATATCGGTGATCCCGATGTAGGAGCTGTCGAGTAACACGAGGCTGCGATCTCTAATGGTCCCCCCAATCCCAAATCCGCATCATCCCCCAGCCTTATCGAACACCATTCAGCCCCACCCGTATTCATTGTGACCCGCGGCGCCGTGCCTGACACTCGGACACATCGTCCCTTTGGCCTGCTGGAGTCCTCCCATGAATGAGTCTGTGCGCTTCGAAGATAAAGTCGTAATCATCACCGGGGCCGGCGGCGGCCTCGGGCGTGCGCACGCGTTGCTATTCGCCGCGCAGGGAGCCAAAGTGCTGGTCAATGATCTCGGCGGTTCGGCTCAGGGGGAGGGCGCAAACGCATCGGCGGCGGACCGCGTCGTAGCGGAAATTCGTCAGGCGGGCGGTGTTGCCGAGGCCAGCCACGACTCGGTCACCGATGGCGACAAAATCGTCCAGAATGCGCTGGATGTTTTCGGCCGCGTCGACGTGGTCGTCAACAATGCCGGGATCCTGCGGGACAAGACCTTCCACAAGATGGACGATGCCGACTGGGATCTGGTTTACCGCGTCCACGTTGAGGGCGCTTATAAGGTTACCCGCGCGGCGTGGCCGCATCTGCGCGAGCAAAACTATGGCCGAGTGATCTTCACCGCCTCGACCTCGGGCATCTATGGCAACTTCGGTCAATCCAACTACGGCATGGCCAAGCTCGGCCTCTACGGCCTGACCCGCACCCTTGCCATCGAAGGGCGTAAGCACAACATTCTTGTCAACGCCATCGCTCCCACCGGCGGCACGCGCATGACCGAAGGCCTGATTCCGCCGCAAGTGTTCGAACAGCTCAAGCCCGAACTGGTCAGCCCGCTGGTGGTCTATCTGGCCAGCGAAAACTGTCAGGAAACGTCGGGCCTGTTTGAAGTGGGTGGCGGCTGGATGGGCAAGGTTCGCTGGGAGCGCAGCCTGGGTGCCGGGTTCGATCCACGGGTAGGATTCTCGCCGGACGATGTGGCGGCGAATTGGGCGCAGATCTGTGATTTCGAAGGCGCGGTGCATCCGAAGGATAATATTGACGCGTTGAAGGAAATGATGGGGAATTTGCAGAGGTATTCGATTTAAAGATTGCTACAGGGGCAGAATTCATGTCCTGCCCCTGTTGATGTACATTACTCGGGTTTAAATCCGGATTTGTTATTAGCTGCGCGCCAGATTTTTATGGTGTTCAATACCCCCTCTGGACTATCTTCAGCTCCAGCCGATGGGTAATACATAATGTCTGAGCCATTCGGATGCTCAGACGTAATGACGATGATCTCGACGATTTCGTCCAGCTCGGCTTCCGAGGAGTAATCACCTGCGAATAAGCGCTCGATAAGAGTCTTGTATTCAGATTCGGTGTAATCTTCCAGCTTGTTTTTAAGAGTCATCTCACTGTTCCCCTTTGGTGGAGTGGGCATTGATATGCTGCCTGGGTCCCAATATTCGAATGTTATCAATATCGTAGACTGCTCCGTCTTCACCGATAGGTTTTAAATGGTGAAGCTCGTATTTCGTCCTTTTCCCGATTTGATCGGCTAAAGGCGCTTTTAAGGAAAGTCCTTTTTGCATTTCTATTTTACTCATCCGAGGTAACTGTGAGCTCAAGACAGGATCCGCCGCAACCGCCTTCCAAAAGGCTCTCCGAAAAGCGTTGAAACTGGAGAATTCCCTTCCTCGAAGTATATCTGCAATCTGAGTTGGAAGCGGTGCGCCATCCATCGTTGATGCGGCACCTACCCAATCCCCCGAAACTGTCTGCCCGAATCCGCTAATTACACCAGGTTCATTCCTCCTATCCCTGAATATCGTATAGATAGGAGGTATCCCCGAATCTGCAGGGAAAACGGTGATGAAGCCTCGCAGAGTGTCGAGATCCAGTTCAGGGAATGGATCAATACGTCCTTCGAGGGCTGTAACGATGGCACCCTCGTAAACGACAACTCCCGGCTGGCCCGAGGGCAAGGATGTTGATGCGTCACCTGGTTTAACAATCGGCGTCCAGGTCATGCCAATGGAATGCACGTCCGGGCTCTGAGTCGTATAGACGTTGCGGGCCGGATCGTACGTGGCGTGCTGGACTTGCACGTCATAAGGCACTGCAGTGCCGTTCAGGGCGACAACAAAATATTCGATCGCGTTGCGGTTAGCTTTTGAGCCAATGCCGACAGTCAGTCTGACGGGGCCACTTGATTGCACGCCTGCCCTCAAGTTCTGATCTGCAATTGGCGAAAGGTCGGCGAGCGGAACGCTCAAAGTGTAAAGGTCGCTATTGCCTAGAGGCGAGGGATATACCAGAGCCGCGAATCCGCTGACCACGGCACCGGCTGAACCGACGGCGGCCGAGATAGCTGCGGAGAGTGCTGATTGAAGAGCGGATCTGATCGCCAGCGATGTTGCCGCGCTAACTCCCACCGTCCCGGCTGTGCCAGCGAAGAGGGGGCCGGTCGCCGCTGTAAAACCTGACAACGGAAGTGTCGATATTTTTGCATTTTCTTCCGCTTGCCGCTGCTCTTCGAGCCGCTTCAACTCAGCAAGTGCATCAACGCGCGCCTGTTCTGCTGCCACCTGCTGCGCAAGTGCCTCTGCTGCAATTTTTGCCTGCTCTGCAGCCGCGCGTCGGGCTTCTTCAAGGGCTGAAAGTCTTGCTTGCTCTCGGGCGCGGACCTCGGCTTCCTCATTAGCCCGGACAAGCTCCGCCGCTACTCGTTGTGCTTCCTCTCGCGCTGCCGAGAGCCTCTGTTCTTCAGCCTGTGCGATGGCCAATTGGCTCTGCAAGTTGGCGCGTTTCTGAATCAATAATTCAATGGATTGGGTTAAAAGTCTGGCGGAGTATTCGGCTTGGTAAGCATCTGCCCATGATTGAATTATGGGGCTAATATTATAAATATTACGATCAATCTGGCTCGCTCTATCGGAAAATTGCGCCATGGTTTTATCATGAGGATTACTTCCGTAAAATGAATTAGCCAGGATCCTTGTGCTGCTTAGTTCTACCTCTTTTCGGTGAATAAGTGTACTCGTTATACCGATTTCCCGAAGAGCTGCTGCAGTGGGAGATTGCGATCCGCTGGCTGTTTCTGCTCTGACGGCAGAGAGTTCATTTTCGATTGTCTGCGGTAATTGCAAAGATTGCGTCATGTATGTGCTAGAGGTTAAAGATACTACCGCATCTATTTGATTGAATACTTGAATCTGTATGTTGTTGAGCATGTGGTGAACTGACATGCCCTGACTGGGTATATTCGAAAATCCTCCTCCGACTGAGTCCAGACCTGACACCGGCTGTTTCCCTACGTAAGTCGCAGGCAGCGTGAAATTTTGATTGAGCATATTCTTTCCTTGAATGTGCGTGCAGTTTGTTTTGCGAAATATCTCATTTATAAAGCTGAAATTAATTTCTTGCTACTTGTTGGTCATCATAATGTAAAAGTTAAATTTCAGGGTCTGAAAATCCAGTGGTTCATTTAATTAATTCATGAAGGAAGAATCATTCGGGCAGCTTATAAATGCACATTATCCTTTTGAAAAAAAGGACTTCTCTTACACTACTGTATCCCGCGACGTAGGCGTTCAGTGTCGCGATACCTGTTATTCCTGCCCATAAAAAAGGCCGCTGCAAACGCAGCGGCCAAAGCAAGACGTGGATCAAGGAGCAACAAATCAACGTCAGAGAACGCGGGTTGATAATTCGAAACGCTTCAAATCATCTGAATTTTTCGCGGCGGACTGAGCGGAGCAGTTTCCATCGCCAGGTGCTACCCGTCAGTTGCCTTGCATCGCGCTGAGAATAAGCCCTTGTCCGCAAAGGAAAAATAGTGATTCCAGACAAGCACTGTTGCAGCCTCGGCAACAGTCCACGACAAATTTCCCTGTAGCAGTTGGCGCAGCCTGCGTCCGGCTGCGTAGCAGTCGTCAATCAATCGTATGGAGTGCACATCGCACCTGCCGGACCGCCGGACCGCCGGACGCAGGCTGCGCCAGCTGCTACAGACAGTGGTGGCCTTGCCTCATGCGTTCCATTGATAACCCTTCATCCAGTCCGCCCATACCCCGCGCAAATCCCCCCACCACAAGCCCGTTCATCCTTTCGAGGTACACGCCAAATACCTCCTTCGTGCGCTTATCGCTCTCGGCGTGCGGCAGTAGGGTGGGGCCTTCTGTCACTCACCGGGGAAGACGCATGACAAAAACAACAATGCGCGCCATCTTCAAACCGCACGCGCTCGCCGCTGCGGTGGCCATGGGTTGTTGCGCCCAGGCACAGGCGGTTTCATTCAATATCGGGGAAATCGAGGGGACTTTCGACTCCTCGCTGTCTGTGGGGGCGAGCTGGGGCATGCGCGATGCCGACAGCTCGTTGGTGGGCATTCCCAACGGCGGAACCGGCCAGGCGTCGACCGGAGATGACGGGCGTCTGAATTTCAAGAAAGGTGAAACCTTCTCCAAGATCTTCAAGGGCATCCATGACCTCGAATTGAAGTATGGCGACACCGGCGTGTTCGTCCGTGGCAAGTACTGGTACGACTTCGAACTGAAGGACGAAGACCGCGAGTTCAAGCCGATCAGCGATCACAACCGCAAGGAAGGCTCAAAGTCTTCCGGTGCGCAGATCCTCGATGCCTTCGTCTATCACAATTATTCGATCGGCAATTTGCCTGGTACCGCGCGGGCCGGCAAACAGGTGGTCAGCTGGGGCGAAAGTACCTTCATCGGCAACTCGATCAACAGCATCAATCCGGTGGACGTTTCCGCGTTTCGACGCCCCGGCGCGGAGATCAAGGAGGGCCTGATTCCGGTGAACATGTTGTTCGCCTCGCAGGGCCTGACTGACAAGCTCACCGTGGAAGGTTTCTATCAGCTGGAGTGGGACCAGACGGTTCTCGACAACTGCGGCACCTTCTTCGGTGGAGACGTAGCAGCAGATGGTTGCACTACCGGCTACACCGTTGCCAGCCCGGCAATCGCGCCATTGCAACCGATTGCGGCGGCATTCGGCCAAGGCTTCCAGGTCAGTCGCGAAGGTGTGATCGTGCCACGCGGTGGTGACCGCGACGCCCGCGATTCCGGACAATGGGGGACGGCCCTGCGCTGGCTTGGCGATGACACCGAGTACGGTCTGTACTTCATGAATTATCACAGCCGCACACCGAACGTTGGCACCACGACGGCCGGTCCCGGCACGCTGGCGCGAATCCCCGGCATCATCGGTGCGGCCAATGGCATTGCGCCTGGCAGCGGTGGCGGTCTTGCGCAAAGCGTGATGCTGGGTCGCGGTCAGTATTATCTCGAGTATCCGGAAGACATCCGCCTGTATGGCGCAAGTTTCTCCACTACCTTGCCGACCGGCACGGCGTGGACCGGCGAGATCAGCTACCGTCCCAACCTGCCGGTGCAGATCAATACCAATGACCTGACGCTGGCCCTGCTCAACCCCATTTCCGGTGGCGCAGCATCACCGATCGCCACGGCTCCGGGGGCTGACAACAAAGGTTATCGGCGCAAGGACGTGACGCAGATCCAGAGCACCCTGACGCACTTCATCGATCAAGTGGCAGGCGCCGATCGGCTGACCCTGGTGGGTGAAGCGGCGGTGGTGCATGTCGGCGGGCTGGAGGACAAAAGTGAACTGCGTTACGGCCGCGACTCGGTGTACGGCCAATACGGTTTTGGCGGTGACACCGACGGTTTTGTCACGTCGACCTCCTGGGGCTACCGGGCCCGCGCGATCCTTGAGTACAACAACGTGATCGCCGGGATCAACTTCAAACCCAACCTGTCGTGGTCCCACGACGTCGCCGGCTATGGCCCCAACGGCCTGTTCAATGAAGGCGCGAAAGCGATCAGCGTCGGTGTCGATGCCGACTACCGCAACACCTACACCGCGAGCTTGAGTTACACCGATTTCTTCGGCGGTGACTACAACACCCTGGAAGATCGCGACTTCCTGGCGCTGAGCTTCGGCGTGAACTTCTGATCTGGCTGAGAAGGATGATTTCAATGCGCAAGATGATTCTGCAATATGGTGTTCTGGCCCTGAGCCTGTTGGCTGCCAACGTGATGGCCGCGGTGTCGCCGGAAGAAGCCAGCAAACTGGGGACCAGCCTGACACCGCTGGGCGCGGAAAAGGCCGGCAACGCCGACGGCTCGATCCCGGCCTGGACCGGTGGCATCGGCAAGAACGCCGGTGCGGTGGACAGCAAAGGATTCCTGGCTGACCCGTTCGCCAATGAAAAACCGCTGTTCACGATCACCGCGGCAACGGTGGACAAGTACAAGGACAAACTCTCCGATGGCCAGATAGCGATGTTCAAGCGCTATCCAGAGACCTACAAAATCCCGGTTTATCCGTCACATCGCACGGTGGCTGTGCCAGCGGATATCTACGAGTCAGCCAAACGCAGTGCCCTCAATGTCACGCCGATCAATGACGGCAACGGGTTGGCCAATTTCACCGGCAATCGCTATTACGCGTTCCCGATTCCGAAAAATGGCGTTGAGGTTATCTGGAACCACGTCACCCGGTATCACGGCGGTAACCTGCGCCGCACCATCACTCAGGCGACGCCGCAGTCCAATGGTGATTTCACCGTGATCCGCTTCAAGGATGAAGTGGCGGTGCCTTCCTTGCTCGGTGACTTGAAGCCGGGCAGCGACGAAAACGTCCTGAGTTATTTCAAGCAGGAAGTCACCGCGCCGGCGCGCCTGGCAGGTAACGTGCTGCTGGTTCACGAGACGCTCGATCAGGTCAAGGAACCGCGCAAGGCGTGGATCTACAATGCCGGCCAGCGACGCGTGCGTCGTGCTCCGCAAGTGGCCTATGACGGCGTCGGTACGTCGTCCGACGGTTTGCGCACCACCGATAACTTCGACATGTTTTCCGGCGCGCCGGACCGCTACGACTGGAAACTTATCGGCAAAAAAGAAATGTACATTCCGTACAACAGTTACAAGCTCGACTCGCCCAACCTCAAATACACCGACGTGATCAAGGCCGGGCATATCAACCAGGACCTGACCCGATACGAATTGCACCGCGTCTGGGAGGTCGTGGCCACGGTCAAGCCTGGCGAGCGCCACGTGTATGCCAAGCGCCACATGTATATCGATGAGGACAGCTGGCAGGTGGCACTGGCCGATCACTATGACGGTCGCGGTCAACTCTGGCGGGTTGCCGAAGGCCACGCGCAGTTCTATTACGATCATCAGGTACCGGCTTATACGGTGGAAGCGCTGTATGACCTGATCGCTGGTCGCTATATCGCGCTTGGCATGAAAAACGAGGAGAAGCGCAGTTTTGAATTTGGTATCGATGCCAAAGCGGGAGACTACACGCCAGCAGCG
Organism: Pseudomonas fluorescens; assembly: GCF_902497625.1. Taxonomy (GTDB): domain Bacteria; phylum Pseudomonadota; class Gammaproteobacteria; order Pseudomonadales; family Pseudomonadaceae; genus Aquipseudomonas; species Aquipseudomonas fluorescens_BQ. Next base: position 91,033 of record NZ_CABVGX010000014.1, on the reverse strand, counting down.
CTGCGGAGCACAGGTGTGAGGTAAGCAGTCCTACAGGTGGTACGGAAAAGGTGACTTTGCGGTCACCTTTTTTATGAGGGCCAATAAGCGTTTTGAATACTTCTCAACAAGCTGCACAGAGAGGGCTAGGGTGACGGCACAACTATAAGAAGGCGCCTTCCTATGACTGCCATGACCCAGTGGCCAGACCTTGCGGGATTTCTGCCCCGTTTGTCGTCTCATCATTTGTCGCGCAAACGCTTGATCGAACCGTTGCTGGCCTCGACAGCCCGGGTGAAATTGCTGTGCGCGCCTGCCGGCAGCGGCAAAAGTGCGTTGCTGGTCGAATGCCTGTTGCAGGCGCCGGAACACTGCCGGGTGCATTGGCTGCCAATGTCAGGTGTATCGTTGAGTGCTGCAGATTTACGGCAGCGACTGGGCCAGGTGCTGGGGCTGGAGGCGGCCGATGAGGCTGTATTGGTGGATTGCCTGAGTCGTTTGCAAAAGCCAACCTGGCTGTTTCTTGATGACCTGTGCCGCGCCCCTGATCCTGAATTTGATCGCTTGCTGGATCGCCTTCTGGCCATCGCCAGCCCGGCACTCACCTGGTGGTTGAGTTCGCGCCGACGTCCGTCATGCAACTGGCCGCGGCTGTTGCTCGATGACGAGTTGTTCGAGTGCGAAGGGCGCGCGCTGGCTTTTACCACTTCCGAGATCGAACAGATGCCCGGCCGGGTAGCGCCCACGTCCCGGTTGCCGAGCGCTGAAAAACTGTTCGAACGCACCGGCGGCTGGTGCGCCGGGGTGCGCATCGCAATGATGGAAGGGGATCACAAAGGTTGCGAGCAGGTTCGCTCTGCGACGCTGCTCGATTACCTGCAACATGAGCTGCTGAACACCTTGCCTGCCGAACTGGTAGAGGTGTGGAAAGTGCTGGCTCACTTGCCTCGTTTCAATGCCAGCCTGTGTGAGCACCTGTTCGGCACCGGCGAAGGTGCGCAGTGGTTGCATTCATTGCAGGACATGGGCTGTTTCATCGAACCGTGGGAAGACTCCGCCGATTGGTTACGAGTGTTCGTGCCGGTGGCGCTGGCCATTCGCGATGAGCAAAGCACCGCTGGACGCTCTTGGCATCGTCGTGCGTGTCAGTGGTTCAGTGCCCGCGAAGACTGGCAAGGCGCGTTCGAACAGGCAATGTTGGCGCAGGAGTTCGAATCGGCTGTCAGCCTGTTGCAACATTTCAGCTTCGAGCATTTGTTCATCCGTAACAACGTGACATTGTTGTTGCGCCTGCATGAGTTTTTGGGCGACCACCTGACACTGGGTACGCCGCAGCGGGTTGGGCTGATTACAGCGGCGTTGTTGTTCGCCGGGCGGTTCGAACAGGCCGCTGCCTGTATCGAGCAAATGGTCCGGTTCGCGCCACAACCCAGTGATACCCTGCACCGGCAGCTGCTGGCACGCTGGCAGGCGCAACAGGGGTGGCTTCTGCATTTGCAGGGGCGTATGGCTTGCGCCCGCGCGCATTTCATCGAGGCGCTCGTGGAACTGGACATCAGCGCCTGGTCATCCCGGCTGCTGTGCCTGTCCGGGTTGACGCAGCAGGCGCTGCTCAATGGCGACCTCGATGCTGCGCACACGATAAACCGCGAAGCGGTATGCCTGGCACGCGCGCATGGTTCGTTGTTGTTCGAAGGGCTGCTGGAGCTGGATCACGCGCAATTGCTGGAACAGCGTGGCGCGCCTTGCCGGGCCGAGCGGCTGCTGGCGGACGTGCATGCACGGCTCTGTCGTGAGGCTGACCGGCCCACACCGTTAATCGGCCGGGTAGCTTTGCGTAGAGGGCGATTGGCGCTGTGCCAGGGGCAGGATGAACGGGCAGCGGTGTTCTTTCGTTCGGGGCTGGAAGATTGCCTGCAAAGTGAGGACAAACGCGCTTTGTATGGTTTTCTCGGGCTGGCGCAACTGGCCGCGAACCAGCGTAATTACGCACAGGCGTTTGATCGCTTGCGAGAAGCCGAGCGATTGATGCAGCAGCGGCAGATCCCCGACACGGTCTACCGTGGCGCGCTGTTGCAGTTGAGCAGTCATATCTGGCTGCAACAGGGACGTGCGGAATTGGCCCGCGAAGCGCTGACCCGCGTGTTGCGTCATTACCGTGGGCCGCATGCGCGACAAGCGCCCCCGGCAACACTGGAACTCATCCCCCGCATCGAATATCAGCTGGTGCTGGCGCAGACCCGTCTGCATCAGGCGCACAAGCCCCTGGATCGTTTGCAGGCGTTGCTTGATCACGCGCAGCAGCACGGCATGCTGGCGCTCGAATCCGAACTGCAGTTGGCGATGTGTGAAGTGGCTGACCTGATTGACGAGCCCACGCTTGCACGCTCTGCGCTGGACGCAGGGCTGGAGCTGGTAAGCCGCTGCAATGTTCAGCAGGCGTTAAGCGAATTACAGTTGCGAGCGCCAGAACTGCTGTGCCGCTTGCAGGGCGAGCTACCCGTCGACGCGCAGGTCGTCGATGCGGGAGTGCTAAGTGCCCGCGAGCTTGAAGTGCTGAGCCTGATTGCGTTGGGCAACTCCAACCAGCAAATCGCCGAACAACTGTATATTTCCCTGCATACGGTTAAAACCCATGTACGACGGATCTACAGCAAGCTGGGCGTTCAACGGCGCACGCAGGCGGTTGCCAGGTTGAAGACAATGGGGGCAGGTTGCTAAATGTTCATTGCCCAGTATTCAAACCCCCGAATCTGACCCCGAGTGACGTTAGCACTTCAGTCATCGATTTTATCCACGGTTTTCTGCTCTGAGCCGGCACGCTCTTCGTACCCCATCCGCCAGCTCACGGCCCGAGTCGCCGCCAGCAATCGCTGCGCCGCCGGGCCGTTTTCGTCGGCGTGAAACAGCGATGCCGGTCCGACGATCGTCATCACTGCCACTGCGTTTCCAACTGCATTGAATACCGGAGCCGACAGCGCATCGACCCCGGGCATCAACAGGCCGTGTACATGGTGCAGGCCGCGATCACGAATTTGCTGACTCAGTCGTTCATAGTCCTGAGCGTCGGCCAAGGCGTGAACAGCGCAGGCCTGCAGTTCCCGTTCGCGCAAATCCACAGTTTCGCGCTTGGGCAAATATGCAGCGAATACCAGACCTGTAGACGAGGTAAGCAGCGGCAGTACGGAGCCAAGTTGCGTCACGACCGTCACCGCGCGCACCGCCGGTTCGATATGCACAACGGTTGCGCCCTGATTACCCCACACGGCCAAAAAGCAGGTCTCTTTCAATTCATCGCGCAGTTCCGCCAAGGGCAGGGCGGCAACCTTGAGCACGTCCATACTGTTGAGCGCGGCCAGCCCCACACGCAGAGCTTCGCGACCCAGGCCGTAGTGGTTGGTGGCCGTGTTCTGTTCGGCAAAACCGCTGGCAATCAGCGCCTGCAGATAACGGTGAACCTTGCTCGCGGGCATCTGCACGTGCTCGGCAAGGCGCGACAATGAAGTGGAGGGCGACAGCTCTGCCAAGGCCTTGAGGATGTCAGTGCCGACCTCCGCCGAGCGGACTTTTTGCTTGTCGTTGGTGCGCGGCGTTTCCATGAAGGCTGTCGATCCCGGGACGAATGGGCGTCTTTATAACTTGACGGTCATAACCAATCAAATTACGTTATGCGTAATTGAATTACGATAAAAATAAACGGGCCTGCCAATTCTCTTGTAATGAGTGACAGGCCATTGCCTGATCCTTGTTCAGGAGGCTCCATGAACCTCGATTCAACGGCGACCGAGCTCGCCTATCAGTCCGGCTTCGGCAACCATTTCAGCAGCGAAGCGTTGCCCGGCGCGCTGCCCGTCGGCCAGAACTCTCCGCAAAAAGCCCCGTATGGCCTCTACACCGAACTGTTCTCCGGCACCGCGTTCACCATGGCGCGCAGTGAAGCACGGCGGACCTGGATGTACCGTATTCAGCCGTCAGCCAATCATCCGGCGTTCGTCAAACTGGATCGGCAATTGGCTGGCGGGCCTTTGGGTGACGTGACCCCCAATCGCCTGCGCTGGAACCCGCTGGAGATTCCCGCCGAACCCACCGATTTCATTGATGGCCTGGTGAGCATGGTCGCCAACTCCAGCGCGGAGAAACCGGCCGGTATCAGCATTTACAGTTACCGCGCCAATCGCTCGATGGAGCGCGTGTTTTTTAATGCTGATGGCGAATGGCTACTGGTGCCGCAACTGGGTCGTCTGCGTCTCGTAACCGAATTGGGCGTGCTGGAAATCGAGCCGCTGGAAATTGCCGTGCTGCCTCGCGGTCTGAAGTTCCGCATCGAACTGCTCGACGCGCAAGCCCGCGGGTACCTCGCGGAAAATCATGGTGCGCCGTTGCGTCTGCCGGACCTGGGGCCGATCGGCAGCAATGGCCTGGCCAATGCACGAGACTTTCTGGCCCCGGTCGCGCACTACGAAAACCTCAAGCAACCGACCACGCTGGTGCAGAAATTCCTCGGTGAGTTGTGGGCGTGCGAGCTTGATCATTCGCCGCTGAATGTGGTCGCCTGGCACGGTAACAACGTGCCCTACAAATATGACCTGCGCCGATTCAATACCATCGGCACGGTGAGTTTCGATCATCCCGATCCGTCGATATTCACGGTCCTGACTTCGCCCACCAGTGTCCACGGTCTGGCCAATCTCGACTTCGTGATCTTCCCGCCACGCTGGATGGTGGCGGAGAAAACCTTCCGTCCGCCCTGGTTCCACCGCAACCTGATGAACGAATTCATGGGCTTGATCAAAGGCGAATACGACGCCAAGGCCGAGGGCTTCCTGCCCGGCGGCGCTTCGTTGCACAGCTGCATGAGCGCTCACGGGCCTGATGGCGAGACCTGCACCCGCGCGATCAATGCCGAGCTGGCACCGACAAAAATCGACAACACCATGGCGTTCATGTTCGAGACCAGCCAGGTGTTGCGCCCCAGCCGTTTCGCGCTGGATTGCCCGCAACTGCAAACCAGTTATGACGCGTGCTGGGCGACCCTGCCCGCGACTTTCGACCCAACCCGGAGATAACCCATGACTCAGACTTCCATCACTCGTAGCTGGGTTGCCTCCGCCAACGATCACGCCGATTTTCCGCTGCAAAACCTGCCGCTGGGTGTGTTCAGCGTGCAGGGTTCGGCGCCGCGCAGTGGCGTGGCCATCGGCGAGCATATTTTCGATCTGGAAGCGGCGCTGGACGCCGGTCTGTTCGATGGCGCAGCGAAAGCCGCCGTCGAAGCAACTCGTGGCGGTCAGTTGAATGCTTTTTTTGAATCGGGCCGCCCCGCGCGCGTCGCCCTGCGCGAGCGCCTGATGGAGTTGTTTGCAGAGGGCAGCACCCTGCATGGCAAGATCGAAGCACAGGGCGCAAATCTGCTGCCACTGGCGGCGGATTGTGTGATGCACCTGCCGGCGAAAATCAACGATTACACCGACTTCTACGTCGGCATCGAGCACGCGCAGAACGTCGGCAAACTGTTCCGTCCAGACAACCCGCTGCTGCCGAACTACAAATACGTGCCGATTGGTTATCACGGTCGCGCTTCGACCATTCGCCCCTCCGGCACCGACGTGCGTCGACCTAAAGGCCAGACTTTGCCGGCCGGGCAAACCGAGCCGACCTTCGGTCCGTGTGCGCGCCTGGACTATGAGCTGGAACTGGGGATCTGGATCGGTCAGGGCAACGCCATGGGCGATTCGATCGCCATCGGCGACGCTGCCGAGCACATTGCCGGTTTCTGCCTGCTCAATGACTGGTCGGCTCGAGACATTCAGGCCTGGGAGTACCAGCCGCTGGGTCCGTTTCTGTCGAAGAGCTTCATCACCAGCATTTCGCCGTGGGTCGTGACGGCTGAAGCGCTGGAGCCTTTTCGTCGTGCGCAACCGGCACGTCCTGAAGGCGATCCGCAGCCTTTGCCGTACTTGCTGGATAAACGCGATCAGGCCGGCGGCGCATTTGATATCGAACTGGAAGTGCTGCTGCTTACCGAGGCCATGCGCGAGCAAAAACTGCCGGCCCATCGCCTGACGTCCAGCAACACCAAACACATGTACTGGACCGTGGCGCAAATGGTTGCGCACCACAGTGTCAACGGCTGCCAGTTGCAGGCCGGAGATCTGTTCGGGTCGGGCACCTTGTCGGGGCCGGAAAATGGACAATTCGGCAGCCTGCTGGAAATCACCGAGGGCGGCAAAAAGCCGATCGCACTGGCTTCGGGCGAGGTGCGCAAATTTCTCGAAGACGGTGATGAAATCATCCTGCGTGCACGCTGCAGCCGGGAAGGATTTGCGTCTATCGGTTTCGGCGAGTGCCGCGGCACCGTGACTCCGGCGCGCTAAGAGGATCGAGGCATGCAGCTCTACACGTACTATCGCTCAACGTCATCGTACCGTGTGCGTATCGCGCTGGCCCTCAAAGGACTGGACGTTGCAGCGCTGCCGATCAACCTGATCGCCCCGTCCGGGGGCGAGCACCGGCAGGCCGCATATCTGGCGATCAACCCGCAAGGGCGCGTGCCGGTCCTGCGCACCGAGGAGGGCGAGTTGCTGATCCAGTCGCCCGCCATCATCGAGTACCTGGAAGAGCGTTATCCACAGGTCCCGTTGCTGTCCAGAGACCTCGCTGCGCGGGCCCGTGAACGAGGCATTGCGGCGGTGATAGGTTGTGATGTGCATCCGCTGCACAACGTCAGCGTGCTCAACAAGCTGCGTCAGTGGGGCCATGATGAACCGCAGGTGGTTGAATGGATCGGCAATTGGGTAAGCCAGGGGCTGGCGACGGTCGAGCAACTGATTGGCGACAAAGGTTATTGTTTTGGCGCCGAACCGGGTCTGGCAGACGTGTATTTGATTCCGCAGTTGTACGCGGCTGAGCGTTTCGCTATTTCCCTTGAGGCGTATCCACGGATTCGTCGGGTAGCGGCATTGGCCGCAGTTCATCCAGCATTCATCAAGGCGCACCCGGCCAATCAGCCAGATACCCCTTGAAGGCTGACCGCAAAACTCGTGTTAGCCGGCCTTGCCCGCGATGAACGGTGGGGCGGTCTGGCTGATGAACCGCGTTGGCTGAATCGCGAGCTAGCTTGCTTCTACGGGACCTTGTGCTCAATGGACGATTGAGTTGGGGGGTAAATGCCCGAGTCGCTCTGTCAGTCGAATGCGCTGGATCGGATCATCGCTGAGCATCAGCGCGTGCTCCAGATCAAATCGCTCGGCGTTCGGACAGTCGAGTCGCTGATACAGGCTGGCCCGTGCCAGATAGTCCGCGGCGCTTGCGTTACCCAATTCCAGCACCCGCTCGGCGTCGATCAACGCGCCGATGTAATCATCGTGGGAAAGATGCAACTGGCGCAGGTTGCGTGACAGACGCTGGAGCATTTGCACCGGCTGGGCGGTGAGTAAATGATCTGCGCTGAGCTTCATGTTCGGGCCATATTGGCGTTGCAACAATTCGCGACAATCGTTGGGGTACAGGCGGCGGCCTCCGCACGGGTCGAGGAGGTGATCGGCCCCGGGCACCCGCAGCAGAAAATGCCCCGGAAAATTGACTCCCACCAGCGGAATCTCCAGCACTCTGGCCAGTTCCAGTGCAATCAATCCCAGCGCCAATGGCTGACCACGGCGACGTTCCAGCACCTTGTCGAGCAGCGCCACCTGCGGGCGCAGCGGCGTGAAATCATCCTGGGCGTAACCCAGATCGTTAAGACGGCGCAGCAGAGGTTGCGCCAGTTCGCTGACCGGCAACATCGGCAAGCCGTAGCTGACGCGCTGATGCAGTTCCTGGAACTGCGTCATGACGGCCTGCGGATTCACGTCCTTGTCGTGCTCGACTGCAATCCATAGCGCTGCCTCGAACAGCGCAGGCGGTGATCGGTGCAGGCAATCGAAGAAGTGTTGGCGCGGTGTCATCAAAGTCTCCGGGCAATGCCTCGTTTTTAGCCTCGTCTGCAGCATTCGTCCAGTACCGCGCAGGGTTATGTCTGAAAGCCTGAATAAAGGCAGCGCTTATTCCGGTCCGCTTCAGCATTTTTTGGGTGCAGGCCTATACTGGCGTCTGACAAGAAGTGATTCGGGAGCTTTACGATGTTCGCTCTCATGCAAAGCACTCGCCTTGAATCGCTGCATCTGAGCGTCGACCCGACCTCCGGGCTGAAGGCGGTCATTGCCATTCATAACAGCCGCCTGGGACCTGCCTTGGGTGGATGCCGTTACCTGTCCTATCCGGACGACGAGTCTGCGGTTGAGGACGCTATTCGCCTGGCTCAAGGCATGAGTTACAAGGCCGCGTTGGCCGGCCTTGCGCAGGGCGGTGGTGTGGCCGTGATCATGCGGCCGGTCCATGTGGAAAGCCGCAGCGCGCTCTTTGAAGCGTTCGGTCGCTGCATCAATCAGCTCGACGGGCGCTACATCACCGCCATCGACAGCGGCACTTCGATGGCAGACATGGATTGCATTGCCCAACAAACACAACACGTCACCAGTACGACCTCGGCGGGCGATCCGGCGCCCCATGCGGCCATGGGTGTCTTCGCGGGCATTCGTGCGACGGCGATGGCCCGACTGGGCAGCGATAACCTTGAAGGCCTGCGCGTGGCCATCCAGGGCTTGGGCAATGTCGGTTTCGCTCTCGCCGAGCAGTTGCACGCCGCCGGTGCCGAACTGCTGGTCAGCGACATCGATCACGGCAAGGTGCAATTGGCCATGGAACAACTGGGCGCGCATCCGGTTGCCAACGATTCCCTGCTCAGTACACCGTGCGACATTCTTGCGCCGTGCGGGCTGGGCGGGGTGTTCAACAGCGTCACGGTCGCGCAGTTGCGCTGCTCGGCGGTGGCTGGGTCAGCAAATAATCAACTGATCCATCTGGACGTTGCCGATCAGTTGGAGCGGCGCGGCATCCTCTACGCGCCCGACTATGTGATCAACGCCGGCGGCCTGATCTACGTGTCGCTCAAGCACCGGGGCGAAGAGCTCACCACTATCACCGCGCACCTGTCGAAAATAAGCTCGCGACTGACCGAAGTCTTTGCTCACGCCCAAGCGGAGAAGCGCTCCCCGGCGCGGGTGGCGGACGAGTTGGCGCAGAGGGTTTTGTATCGTTGACCTGCGTGCGCATCAAGGATCGCAGCCTGCGGCGGCTCCTGCGGGATACTGATCAAGATCTTGCCATTAAAAAGGCCCTGAGCCGTTCGAATCAGGGCCTATTCAATTCTGAGCTGCTTATTTCACAGCTTTTGCAGCCTTGACGGGTTTGACTGGCGCAACATCCGCCTGATCAGGCTCAGCTTCTGCAACCGGCTCGATCACTTCGGCTGGCGCGCTCAGCAATTCGGACAAGGCATCCGGCTGGCTCTTGAATGCCTTGGCGAACACATCGCGATTTTTCGCCATGTAGATCCCGGCTTCTTCTACTTGCTGTTCAGTCAGGGACGGAACGGCTTTGTGCAGCACTTCAGCCAGCAACTCGGCCAGCTCGAGCATTTTGTCATGACGGTCAGCTTCGGCTTTATCCATGAACAAGCGCTCCAGATCTCGGCTGCTGCGGTATACCACTTCGACGGCCATTCACCACCTCACATGCCTTCACAAAAGTTGTCTGTATCGACTACTGTATTTATATACAGCGAAAAGGATAAGCGAATCGCTGCGGTTTGGATAGTGGCTTTTCAATGTAGACGCAATTCCGGCTTTGTCAGGTCGCTGTGGATGCGTTTGGCAGTCAAGACGGAATCTGCGCCCGCCTGCCCCTGCGGATCCGAGGCCTGCCAGGGTGCGACCAAACGCCACGGCGCTTGTTTCAGGGCGCCTCGCCATCATGTCACAGCCGTGAATGGCCTTTTTTCTGCATGCAGAACCGTCACGTCCATCGCGCATCATCCGCTCGAGCCGAGCTAAGGAAGTATCACCGTGAAAATCAACTGGGCCGAAAAACTACGGCAAAACGTGCATCAACTGGCCGAGTCGCTGGGCAATCTCTTCGTCGAGACGTTCCATTATCTGGCGCTGTTCGCCATCGGTGCAGTAACCGCGTGGGCGGCGGTGATGGAGTTTTTGGGGATGCTCGAAGAAGGGCACATCAAGATCGATGACATCCTGTTGCTGTTCATCTATCTCGAGTTGGGGGCAATGGTCGGCATCTATTTCAAGACCAATCATATGCCTGTGCGCTTTCTGATCTATGTGGCGATCACCGCACTGACGCGGTTGCTGATCTCCAACGTGTCACACCATAACCCGCCCGATCTGGGGATTATTTATCTGTGCGGCGGGATATTGTTGCTGGCGTTTGCGATCCTCGTGGTGCGCTATGCCTCGTCACAATTTCCTTCAGTTAAGATCGAGCACCCGCAACGCAAGGTCGGTGCGGGATCCGGCGAACATCCCGAGGTCGAGAAGGGCGAAATTTAAAGTCCCATCGCAGGTCGTGGCTGACCTTTGCTCAGTGGTGGCGGCAGGCTACGACTGTCGCTGTCAGTCATGGCTTCGAGGATCGACATGGCGCTGTGGCCCTGTTCGATGGCGATGCCAAATTGGATGCTTTGCACCAGACGTTTCAGACGCTTGGGGTCATTGCGCTGTTCGGCGCTGATCATTCGTTTGGCCACGACGCGGCCGCTGTTGGACAGAGTCAGCATGATGTTGCCGTCGAGTCCTTGAATGCTCAGGTTGACCTGATAATCCGGCGCAAACGCGTCGGTAATGAGCTGAAAAGGGTTGTCCATGATGCGTCACCGCCTGATTGAACGTGCAGTTGTTGACGACCGGGATCGGGATTAGTTCGCAACACCGGACCATCGGCTCGTACAGCGATTACCTTCAGGGGTGATCTAGCAAGGGGCATGCCGCAAACATTGTCGGACAATGTTCTATGACCTATGCAACTGGCGAAGCCTGCGTCTGGCTCGGCCGGGTTTGACGTTAGAGCGCAGCGCAAACCAGACGCAGGCTTCGCCAGCTGCTACAGGGGGCGTAATGGCCGAAAGAGCCGGGTTGCCGATTTCTGCCCGTTTTCGGGCAGGAACAGGGAAACGTCCTCAAGCGGTGCGATCAGCACTCCACCCAGTTCACCGCCAGGCCACCGCGCGAAGTCTCCTTGTACTTGTCGTGCATATCGGCGCCGGTGTCGCGCATGGTCCGGATTACCCGATCAAGTGAAATGAAGTGTTTGCCGTCGCCGCGCAGGGCCATTTGCGTGGCGTTAATAGCCTTTACTGCTGCGATGGCGTTGCGCTCGATGCACGGGACCTGAACAAGTCCGCCGACCGGATCGCAGGTCAGGCCGAGATTGTGTTCCAAGCCGATTTCAGCAGCATTTTCGAGTTGTTCCGGCGTCGCTCCGAGGATGTCCGCCAGGCCTGCAGCCGCCATGGCGCACGCTGAACCGACTTCGCCCTGACATCCGACCTCCGCGCCGGAAATCGACGCGTTTTTCTTGCAGAGAATGCCGACCGCGGCGGCACCCAGGAAGAACGCGACGACGTCATCGTCCGAGGCGTGCGGATTGAATTTCATGTAGTAGTGCAGTACCGCCGGGATAATCCCCGCCGCGCCATTGGTCGGTGCAGTAACCATGCGCCCGCCGGCGGCGTTTTCCTCATTCACGGCAAGGGCGAACAGGTTGACCCATTCCATTGCCGACAACGTGGAAGTAATGACATTCGGCTTGCCGATTTCCAACAGGCTGCGGTGCAGTTTCGCCGCACGTCGCGGCACATTGAGACCGCCAGGCAGGATGCCTTCGTGACGCAGACCCTGCTCGACGCATTCGCGCATCACCGACCAGATATGCAACAGGCCCTGCCGGATCTCGGCCTCGCTACGCCAGGCCAGTTCGTTAGCCATCATCAATTCGGATACCCGTAGGCCATGCTCGTTGCACAACGTGAGCAACTCGACCGCTGTGGAGAATTCGTATGGCAGGACGACGTCGCTGGTGGGCGCGATGCCCGACTCGGCTTCAGCTGCTTCAACGATGAAACCGCCGCCGATCGAGTAATAGGTCTGCTCCCACAGTTCACCGGTCTCGCCGAACGCGGTCAGGGACATGGCGTTAGGGTGGTAGGGCAAGCTCTCGTCGAGCAGCAGCAGGTCACGCTGCCAGTCAAAGGCAATGGTGATCTTCCCCGCCAGGCTGAGCTCGCCGGTTTCGCGTAACGCCTGGATACGGCCATCGATGGTCGTAGGGTCGATACTGTCCGGCCATTCGCCCATCAAGCCCATGACGCAGGCGCGGTCGGTGGCATGTCCGACGCCCGTAGCCGAAAGCGAACCGTACAGGCGGATTTCAACGCGACGCGTGTCACCGAGTATTCGCTGGTCGGCGAGCGCCTGAGCAAAGGTTGCAGCAGCGCGCATAGGGCCGACGGTGTGTGAGCTTGAAGGACCAATACCCACTTTAAACAGATCGAAAACACTGATAGCCATGCTAAACCCTATACAAGCAATGGTAGAAAATCGCTGCCATTTTTGTAGGACGAGCGCAATGTCGACGATACTGATCGTTAGCGTTCTACGTGACCAACGAAAATTCCTAAGATACCCTTTAGCAGGACTAAACGATGAGTCGTCAATTGCATGCGCAGACTTACGTCTGGCTGCACGTGTTTTCCTGTGCTGCCCGGCACCTCTCATTCACGCGATGCGCCGAGGAGCTGCACATCACGCCGGGGGCAGTCAGCCAGCAGATGCGGCAACTGGAAGAACGCCTGGGGTTCCGCCTGTTTCATCGCCGCGCCCGAGGCGTCGAGTTGAGTGCGCAGGGGCAGCGCCTGGCAGTCACCGTCAACGAGGCTTACGGCAGCATCGATGCGGAATTACGCCGGCTCGATGCAGGAATAATCAGCGGTATCTTGCGCGTTCGTTCAATTCCATCCTTTCTGAGCAAATGGCTGACGCCGCGATTGCCGCGGTTGCAGCAGCGCTTCCCCGACATTCAGCTACGCCTGGTCGCCGAAGACAGCAGTGTGCCGTTGCATGAAGGAGATTTCGATCTGGCGATCGACCTCAACGACGGCAGCTATCCCGGGCTGTTATCCACAGCCCTGCTGGACGAGCAGATTTTTCCAGTGTGTGCGCCTGGTCTGTTGCGTGGCCGACCGCCGCTGCACGGTCCGGCGGACCTGATCCATTTCCCGCTGCTACATGACATCACTGCCTGGCGCGGCAGCTACGAATATGCGGAATGGGAGTTCTATCTCGACGCCATCGGTTTCCAGGGCGCGGATGTACGGCGCGGTCATACCTTCAATCGCAATCACCTGACCATTGAGGCGGCCATAGCCGGAATGGGTGTAGCCATTGCGCGACGAACGTTGCTCAACGATGAGCTGGAGCGCGGGGCGTTGATCGTGCCATTTGGCCTCGCGGTGCCCAATCACAAACGCTACATGCTGCTATACGCGCCCGGTGCACTGAGTCATCCGGGCGTGCGCGTGGTGCATGACTGGCTGGTGGAAGAGGCGGAGGTTTTTCGCAGCTTGCATCCGTTGGCAGAGCAACAGATGTGAATAAATCCGGCGCGGGAGAGGGGCGACCCAACTCCCGACCTTAACAGCGCTTTCGGCTAATGTCCGGCTTTTTTTGCGAATGAATATTTATCTTTTTTGAGGGGTTGAATTGTTCTCCGGGCGAACCGATTGTGTAAGTAAGAGGTCACAGTGATGACGCCCAAGGGCGAGCTGAACGGCCTCTCGCGAGCTAGCTGAAATAAGGGATGAACTATGCAAATCCAAGTCAACAGTGATAACCATATTCAAAGCAGCATCCGACTGGAGGAGTGGGTACGTACTACCATTGAGAGCACGCTCGAACGTTATGAAGAGGACCTGACCCGCATCGAGGTCCATCTGCGGGACGAGAATGGCGACAAGCCCGGTCCCCACGATATGCGCTGCCAGCTGGAAGCGCGGCCAAAAGGCCATCAACCTATTTCAGTCACCCACAAGGCAGACTCCCTGGAACAGGCCATTGACGGAGCAGCTGAAAAGCTGGAACACGCGCTGGACCACTTGTTCGGCAAGTTGCGGGGCAAACCCCGTGCCGCCGTCGTGCCCTTTGAGCATGTAGCAGCCGATGCGCTGCTTGAAGACGAGTTTCTTGAAAACGAACAGGCTACCCAGAACGGTTAATGCCTGACTGACCATTCAACTCCACACAACGGGCCTGCACATGCAGGCCCGTTTTTGTTGGTGCCGCGCCGCCACACTGAATCTTCAGATCAGGGTATTGCCGGGTTCAAGCGTTCTCGTTTTGTTCGTCATCGTCGTGCTTGAGCGCTGGTTTCATACCTGGCTGAGGTGTGTGCTCTGCATCCGGCGCAATTTCTTCGCCATGGTTCTTCTTCTCTTGCTGAACTTTTTTGTCGTGGGCAATGTTACGTGGGTCGGTCATGAGAATTCCTTTATTTGGCGATGAGTCAGATACTCTTCGGCGCGATACGGTGATGTGAGCGCCGGGGTGAAAATTTGGATTCAGGCGGGGCTAAAGCGTTCAATGAATCTATCCGGCTTCCAGCGCCTCCGGTCCCGCTGCGCAAGGCTAAAATGCGTAATCCAGATACACGCGCAAGTCTTTACCGCTTACAACGTTCTCTGGTTGCGCCGATACCAGTGCTACAAAGTCTTCGTTTATCCAGTAGCGAGTGAATAACACTCCCACTGAAAGTCCTTGGTAATCAGGTTCGTCAAATCGGTAGTTGAGGAGATACCCCACCTCGTTCTCCTGAATGTCTGAGCCCGCTCCGGTAAACGGGTTGGTCGCATCGAACTTGCCACGCTTGAACAGCGCCGTGAAGTTGAATCCATCCAATGGCACCCCGCCCAGGGAGTTACCCTTGAAGTCGTACTTGGCAGCTACTTGCCAGGTTTCTTCTCCATCATTGTTGAAATCGCTGCCTGAGCGGGTCCACGCCTCGAGCGAGCCGTCCACATTGTCGCCATGATCAAAATAGGCGTAACCCAACTTCCCGTTGGTCAGCTCGGCCTTAGTGTTGGAGTAGGAGATACCGCCGCTCCAGTTATCAATTTCCAGCCCAAGGTTAATATTCAGCCAACTGGCCTTGTCGTCGAACCCCGCATCGCCGGCGGCCCAGTCACGATCCCAGACGTTACCTGCCGCGCGCAGGTCATAGTAGTAGGATTCTAAAATCGCCCCACCGCGTTCGCCGATGGGGGCCCGCAGCGTCAAACCGTAACTGCTGTTCTTATTGAAATCCTTCGCCACGCCTCGCGAGTACTTGAGGGCAAACAACTTGGCGTCGTAGCCAATGCTGTAGGTCTTGATGGTGTCGATCCCGGCTCCGCTTTCGCTAAGGATCTTGTCGAAATCCTCACGGTCCCGCGGGGAGGCGCCATTGATGTAGGCGCCATCGATAAACAGCACGCCTGGCAGCGGGCCTATGTCCAGACCTTCTACCAGGAGTTGCCCGCGGGCACCTTGCAGGCTTGCGGGAACTGCTCGGGTATCGGAAGTCACCACCGTGCCTGCATCGAACCTGCCGCGCCCGACTTGAAGCCCGGCAGTCCAGTTTTCACCACCACGGCGCAACTTGACGTAGGCCTGACCTAACTTGGCAAAGGAGCGATTATCGCCCGAGGTGTCATCAAGCAGGTCCCGGTCTTCAGGCCGCGCATCGATCTGAGCCGCACCATAAAGAGAGGTATCAAAGCCGATACTGTCTTGCCAGTAGCCCGAATTGTAATCAGCAATAATACCCAGTGCCGTACCGCCCAGCCGATCGCCGGTAGGGAATCCGCCGAAGTCTTTTTCGATCAGATCATTTTTAATACGGGTATCAATATGGATTGCGCGCAGGTAAAGATTGAACTTCCCCGCGTTATGAGTGCGATTGGAATCATGAATGGTTGAAGCAATAACGGATGGGTGGGCACCCAATAAAGCCACTGAAAGAACTGCCAGTTTCGCATTCTTGTTTTTCATCTGAACTGTCCGTTTTATATTTATTTTTGACATCAGAAACCCTTCGCCGCCGCGACAGGGCGGCAGCACACTTCAAGATCATCCTTAGCGTTAAGAAATGGCGCCGGTCAGCAAGGCACCCACGATGAAGACCAGCGAAGCACCGATGGCGGGCAGCAGTGCAAACTTTTGCAACTCACCTACCTCTTTGGTGAGGAGGCCAGCGATGACATATATGGGTGCTATCAACGGGCTGAGCGCGCGGACCGGCTGGCCCATCATCGAGGCGCGAGCGATATGCATCGGGTCGACGCCATATTCCGCACCGGCGGCAGCCAGGATAGGAATGATGCCGAAGTAGTACGCATCATCGGATATGAAGAACGTGATGGGCAGGGAGGCGAAAGCCGTAATCAGCGCCATGGAACTGCCCGCAGAGTCCGGAATGATCGCCAGGATTGACGCGGCCATGGCATCGACCATACCGGAGCCGGTGAGTATTCCTGTAAACACACCCGCCGCGAATATGAGCATCGCTACAGTAATGGCATTCGCTGAATGGGCGGCAATGCGTTTCTTTTGCTCAGCCAGGCGCGGATAATTGATCACCAGCGCCAGCGCGAAAGTGACAACCATGACTGCCGGCAAGGGTCCCAGCCCAGTCCCCATAGCTGCGGCCATCCCACACATCAGGGCGAGGTTTACCCATACAAGCTTGGGCCGCTGATGGCTGCGATCAATTTCCGCAACCTTCTTGCCGATTTCCGGCAAGAGCATGTTCCTGCCCGCCACCCAGCCGAGTCGTTTGCGTTCACGCAAGCCAAACCACCAGGCCATGCCGCCCGCATACACCAGACCCAGCATGGCTGCTGGAATCAACCCCACAAAAATGTCCATCACATCCAGGTTCAGCGCGCTGGCTGCCCGGGCCGACGGACCTCCCCAAGGGACAATATTGATCATGGTATTGGTCAGCAGTATGAGCACCGCGATGATCAGCGGGTTCATACCGATGCGCAGATAGACCGGTAAGAAAGCAGTCACCACAATCAACACCGTGGTGGTGCCATCACCATCCAGCGAGGTGACCGCGCTCAGAAAGGCTGTGGCCAAGGTAATCCGTAATGGGTCGTTCCCGGCAGAGCGTGTAATCGCCTTGACCAAGGGCTCGAACAGGCCCGCGTCGTACATGATCGAGAACAGCAGTATCGCGAATATCAGCATGATCGCCACGGGCGCGACTTGACGCATGCCGCCCATGATCATGCCACCCATTTCACCCCCCAGGCCCGCGGCCAGACCAAAAGCCACGGGGACAAGAGTAAGCGCGACCACAGCCGATAGCCGCTTGGTCATGATCAGCACCATGAAGGTGATTACCATGCCGAATCCAATCCAAGCCATATCACTTTCCTTCTTATTTTTGTAATGAGTGAACCACCCTGTCGGTGGTTAGGGCAGAACTGGTGTTCCAGACACCGCCTAGGCTGACTCGATTGCAAATAACGCCCCGCACGCGAGCATCTGCTCGATCTCTGCGTTCGAGAAACCATATTCGTGCATAACTTCCCGGCTGTGCTCGCCGAGCAAAGTTGCGGGGCGTTTTACACCGCCGGGTGTTCTTGAGAACTTGATCGGCAATCCAAGGGACTTCATCCGCCCCGCGGTTGGATGCTCAGTCTCCACCACCATTTCCCGAGCTAGTGTATGTGGATGGTTAAGTGCTTCCGCGATGGTATTGACCGGACCCACTGGTACCCCTGCTGCTTCTAACAAGCACATCCAGTGGTCTGCAGACTCGGTAAGCAGCACTGGCGCGATAAGTGCGACCAGCGCTTCCTCGTTCTTCTTACGCAGGGGGCCTGTCAAAAAGCGAGGTTCTTGCGCCCACTCAGGATGACCAAGAACCTCGGCGATCTTGACCCAGTTTCGCTGGTTGGCACCGCCAAGGGTAATCCAGCGATCAGCCGTTTCGAAGGCCTGATACGGTGCAATAAGTGGATGTGCAGAACCGGATGCGCCCGCGGATTCTCCCGTTGCGAAATACATCGCTGCAAACCAATACATCTGCTGCAGCCCAGCTTCAAATAGCGAAGTTTCAACTAACTGGCCCTTGCCGGTCTTCAGCCTATGTACGTAGGCAGCGAGGATACCCACACTCGCCAGGATCCCGGCATTGATGTCTGCCACCGAATTTCCACCCTTGATCGGTCGGCCGCCTTTTTCTCCAGTCACGCTCATCAAGCCGGCAAAGCCCTGCGCAATAAGGTCAAACCCGCCTTCCTTGGCTTTGGGACCGGTCCGGCCATAGCCGGAGATCGAGCAGTAGATCAGGCCAGGATTGATCTTTGCTAATGTCTCATAGCCGATCCCGAGTTTCTCCATCGTACCCAGGCGGTAGTTTTCTATGACTACGTCTGCGTCCTTGATCATGCGCAGTAATGCGTCTCGACCTTCCGGTTTCTTGACATTGAGCGCGATACTCCGTTTGTTTCGATTCAGCATCGCAAAAGAGTGGGATATTTCTCCTGCTGACTCCTCCTTATAGTTACGTGCATCATCGCCCCCCGGCAGTTTCTCTACTTTAATGACGTCCGCTCCCATGTCGGCCAACATCATCCCGCAGGTGGGGCCCGCCATAATCTGGGCGAGTTCAATAACCTTGAGTCCAAACAATGGTCCGTTGTTCATTGAGCGAGTCTCTCTTTAATAACAGGCAGATCTTTCAGGAGGTACACAATCGATTGTTTTTCTCCTGATGCCTTACGGCCTGAAATGCGGCAAAGTATCTGTTGTTGTTTTTAGAATTTATTGTTTTAAAATCTATTATCTTGAAATTTATTATTGAAATAAGTGTTAGCGTCCAACAAACACGGGCGAGCGTTTTTCATGCCAGGCTGCAAGACCTTCCCGCACGTCTTCACTGCTTAGACTCGCCGCGTTGCGCGCATCCGAAGCGACGCGGTCAAACTCACCGCGGTCAATCTCATTGAGTGCCTGCTTCATGCCTTCAACAGCGCGTGGCGCCATCGCGGCCAGGTTTTCTGCCCATTCGTCGACAGTCTTGTCGAGGTTTTCTGGAGCCCTTAACTCAGTCAGGTAACCCACCCGCAGCATTTCTTCGGCACTGATGGTTTTCGCGGTCAGGAACAGTTTTCTTGCCGCCCCGGGTGCCAGGCGATGCGACCAGCGCACCAGGCCCTCAGAGTAGTAATGCAGACCCAAGCGAGCAGCTGGCATGAACATCTCTGTGCCCTGCATGCCAATGCGGAAGTCGCAGCTGAGAGCGAGGTCCGTGGCGCCCCCATAAACGCTGCCGTTAAGGCGGCAAATGGTCGGCACTCGCAGATTCTCCAGCTCCACCGTCATTGCGCCAAAGTTGTCGGGTGAATCTTGCAGTTCTTCCGCTTTCACGGGAGCGTCCGAACTCGCGCGTCGCTGAGCAAGGTCCCCGAGGTGAAAGCCCGAGCTGAACACCCGGCCAGTGCCTGTGAGCACCAGGACCCGAATCTCTGGATTATTGTTGATCTGCGAAAACATCTTGCGTAAGGCCAGGACGTCCTCAGGCTGCAGACGGTTGAGCACTTTTGGCCGGTTCAGGCGAATCTCCGCGCGGTACCCGGAGACGGTCAGAATGGGAAGCGTTCCTTCCTCCACTGCAGGCTTTACCAATGTTTCGCTCATGTGCGTGTCCTCTGTGTTGGATGGCCCTGATCGGCCGCCTGGGTCCAAGTTGGCAGATGCCACTCGGCGTGCATTCGGCGAGCGGCGGTATCGCCCTTGCTCTCGCGTCGTGTGCCTATACTAGGGTTCCTGCACTGACAAGGACTGCAACATAGCGGGCAATTGATCAATAAAATCATAAAAAAACAGGGCCTCAAATGACATCAAGAACACCGCTGGTAGGGGCAGAGGCCCTCGCGCAAATCGTCGGCAGCACCCTCCTTAAAGGCTGCGAAGTAGACGCGGTCACTTTCGCAATAACCTTCTTTCGAGAGCATTATTTCGATGACCGGCAAACAGTTTTTTTAAAAGGCGATAAAGCCACTTCCTTGTTTATTATCGCGCAGGGGAGGGTGCGTTTTACCCGGCAGAATATTCAAGGCGATGAGCTATTAACCGCAGTGCTCGGTATCAGCGAGTGGTTCGGTGAGTTGTCTTTGCTGAACAACAGTCCGCGCTCACACCATGCCCAAGCCATCGGCGACACGGTGCTGCTTGAGCTGACGAAACCAGACTTCGAACAGCTGCTGAAAGCCTACCCGTCGGTGGCTATCAGACTGCTCCAGCGGAGCGCGCGACGCTTACAACATATGTTCTGGCTGCTGGAGCGTTCTCTGCTTCTGCCCATTCCTTGCCGGCTCGCGCTGTGTTTGCTTGAGGTCGCCCAGGCGCATGACGCACAGCTCGTGGTGTCTCATTCACAAGAAGATCTGGGGCGGATGATCGGGGCGACGCGCCAAAGTGTCGGGCGGATTCTAACGGGCTGGGCCGATCAGGGAATACTCAGCACCCGTTACAGGGGGGTCGAAATAGTAGATTTTGAACGTCTGACGAAGCTTTCGAAAGCCAATTATCTTCACAACGAAGAATTTGAAACCCTGCACGCCTAGGCTCGACCAGGCAGACGCAGTGGCATCGTTGCGCCAGACGTGCATAGCGTCAGATCCCTTTTGCGTATGAGAATATTTATCATTATTATTGCGCCCTTGCTGGCGCCGTGATTAGCACGAGGCGTCACCCCGTTTCAGGTTGAGACATGAAAGGCAAAATCCCCACGCTCCCTGTTTCCTACCGCATGGCCGTCGCTTCGCGGGCGCTGGCCGCTGTTCTGGGCGGTTACGTCGTTGCTTCGCTGGCCAGTGTCAGCCTGACGTTGTGGTTGCCCATGGCCCGGGCCGACGCGGCGGTGACCGGGATGATGACCTCATTCGTTGCCTATCTCTGCGCGGTGCTGTGGTGTTTCGCCTGCCACAGCGCGTGTCGAGCCTGGTTCGGGCTGATCGTGGCCAGCCTGTTGCTGGCTGCGCTTGCCGGTCTCGCTTACTGGACGGGCCAGCCATGAAAGAAGGCTTTCGTCAGGCAATGGCTTGGTTGCACACCTGGGCCGGGTTGATTTTCGGCTGGCTGTTGTTCGCCATTTTCCTGACCGGCACCCTGGCTTACTTCAAGGACGAGATCAGCCATTGGATGCAGCCAGAGATTGCGGCGCGTTCCGTAAGCTCCGAAGCCAGCATGACCTTGGCGCAGGACTATCTGCAGCAGCACGC
Source organism: Pseudomonas fluorescens (assembly GCF_902497625.1). Taxonomy (GTDB): domain Bacteria; phylum Pseudomonadota; class Gammaproteobacteria; order Pseudomonadales; family Pseudomonadaceae; genus Aquipseudomonas; species Aquipseudomonas fluorescens_BQ. The sequence continues at coordinate 69,834 of NZ_CABVGX010000014.1, read as the reverse complement.
AGCAGGCGCCTCGCGCTGGCTCATCGATCTGCCCGATGCCCGTGACCCAGGCCTGTCTGTGCGATGGCAGCAAACCCCGGCCAAGCGCGGTGAGCGCGGCCAGTTCACCCAGAAACACCTCGACCCACAGACCGGTGCCGAAGTGCAGGGCCGCGCCACCATGGGCGGTGAATTCTTCTACCGCTTCCACTTTCAGTTGCAGATGCCTCACCCGTGGGGTCGCTGGTTATCCACCATTGCTGCGATGGTGATGTTCGTCGCGTTGATCAGCGGGATCATCACCCACAAGAAAATCTTCCGGGACTTCTTCACGTTCCGCCCGCGCAAGGGCCAGCGTTCCTGGCTGGACGGGCATAACGCGGTCGGTGTGCTGGTGTTGCCGTTTCACTTGATGATTACCTACAGCAGCCTGGTGATCTTCATGTCGATGGTGATGCCGGCGAGCATCCTGGCTTCGTATAACGGTGATGCCCGGGGGTTTTATGATGAAATTTTCCCGGCATCCACTACCCCGGAACTGGCGGGTAAACCGGCGGCGTTGGCGCCGCTCGCGCCGCTGTTGCAACAGGCGCGTGAGCTGTGGTCGGGCGGTAATGTCGGACGGCTTACGGTGAATAATCCCGGCGATGTCAACGCCTCGGTGGTGTTGTTGCGCGATGCCGGCGATCGCCTGGTTTATGATTTCAGCAGCGCGGTGACCTTCAACGGCGTGACCGGGCAGTTGCTGGGTGCGACGCCTGAACAATCCCTGCCGCGAGCCGTCGCCGGGAGTTTTTACGGCCTGCACATGGGCCGGTTTGCCGACCCGGTATTGCGTTGGCTGTACTTTTTCTGCGGGTTGGCCGGTACGGCGATGATCGGCACAGGGCTGGTGATCTGGTTGGGCAAACGCCAACTCAAACATGTGAAGAGCGGCGTCATGCCCTTCGAGTTGCGCCTGGTGGAAGTGCTGAACATTGCCAGCATGTCGGGGCTGATGATCGGCGTGGCTGCATTCTTCTGGGCCAATCGGTTGCTGCCGGCGCAGATGCCTGGGCGCTCGGACTGGGAAGTCAACAGCTTCTTCCTGATGTGGGGGCTCAGTCTGCTGCACGCCGTGGTTCGCCGTGGGCGCAGGGCATGGGTGGAGCAATTGGCACTGGCGGCGTTGGTGTTCGCCGCGCTGCCGCTGTTGAATGCGCTGACTACGCCTTATCACTTGGGATTCACGCTGACGCAGGGCGATTGGGCCATGGCCGGGTTCGATTTGACGTGCCTGGGCAGCGGCCTGTTTTTCGCTTGGGCGGCGTGGAAAATGCAACGGGCAGGGCGGTCAGAAGTGGTGCTGCGCCGGCGCCGACAATCGATCTCACTTGAGCACGAGGCGAACTGATGTTGCTGGCCCTGTTGCTCTGTTACGGCGGCTTCAGCGCGCTGTGTTTATCGATGGACCGTCACCATGTCGAGCTGCTTGGACGCAAGCCATCGACTGCTCGTTGCCGAGCGATCAGGCTGGGTGGATGGTCGCTGTTGGGTTTGTCTTTGTGGGCGGCGGTGGCTTCGACCGGATGGGGCCTCGGCCTTGTCGAGTGGTGTGCGGTATTGATGCTCAGCGCTTTGCTGCTGGTGTTGCTGATGCCCTATCGCCCACGACTTGCCTTGGCATTGGCCGGGCTGAGCCTGCTCGTCAGCCCCGTCGTGGCATTTGCGCAAACTTGAGCAGTTTTTGCTGTCCGGGCACTTTACAGTTTGGCGCAAGACCGCGTCATCGTGCTCTGTGGGCAGGCGCTGATTACTAACGCAAGAACGCCTGCCGATACTCTTTGGGCGACCCACCCAGCCCCTGGCGGAACCGATTGGTGAAATGACTCGCACTGGCAAAGCCGCAGGCCAATGCTATTTCTCCCACAGGCCTGGAGGTGCTGCGCAGCAATGCCTGCGCCCGATTCAAGCGCCGCGCCAAAACATACTGATGCGGGGGCAAGCCAAAACTTGCGCGAAACATCCGTGCGAAGTGATATTCCGATAACGCGCATAACCCCGCCAGTTGTCCCAGGCTGATGGCTTCTGCCAAATGGCCGTCGATGAAATCGACCAATTGCCTGCGCTGATGTGCCGCCAATCCACCCCTGAGCCGCAAGCCCTCACGCAGGCCGACCTGACTGAGCAGCGCGTGACTGAGTATTTCATGGGCCAGGCTGCTGGTTAGCAGACGTTCGCCAGGCTCGTCCCAATTGAGCAGGATCAACTGCCTGAAACGGCGGGCCTGCAGCGGGTCATCGAGAAAGGTGTTTTCGTGCAGCTGGAGTTCGCGAGGCTCCCGGTCCAGTAAGGTGACGCAGCCGAGGGCGAATTGTTCGGGGTTGAAATAGACATGAGCGAGCCGGATGTCACCGTTGATTACCCAGGCTGACTCATGACCGGCCGGGAGCGTGCACAGTTTGTCCGGAGCACCTTTGGTGCCGGGTCGATCACGGCGAAATGTGCCAGTCCCGCCAGCGATGTAGCACGACAGTGTGTGATGGCTCGGCCCTGCGTAATCCTGCGCGTCATGATGGTTGCTCCACAAAGCCGCAGCCATGCCGTCACCAAGCTCGGCACTGTGCTCGAGACGAGCATGGGGCGAGCGATTGAGGGCTTGAAAGACTTGCAGCGTTTCCAGTGCGGGCATGATTGGTTCTCTCTGTCGATTTGCATCCTACTCCGTAGACCCGGATCTGCCAGCCCGTGCGCTGACAAAAGCGCAAGATTATGCAAGTGCGGCAAGGCGTGTAGCGGGACACTGAGCGCCTGCTGAGGAGCCATGCCATGAACCTTTCCCTGTACTTGCTGACTGTGCTGATCTGGGGCACCACCTGGATTGCCCTTAAATGGCAACTGGGTGTGGTGGCCATTCCGGCATCGATTGTCTATCGCTTCGGTCTCGCCGCGCTGGTGCTGTTCGTGATGTTGTTGCTCAGCCGCAAGCTGCAAGTGATGAACCGTCGCGGGCATCTCATCTGTGTGGCGCAGGGCTTGTGCCTGTTCTGCATCAATTTCATGTGTTTCCTGACGGCCAGCCAGTGGATCCCGAGTGGCCTGGTCGCCGTGGTGTTCTCGACGGCGACCTTGTGGAATGCGCTGAATGCGAGGGTCTTTTTTTCTCAAAAAATTGCTCGCAATGTGTTGATGGGCGGCGCGCTTGGTCTGTTGGGGCTTGGCCTGTTGTTCTGGCCGGAGCTGGCCGGTCACACCGCCAGCCCTGAGACACTGCTTGGCCTGGCACTGGCCTTGCTCGGCACGCTGTGCTTTTCGGCAGGCAACATGCTTTCAAGCCTGCAGCAAAAAGCAGGGCTCAGGCCCCTGACGACCAACGCCTGGGGTATGGCTTACGGTGCAGCGATGTTGTCAGTGTGGTGCCTGGTCAAAGGTATTCCATTCGATATGGAGTGGACTGCGCGCTACATCGGCTCGCTGCTGTACCTGGTCATTCCGGGCTCGGTCATCGGCTTCACCGCTTACCTGACGCTGGTGGGACGTATGGGGCCGGAGCGTGCGGCCTACTGCACCGTGCTGTTCCCGGTGGTGGCGCTCAACGTTTCGGCGTACGCAGAAGGCTACCAGTGGACCGCGCCGGCCCTTGCGGGGCTGGTGTTGGTAATGCTGGGTAATGTGCTGGTATTTCGCAAACCCAAAGCCCCGCAGGAGCAAGCACATCGAAGCCTTGCCTGATACATCAGGCAACTAAGGCTCAACGATCGATCCTTAGCGCCATATACATCATCAAAGGCAATAAGAAGTCGACAATATGCCGCGCCCAGTCTTTATAATTCCAGCGCTCCGACTCATCCATGTTGAACCATTCAACGCCGATAACCTGGAAACCAACATAATAAATGGTAATGCCGATCAACAAGCCAATCAGCGAGAATTTCTTTGCTTCGTGAAATTTTTTTGCACTGCTGTTTATATTTTTATACAAGTGATAGGTGCCCACCACGCAAAAGCAGGTAGAAAGCACTTCAAGGGTGATGATCAACCAGTAAATACGATGATGGGCCATCGGCGAAGTGATGGCGCGGTACTTGTACAAGGCGTCAGCCCGAACCGTGTCCATGCTGAGGATGTGGCCCAGGTATTCGTAATTGGTGGGGTAGTCGGTGAAGTTGCTGTACATCACCAGTAATCCAAAGATACTTACAAATGACATAAGCAGGGCTTTGCTGATTCTAATGATCTGAGCAGTTGTCAGATAGTTCACGATGCGCGTTCTCCAAATGGGTTCCCGGTATGATGGGCAAGTAAGGAGAGCTTATCGTGTGACCCATTAGTTTGGGCGGCGGCTGAATTGCAAGGTGTGTATCAGTGATATGCCGGCATACAAAAAAGGGCAGGCGTTATGTACGCCCGCCCTTTTATTAACCTTTCCAGACTTGCGCGTTTACCAGATCCTGCGGTCGCTCACCCGACAGGGCACTGCGCAAATTCGCTACGGCACGATTGGCCATCGCCTCACGGGTTTCGTGCGTGGCGGAGCCGATGTGGGGCAGCGTCACGGCATTTTTCAACTGGAAAAGTGGCGATTCGGCCAGCGGTTCTTTCTCATAAACGTCCAGCCCGGCGCCGCGAATGCGCTTGCTTTGCAGTGCTTCAATCAGCGCAGTCTCGTCCACCACCGGGCCTCGCGCGATGTTGATCAGAATCGCGCCGGGCTTCATCAGTGCCAATTCGCGGTGACTGATCAGGTGTCTGGTTTTTTCGCTGAGCGGCACCACCAGGCAAACGAAGTCCGCTTCGCCCAACAGCTCATCAAGGCTGCGCAACTGCGCGCCCAGCTCTTGCTCAATTGCGCTTTTGCGGCTGTTGCCACTGTAGATGACCGGCATGTTGAAACCGAGACGGCCACGGCGGGCGATCGCCGCGCCGATATTGCCCATGCCGACGATGCCAAGGGTTTTGCCATGCACATCGCAGCCGAACAACGGTGCTCCGACGCTGGCCTGCCATTCACCGGCCTTGGTCCAGGCATCCAGCTCGGCCACGCGGCGGGCGCTGCTCATCAGCAAGGCGAACGCCAGGTCGGCAGTGCTTTCGGTGAGCACGTCGGGGGTGTTCGTCAGCATGATGCCGCGCTCGTTGAAATAGCCTAAGTCGTAATTGTCATAGCCGACCGAGACGCTGGACACCACCTCGAGCTTGCGCGCATGTTCCAGTTGCGCACGGCCGAGCTTGCGGCCGACTCCGATCAAGCCGTGGGCGTGGGGCAGGGCTTCGTTGAATTGGGCATTGATGTCGCCGTTTTTCGGGTTCGGCACAATGACGTCAAAGTCTGACTTCAGTTGCTCGACCATGTCAGGCGTGATGCGGCTGAAGGCGAGGACAGTCTTTTTCATGAGAGGAAGGCTCGTCGGGCGTGGAGATGCCAAGCACGCTAACATTCTTCTTTGCTATTGTGCGAGCGGCCAAGCGGCCTTACGCGCGCGAACTTTGCAGGAGCCGGCTTGCTGGCGATAGCGATTGTGGCCTGAACATCAGGGCTGGTTGGCCGCATCGCCAGCAAGCCGGCTCCTACAGAGGAGGAACGGCGTCCAGGGCTAATTCGCCAGCCGCGCGCCAGCCAGACTGCCGCTCACTTCATACGCCACCAGTTCCGCCTGGTGCGCGGCGAGAATTTCCGGCAGCGAACCGCGCAAATACTCGACCCAGGTTTTGATCTTCGCATCCAGGTACTGCCGCGAAGGGTAGATGGCGTACAGGTTGAGTTCCTGAGACCGGTAGTTAGGCATTACCCGCACCAGCGTGCCGTTGCGCAAGCCTTCAATGGCCGCATACACCGGCAGAACGCCTACCCCCATGCCGCTGATGATCGCGGTTTTCATTGCATCAGCGGAATTCACCAGGAACGGTGAACTGTTGATGGTGACCATTTCCTGGCCTTCCGGACCGTCGAACGTCCACTTTTCCAGCGGAATCACCGGGCTTACCAGGCGCAGGCAGGCATGGTTGAGCAGGTCGCTGGGTTTGTGCGCGCAGCCATTGGCTTTGACGTACGCCGGGGAGGCGCAAACGATGCTGTAAGTGATGCCCAGGCGCTGGGAAACAAAGCCCGAATCCGGCAGCTCACTGGCAAGCACGATGGACACGTCATAGCCTTCGTCGAGCAGGTCCGGGACGCGGTTGGCCATGGTCAGGTCGAACGTGACATCGGGGTGAGTCTTGCGATAGCGGGCGATCGCATCGATCACGAAGTGCTGACCGATGCCGGTCATGGTATGCACCTTGAGCTGTCCGGCTGGGCGGGCGTGGGCGTCGCTGGCTTCGGCTTCGGCTTCTTCGACGTACGCGAGTATCTGTTCGCAACGCAACAGGTAGCGTTTGCCGGCCTCGGTCAGGGCAATGCGCCGCGTGGTGCGGTTGAGCAGTCGGGTTTGCAGATGGGCCTCGAGATTGGAGACCGCGCGCGAAACGTTGGCCGTGGTGGTATCGAGCTGCACGGCCGCAGCGGTGAAACTGCCGGCCTCGGCCACGTAGCTGAAGGCGCGCATGTTTTGCAAAGTGTCCATGGGGTGCTCTCGGGTGCGATGGCAAATTGTGACACATGGTTTCAAGGTCTGAGACCCCGACCTGAGGATTATCGCGTGAACGGTAACAAAGATTCACAGGTTTGCCGGCTTATCGCCTTTCCGGCCGCCCCCTAGAATCGCGCCGTTGTAACAACCGGGCGTCGCCGACAAGTGTATGTGGCGAAGGGGCTCGCGTGGCGAGGGGGCTTGCCCCCGTTCGTTGGCGCAGCAAACGTAAAACAAGTGAATGCGATCGTTCCGAAAAACGCATGTTCAAGACTTGGGGGCGCTGCGCAACCCAACGGGGGGCGAGCCCCCTCGCCACATGAAGCCAGCACCGGTGAACCTCGTACGTCCATCCATTTCAGGAAATCTCAGCAGTGCCGCGTCGCATCAACATCGTCTTTCAAGCGCTCAGTGTTCTGGCTTTACCCCTCATTATCAGCGGCTGCATCGGCACCGGCGGGATTGCCGCGCAGGGCAAGGCACTGGACGCCAATGAACTGGCCACCGACGAAGCTATCCGCAGCGCTGAGCAGGATGCGCACTGGCCTGCTTCGAGATGGTGGCAAGCCTACGGCGACCCGCAACTGAATCGCTGGATCGACCTTGCACTGCAAGGCAGCCCGAGCATGGCCATGGCTGCGGCGCGGGTACGTCAGGCCAAAGCCATGGCCGGCCTGGCGGAATCCGCCGAGTCGCTGCAGATCAACGGCCAATCCAGCCTCAAACGGCATAACTGGCCCAACGATCAGTTCTACGGACCGGGCGAGCTGGCTGATACAACCACCTGGGACAACAACGCTGCGCTGGGCTTCAGCTATGCCCTTGATCTCTGGGGTCGTGAGAGCAATGCCAGCGAACGCGCGGTCGACATCGCGCACATGAGCGCCGCCGAAGCGCGTCTGGCGCAACTCGAGCTGCAGAGCAACGTCGTGCGTGCCTACATCGAACTCTCGCTGCATTACGCGCAACGGGACATCGTCGCCGCGACCCTGCTGCAGCAGAAGCAGATGCTCGAACTCGCGCAGAAACGCCTCGACGGCGGGATAGGCACTCATTTCGAAGTCAGCCAGGCCGAGACGCCTTTGCCGGAAACTCACCGGCAGATTGATGCGCTCGACGAAGCCATCGCCCTGAGCCGTAACCAGCTGGCGGCGCTCGCGGGGTTTGGCCCGGGGCAAAGCGCGCAGTTGCAGCGGCCGTCGCTGGCGCTGGGTGCGGCGCTGAAACTGCCGTCGAGCCTGCCGGCGCAGTTGCTCGGTCAACGCCCGGATGTGGTTGCCAGTCGCTGGCAAGTAGCCGCACAGGCGCGCGGCATTGATGTCGCGCATGCCGGTTTCTATCCAAATGTGGACCTGGTTGGCAGTCTCGGCTACATGGCCACCGGCGGTGGCGCGCTGGAGTTTTTGACCGGCAGGAAACTCAACTACAACGTCGGGCCCGCGATCTCGCTACCGATTTTCGACGGCGGGCGGTTGCGTGCTTCACTCGGTGAAGCGTCCGCCGGTTACGACATCGCCGTGGCGCGGTACAACCAGACACTGATCGATGCCTTGAAAGATATCTCCGACCAGTTGATCCGCCGCGAATCGATGGACAAACAGCAGACCTTCGCCGCCGAGTCGGTGGCCACCGCGCAAAAGACCTACGACATCGCGATGATTGCCTACCAGCGCGGCCTCACCGACTACCTCAATGTGCTCAACGCGCAAACGTTGTTGTTCAAGCAGCAGCAAGTCCAGCAGCAGGTTCAGGCCAGGCGTCTCAGCGCTCATGCCGAACTGGTGACAGCGCTCGGCGGCGGGCTTGGCGCGGGCAACGATGTACCGGAGGACAGCCGGATCGCCGCACCCTCACGCCCGCCAATGTCGCGTCCGGACTTCAGTTCATTGAGCAGGATTCCATGATTCCCGTGCCCGCACCGCTGCGCTGGCTCTATTCCCTCGAATGGCGCCGGGGTTTCTTCGACTGGGCACGCAGCGACGGCGTGACCTGGGTGTACATCTTCAAGGTCTTGCTCGCGGCGTTTCTGACGCTGTGGCTGGCGATGCGTCTGGAACTGCCGCAGCCGCGCACGGCGATGATCACCGTGTTCATCGTCATGCAGCCGCAAAGCGGTCAGGTGTTCGCGAAAAGTTTCTACCGCTTTCTCGGGACTCTGACCGGCTCGGCAGTGATGGTCGCGCTGATTGCCTTGTTCGCGCAAAACACTGAACTGTTTCTCGGCTCGCTGGCGATCTGGGTCGGCATTTGTTCGGCCGGTGCCGCGCGTTACCGTAACTTTCGCGCCTACGGTTTTGTGCTGGCCGGGTATACCGCTGCGATGGTCGGCCTTCCAGCGTTGGCGCACCCGGACGGCGCATTCATGGCGGCGGTGTGGCGTGTGCTGGAAATCTCTCTGGGCATTCTCTGCGCCACGCTGGTCAGCGCCGCGATACTCCCGCAAACCGCGAGTGCGGCAATGCGCAACGCCCTGTATCAGCGCTTCGGCGTGTTCGCCTTGTTTGTGACCGACGGCTTGCGCGGTCGCAGCCAGCGCGAGGCTTTTGAAGCGAGCAATGTACGCTTCATCGCCGAGGCGGTTGGCCTGGAAGGGCTGCGCAGCGTCACCGTGTTCGAGGACCCGCACATGCGTCGGCGCAACGGCCGGCTGAGTCGTTTGAACAGCGAGTTCATGAGCATCACTACGCGCTTCAATGCCCTGCATCAGTTGCTCGAACGCTTGCGCAGCAGCGATGAGGATCATGCCGTGGCTGCGATCAAACCGGGCTTGCAGGACCTCGCTGAAGTGCTCGACGGTTTCAGCGGTCGCGCCTTGACCAGTCCCGATGCGGTGCGGTTGGTGACTGCGCTGAACGCTTATAAGGAAGACTTGCCGGCGCGGGTTCGCAGCCTGCGTGCAGCATTTCAGGAAAGCCATCCGAGCGAAGCGCAATTGCTGGACTTTCACACCGCCTATGAGCTGCTCTATCGCTTCGTCGACGACTTGCACGGCTATACGCAAACCCACGCGTCGCTGGCCGATCACAGCCATGCCCGGGAACTTTGGCACGAGCCGTTCACCTCGCAGACCAACTGGATGGCTTCTGCAGCCTCGGGCATTCGCGCGGCTTTCATTCTGCTGGTACTCGGCAGTTATTGGGTGGTCACGGCGTGGCCGAGCGGTGCGACCATGACCTTGATTGCGGCGGCCACCGTTGGCCTGTCTGCGGCTACGCCCAACCCCAAGCGCATGGCGTTTCAGATGGCCTGCGGCACCTTGCTAGGCGCGCTGATCGGCTTCTTCGAGATGTTTTTCGTGTTTCCGTGGATCGACGGTTTTCCATTGCTTTGCGTGATGCTCGCACCGGTCATCGTGCTCGGCTCATTCCTTTCTTCGCGACCGCAATACGCCGGTGTCGGCCTCGGTTTGCTGATCTTCTTCAGCACCGGGTCGGTGCCCGACAACCTGACGGTTTACAACCCGTACGCGTTCATCAACGACTACCTCGCCATGGTGCTGGGCATGCTGGTGTGTGCGGCTGCCGGCGCGATCATTCTGCCGCCAAACAGTCGCTGGCTGTGGCGCCGTCTCGAGCAGGATCTGCGCGGGCAAGTGGTGCATGCGATCAGCGGCAAGCTGAAGGGGCTGGCGCCCAGTTTCGAGAGCCGCACCCGCGACTTGCTGCATCAGGCTTACGGTCTGGCCGCCGGCCAGCCGCAAGTACAACGCGACCTGCTGCGCTGGATGTTCGTGGTGCTGGAAGTCGGTCACGCGATCATCGAGTTGCGCAAGGAGCAGGCGATTCTTCCGGTACACCCTGCCTATGCCGAATCACAACCGTGGCGTCAGGCCGTTCGCGTCATGGGTCGTTCGCTGATGCGGCTGTTCGTGCAACCGAACCCAGGCAATCTGCAACGTGCATTGATCGCCGTGGACCATGCGATCAGTCGTGTGCAAGCCACCGACGAACCGTTCGCGCCGCACTTCGACACCTCGGCCTTGCGCCGGGTTAAGAGTTATCTGCACTTCATCCGCACCTCATTGCTGGATCCGCAATCGCCGCTCGCGGCCCGCGTGCAAACCCCTTCCGAAGGACACGAACATGCCTCGTGAAATTGCTTTCCACGGCGTGTACATGCCGACCATGACGTTGATGTTTTTCATCGCCGCGGCGCTGGCCTGGGCGCTTGATCGGTTCCTGTCCGGCTTCGATCTGTACCGATTTTTCTGGCACCCGGCGCTGCTGCGCCTGAGTTTGTTTACCTGTCTGTTCGGCGCCTTGGCGCTGACCGTCTACCGTTGACTCTCTATCACTGAAGAAGGCTCTGATGAAAAAGCTGTTCAGCCTGCTCGCCACGCTGCTGGTGCTGGCCCTCGCCCTCTGGATCGGCCGGACCCTGTGGGTACATTACATGGATACGCCGTGGACCCGCGACGGTCGCGTGCGCGCCGACATCATCAACGTCGCCGCCGACGTCACCGGCGAAGTGGTCGAGGTGCCGGTGCGCGATAACCAGTTGGTAAAAAGGGGTGATCTGTTGATGCGCATCGACCCCGAGCATTACCGCATTGCGGTCAAACAGGCGCAGTCGCTGGTGGCTTCGCGCAAGTCGACCTGGGAGATGCGCAAGGTTAACGCACACCGCCGCGCCGACATGGACAACCTGGTGATCTCCCGGGAGAACCGCGACGACGCCAGCAACATCGCCGACGCCGCGCTCGCCGACTATCAACATGCCCAGGCGCAACTCGAAGCGGCACAACTCAATCTCAAACGTACCGAAGTGCGCGCAGCGGTGGACGGCTACGTGACCAACCTCAATGTACATCGCGGTGACTACGCGCGCATCGGCGAGGCGAAAATGGCTGTGGTCGATATGAACTCGTTCTGGGTTTACGGTTTTTTCGAAGAAACCAAACTGCCGCACGTGCAGGTGGGCGATAAAGCCGACATGCAGTTGATGAGCGGCGAAGTGCTCAAGGGGCATGTGCAGAGCATCTCTCGCGGCATCTACGACCGCGACAACCCGCAAAGCCGCGAGTTGATCGCCGACGTTAATCCGACATTCAACTGGGTGCGATTGGCGCAACGGGTGCCGGTGCGGATTCACATCGATGAAGTGCCGGCGGGGGTGCTGTTGGCGGCGGGGATCACGTGTACGGTGGTGGTGAAGCCAGGTGAGGGTGCATGACCGGTGCATCGAGCTCGCGATCGCTTCACCCCGATTCCATGCCATGCCGCGCTCCTGTGGGAGTGTGGCTTGCCCGGGATGGCGTTAGCGCGGTCTCAAAGCTGGCCCTTCAACCCGAACTGTTTCATCAACGTCGTTTCCAGCAGCGCTTTGGGCAGCAACGTTGCCAGCAGCGGCAATGCCCGACTTCCATTACCCAGGCGAATCAGTCGCGGCGGCTTGTCCTGTTGAACGGCGGTGAGCAATCCAGCGGCAAACTCACTGGCCGGGGTGGGGTTGTCCTGGGATGCTTTAGCCCTTGCGCGGATGCCCTCACGCAATGGAAACCACGGTGACTGCTCGCTGATCAGCTGTTCCGCCTCATGCCCGGCATTCCTGGCGAAACTCGAAGCGATCGCGCCCGGCTGCACTTCCATCACGCGCACTCCAAACGGCGCGAGTTCCATGCGCAAGGCATCACTCAAGGCGTGCACCGCTGCTTTGGACGCGCAGTAGGCGCCAGCAAAAGGGGTAACCAAAACCCCGGACACGCTGCCGATATTCACCACGATGCCTTTGGTTTTGCGCAGCAGCGGGAACAGCGCACGTGTTACGCCAACGATCGCGAACACGTTAGTCTCAAACTGGCGCTGCATGGCGGGCACACCACCGTCGAGCAGCGGCCCCATCGCGCCATAACCGGCGTTGTTGATGAGTACATCGAGGCCGTCATGCTGTTGCCCGATTTGCTCGGCCAGCGCTGCAAGAGCTTCACCGTCGTTGACGTTCAGTTGCACGGCGGTGAAACCGGCGGCCGTGAGAGCGCTCAGGTCTTCAGCCTTGCGGGCGCTGGCCCAGACCTGGTAACCGGCCGCTTTGAAAGCATCGGCCAGTGCGCGGCCAATGCCGCTGGAACATCCGGTAATCAGCGCGACGGGCATGGCGCGGTCCTTGTGCAAAAAAAAGGGAAGGGGATCAGTCGGAGAAACTGCCCTGCAATCGCTCGGCGCGAAACTCCAGGGTTTGCGGACGATAACCGGGTCGCAGCGGTGGCATCGGCAAACAGTCTTGCCAGTTCGCCCCAGGCTGCAATTCACCGGGGCCGCGATAACGGGGCGTGGCGTACTGATTGTCGGCCAGGTTGACCGTATCGCCCGGTGCATAAGCGGCGATGCGCCAGCGCAGTTCGGTCAGTGGCACATCGTTGCCGTTGTTCATGGTCAATTGCAGCGGGCGGTCTGCCGGGCACTCTGCGGGCGCGTAAGCGATGCGTAACTCCAGTCGCGCCAGTTGCCTGACCTCGCGGCTGTCCGCCCAGATCACCCACGTTGCTACCAGGCCCAAGCCCATCGCGGCCGCCACTGAAACGGGCAAGGCCTTGGCCGGGTACCGCAGCAGCAACACCAACCAGGTCAGGACCAGCAGGACGCCGATGAACATAAAGCGAACCTCGAAGAAGGAAGAAGGCCATCCTACCTGAAGCGTGCGGCCGAATGATCAGTCAATGTATTGCCAAACCCGACCCGGGTCAGCCGCAACCATCGTTGAGCCACTCGTTGATGCATGTTGAAACCGGCTCGGGAATTGCCGGTGCCGAACAGAGATGTTGTCGCGCCTGAGTTGGCCAGGCTCCTGAGCTGGAGCAATTGCGGTATTTGATAGCCAGCCCCCCGCTAGCTGCAACCTGTGCTTGTGTTCAAACAAAAAAGCCCCCGCCCTACCCACTGCGGATAGGGATCGCAGGGGGTTGAGCAGGGGCTTGTTTTTTGCCGAGCGCTTACTGCGCGATGGTTTTCACCGACACGCCACGTTCGATCGGCGTGGACCGGCCGTAGATATCTTCAAAACGCTCGATGTCGTCTTCGCCCAAGTAGCTGCCCGACTGGACTTCGATGATTTCCAAAGGAATCTTGCCCGGGTTGCGCAGACGATGAACCGATGCGATCGGAATGTAGGTCGACTGGTTTTCACACAGCAGGAACACGTTGTCGTCGCAGGTCACTTCAGCCGTGCCGCTGACCACGATCCAGTGTTCGGCGCGGTGGTGGTGCATTTGCAGGGACAGGCACGCTCCCGGCTTGACCGAGATGTGCTTGACCTGGAAGCGCCCGCCCATGTCTACCGAATCGTAGGACCCCCATGGGCGATACACTTCGCAGTGGTTCTGGGTTTCGCTGCGGCCCAGGTCGTTGAGGGTGTTGACCATCTGCTTCACGCCTTGGACCTTGTCCTTGTGCGCGATCATCATGGCGTCCTTGGTTTCGACGACAACAATGTTTTCCAGACCGATCACCGACACCAGTTTGCCGTTGCCGTGGATCATGCAGTTCTTGCTGTCCTGAATGACCACGTCGCCCTTGGTGACGTTGCCGTTGGCGTCTTTCTCATTGACCTCCCACAGCGACGACCAGCAGCCGACATCGCTCCAGCCGGCGGTCAGTGGTACGACGCAGGCGCGTTGGGTTTTTTCCATCACGGAGTAGTCGATGGAGTTGTCCGGGCAGCAGGCGAAAGTAGCTTCGTCGATGGTGATGGTGTCGGCGTCCTGTTCGCTGCGCTCAAGGGTCAGCAGGCAGGTGTCGTAGATGTCTGGATCGTGTTTTTTCAGCTCTTCGAGGAAGCGGCTGGCGCGGAACAGGAACATGCCGCTGTTCCAGAAGTAACCGCCCGACTGGACATACTCGGTGGCGCGTTTCACGTCCGGTTTTTCAACGAAGTGCGACACGCGGCTGACGCCTTCCGGCAGCAGCGAATCGTTGGTCGACTTGATGTAGCCGTAGCCGGTCTCCGGTTTGGTAGCGGGGACACCGAACAGCACCATTTCGCCGTTTTCCGCAGCAACGGTGGCCAGGGCCAACGCGCGTTGCAGGGCTTTCTGGTCTTCCAGGACATGGTCGGCCGGCAGCACCAGCATCAGCTCGTCGCGACCTTCGTTGACCAGCATCATTGCAGTGAGGGCTACGGCCGGCGCGGTGTTACGACCGAACGGTTCCATCAGGATGCGCTGGGTTTCCAGCTTACGGGTGCTCAACTGCTCGTTGACGATGAAGCGGTGGTCTTTGTTGCAGACCACGATCGGCGTGTCCATGCCTTCGAACACCAGGCGTTCCAGGGTTTGCTGGAACAGCGTGTGTTCGCCGGTCAGGGCCAGAAACTGTTTAGGGAATTGTTTGCGCGAAAGCGGCCAAAGACGTGAGCCGCTACCACCTGACAAGATCACCGGAATCATAATGTTTACTCCATAAAATCGATTGGTTAGAGCTACTGCGTTTTGTCGTTTCACTCTTCTTGTTGTTTCGTATTCAGGTCGATGCACCGATCTGTAGCAGCTGCCGAGCCTGCGAGGCTGCGTTCGAGCGCGGACCGGCCGACGCAGGCTTCGCCAGCGGCTACAGGGGCATCGACCTGACAAATTGATTAGCGCGTCGAAACCGGGCGTTTTACCCACACTGGCGACAGGCTGGTGCCGGTGCCGGTGACGTACAGCACGGCAGCTTCACCACGCTCCAGGGCAACAGGCTTGAGGTCGCTGACTTTCTTCTCGCCATCGTACAGCGCCAGGCTGACTTTCACCGGGTTGATCTCACGCTCGCCACGGCCTTTGGCGGCAACGGTCTTGACCACTTCAGTCTTGCCGTCGGCGGTCTTCAGGGTCAGGGCCTTGTCGCTGAGGTTCTGCACGCGAACCAGGGATTTCTGCTTGTTCTTGAACGGCGGTTCTTCGATCAGCTGCGGGGCGCCGCTGGCGTTGTTGACCAAGGTGTAATAGTGGTCACCAGCCAGTTTCACCGGCAGGGTCTGGCTGCCAACTTTGGCGCTGTAGTCGCCGCCCGGCATGAAGCTGAAGTCAGTGCTGGACAGCGGCGCGACGTCGGCCAGGTTGGTGGATCCGACAGTAGCGCTGACTTCAGCATTGGCGGCGTTGTAGATACGTACAAAGCTGGAACCTTTGGGTGCGGTCGGGCCGTAAAGCGCAGCGTCGCCAGCGAAGGCGGACATCGACAGCACGCTCATGCCTGCAACGAGTGCGACTGCTTTTAAGGAGCGAGCGGCGAGACGGCGAGGAGTAGTAGTGAAAGTCATGGAAGTACCTCTCTCTTTCAGTTTTGCGCCCGGTCGGGCGTCTCGGATTTAGTGTTTGCGGCTACGTTTTGTTGGCGAGCACCAGCTTCTTTGAGCTCTGCGACCCACTGCGGGTCGGCGTCGCCGATTTCGTTGTTCACAGGCAGATAACGTTCAGGAAACTCCCAGATCAGCACCTGTGGCGGGCTGTTCTTGAAAGCATCGCTTTGCAGATAGCTGAGCATCGGCAGAATCGGGCCATGGCCGTCTTCGGCGTAATTGACCACGTCGCTGTGCAGCGCTTCTTTCAGAGCACCGACGAAGTTCCAGTTAGGGTTTGCGCTGTAGCTGGTGCCGATCAGGGCCACAGGTACTTCGGTGTTGGCGAACAAGGCATCGTCGCCAGCCGCTTGATCATCGGCCGCCACGGTATTGCGCTTCTGCAACGGCTCGGTCGCCGGCATCATGTTTTCAAACAGCGGATCGAGTGGCAGGAACAAACGCAGATCGCCCTTGTGCGTAACCGTCTCGGCCGGCGCAGTGACGAAGCGTTGCGGCTCGCCGCTCAGCGGGGTTTTCTCGGCAATGGTTTTGGCCAGAGTCTGTGCGGCAATCTGCGCGCCTTCCGGGGTCCAGTGCGTGTCGGTGCGCAGGAACACTTGCTGACCGTCCAGCTTGCCTTTTTGCAGCGGCACCAGCAGGTCAGGGGCGATGATCTTGTCGGCCGCCACACGAGCGTGGAAGTCTTCATACAGGTTGGCGTGAATGCTCGAAGGCTTCTCGTCGCCCAGATGTTCCGGATACAGGCGAGTCTTGGCCGGCACGATCGCCATCACCAGTTTCACGCCTTTCTCTTTGAGGGTCTGGCGTACGCCTTCGACCAGTGCGTAGTTGCCTTGCAGGTTCAGCTCTTCGTTGACGATCGGGTTGAATTCCTCGTCGCTGTACAACCACTGGTCACGGCCGAGCACGACACCCGGACGACCTTCGTTGAACAGTTTGAAATCCAGCGCGGCCCAGAGATTGGTGCCCAGACGCTTGATCGGGAATTCGTCGTCGTAATGCGTTTCCACGGTTTTGGCCCAACGGCCGTTGAGCACGGTCGCGTCGGCGTTGGTGCTGAAGCCGAAGAAGCTGCGCGTCGACCACAGGCCGAGGACGATTAACGTCACCATGAACAGGGCGATGTAGAAGATGCGTAATGAGCGGGTCATGGTCAGATCCCTCAGAACTGGAAGTAAAGGAACGGCGAGAAGCTTTGCGCCGACAGTTTGAAAATCGAGGCGATGAACAGCACCAGTACCAATGTGCGCATCACATAGCGCGACCAGTCTGCAGTCCAGTAGGCCGGTTGCACGGTGGCTTCAACGCCGACGGTGTAGCCCGGCTCGTGGATGCTTGCCGGGTTGTCGCCCGGTACTGCTTTGATCATTCCAGGTGTCGCTGCGGCCGGACCGTCGGTTTCGACGTTGACGGCAGGCTTGGTCTTCTCTGGCGGCAGGTTGCTGTAGAAATCACGAATGCCGAAGAACGCCAGGGTGGCGTACGCCACGAACATCGTCGCCACTTGCAGACCGGTGAGATTGGCCTGGGTGAGTTCCGACAGCGACCATTCGCCGAAGCTGAACATTGCGCCGTACATGCGACCGGCGACGTGCAGGTTTTCTGCGCGGAAGATCACCCAGCCCATTACCACCAGCAGGAATGTGAAAGCCCAGCGCACCGGGTTGATGCTGCGCGGCGAGGTGTTCAGGCCGATGGCTTTTTCGATCGCCAGCCACATGCCGTGCCACGCGCCCCAGATCACATAAGTGATGTTCGCGCCGTGCCACAGACCACCCAGCAGCATGGTCAGAAACAGGTTGCGATACGTGGTCAACGTGCCTTTACGGTTACCGCCCAGCGTGATGTACAGGTAGTCACGCAGCCAAGTGGACAGGCTGATGTGCCAGCGACGCCAGAACTCGGTGATCGACTGGCTGATGTACGGCTGCTTGAAGTTTTCCATGAAGCGGAAACCCATCATCAAGCCCAGGCCGATGGCCATGTCGCTGTAGCCGGAGAAGTCGAAATACAGTTGCGCGGTGTAAGCCAGGGCGCCGAGCCAGGCATCGCCCGTGGTCGGGTTTTCCAGGGCGAAGCAATGGTCGGCCACTACCGCGAGGGTGTCAGCAATGAAAACCTTCTTGATGAAACCCTGCATGAATCGCGTGCAGCCCTCGGAAAATTTGTCGAGGGTGTGAGTGCGGTTGTTGAACTGGTCGGCAAGGTCGCGGAAACGCAGGACCGGACCGGCAATCAGGTGCGGGAAGATCGCGACAAAGGCGGCGAAGTCGATCAGGTTGCGCGTTGCCGGCGTATCACCGCGGTAGACGTCGATGATGTAGCTGATGGACTCGAAGATGTAGAACGAGATGCCGATCGGCAACAGCACGTGGGTCAGGATGAACGGCGACAGGCCGACCGAGGTCATCATCGCGTTGATGCTGTCGACACCGAAGTTGGCGTACTTGAAGTAGCCCAGGATGCACAGGTCGACGGCCACGCCGAGCAGCAGCCAGCGCTGCGCCGGTTTGGTCCGTACGCCGGCGGCGCCTACCTTCAGGCCGATCCAGTAGTTCCACAACGTAACGGCTGCGAACAACGCCAGAAAGTCCACCCGCCACCAGGCATAGAACACGTAGCTGGCCAGCAGCAACAGCAGATTGCGATAGCGTATTCCGCTCAAATAGTACATGCCGAGAAAGATCGGCAAGAACAGAAACAGGAACACGTTGGATGAAAATACCATCCCGATCTCTCCAGTTTTAACCAACAGTCAAGGGCCGCAGCCCCCCCAAACCCCCCATCGGAAAACCGGGGGTTAACTCAAATCTTTAAAACTCGACACCGCCCCCTGTAGGAGCTGCCGAAGGCTGCGATCTTTTGATCCTGATCTTCAAAAGCAAGATCAAAAGATCGCAGCCTTCGGCAGCTCCTACAGGGGGTGTGTTTTTCCTAAGAGCCTTTGGCCTTTTCGCTGGCCGGGTCATAGACCTTGGTCAGGTCACCCCCCAGGCGGAAGGTTTTGAATGGCTGCATTTCGTGCTTCTTCTCAAGCACGTCCGGCGAGCAGGTGTAGAGCGTGCAGAACGGTTCGAGCCAGGCGAATTTCGAATCGACCTTGAGGTCGGTCATGTCCTGTTCCTTGCCGTTCTTCTTCTCGAAATCATCCGGGTCTTCAACGCCGGAGAGCACGCGCTCACCCAGACGTTTCAGTGCGCCATTGTTCTCCTGACGCAGATCGACACCGTTGACCTGAGCGAAACTGGCGATCATCGCCAGCGGCGGCAGGGCGTAGTTGTGATAAGCGAGCGCGCGCTGCTGACGTTTCAATTCATTCGGCAGGTAACCTTCGGCATCGACCTGATTGACGCCAACCTTGTATTCCTTGACGGCCCAGTCGAACAGGTCGCGGCGGTTGGTCGCGACTGAAGTCGCCATCACCGACCAGGCGGCCCAGTACGAATGGTTGTTGGTTTTTTCCAGCGGCAGGTTGTCCCAGTCGCTGACCACCTGATCGGCCATCTTGCTGAACCACGCCTCGATCAGCTGCGATTCCTGCTGACGGTTCGCCAACGGATGCGAGTCGGAAAACTTCAGGCGGATGTACGCAGACGCCATGCTGCCCAGCGCCCATTTGCGCATGGACTTGCCGGTGTGGTTGAACTCCTTGGACATCAGCGCATCGGCCTTCGCCCAGGCGGTCAGCCAGTTCAGCGTGCACTCGAGTTGTTCGGGGCGACCGTCGCGCATGAATTGCATCACGCGCTTGCTGGTGCCGCGCTCGATCTTGGTGATGTCGGCGGTGCTTTCGCGGAAGGCTTTTTCCGATTGCTTGTTCAGGGTAGAACGGGCCTTGTCGGAGCCTTCGTATTTACTGCGGAATTCCAGCGAACCGGTATACGGCGTCGGCGTCGCGTCACAGCCGTCCTTGAATTCGCCGGTTTTGACTTTTTCAATCGGCGCGAAGTAGCCCTGTGGCGGGCGCAATGGCGCGGCTGCCTGAGTCGCGCCGGCGAACATCGCCAGGCTCAACAGGGTGGGTGCCAACAGATTTTTCAGTTTCGGATTTCGCATAGCAGACCTCATTGCCCGACCGAAGCGGTACGCTGCTCGGCGCTCGGGAATACGTTGCGTTTGCAGATTTTCGCTTCGACTTTCTGTGGCGCGGCACCTGCTTCAGGGCCTTGAACTTCGACGGCCAGCAGATTCTGCGAGGCCCAGTCTTCGTCCGTGCGCAACTCGAAGGCGAAACGTCCGTCAGTGTCGGAGGTTTCCGGTTTCTCGATTTTGATGTCCTCGTGGCGACCGTTCATATACCAGAGGGTGGCTTGCAGGGTTTTCACCGATGGATCGGCGAAGCGGATGTCAACCTGATGGCTGCTGTTCTGCAGGTTCAGGTTCTTGCTGTTGACCATCAATTCGTTTTTGCCCGGCTTCAACGTGGTGTTGCTGGACAGCTGCACGTCCTTGCCTTCACAACCGTTGTCCAGCAGGGCCATCATCTGGCGGTAGATGGTTTCCTGGTCGAGGCGATAGAGCGGCGAGAATTCCCAGATGAGAATCTTCGGTGGTTTGGTCTGGAACTCTTCGCTGCCCAGGTACTGCAGCATCGAACCTTCCAGGCCACCGCCGGGGAACGCCACGTTGAGGATGTCGGCGCCGATGGCCTCCTGGAGGAAACCGGCGAAATTGTAGTTTTTGCCACTATGGCTGGTGCCGACCAGGGTAATTTCCGGATTGCCGGAATCACTGAACAGATCGCCATCGCCCGCTTCGCCCTTGGGCTCAGTGGTGAACTGGTCCATGTACTGGACCGCGTAGCTGGTGCCACAGAGTTGACCGGCCATGTTGTGCAATGTTCCGGTCTTGCCCATGCGACCCGACTTGTGGGTCTCGAATTCACGCTTGGGAATGTCGGCGAAAGCCGGAATCTGCTTGACCTTTTCCGCCACGATTTTTGCCGTGCGCTGCGCACCATACGGCGTCCAGTGCTGGTCGCCGCGGAAGTAGAAGTCGTGGGCGGGCAGGGTATCGGGCAGCGATTCGTTGGTCAGCGGCGACAGGTCCGGCACCACATAACCCATCTGCGCGAAACGTCCCAGCATGGTTTTGTAGTTTTTCAGTGCCTTGTCGAAATCGAAGCTGGCCTTGTCTTGCGGATTGAGCTTGTTGCGGTTCACCAGACCACGGGTCGGCTGGTAAACCACTACCAGTTCGACGCCCTTGCTCTTGAACGCGTCGTGCAGCTGTTTCATGCGTTTGTAGCCAGCCGGCGTGGTGTCGAATTCGGTGCGCAAGTCTTCCTGGGTACGGAACAGCCAGTCGCCCTGAGCCTGCACCAGCGTGGTGAAGTTCTGCTGATAGCGCGTGGTGTAATTCTTCGCATCATGGGCGGCAGGGCACAGGTTGCAGCAGGGCTCGGCGGTGAACTTGGGCGCCTGAACTTCATCAGCGCGCACGCCAGTGCTGGCCGCGAGAATGCCCGCGGTCAACGCCGACAGGCTGAGTAATTTGATTAAATGTGGGTGCATAAAAATATCCTCAGTCCTGCAGGTCGGTCTGGCGTTCGACAGGGTCGATCAGCACGGCTTTCTGCTGGCGCACCAGCAGGTCGAGAATCTCGTTCTGGCGTTCGCCAAGAATTCCGTTGAAGCTGATGCCGCTGGATTTGGTCGGGGCGAGCATGGACACGCGGTACAACTCAACGCTCAGCGGCGAGTCGATCGACAGCGGGCCACTGCCGTTACCGGCCAGTTCACCGCCGACGATGATCAACGAGACCTGGGCATCGAACGGGTCGAGCTTGATGTCACGATCGGTGTCGGTGAGGTCTTTGATGTGACCGTATACGCCAGTCAAACCGTTGGTCATGGCGAGGTTTTCGTAGAGGCGGACGTTGACGCTGTTACGAATGCGGATGCCGTGGCGACGGTTGCTGATCACCTTGTTGCCGTACAGCAGGTTGTCGGCACTCTCGTAGAGGGTGATGCCGTCGGTGTGGTTCTGGTAGATCTCGTTATAGGCGATCAGGTTGTTGACGCTGTTACGGTCAATCACCAGGCCCGACAACTTGTTGTCGTAGCTGCGGTTGTTGAAGATGAAGCTGTCGTTGACCTCACGGGAAATAATGATCCCGTGCTTCTTCTTGGTACCGTGCACGGTGTTGTCGGCGATGATCAGACCGTGCGAACGGTCATGCGGATCGATGCCGTAAATGATGTTGTCTTTGTAGGTATTACCCTTGACCACGAAGTCACGGGTTTCATAGCAATAAAAGCCGTAATACATGTCCGAGAACTCGGAGCCGATGATCCAGCCGCTCGGCTCTGGACGCTTGAGTACTTTGGCCATGTTGGGGGTGTACTGGGAAATACTGACGCCGTACGACTTGCTGTTGGCGTAGCCGAAGTTAGCCATTTTGCTATTGGCGATGTACGTCTGGGTGCCGCCCCAGGACAGCAGGAACGGGCGGAATTCCTTCGCCGACCGGAAGGTCGCCGGGCCATTGTCCTTCTCGCGCCAGCCGGTGATTTTGGTATCGCGCACAAACAGCTGACCGTCGTTGACCAGGAACGAACCGGCTTCCTCGGACAGGCGCAATTCCTGCGTCTGCCTGTCGATTTCCAGGATGCCTTTGTTGCCGACCACGATCGGCAACCTGGCCAGGTAAACGCCTGGCGAAGTTTCGCTGAAGTACTGTTTGGGCAGCTTCTTCGCCAGGTCCTTGAGGTTCATGTAACCGTCGTCGATGAAGATCGCCTGCGGGATACCGTGCTGACGCACCACCCATTCGGCCATCTTGTTATCGCCGCCGATGAAATCCTTCAGGGCGTTTTCCTGCATCATCCGTCGCACGCTGACTTTGCCGGCTTTGGTGCGGACGATTTTTGCCGCGACGGCTTCTGCGGTGTATCCGGAGGTATCCGGCAGCGTCGGCTTGGCCATCTCCAGCGGCGCAGTCGGCGCGCTGGTGACGGTGTAGGTCTTGGCCTCTTGCAGTTCCTTGCCCATGGTTACAGGCTTGGCCGGTTCCACATTGGCGAAGGCGGCCGAGCTTGCCAGCAGCATCGCGCCGGCCAGCAAGGTGAGCGAACCTCGCTTCGAATTTTTCATGTCGGGCACTCCCTTCGCAGTTCGCATCAGAAGCGCCAGATCACGTCGACAAACGCGCGGTGCATGTACGAATCGACTTCTTTACCGTAGGCATCGCCCGGTTTGAACACGCCGCCACGGAAGCGCACGAGGGCCGAAGGCTCATCGATCGACTGGCTCAATGCGGCGGGCAGCAGGCCTTGCTTGAAGTACTTGGTGACGACCAGGTCCATTTCCTGCCCCAGATCCTTGTTGCCATCCTGCAGCGGCAGGGAAGTACTGGAAAGGATCGCGCCGGTGACATCGTCGGTGTCGTTCTGCACGGCATTGATACCGTTGCTGCCGACCGGCTTGTTGCCGTCGACGCGCCAGAATTTGTGGTAGATCAGGCTGGCGTCGTATTCGTCATTGAGCATCCACGAACCGAACAGCGTAGCCGTCTGCATATTGTTCATTTCGCCGCGGAAGGCTTCGCCGAAACGGTGCACGCGCGAGCGGGTACCGGTGTAGTTCGAGCGGTTGCTTTCCAGGCCGTTCTGTTCGTAATCGGCGCTGGCGCGGGCATAGGCTGCACCGACTTGCCATTGCGGATCGAGGCGCAGCCGCACGCCGACATCGGTGGCCCAGCCGTTGAGGTCTTCACCGCGCTTGGCTTCGCTCGGACGCGAGCCATCGGCATTGAGTGCGTTGACCGTGTCGGTATCGCCGCTCATGCCGGTGATGCTGCCCCAGTAATTGAGGGTGTTGGTGTTGCGATAGTTATAGGCATCGCTATCTGCAGTCAGGCCGAGCCAGCTGATGTCGCCGTTCTGTTTCTTGTCCAGCGAATCGCCCGCGACGCCCGGCTCCGGGTAATCAAGTTTGCCGTCGTCGTGGGTGTGATGACCGCGAATACCGACCCAGTTGCCCGGTGTCCACTGGTACGCCGCATCGGCGTAGGCGTGCATCCGGTCCTTGTCCTTCGGAGCGAGCTCTTTCAGGTCGGTACGGTATTCGCTGAAGCGTTCGGCAACGCCGACGTTAGCGCGCAACAGGGTGGTGTCGAAGGTCCAGTTCAGGGCTTCGATGTTGGCGTCGCGCCATTGGCCGTCGTCGTTGCGCAAGCGTTGACGACCGAGCTTGAGCTGCTCGCCCGGGTAAGGCGTGAGGCCGCTGTAACCGACCCAGAATTCGCGCATTGCGAGATAGTTTTTCTTGGTCTTGCGATCACCGTTGTCGGTGGCCTGTGTGCCGTCGTCGTCGGACTGCTGCAGGGTGTCGGTCTCGATGATGTCGGTCGAGGTCACTGCCTGACCCATCGCGTAAGCGCTCCACGCGCCGCTTTCGCCGTAGATCCAAGGACGCAGGTCCAGGCCGATACCGCTGACGTCGCCGCCGCTGGCCGTACCCAGGTCACGATCGTCTTCGGACTGGCCGGTGATTTTCACGTCAAGGCCGTAGTTCTTGGTTTCGGTCAGTGCCGCAAACGTAGGCGAAGACCAGACCAGCACGAAACCCAGCGCCATCCCCAGCTTCGACAATGTGAACAACTTTGTAGCAGCTGGCGAAGCCTGCGTCCGGCTGCGAAGCAGTCGTGAGATTGATGGACGACCGCTTCGCGGTCGGACGCAGCCTTCGGCAGCTGCTACGGGGGCATTCATATTCATAGGGATTCCTCGCCGTCTTCTTCTTGCAGGGCATGCAGCTCCAGCGTGTTCTGGCTCGAGGCTCCGCGAACGGCCTGTTCTTGTTTCAACAGGCGTTGGGCCTCGGCGAGCTGGGCGGGCGGCAGTTGCGCTTCGAGTGTTTGCGCCAGTTCAGTGGCTTGCGGGGTGTTTTGTGCCTTGGCCAATTGGCTGAAGACGTAAGCATTCAACGGGTCAGGCTTGGTGCCTTTACCTTGGGAAAACAGCTGGGCGATGGCGAAGTCGGCACTGTTCTGGCCGTTGCGCGCAGCGGTCAGCAAGTGATCCAGCGCCTTCTGCGAATAGACCTGGCCGAGGTAACCACGGCGGTAGATCTGGCCGAGGTAGTAATCGGCGGCGACTTCACGGCCAACGGCTTTCTGGAAATGAGCTTCGGCTTGCTTGGCGTCAGCCGGGACCATTTTGCCTTCGTAGTAGAGCTTGCCCAGCAACAGTTCGGCGCGCGACTGATCCGCGGCACGGCCGTTGTCGAGGTACTTCATCATGGTGTCGACGTCACCGAGTTCCGGGAAGTCGTACAGCAATTGCGCGAGGCTGACCCACGAAGCGGGGTAGCCCGGGGCGATTTCTTCGAGCAGCGACTGCGCGGTTTTTTCGTCGGTCTTGCCCAGGGTTGCATCGCCGAGCACGCGGGCGACGCTATCGACCCGTTGTGCCGAGACCGTGCCGCGGCTGTGGCCAGCCTGCATCTGTTTGATCAGCTCGGCTTGCAGCTCCGGTTTGTCCTGTTTCTGGTAAACCGTGGCCAGTTCGACGTAGCAGATATCGGTGCTGTTCAACGCGGCCTTGCAGATGGTTTCCACTTCGTCCAGGTGCTGGTCGTACGTGCCTTGGGTACGATAGAGCAGCACTTGGGCCAGGCCCGCTTCCGGCTTGCCTTCGGCGCGCCATTGGCTGATCTGCTGTTGTGCGTTGACGTTGGGGAAACTGTGCGGGTATTGCAGGTACAGCATCGCCAACGGGATCAGCGTGTTGCCTTCGCCGGCGGCCGAGGCTTTCTTCAACAGGCCTTCGGCTTCGTGCTGTTCGGCTTCGGTGGAGCCGGGCTTGGCCACCAGCAGACGACCCAGACGCGCCTGAGCCCGCGGCGAAACGCTGGCCGCTGCGCGATAAGTCGCCTCGGCCTGCTTCATTTGCGCCGGGTCACGGCTGTCGACCTGGATATCGGCCAGGCCCACCTGGGCCTCGCTGTAACCGAGGTCGGCCAACTGCTGGTAATTCTGTGCCGCCAGCGCGGTGTCGCCGCGCTTGAGGGCTTCGTTGGCCAGGCGCTGGTCGGGCAGACCGGCGCAACCGGCCAGGCTGACAGCCAGAGCAACCGCACACAACGCGCCTTTGTGGGAGCGAGCCTGCTCGCGAAGGCAGCGGCTCGGTGCATCAGACAGACCGCGTGGACCCATTCGCGAGCAGGCTCGCTCCCACAGGGATTGCGGTGTTCTGAGGATAAGTGGAATCGTCACGGGCATGTCCTCGACTTAAAGACCGGAAGCCATGGCTTTGTCGATCAGCCAGTTCAGGTTCGGGCCACGATCGCTGTTCACTTCAACCGGGCGACCGGCGAACTTGCTGTCCAGTGGCTCGTCCGGCTGGATGAGGACACGGATATCGGAGGACAGGTCGGCGCTTTTCAGGCTGGTGCTGCTGACGATCTTGCCGGTGCGAATGTTGTCTTCGCCGGCGATCTGGAAGCTGACCTGAGTGCCCGGACGGACGTCGGCGAACTGGCGATAGGAGAAGCGTGCTTCTACATTGGCTTCGCTGTTGCGCGGCACCAGTTGGAAGATCACGTCACCCTTGCTGGCGTACTGACCGTCGGCGACCATTTGCTGAGCCACGGTGCAATCGCACGGCGAGGTCAGGGTGCCGGTCATTTGCTTGCCGAACAGCTCTTCAACCTTGGCCGGTTGCAGCTGATCTTCTGCCAGATGACCTTTGAGTACGTCGAGCATGCTGGTGCTGAAGGTTGCCAGCGGCGCGCCCTTGGCGGCGAGGCCATCGGCCTGCACCAGGCTTTGCACAGTGCCGTCGCGCGGCATGGTGATGTTCATGCCCGGCACGCTGACCAGACCGGCCTGGGCGTGACTGACGAAGTACATGCCATACACAGATTTGAAAATGAAACCGAACGCCGCCAGACCGACCAGGAAAATCGCCAGGCTGAACGTCACTGCACGCAGTCGACCGAATGCGCTCATGCCGTGGCCGCCATCCTTGATCTTGCGGGCCTTGGTGAAGTTGTCGCGCTGCAGGGTCGCCAGCACTTCACCGACGCTGACGACGTCGCCGGCCAGGTGCGAAGTGATCAGGTGACGCAGGGTCGAAATGTCCTGCGGCTCCAGGTTCTGGAACTGGCAACCGACGCGACCGGTCGGGCGGTCAATGGAGCGAACCTGCAATTCGACGTCCATGGCCAGGCCCAGGTTATCGATCACAAATTGCAGACGCGCCTTGTGCACATCGCCCACTTTCAGCGGCAGCTGCCCCGCGTTGAACGCCAGGCCACCGGCGGAAAGGTCGAGCACCTTGGCTTCAAGCGGCGTCCTGTCTGGACCGAAGAAACGCAGTTTGGCCGGGATTTTCACGCGGGCGTGTTGGCGCTGGGCTTCTGATTCGTGCACTACGTTGGCGTTGACGGCGGTATTCATAGGGGCAATTTCCTTGTTAATTCAATAAGGGGGCGGTCAGACCATCATCAGCAACACGGCAACAAAAATGCTGCCGGCGGAGAAGGTCATGGTCCGAGACGACCAGGTGTTGAACCAACGTTGAAAGCTGGCGAGATCACGGGTCAGGGTTGTGGGCTGGCGAGTCCAGGATTGTTGGTCGAGGCGGAAGAACACGTAGATCTTCACCAACGCGCCGACGATCTGGTTGTAATAGAGAATGACCGGGTAGGCCGGGCCGATCGTGTGCCCGGAGCACGCCAGCAACAGGGTCAGGATCAAACGGGTGATGCCGATCCACAGCAGGTACACGAGGATGAACGCGGTGCCGTACTTGAAGGTGGCGATGATGGCCACGGTCAGGCCCAGCAGCGAGGTCCACATCGAAACGCGCTGATCGAACAGCACTACCGAGGTGAACATGCCCAGGCGTTTAACGCCCAGACCCAACGCACGTGCGTTCTGGCGCAGGTTGTTGCCGTACCAGCGGAACATCAGTTTGCGGCTGGCCTTGATGAAGCTTTTTTCCGGCGGGTGTTCCACGGTGTGGATCGCCGCGTCGGGCACGTAAAACGTGTCGTAGCCCAGGCGCATCAGGCTGAACCAGCTCGACTTGTCGTCACCGGTCAGAAATTTGAAGCGGCCCAGTCGCCAGTGTTGCAGCGAGTCGCTTTCAACGTCGGCGATGAAGTCCGGGTTGGTCACCACGGTGGCGCGGAATACCGACATGCGGCCGGTCATGGTCAGGACGCGTTTGGACAAGGCCATCGAGCACATGTTGATGTGGCGCTGGGCGAAGCGCAGTTTGTGCCACTCGCTCATGATGTAGCCGCCGCGCACTTCACAGAACTCGTTGGTGGTCAGGCCGCCGACGTTGCCGAACATCTGGAACCACGGCACGGTCTTGAGCACGACGCCTTCAGCGAGCACGGTGTCGCCGTCGACCACTGCCACGACGGCGCGGTCGTCCGGCATGTGCCGCGAGATTGCGCGGAAGCCGTAGGCAAGGCCATCACGTTTGCCGGTACCGGGAATGCGCACGAAGTCGAGTTTGACGCGCTCTGGTGGATTCATCCGCGACCACAGGCTTTTCACCAAAAGCTCATCGGACATTTCCACGATCGAGCACACCACCGTGGTCGGCAGGCCGCAGTCGATCGCTTCACGAATCACCGAGCTGTACACCTGTGCGGTGGTCAGGGCGTCGATGCGGAAACTGGTGACCATCAGGAACACGTGCGACGGGTCTGCCGCTTTACCCAGCTTGCGCACTTTGCGCCGCAGGTGCGGGTAGACCACATACAGAAACAGCATGCCGCGCAAAAAGTGCGTGGCACCCATCGAGTAGCGCCAGATACCGACGATACCGATCAGAAAAATAAAGTCCTTCGACTCGGAGTCGAACGTGGACGTCGGCAACGCCATGGCGAGGCCCATTAACAAAATCAGGTAAAACAGCCAACCGGCGGCCTGAAGTAGGCCGTGCTTTAGCCTGTGCATAATTAACATCCTAAAGTCAGTTGCAAGCCCCAAGCTCCAAGCGACAAGCCTGAGGCGAGGCGCTTTTGAACTTGTGGCTTGGAGCTTGAAGCTTGCGGCTGCCTTACCAGCAAATCCCTTCGGTGCGCGTCGTGGTGTCGGTGGCTTTGGCCATGAAGCCGACCAGGTCGATCACTTGCTTGCCGTGCGGAGCTTGCTGCGCCAGGGCGCGGAATTTCTCGTCACGGTTGCCGAGGATGATCACGTCGGAGTTGTTGATCACGGCGTCGAAATCGGAGTTGAGCAAGGACGAGACGTGAGGGATCTTCGACTCGATGTAATCCTTGTTCGCACCGTGAACGCGGGCGTATTCAACGTTGGCGTCGTAGATGCTCAGGTCGTAGCCTTTGCCGATCAGCATTTCTGCCAGATCAACCAGCGGGCTTTCACGCAGGTCATCGGTGCCGGCCTTGAAGCTCAGACCCAGCAGGGCAACTTTGCGCTTGTCGTGGCTGGAAACGATGTCGAACGCGTTCTGCACCTGGGATTCGTTGCTGCGCATCAGCGAGTTCAGCAGCGGCGATTCCACGTCCAGCGCGCCGGCGCGGTAGGTCAACGCACGGACGTCTTTCGGCAGGCAGGAACCGCCGAAGGCGAAACCAGGGCGCATGTAGTATTGCGACAGGTTCAGTTGCTTGTCCTGGCAAACCACTTCCATCACTTCGCGACCATCGACGCCGCAAGCTTTGGCGATGTTGCCGATTTCGTTGGCGAAGGTCACCTTGGTGGCGTGCCATACGTTGCAGGTGTACTTGATCATTTCGGCAACAGCGATGTCCTTGCGGATGACTGGTGCGTCGAGCTCTTCGTACAGCGCTTGCAGAACGTCACCGGATGCAGTGTCGAACTCGCCGATCACGGTCATCGGCGGATGATCGTAGTCAGCAATCGCGGTGCTTTCACGCAGGAATTCAGGGTTGACGGCTACGCCGAAATCAACGCCGGCTTTCTTGCCCGAGCAGTCTTCCAGAATCGGGATGACAACGTTGGCGACGGTGCCCGGCAATACGGTGCTGCGAACCACGATGGTGTGGCGGGTGGTCTTGTCACGCAGTACAAAACCGATCTCGCGGCACACGGCCTCGATGTAGTTCAGTTCCAGATCGCCGTTCTTTTTGCTCGGCGTACCCACGCAGATCATCGACACGTCGGTGTCGCGAATCGCTTCGGCGAAGTTGGTCGTACCGCGCAGTTTGCCGGTCTCGATACCCTTGGCCAGAAGTTCACCCAGGCCCGGTTCAACAATGGGAGATTTGCCAGAGTTGATCATATCGATCTTGTCTTTAGCGACATCGACGCCAACGACGTCATGGCCACGTGCAGACAGGCAACCGGCACACACTGCGCCAACGTAACCCAAACCAAATATGCTGATGCGCATCGCATTTACCTCTCGTTAATCGAAACTGTTCTACAAGCCATTGGATGGCCCGAGTTGGGGTGTTCAGCGGTCATTAGTGCATTCGTAAGTGGGGCGAGCAGGCGCCACTATGCCAAATGCAGGCATACTAAATTCCGAGTGTCTAAATAAGTGCACTCAAGGTGTGCGCAACCAGGCCTTATTGTTATGACTTGCCCTGTTTTGCAGCCGAGCCTCTTTTTCAGAGAACTAATGTGCAATCGTCTTGCGCGCTCGACTCCAGGCTGAAAGCCTGTAAATCAAGCGGTTATGTGCTCAGGCGAGCACGTTTATAGAGGGCGCAGCCGTGGCCGTGTAGGGGTGCGTGATGATGCGTCGGCCCCTGTCCTTTCGGTGTTGCCCAAATAAGCGATTAGTTAGCTCAAGTTAGTGTGACAACTTTGCTACATCCATCTCTTGTCTGCGTAAGTTATCTCGTACATGTTCAGAGATAATCGTCACCGGTGGTATGAGCAACGCATTTGAATGAAGTTCCTGGCCGCCCATCGCGATTTCTGAAATTTCTTGAAATATTGAAAAAGATGGCACTGCTCTCATTTTGATGGCACCGCCTGTTTCACCCTTGATACACGGGGTGATAAACGGGTGAGATATTTTTGTGCCACTACTGAGAAATATTTTCAGTGCCACTACTGAAAAAAATGATCAGCGTCGAGTGAAACTAAAGTTAGAAAAATGATCGATGGTTTTCTGACGTCAACATCACGTCTTATCATGCGGGGAATTGTTCGACGATCAAACGCGGCGCGCGACAGCTATAAAGGTCGCGCGCCAACCAGGTGCATTATTCCGGTGCGTGATCGCGCAAAAACACCAGAGTGTCCGGTTTAGACAGTTCGCTGCTGTATCGATAACCCTGAGCGTCAAACTGCTTGAGGGCGGCAGGATCTTTAATGCGTTGTTCGATGACAAAACGGCTCATCAGGCCGCGTGCCTTTTTCGCATAGAAGCTGATGATCTTGTACTGGCCGTTTTTCAGGTCTTTGAACTCGGTGTTGATAATGCGTGCCTTCAAGGCGCTGCGTTTAACGGCCGAGAAATACTCATTGGACGCCAGGTTGAGCAACACGTCATCACCTTGCTCGGCCAGCGCTTCGTTCAGCCATTCGCTGATTTGCGTGCCCCAGAAGGCATACAGATCCTTGCCGCGGGCGTTGGACAGTTTGGTGCCCATTTCCAGCCGATAGGGTTGCATCAGGTCGAGCGGGCGCAACAGGCCATACAGGCCGGAGAGCATGCGCAAGTGTTGCTGGGCGTAATCGAAGTCGGCTTCGCTAAAGGTCTGCGCATTCAGTCCGGTGTAGACATCGCCTTTAAAGGCGAGCAACGCCTGCTTGGCATTTTCCGGGGTGAAGGCGGGAGTCCAGCTACCGAAACGTGCGGCGTTGAGGCCGCCGATCTTGTCGGAGACGTGCATCAGCTCGCTGATCTGCGCCGGGCTCAACTCGCGCAATTGCTGAATCAGCTCTTGGGAATGGTCGAGGTATTGCGGCTGAGTGAAACGCTGGGTCGCCGGCGGTGTTTCGTAATCGAGGGTCTTGGCGGGGGAAATCACCATCAGCATGAAGTCGTCTCCTTTAATCGTGGGTGCGATTCTAGGGGGTTGTCCGTGTTGACTCCAGCTATCAAGGCCATAGGTGATCGGTGGCTCGGTAAAAAGCAGATCCCTGTGGCGAGGGGGGCTTGCTGTGGTGAGGGGGCTTGCTTTGGTGGTGGGGCTCGTTGTGGTGAGGGGGCTTGCTGTGGTGCTCGTTGTGGTGAGGGGGCTTGCTGTGGTGCTCGTTGTGGTGAGGGGGCTTGCCCCCGTTCGAGCGCGAAGCGGTCGCAAAGCTTGGGGCTGCTTCGCAACCCAACGGGGGCAAGCCCCCTCGCCACAGAAAGCTCCCTGACCACAGAAAGGCTCTCATCACAGAAAGCCCCCTCACCACAGAAAGGCTCTCATCACAGAAAGCCCCCTGACCACTGAAAGGCTCTTATCACAGAAAGCTCCCTGACCACAGAAAGGCTCTTATCACGGAAAGCACACAGACCACATAAAGCCCTCATATCACAGAAGGCACCCTGACCACAGCAAGCCCCCTGACCACAGCAAGCCCCCTGACCACACAACGCTCCCTGACCACACAACGCTCCCTCACCACCGAACGCGATCAGCTATAGTGCCGCGCGGGTTTTGTTATGGAGACATCCCATTGCGTATCGTTCTTTTCATCTCGGCGTGGCTCCTGAGCGTCGCTGCCCTGGCGGCACCGGGCACGGCGGCGACGCTTGATCGCAGCACCTGGCCGGAACAACTGAGCAGCCCGACGCTCTTCGACGTGGCGTCGCGGGCGGAGATCCTCATGTTCGCGCGCATTCTATTGGCCACCGAATCACTGGATGAAGCCAGCCTGGCCCAGCGCCTGAACCTGCGAACGGTCAACGTCGATTCGATCAACCGCCTGCGTCAGCGCATGTGGCAGCGTCTGTTGAACAATTACAACTTCGCCCAACAGAGCTGCGATCAGGATGCCTCGTTCTGTTTTCTGGTCGAGGACCTGGACACCCTGCGTCAGCAAGCCGCCAAGTTTCACATCAGTGATGACAGCTACTACATCAAGTGGGCCGAGCCTGGTCGCGTGTTCCACGTCCAGTACCTGGACGAACAGCTACGCAAAGCCGCGCTGTTCCCGCAGACCAGCAGCGAAGTCGATCGTTTTGGCGAATACGAGCGCAATGGCGAGACGATGCATGACCGCTTGTTTCTGCTGACCTTCGACAGCGCCGCCAATGCCGCCCCGGACCATACCGCGTGGGTCGCGGATTACCTGCGCAAGACCAACATGAATGGCACCTTCTTCGTCCTCGGCAAAGACATTCAGGCGCGTCTGACCCAGGATTCACTGGCCAGTCTGCAAGCACTGTATTCAACCCAATGCATCGGCGTTCAGGGCTGGGAGTTTCGCTCCCACAGCCACTGGCAGGATTGGCAGGATTCGGTGCGGCGCAGTGTCGAGCTGGTCAAAAGCAAATTGCCGGAGAACTTCGTGCCGCTGTTCCGTCCTCCCGATGGTCAACGTCGCGCGGACGCTGAAGGCTTCTTCAACGCGCAGGGTTTGCAGGTTGCATTGTGGGACATTGATGCTCAGGACGGCGCCGGCAAACTCAAGGCCGAGCAGAGCGCGCAACGCGTCCTGACCCTGATGCTGCTGTGGCGTCACGGGGTGATCAATTTCAATGTGAAGCAGGACGGCGTGAAGACAGCATTGCCCTGGCTGATGACCCGAACGGCGCACAGCGGAATCGGCTGGGAGGATTGTCAGGAGGCGTTTCGTTGAGTCTGAAAAAACCCGTGAACACTGGGCAAAAGCAGTTTTCGAGCAGAATTTGATGCTGGCGGACTTTTGACTTTAGCGGGGTAGTGGCCCAGCGCCAAGTGTTATTGGTCACTCTGAAAAATAAACTTCAAAAAAGCGTCAAAGTGCTTTTTCCTGTCACACGTTTTGGAGTATTACGAAGGTAGACCGCCGAAACCTGCAACACAGGTGGCGTCTCCCAAGACCCAGTTTGTGTGTGCAGTTCACTTGATCCCTTGCAGGTGAATTCGGTAGTCACTTCGAGGCGCAGCACCGCTCAGGTATTGCGTCTAATGGCTCCCACAAAGGTGACCGAGTATGGATGATCACGGACGTAGTTCTTCCTCCAACCAGCCAATCCTTTATGTACTCGATACCAACGTATTGATTCACGATCCAAACGCCCTTCTTAACTTCGAAGAACACCACGTCGCCATCCCGATGACCGTGCTGGAAGAGCTGGACAAGCTCAAAAGCGGGCATCACAGCGTGGCTGCGGAATGTCGTCAGGCGATTCGCCTGATCGACAAAACCCTGGGCGATGCCAGCCCTGAAGACGTCGAGCTTGGTGTGCCGATCAGGCGTGGCAAAGGGGCGCCGAAGGGTTTGCTGTCAATTCTGATGAGCAAACGGGTCGAGCCCACTATTATCCTGCCCGAACACCTGAACGACAACATCATCATCAACCAGTTGATCGACCTGCATGCCCGCGAGCCCAAACTGCCCGTGGTGCTGGTCACCAAAGACATCAACATGCGCCTCAAGGCCCGCGCCTGCGGAATCGCGGCCGAGGATTACAGCACCGACCAGTTGGTCGACGACGTGTCGCTGCTGCCCAACGGTTACCACAACATGGACGGTTCCTTCTGGGACCGCGTGAAAAATGTCGAAACCCGTCAGGATCATGGCCGCACCTGGCATCAGGTGCAATTGACCGACAACCTGCCGGCAGTGCACATCAACGAGTTCATCATCGACGAACAGGGCTTTGTCGGCTGGATCAAGGAAATCGAAGAAGACCGGTTGCTGATACTCGACCTTCATCAGGAACCCCTGTTGCACCAGGAAGCCTGGGGCTTGAAACCGCGCGACATCTATCAAAGCCTGGCGTTGTATGCGCTGCTGGACCCGGACATTCACCTGGTCAACCTGACCGGTGCGGCCGGTTCCGGGAAAACCATTCTGGCCCTGGCCGCTGCAATCGAGCAGACCATGGTCAGCAAGCGTTATCGCCGCATTATCGCCACCCGCAGTGTGCAGGGCCTGGATCAGGAAATCGGCTTCCTGCCCGGTACCGAAGCGGAAAAAATGGAGCCTTGGCTGGGCGCCATCACCGACAACCTCGAAGCCTTGCACATGGACGACGAAAACACCCATGGCAGCGTCGATTACATCCTCAGCAAAGTGCCCTTGCAGTTCAAATCGCTCAATTACATTCGCGGTCGCAGCTTCCAGCAGAGCCTGATCCTGATCGACGAATGTCAGAACCTCACGCCCCACCAGATGAAAACCATCATCACTCGGGCCGGTGCCGGTTCTAAAGTGGTGTGCCTGGGCAACCTGGCACAGATCGACACCCCTTACCTGTCCGCGACCAGCTCCGGGCTGACCTACCTGACCGAACGCTTCAAGGATTTTCCCAACGGTGTGCACATCACCCTGCAAGGGGTGCCTCGCTCGATTCTGGCTGAGTACGCCGAATCGCATTTGTAATCGCTTCAGCGAAAAACCGCGCGGCCTTCACAGGTCGCCCGGTTTTTTTGTGTTCAACACAAATCTGCTGTGGGAGCCAGCCTGCTGGCGAAGCGTAGCGTCAGCCACTATTTATGGCGACTGATACTCTGCAATCGCCACCAGGCTGGCTCCCACAGGGGATCTGCTGCGCTCGGATAATCAAGCGTGTGAAAAATTGACTCGCAGGTTTACAATCGTCACTCCTGATCAGGAGTAACCCTGTGCTGACTCATCTCGATTCCCAAGGTCGCGCCAACATGGTCGACGTCACTGAAAAAGCCGTGACCTTCCGTGAGGCGACCGCCCAGGCGCTGGTGCGCATGTTGCCCGAAACCCTGCAGATGATCGTCAGCGGCGGTCACCCTAAGGGCGATGTGTTCGCCGTCGCGCGGATTGCCGGCATTCAGGCGGCGAAGAAAACCAGTGACCTGATTCCGCTGTGCCATCCGTTGATGCTGACGGGCGTGAAAGTCGAACTGAGCGCCGAAGGTGACGACACCGTGCGCATTGTCGCGCGTTGCAAGTTGTCCGGGCAGACCGGCGTCGAGATGGAAGCCCTGACCGCCGCCAGCGTTGCCGCTCTGACGATTTATGACATGTGCAAAGCGGTCGACCGTGGCATGACCATTGAAAGCGTACGCCTGCTGGAAAAACTCGGCGGCAAGAGCGGGCATTTTCAGGCGGATCAACCATGAACATTACCGTGAAGTTTTTTGCCCGATATCGTGAGGCGATGGGCGTTGACTCGATGGAGGTCTCGGGAGATTTCGCCACGCTCGAGGATGTGCGTGAGCTGCTTGCCAGGCGTGACGGCGCGGTGGTGCTCACTGAGCAGAACCTGATGTGCGCGCGCAACGAAGACCTCTGCCAACTGGACGAGCCGGTAAGCGAAGGTGATGAAGTGGCGTTTTTCCCGACCGTGACCGGGGGCTGAGTTATGGCCATTCGGGTGCAATCCACGGCGTTCGATCCCGGTGCTGAACTCAACGCCATGCACGCTGCCAATGTCGGCGTCGGCGCGGTGGTGAGTTTTGTCGGCTATGTGCGCGACTTCAATGACGGCCTCGATGTCGCCGGGATGTTTCTTGAGCATTACCCGGGCATGACTGAAAAGGCCTTGGGCAAAATTACAGCCGAGGCCGAACAGCGCTGGCCGCTGCTCAAACTTGAAGTGCTGCATCGCATCGGCGCGCTTGAGCCAGGTGAGCCTATCGTCTTCGTCGGCGCTGCCAGTGCCCACCGCCAGGCCGCGTTCGACGCCTGCGCATTTGTCATGGACTACCTGAAAACCCGCGCGCCGTTCTGGAAGAAGGAAAACACCAGCGACGGGCCGCGTTGGGTGGAAGGTCGCGACAGTGATCATGCGGCGGCGGATCGCTGGAAGCAGTAATCAACCTGCTGCTTTGTTGTCGACAGGTCTGACCCCATCGCGAGCAGGCTCGCTCCCATAGTTGATCTCCATGAAGTCAACATCTGCGTACGACTTGGATCCCTTGTAGGAGCGAGCCTGCTCGCGAAGGGGCCATTAGCTTTAGCCCACACCTTAATGGTTCACCACCTGACCATCGGTCGGCACATATTCCTCGCTGAAATTGACGCCTTATACATAAAAGTCCAGAATGGATTTAAATGTACAAGCCCCCCCACTTCAGCTCTTCTTCCATCTTGCCAAACCAACAACAACCCGCGAGAGAACGAATATGAAGAAACTCCCCCTCTTCACCGGTCTGGCCCTCAGCCTGCTGGCGTGCTCCAGCCTGTTCGCTGCCGAAAAACCACTGCGCATCGGTATCGAAGCCGCTTACCCGCCATTCGCGTCAAAAACCGACAAGGGCGAAATCGTCGGCTTCGACTATGAAATCGGCAATGCGCTGTGCGCGCAAATGAAGGTGCAGTGTGTGTGGGTCGAAGGTGAGTTCGACGGCCTGATTCCTTCGCTGAAAGTGAAGAAGATCGACATGGCGCTGTCATCCATGACCATCAACGAAGACCGCAAGAAATCGGTCGATTTCTCGCACAAGTACTACTTCACTTCGTCGCGTCTGGTCATGAAGGAGGGCGCGACCGTTGATGATCAGTACGCCAGCCTCAAGGGCAAGAGCGTCGGCGTGCAGCGTGCCACCACCACTGACCGCTTCGCCACTGAGGTGTTCGAACCCAAAGGCGTGACCGTCAAGCGTTACAGCAATAACGAAGAAATCTACATGGATCTGGCATCCGGGCGCCTCGATGCAATTTTTGCCGACACCATTCCGTTGAATGACTTTCTGTCCATGCCACGTGGCAAAGGCTATGCCTTCGTCGGGCCGGAGCTCAGAGACCCGAAATATGTGGGCGAGGGCGCCGGTATTGCTGTGCGCAAAGGCAATGCCGAGCTGGTCAGCAAGCTGAACATGGCTATCGACGGTATTCGTGCCAGTGGTGAATATCAGAAGATTTCCGAGAAATACTTCAAGTCGGATATCTACGGCGACTGAGCAGCCGCATCGCCAGCAGGCTGGCTCCCACAGGTAAGTGCATTCCAGAGTGTGAGTCTCCACTCAGCAATGCATCAGCAGGCTGGCTCCGCCAGGCGGCGGGTCAGGCAGCATTGATGCTGGCTGTGCCGGCCTCATCGCGAGCAAGCTTGCTCTCGCCTTGGACTGCGTTCATTTGTGGGAGCCAGCCTGCTGGCGATTCGATCATGTGATCATGCAAATCTCTGGAAATAGCCCAATTTAATCCCTTCTTAACCGCTCTGGCGTTAATTTCCCGAAACCGCATTGGCAGGCGCCAGGCTCTCAAACCATCGGGCCAGCGTGTAGACTTGCGGGCATTCGAAATTCAGAAGGGAAACGCAATGAGCGAAGATACGATGCGGTTGGGCCGTGAACGGCGTTACCTGGTGCTGTTGGGCATCATCTGCCTGGCGCTGATCGGCGGCGCGCTGTACATGCAAGTAGTGTTGGGTGAGGCGCCTTGCCCGCTGTGCATTCTGCAACGCTACGCGCTGTTGCTGATCGCGATCTTCGCCTTCGTTGGCGCGGCGATGCGCACCCGCCGCAGCATTACCGTGCTGGAAACCCTGGTGGTGATTTGCGCAATTGCCGGCGCTGCGGTCGCTGGTCATCACGTCTACACGCAGTTCTACCCAGCGGTTAGCTGCGGCGTCGATGTGTTGCAACCCATTGTCGACGGCTTGCCGTTGGCGAAAGTCTTCCCGCTCGGTTTCCAGGTAGATGGTTTCTGCTCCACGCCATACCCGCCGCTCCTCGGTCTGTCGCTGGCCCAGTGGGCGCTTGTAGCCTTCGTGCTGGTTGTCGTGCTGGTCCCGTTGCTCACCTCGCGCAACCGCAAAGCAGAGCGCTGAGGTCAGTCGCCAAAAATCAGCGCATCAGTACCCGAAACGCCCCGGTCTTCGTTGAGAGCACCGGGGCGTTGTGCGTTTCAGAGCTCAGGTAAAAAGTTCGTGATGTATGGCAATCGAGGGTGCGGCACATGTGCGACATGTTGTCACAGAGACGCGCTTGGCAGGGGCGACGAACGTTCGAATTCCTTAAAGCGCAGCAATAGAATCCGACCGTTTGCGGGGCATGCGATTACAAACGTAACAATCCTGAGCAGGCACTTTTAACAGCCTTTGGCAAATTGCCAGAGCCCTTGTGAGATGGGGGCTGCGGCGGTGTCAAAGGATGCTGCAGAGCCTTGGAAGCTGTCTGAATTGTGGGCGATACACCCACCGAGTGAGGCGTTTTTATTGAGAATCGATATCTGTAACAGGTCGCGTTTTTGCAAAAAACGCTAATCATTGTTGCTGGAATGGAGACAAATTATTTCGGGATGAGACATGGTTTCTGCATCGCTACC
This sequence comes from Pseudomonas fluorescens, assembly GCF_902497625.1. Taxonomy (GTDB): domain Bacteria; phylum Pseudomonadota; class Gammaproteobacteria; order Pseudomonadales; family Pseudomonadaceae; genus Aquipseudomonas; species Aquipseudomonas fluorescens_BQ. The sequence goes on along the minus strand of NZ_CABVGX010000014.1, from coordinate 30,735 downwards.
TATCTACAATCGCCCGCACAGAATTCCCGGCACTGCTCATCTTTGAGCAATTAACAGGGCGTCGAGAAGCACGTGTGCTTCGTGCGACTCCCAGTGTCGGTGCCTTTCCTTTATCCGCACCAAATGGAATTGGTCTGTAACCAGGCCTTTGACCACGAATTCGAATAAGAACTCACCGCTGACCCAGGATTTGTCGAACAGCGTCTGACGCGCGACGGGCAGCCCTTATTCAATCAAGAGAAATGCCAACCCTTGGCAGGGTGAAGTGTTGGCGATCAAAACCCAACTGCATTGCGCAAGCTGCTTTAGAGGTCGTGAGATGAGTAAAAACAGGTACCCCAGACTACTAGGCTTATTGCCGCTACTCAGCATGCTCTTGCTGGGAGGCTGCAATATGACCTTGCTCAATCCTACGGGCCAGGTAGGCCTGGAGCAGCGAAACCTGATCATCACCGCAACGTTGCTGATGCTGTTGGTTGTGGTCCCGGTCATCGTCATGACCTTCCTGTTCGCCTGGAAATACCGCGCGACCAACACTGACGCCGTATACACGCCGAAGTGGTCGCACTCCACCAAGATCGAAATTGCGGTCTGGGCTGTTCCAGTGCTGATCATCATTGCGCTGGGTTACGTCACCTACGTGTCGACCCACGAACTTGACCCGTATCGTCCGCTGGAATCCGACGTCAAGCCGATCACCATCGAAGTGGTCTCGCTGGACTGGAAATGGGTGTTCATCTATCCGGAACAGGGCATCGCCACGGTCAACAAGATCGTGTTCCCGACGAACACCCCGGTCAACTTCAAAGTGACCTCCGATTCGGTGATGAACTCGTTCTTCATCCCGGGCCTGGGCGGCCAGATCTACGCAATGGCCGGCATGCAGACCAAGTTGCATCTGATTGCCAACCGTGACGCTGAAATGGAAGGCATCTCTGCCAACTACAGCGGCGCAGGTTTCACCGGCATGAAATTCAAAGCGATCTCCACTTCTCAGGAAAATTTCGACGCCTGGGTAAGCGAAGTCAAAAAGGCACCTAAACAGCTGGAAAAAGCTGAATACGAAGCCCTTACCAAGCCAAGCCAGAACAACCCAGTCGAGCTCTACTCCTCGGTCACGCCGGGCCTGTTTCAGATCATCGTCGACAAGTACGAAGGCATGAAGCCGGGCAAGCCGATGCACCACGAGAAGAAAGAGAAGGAAGTGGCGCACAACATGGAAGGCATGGACATGAGTTCGCATTCAGCTGCCGGGGCAGAGGAGTAAACGATGTTTGGTAAATTAAGTTGGGAAGCGGTCCCGTTCCACGAACCGATCGTGATGATTACCATCGCCATGATCGCGCTCGGTGGCGTGGCGCTGTTCGCTGCAATCACCTACTTCAAGAAGTGGACCTACTTGTGGACCGAGTGGCTGACCTCGGTCGACCACAAGAAAATCGGCGTGATGTACATCATCGTCGCCATGGTCATGCTGCTGCGCGGTTTTGCCGACGCCATCATGATGCGGACCCAGCTGGCCATGGCCACCGAGGGTTCGCCTGGCTACCTGCCACCTGAACACTATGACCAGATCTTCACCGCTCACGGTGTGATCATGATCATCTTCATGGCGATGCCATTCTTCACCGGCCTGATGAACCTTGCAGTGCCGCTGCAGATCGGCGCGCGTGACGTGGCCTATCCGTTCCTGAACTCCCTGAGCTTCTGGCTGCTGGTGTCGGGCGTGGTGCTGATCAACCTGTCGCTGGGCGTCGGCGAATTCGCCAAGACCGGTTGGGTTGCCTATCCGCCGCTGTCGGGCCTGCAATACAGTCCGGGCGTGGGGATGGATTACTACATCTGGGCGCTACAGCTATCCGGATTAGGTACGACGCTGACGGGGGTCAACTTCCTGGCCACTGTGCTGAAAATGCGTACCCCGGGCATGAAGCTGATGGACATGCCGATCTTCACCTGGACCTGCACCTGGGCCAACGTCCTGATCGTGGCTTCGTTCCCGATCCTGACCGCTACTCTGGCTTTGCTGACGCTTGACCGTTACATGGATTTCCACATTTTCACCAATGAACTTGGTGGCAATCCGATGATGTACGTCAACCTGTTCTGGGCCTGGGGTCACCCCGAGGTGTACATCCTGATTCTGCCGGCGTTCGGTATCTTCTCCGAAGTCATCTCGACCTTCACCGGCAAGCGTCTGTTCGGTCACCACTCGATGGTCTACGCATCGGGTGCTATCTCGATCCTTGGCTTCATGGTCTGGCTGCACCACTTCTTCACCATGGGTTCGGGTGCGAGCGTCAACGCCTTCTTCGGTCTGGCGACGATGCTGATTTCGATCCCGACGGGGGTGAAGCTATTCAACTGGCTGTTCACCATTTATCAGGGCCGTCTGCGCTTCACCAGTCAGGTGATGTGGACCCTGGGCTTCATGGTCACCTTCGCCATTGGCGGCATGACCGGCGTACTGCTGGCCATCCCGGGTGCTGACTTTGTGCTGCACAACAGCCTGTTCGTGATCGCTCACTTCCACAACGTGATCATCGGCGGCGCGGTATTCGGTTACATCGCAGGTTTCGCCTTCTACTTCCCGAAAGCGTTCGGCTTCAAGCTGCACGAAGGTTGGGGCAAGGCAGCGTTCTGGTTCTGGATCACCGGCTTCTTCGTCGCCTTCATGCCGCTCTATGTACTGGGCTTCATGGGCATGACCCGTCGTTTGAACGCCACCACCAACCCCGAGTGGGTGCCGTACCTGTACGTCGCCATGTTCGGTGCGGTGATGATCGCTGTCGGCATCGCCTGCCAGTTGATCCAGCTGTACGTCAGTGTGCGTGACCGCAACAAGCCGGAAAACATGTGCGAACACGGTGACCCGTGGAATGCCCATACCCTGGAATGGTCGACCTCGTCGCCACCACCGTTCTACAACTTCGCTGTGCTGCCAAAAGCAGAAACCATCGATCCGTTCACCGAAGCCAAGGAAAACGGCACGGCGTACCAGGCTCCGGCCAAGTACGAGCCGATCCACATGCCAAACAACACCGCGACCGGTGTGGTCATGGGTGCTCTGCTGACGGTGTTCGGTTTCGCAATGATCTGGCACATCTGGTGGCTGGCGATCGCAAGTCTGGTTGGCACCGTGGTGTATTTCACTATCCATGCCGCCCGTGACGATCAGGGCTACATGGTGCCGGTGGATGTCATCGAGCGCATCGAAGCCGAGCAGCACAAACGTCTGGTCGCGGCCGGGAAAATCCCCGCCAACGCCACCCGTGTTGAAACCTCGTTGGAACAGGCTTAAACCATGTCGAACTTAGTGACCAATGCTGGACACACCCATGTCGATGGACATGGGCATGATGACCATCACCACGACTCGGGCGAGATGACCGTCTTCGGTTTCTGGCTCTACCTGATGACTGACTGCATTTTGTTTGCGTCGATCTTCGCGGTGTACGCGGTACTGGTTAACAACGTAGCCGGTGGCCCGTCGGGCGCCGACATCTTCGAGCTGCCGTACGTGCTGGGCGAAACCGCTCTGCTGTTGTTCAGTTCGATCACCTACGGCTTCGCCATGCTGGCGTTGTTCAAGGGCAAGAAGAGCCAGGTACTGGGCTGGCTGGGCATGACCTTCCTGCTCGGCGCCGGCTTCATCGCCATGGAAATCAACGAGTTCCACCTGTTGATTTCCGAAGGCTACGGCCCTAGCCGCAGCGGCTTCCTGTCCGGGTTCTTCACCCTGGTCGGCACCCACGGTCTGCACGTGACCAGCGGTCTGATCTGGATGGCGATCATGATGTACCAGGTGCAGAAGAACGGCCTGACGGCGACCAACAAGACGCGTCTGAGCTGCCTGAGCCTGTTCTGGCACTTCCTGGACGTGGTGTGGATCTGCGTATTCACCGTTGTTTATCTGATGGGGACTATGTAAATGGCTAACGCTCATTCCCACGATAGCCACGACGCCGGCCACGGCAGCGTCAAGTCCTACGCTATCGGTTTCATTCTGTCAGTGATCCTGACCGTCATTCCGTTCGGCCTGGTGATGTACCCGACCTTGCCGAAAGCCATGACCCTGTGGATCGTACTGATCTTCGCAGTCGTCCAGGTGCTGGTGCACCTGGTGTACTTCCTCCACCTGGACCGCTCGGCCGCTCAGCGTAACAACGTGATTGCGTTTGTGTTCGCGGCGATCGTGATTGTCCTGCTGGTTGGCCTGTCGCTGTGGATCATGTTCAGCATCCACACCAACATGATGGCGCACTGAGGAAACTCCGCATGTCCTTTAAGCACTTTATCCAAATCACCAAACCGGGGATCATTTTCGGTAACGTGCTTTCAGTGGCAGGCGGATTCTTCCTGGCCTCCAAAGGGCATGTCGATCTGGCCATTTTCCTGGCCGCCATGATCGGCACATCCCTGGTCGTCGCTTCCGGTTGTGTCTTCAATAACTGCATCGACCGTGACATCGACGTGAAGATGGAGCGCACCAAGAATCGCGTGCTGGTCCAGGGCCTCATCTCCCTGAAACTGGCCTTGATCTATGCGACCGTCCTTGGCGTTGCCGGTGTGGTGCTGCTGTACAAAGTCGCCAACCCGTTGGCGGCTTTGTTCGCGGTGATCGGTTTCGTCATCTACGTCGGCTTCTACAGCCTGTACCTCAAGCGCAAGTCGGTGCACGGCACGCTGGTAGGCAGTCTGTCGGGCGCAATGCCTCCCGTAATCGGCTACGTCGCGGTCAGCAACACCTTCGACATGGCCGCACTGACGCTGCTGGTGATGTTCAGCCTGTGGCAGATGCCGCATTCCTACGCCATTGCGATCTTCCGCTTCAACGATTACCTGGCCGCATCGATTCCGGTGCTGCCCGTGAAGCGCGGCATCAAAGTGGCCAAGAAGCACATCCTGCTCTACATCCTGGCGTTCCTCCTGGCGACCTTGATGCTGACCTTCAGCGGCTACGCCGGCATGAGCTACCTGGCCGTCGCTGCCGCCATGGGCATGTACTGGTTGTACATGGCCTGGACAGGTTACAAGGCAGTGGATGACACGGTCTGGGCACGCAAGCTGTTCGTGTTCTCGATCTTCACCATTACCGCGTTGAGCGTGATGATGTCGCTGGATTTCAAAGTGCCGAGTGAGTTGTTGCTGACATACGCGCCTTGAGATTGGTTGCTGAATAAAAAACCGCCCTTCGAAAGAGGGGCGGTTTTTTTTGGTTATTTCACAGCAGGCGGGGCGGTGTGTTTTTACGGCGTGCTTTGCTCAACGTGGTCAGAAACGAGGCATCTGACAGGTCGACTTCCATCAGGCTGAACGGTGTCGGATGCGTTTGGACGCAGAGTGCGAGAGGTATCCGGCCGCCAGCAATGGAGCTAAGGCACAGGGAGTGGTCCAGGCCGATGAACCAATCGGAGCACTGAGATTGCTTCATCAGGGTCCTTAGCTCTTTTGAGCGTAAGGCGCTTAGCAGGTCTCTGCCCGAGCATTTGGCATAGGCTTCGGCCATACACCACTTGCCGGCGAGGTCGTAATCCGTAGTTGTGCATGGGTTTGAATCCTTGCCGAATGTTTTGCGAAGGTACTGGTTCAGGAGCTCGTTATTTTTCAGGGAGCCCACACCTTCGATATCGACGCCCACTCTGCCGTTTCTTGAGACTGCGACGCAGACATACCCGCTGGCGTGGCTCAGACTGAATTCCAGTTCGTTGCTCTCCAGGCAGGGTCTGCCGTTTTTCTCGATACGAATGGGCACCCTGTGCGGCTCCATATCAAGCATGCTGGAGAGCACGCCGCGAAGAAGCGCTCTTCCCAGAATGAAATCCGTTCTGCCTGCAACGTCGGTAATTTCGCTGGCCCGAAGTAATTCCTCGTGCGACAGGAGTGATTGCAGATCGAACGCTACGGGTTGCTTTGACGCGCGGGCCGCGACCACTAACGGGTTCATTGGCGAGGAGGCGGGACGAGACTCATCGAGGGCCTCCCCGGTATGCGAGTCCGTAGGCGACTATCGCTGCGATGACTAGCCATGCCGCCATGACAGCCATAGAGGTTTCAAGTCCGAGAAGACTAATGAGGCCGCTTACGATGAGAATGCCAACGCTGCCCCCCAAAGCACCGAGCGCGCTCCAGTAGCTGAATATCCTGGCGGATTTGTCGTCGTCGATTTCCCTCTGGATGGCGGTGATCAACGGTATGTCGATGACCGTTGCCGAGAGCCCTATCAACACACTGGCTATGAACGCGAGTGGGATGGCCGGCACGTCTGTAAGAGCACTCGCGACGAGAACCAGGAGTGCAAGGGCGAGAATGATTTCTCCGCAGAATGCCAGTTTCAAGTTATTCGCGATGCGAAGTTTGCCGATCACCAGCGAACTGACAAGTTCGCCTATTCCACAGGCCACCATCAGGCTGCTGTAAAACGTAGCGGGTTGCTCAAGTGTGCCGACTGCGTACAAAGGGAGGGCTATTTGCAGGGTGCCGCGCCACGCGACGGTGTAAAAAAAATAGCCGGTAATTCGCACCATCAGCGCCCGGTGTGACAGCAGCGTTATCCAGCCGGTATGTAGCTGTTGCAGCAGTTGAAAGGCGCTACGAGCACTGGTAGGTAGAGTTTGCGCCTTCATGCCCGTCAGCAGCGTTTGCGAGCAGAAGAAAAGCAGGGCGCAAATAATCAGCGAGTTGGCCGGTGTCACATTCAGTGCACTCAATCCACCCACCAGACCCGCACCCAGAAAAAAGCACGGCCAGAGCACGCTCTGCACGAGACCATTGGCAAGTGTCAGTTGTTTTGTCTCGACAAGGCTCGGAACGAAAGCTTTGCTTGCCGGTTTGGATACTGCGTAAGTGCTCGTCACCATTGCGCCAATGAAGGTAAGCCAGACAATACTTAACGCATCCATGTGCAAAAGCAGCGCGAGAGCCAGCGCGCCTGAACCACGAACCCAATCACAGAAGACCATCAGTTTTTTACGATCGTACTGGTCCGCAACTGCACCGCCCAGAATGCCCAGTATGCCTCGTGGAAATGTTACGCAGAAAGCGACAATGCCCAATGTGCCGACGGATGCACCCATCGTCAGTGCCAGGAAGGTGACCAGTACTCCGAAGAAACCATCGCCGATGCTGACCATGACCTGGCTCAGGAAAAATCGCCTGAACATCGGTTCGGCGAGCAGCCTGATATAACTGGATTCGGCTGTTTTCAATTCAATGCCTAAAGCCATTCAGGAGCATCCCAGATTTTTTCTTAATAAGGAAAGTGCGCGGCGCTCAAGAGTGACGAGTTTTTCGCATCTCTTGGTTATGGAGGCGACGTTGATATGATTGGTAATTTCAGCTTTGGTCATCGCATATTTGATAACCATTGCTTCATCGGCGATTTCGCTGAACTGCCCGGCGGCAGTCTGATCATCAAGGACCCGTTGAGCGAAGGATGAAAACAGGCTTCTGGAGCCGGAATAGATAGAAAAGGCTTCGTGTATTTTCCTTGCCCGGATTGCGACAGATTCGTACGGGTTATTCGCAATCCATTCGACTTCAGCCAGCAGTTTGTAGCTGTCTTCGAGCGCGCACAGGTAAGCCACGCAACGTCGAATCGCGGCAGTTCGGCCACTTTCCTCGTCGTGTGTCGTGATGGGGTGGAAATACCGGACCATGCGAGTGCCGTTGTTATCGAAATAACGGGCGATGTAACTTTGATCGTAGCGATAGGTTCTCAGGACAGAGGCATCGTCATCATCGATGATGCTCCAGGCGGAAGATCCATCCTGTCCGGTCAACACGATCGAGTGGTTGAGGTGCCCGGTTCGATATTCAGGGCAGTGGGGTAAATAGAAGACACTACCCAAGACAATTGCAAAGGGCACCTTTCTCAGATGCTCCCGAATGTCCTTCTGCGCCAGATCAAACGTTTCGTACGTCTTGGGACTTTGTTGCCAACCTGCCAAGGCGAGTCCGTGGTTATCCAGCACAGACGTCTGAAAGGCCCACTTCGGCTTATGCTCCAGAATGTGATCCCGAAAAATCTGATCGGTTGACACCAGCGAGTTATAAAAAAGCAGGTCGACGTCGGCACCATTTTGTTTCAGAAACACAACGGCCTGCCTTCGCCAGCAATCCAGGAAGCGCCTGTCATACTGTTCATCGTAAGAGAATGGTTTCCCTTCAATATTTAATTTTTTCTGATTAAGCACCATTGTCTTTCACTTCCATAATAATCCTCCACGAGGATATGGCCTTGTCGTTGTACCTGGCCGCGTCGACTCGCATCCAGCCATCACGCACCCTGACTATCAGCTTGTTGTCACTGCTGATGAAGGCCGCAGCCGTGTCATCGCAGTCGGCATTCAGATGCGTCATGCTGGCATCTGTTACGAAGATGGTTTGTCCGTTAATCAATAGCGGCGCACCTGTCACCCGTCCGCATGCTCTGATAATGTCGAGGTTCTCTTCAGCGCCTTTCAGATCACTCAACGTTCGCTCTTGCGCAGACGGAAATCCGACAAATGTGGCAAAAGCATCGTCCTGTTTTTTCGCCCTTGAGGCCCACTCACTGCGGTTTTCGATGACACTTGGGAGTTGCGCCACAATCTTCTTTAATACCTTCAACCAGACTGAGCTGGCACAATCTTGCGGCGTGACCTTTATGGTCGTCTGGTGGATGATGTCGCCTTGGTCAAACTCCGCGGTGATAAAGTGAAAGGTCACCCCGACCTGTTCTTCGCCATTTTTTAACGCATAAAATATCGGCGCGCCGCCACGGTATTTTGGTAGCAATGACGGGTGGATATTGACCATGCCGTACTTGCTGCATTCCGACAGTGATGCATCCAGCCGGGCAAGGTAGGTCATGACAAAAATGATGTCCGGCCTGAAAGTTTTCATGTCGACTTTCAGTCTGTCAGCGGATTCGACGGGTTTGATGCCATCGTGCTCACCTGCCCATTCAGGGAACGCCGATGCTGATGCAAAAACCATCAGGTTCTCTGGCCCTGTGATATCGCGCAGGACGGGGATTATCGACAATCCCTGTTTTCCGCAAATGTAGGCGATTCGACAAGTCATGCCAGTTCTACTGAGCCATATTTTTCGCGAAGTAACTTGATGGTTTGCCGGGGCGTGGAAAAGTTGCTCATGAGCAAGTCTTCTTCATCGAGTTCAAAGTTAAGTTCATTTTCAAGCATGGCAATAATCTGGATGATTTTTACGGAATTAACGCGCATGTCAGAGAGGGACGAATCCATCTCCAGAGTGAGTGGCGAACCGGTAATTTGTCCGATGACACGCAGGACGGTTTCTTGAATCAAATTCATGTTGCGAATCCCTTTCTCTGGTTGAGTTAACAGTCTTTGAGCTGGTCGGGCCAGTTATCAACGTCTGAACCATACTGCTCGTATAGCGCAGCCCGCCATCGATCCAGTCCAAAGGCAACGCAACCGGAATGCAGCCAGTGATTTTCGTCGTTGGTGATTTCAAACTTCTCGCACAGCGTGTCCTGGCAATTGTTGAACGACGCTATAGAGCTGGAGTCGCCATTAACGGAAATAAATTCCAGTTCATATTTGGCATCGGCCATCAATTGGATAGCGCCCTTGGTTTTCATGTCGTCGTAGTGGAAAAACGGATCGCGTGCAGTCACGATCTGTCCGTACAGGCCGAGTTCGCAAAAGAGACCCCAGATCTCCTCCATGATCTCCAGTCGTTTTTCTTCCACAAATGCCGCACTGCCCATGAAGACAATTTCGCGCATGGTGAATTCGTTACGGCGAAACCTGTCCAGTCGCCATTGAATCTCATGCCGGAAGCATCGGCCCTTCATGGTGAACACCGCTTGCGACTGCCGCGTTTGCTGAATTTCTGCGTAGCAGTGGTAGCAAACGCAAGGTTGCAAAAAAGCCCCATGGTTCTGAAACAGATCAGGTGCAATGCTCGAAGATTTAGATTCGCGGATGTCTTTGATCAGCGCGTAGTTATGAGGGATCTGGGTGACACCGTAGACGTTTTGCGGGAAATTTTTGTGGTAACCGTTTCGCTCCATTATCTCAGCGGTATAGATTGATGCGTATTCCCGGACATGGGCGCCGTGTCGACCGGCGATCGCGAGTAACAACCTGTCTATAGCGTCGATCAACAGCACATCACTTGCATCGTAATAGCTGGCAGATTTTTCAGGGTGTATTGCGCAGGCGTCAGCCTTCGGTCGCAGTTGTGTTTTCAATATCTTTTGAGGCGAAATTTTCGAAACCAGCAAAGCCTCAATAAGCTCTTCGAGATCGGCGCTGATTTTTTTGCGTTCCGAAAGATCTGCAGTCTCGATGTCCAGCAACGCACAGTGCTCGGACTCGAGATATCTTACGCTTTTGACTGATTCGCTAACGTAGGGGATACGCTCGAGCAATTCACTCAGGCGACCATTCTTGATCCCGGAAGGCAGTGCTGATTTGATTTGAGTGAAGGTGGCATTCGGGATCTGATCTGAAAACATAGTCATCGTTACATCCACCGCCGCTTGTAGGAAATCACGCCCAGTTTCTCTTTCGCCAGAATTTCATAAGTCACATCACGCTGGGGTGGATGGAACTGCGCAGCCTTGATGTCGTTGAAGATGGCGGACAACGGATTGTCGTTCGACAAGCTATTGATGCCAGTGATTTTCATGGCGTTCGAAACCAACGAGTTTGATTCTCGTGCGATTACTTCCTTGGCGATGAGGCTGATTCTGTTAACGGCCAGGTCGACATGCGCATCTGCGGCCATGAAATCATCCAGTGCCATGCAAAAGGAGCGCATTTGCGATTCCATGATTTCCAGGGAAATCAGCATTTCAGCGATTGAGAATTGCACACCAGGGTATTTGGCTAAAACATGATCCCCATTAGGCGGACGCTTGGTACTGACTGTATTAACTGCTAGATCTAGTACCTGACGGGAAATGCCGAGATATACGCAACATACGTTGAATCGGAACAGATAACCCTGCATCGACAGGCTGGCAATGGGCGTGTCCTCGCCGCTGATTACCAGTTCTTCAGGGCAAAAGACATCATCGAATTTAATGCTGTTGCTGTAGGTGTCCTGCATGGCAACGCTGTTCCAGTCTTCAATGACCGAAACCCCCGGCTCCTTTTTATTCAGCATCAGCGCGATGACGCCGAGGTCATCGCCTGAGTAGTTTTCGACCATGCAATACACGGGAAGATAAGAGACGAAAGGCTCCAGGGACACGAATTTCTTCACGCCAGTAACACGGTATCCACCTGCGACTTTTTTTGCTCTGACGGGATAGGTGTCTATATTCAGCTGATCCGGCGTCAGGAAATACAGACCGGGCTCATTGAGCGACCCCATCAGACGGCCATGAGTTGAAACGTCGTCCAGCACCTGGCTGAACTTCGCGCCCTGACGCGCGGTGATTCCCCAAAGCGTATACAGATGCATGGACAGGCTTAGCGCTGAAGAGGCGTCCAGTTGAGCCAGTTTTGCTACGACGGCCATGTATTCATGGGCCGTCATATTCGGGAACATGACTGGGAGAGAATGTATATTTAATTTGACCAACTTGATGATGCGCTCGGCAACAGGAAGTTCGGCGATGTTCAGCTGCCCCAGATCATCCAGAAGTTGCGAAATCTCAAGTCTGATAGTACTCATGCGCTGTGCCTTTTAATAGGTTGCCTGGACTGCTTGGATGAGTGTCCGAAGGTTGCTCTCGTTTCTGTGTCACGCACGGTTGTCCGCAGGCATGCTCTGTTTTTTTATTTGCAGTTGTGTTTTGTTACTTGAATAGCATGCTCAGCAGAACGATGACCAATAGACTTATATAGATAATCGCGTGTGTTCTGTCGGGTATCTTGCCAATCATTGGGCTGGCAAGCCTGATGCCAATTACCGCCCCCAGCGTCAATACACAAAATGCCAGGAGGTCGACGTAACCCAGGTATCCAAAGCCCAAGTCATTACCCGTCACGTGTGCCATCAGTATGTAGGTTGCTGTTCCTGCCAGTGCCACCGGTAAACTCAGCGGGTTAGCCATGGAGGTCGCCTGGGTCATGCTCAAGCCACATCGCCGAAGTAACGGGACCGTCATGACGCTGCCGCCGACGCCGAGCGCGGTCGCCACTGCGCCGATTCCGGTGCCGCCGGATATTGTCGCGAATCTGCCCAGACTTTCGGGTTTGGTATTCGCTTTTTGTTCTATGAAACCGCGCCGAAACAAACAGTCAATAATCGTGATCACTAAATAGACAACAAATGCGATACGCAAAAACTCGCCATCCAGAAGATCCGCCGTCACGGCGCCCGCAATTGCTCCAAGACCTATGAACCCGGCGAGCGGCCAAATATAAGGTTTCAATAACGTGCCGGCTCGTGCGTGGTTTCGAGTACTGATTGACGCATTAACGATCATGACGCAGGTAGAAGTCGCCACTGCAATGTGCATGGCAGACTGGGCTATGACGTCGTCTGCACCATGAGTGGCTGACAGCACCCGATAGAGGACCGGCACGATAATAAAGCCGCCGCCGAACCCGAATAGAACGGTGGTGACGCCTGCAAAACAACCAAAAAAAGCCAGCAGTAAATAAATCATGTCGCCCAATTCCATTAGCAATCGCGGCGTACGATAGAGCAGTCGATTGAGGGCGGCTTGAGCATTCGAGCCAAATATGTTTGAGTTTCGGCCACTTTCCAGTAAGCCAAGCCATGCGAAACATTCCGATCCATCAGTTGGATGCCACCCCCCGCGCAGTCGTTGCAATCGGCTCTGACTACCCCCATGGGTTTTTGCATCCCAGCCATACCCATCGGCGCGCACAGCTGCTCTATGGCGCCAAGGGCGTCATGAAGGTCGTCACCAAGGGGGCCAACTGGATTGTTCCGCCGCAGCGCGCAGTCTGGATACCGCCGCAGGTGGCTCACGAAGTGTTGTACTTCGGGGTGAGTACCCGCAGCCTTTATATCGAGCCTGCCAGCGTGCCTTCATCCAAGATGGACTGCCAGGTCATCAGCGTCTCGCCGCTGATGCGCCAGTTACTGATGGAGTCCGTGGATGTGCCTCTGGAATATGAGGAGGAGGGGCGTGATGGGGCGCTGATGAATCTGTTGCTGCACGAACTGGCCCGGGCGACACAGCTACCTTTGCATATCCCGTTACCGATTGATCCGCGATTATTGCTGCGTTGTCAGGCATTTCTTCAGGCGCCAGACATTCATCAGTCGCCGCAGGAGTGGGCGCGTGATTTACACATGAGTGAACGGTCCTTCAGTCGACTGTTCCGGGAGCAGACAGGCATGAGCTTTGGTCAGTGGCGACAGCGGGCATGTGTCGTCCTGGCATTGGCCAAGCTGTCGGCCGGGGTCTCGATCACACGGATTGCCCTGGATTTCGGCTATGAAAGTCCTGCGGCCTTTTCAACCATGTTTCGTCGAATACTCGGGCAAGCACCGACGGCCTACCTGGAAGACCACTCGCGCTGAATGGATCGAATCAAGTCTCGAGCAACTGCAAGAACCGATCTCGCACCTGAAGGTTGTCGCTGTGCGCGACGTTGAAACGCAGGAACTGACTGGCGTCCGGCGCTTTGCTCAGCAGGGTCCCTGGCGCCAGCACCAGGTCGATGTCCAGACCTTTCCTGGCCAGGGTTTCCGCATGAAAACCTTCCGGCAATCGCGTCCACAAAAACAACCCTTCGTGGGGCAGCGATGACAGCGAGCAACCGGCGTCGATCAGCCAGCGGGTGACCCGGCTGCTCGACTCGTAGAGTCGATCCACGGTGCGCCGGGTGTGTTTGGCGTAGCTGCCGTCGCTGAGCATCGTGCAGATGATCTGCTCCGCCAGCTCCGACGTCATGCCGCCGCAGGCCATTTTCAGGGTGATCATGCGGGCGGCCAGTTGCGGCGACAACACGGCGTAGCTGACACGGCTGTTGGCGGTCAGGGTTTTGGAGAAGCCGGAAACGTAGCTGACGTTGTCCAGCCCGCCTGCGGCCAGGCGAGGAGTGCTGCGTTGTTGCAGGTCGCAATACAAATCATCTTCAACGATGTGAAATCCGTAGCGGTGGCTCAACTCCAGCAAGCGATAAACCTGGGCCGGGGTGAACGAGTGCCCGGTGGGGTTATGCAGCACGTTGTTGGTCATGTAGAGCACGGGCCGATGCACGATCAGCAATCGCTCGAACGCCTCCAGGTCCATACCCTCCGCACCACGGTTAATGGTGATGACCTTGGCGCCGTGCAGGGCCAGATTGGTGTGCATGGTGAAATAACACGGATCGTCGAGCAGCACCGTGTCGCCCGGTTTGACCAGCAGGCGCATGAGCATGTCGATGGCTTGCACGGTGTTGGCCGTGGTGACGATCTGGTCCAGCGGCGCTTCGATACCGATGGCCGCCAGCTTGACCTGCAATGCCTCGCGCAGCGGCACGTAACCGGCGGCTACGCCATATTCGCCCATACGCAGTGAAGTCGCGCGCAAGGTGCCGCGCACGGCTTTCAGCAATTCATCTGCCGGCAGCCACGAAGAGGGTAGAAAACCTGCTCCGGGGCGCAGTGCGCCGGTGTCCTGCAGCACCGCGCGGCGCACCACGCTGAGGGTGTCCTGAGGTTGCAGGTCCGGGCCGGCATCGGTTTTAAGCGTGGTGGAGCGGTGCACGTAATGCCCCGAGCCCTGGCGTGAAACCACCAGCCCTTTGGCGCGCAAGCGGTCCAGCGCATCCACGACCGTCGACTTGCCCACATTCATCAGGTCGGAGAGCTCGCGAATCGGCGGCAGCTTCGCGCCGTGCGGCAGCCCGCCCTGACTGATGGCCGTCGATAACTGGTCGACGATCTGCTGCACCAGCGGCACTCCGGGCTGGAACTCGATCGCGGCGATCACTGCGCGCTGCACCTGCATTTTACTGGTCTCTCCGGCAGTAAACTTCGTTCGATTCTCACCAAACTTGCTCTGATCAGAACAAGCCTGCGTCTCTACCATCACCTTACAGACTTTCCCGATTGTTCGCGCTGGACGCCTGAACAATCGATTTTCCAGAGGTATTGCATGAGCGCTCCAACCACACTGGCGGTTGCCAAACCAGTGATCAACATTCGCTTGTTCACGATCCGGATGATTACCGCTGTGTCGCTGTTTGCAGTGCTGGGCAAAGCTAACGTCTGGCTCGACACTGCCACCAACAGCATCCTCGCCCTCGGCTATCGCGCCTTGCTGTTGTTGCTGCCCCTGACGTTGCTGGTGCTGGGCCGTCGCTCCCTGAGCGTCACGCTGATGTGCGCCGCGCTCGGGCTGGTGTTGTTGGCGGTCACCAGCAACCAGGGCATCGTCATGTTCGCCGCAGCGTTGTTTGCCTATGGTATCGCCATCGCCGGTTACCTGATCAAGAGTGAAGCGGCGCAGACCAAGGAGGGCGCCGCCTACAACCGCGTAGCCATGAACATGGGCAGTCTGGTGGCCGGGTTGATTCTGCTGTCGCCGCTGCTGACGCCCACCCTGTTTTTCCTCGGTGCCGCAGGTTTCGTCCTGCTCTGCCTGCCAATCGCCATGGGCGCGACGTTCACCACGCAGCCCCTGGTTGCCAGTCCTTCGAGCCATGATGGCAGCGGCTGGCGTAACAAGCTGCCGTGGGTCATTGCTGGCCTGATCATGGGCATCAAGCTGTTCGGCGTGTTCTCGATTCTGCCCCAGGCGATTCTGCTGAAAGCCGGCGAATTGCCCGCCTGGTACGGTTTGATGCTGATCCTCAACAGTGCAGTGGTGGTGTTTGCGCAGATGCCGGTCATGAAGCTGATCGAGCGTACCGGTCGCTTCAAGGTGGTTGCGGTGATCGGCATCATCATCGGCGGCTTCCTCGTCCTCTCATCACCGGCCGCTTTTTACGTCGACACACTGATCGGCGCGCTGATCTGGGTGGCATTGCTGTCCCTTGCCGAATGCGCATTCAGCTACCTCGACTACTTCTCGGTCAAGCAGAACAACATGTTCGTCAAGGAAGTCTCGCTGGGCGTTGGTGCCGGGCTGACGGTGCTGGTCATGCGCGTCGTTCCACCGCCTTACAACGCGTTGATCCTGGCCGCCATCGGTGCGGGCGGCATCCTCGCCTGGTATTGGCTCAACCGTAAATCCAACGCGTCACTGCACGACTGAGTCATTGCCTTTGCGTTTTTGCTCCACAGTCCGGAGGCTTCAATGAACACCACGTCATGCGTAGTAGTGGTCGGTTATAACGGCAATCGGGTAGACGATATCCGCAAGCTGCGCGACCTCTGCAAGACACTGTACAACGCTCGATTGATCCTGGTGGTCGATCGCATTCAGCAAGGCGACGATCAAGTCGCCGACCACGTCTGCAGCGCCTCGCTGGCGCCCGAGAGTGTGGTCGACTCCCTTGAGTGGGTCGCGGGCTGCCTGAGTGCCGACCGCTGGAAGCTGATCGGTGTGTTGCCGTTTTCCGACCGCGGCGTGCTGCTCGGCGCGGCACTGGCGACTCATTTCGGCTTGCCGGGGATCACGCCCGCCGAGGCCCGCGCGGGACTGGACAAACAGATATTCCGCCAGCTCGAAGCCCGCTCCACCAGTGCACCGCGAGATTACCGCCCGGTGTTTTCCGCGCGCGTCGAAAGCCTCGGCGAACTGCGCCAGCGAGTGGTCGAGCTGGGCGGCAAAGCCTTCATCAAACCGGCGTGCGAAGGCGCGAGCAGAGGCTGTCGCGTCATCCATCACCCGTCCGAATGCGATGAAGCCTGGCTGGCACTCAAACCGTATCGCGACGGCGGTATCGTCATCGAGGAACTGATCCAGCACGCCTGCGAATACAGCTGGGATTTCGTCGCGGGCAGCACCTGGGTGACCGAGAAAACCACCACCCATGGCGCTTATCGCGCGGAAATCCAGCAGATCGTACCGGCACCGTTGACGGCTGAAGTACAGGACCGGCTCGCGGCGGCCGGGCAGCACATGTCGGCGTTGGTTTCGCTGGACAACGGCGCTTATCACAACGAAGTGTTCCTGCGCCGCGACGGCCTGACCTCGGCCGTCGAAACCAACATGCGCCCCGGCGGCATGCACATCTGGGACCTTGCGCGTCTGGCGTTCGTGGATTTCGATCCTTGGGAGCACTGGGTCCGCTGGGCCGTGGAAGGCCAGTCAGCGGCACATCAGCCGGTGGCTCGCGGCTATTGCGGCATCCGCTTGCTGCGAGCCCCTGCTGGCGGTCTGTTGCGCGCCGCGCCGGACATCGAATTGCTCGCCCTGGAACTGGGTATCGAACTGGTGGAATCGGTGTACAGCCGACGCGTCGGCGATTCGGTCAGCGCTGTGGTGAAAGACAACATGTCGTTCATCGGTCACATCGTTCTGTTCAACGAGCACTACGCACAACTCAGCGACGACCTGCTGCGTCTGGCCGAAGCCGTTGAATCGCGCATTGAAATCAACTGCCTTGCCGTACCGGCACGGGCAGCGGGCTAAGTCTTCAGGAGTATGCGTCATGAGAGTACAAAGAATGTTTGTGCAGAAAATGTCCTGTGATGAGCGCTTCATCGCCCTGGCGAAAGAGTTGCGTTACGACATCTACGGAGAGAACACCGCCGGCGGCCATTACGCGCCGCTGGTGAGGCATCACGATGAGCTGTACATCAGCGGAATGGTGCCGCGCATGAATGGGGAAATTCAGTACCCGGGTCGAGTGGGCATGGAACTGACCCTCAGTGATGCGCAGACGGCTGCCAGTATCAGCGCCATGCGCGGGCTTGCATTGATCGTCGATGCGATCGGTTCGCTGGACAAGATCAAGTCGCTGTTACGCGTCACCGTGTACGTCAAATCCACGGCAGATTTTGTCGACCTCAGCGAAGTCGCCAACGGCGCCTCGGATGTGTTCAGCCATGTACTTGGCGATGTGGGCAAACATACCCGAACCACCGTGGGTGTTTATCAGTTACCGAAAAATGCCGCGGTCGAAGTGGATATGATTGTGGCGCTTCGCCCTTCGGCAATATGAAGGTAAGTGGGGCGGTTTTAGAGGCGTCAGCTGTTGGCCCAGTGTCGAATGTTCAGCTCGATTACAAGCCGGTGTGTGCGCATGAGTGATATTAAAGGTGGATATTTTCCGTATCAGGCGTTTCGCGAAAGTTTGAACCGGCCTCCACTGAGTGCAAGAGTGTGGCGGTGTGACGACCTTGCGGATCAGCGCCGAAGCCTCGAGGCCGGCAATGTCGATATTGTCGCGCTGGCTCATCACAACAGCACCGATGGCTGCAACTTGCTGCCAGGGATGGCGGTGTCCATGCAATGGCTGAAACCCGGCGGGACGCTCAATGGCCATGCGCATGCCTGGTGGCATCTGTTTATTATCCAGTCTGGCAGCGGGGAGCTGACCTTGGGCGATGCGCAAGCGGTCACCGTCAGCACTGGCGATGTGTTACTGGTGCCGGCCTGGACACGGCACGGTTTCATCAACAGCAGCAGCCAGCCACTGGCGATGCTGAACCTGAGCAATATGCCGCAAATGGCGCAACTCGGCGGCTCCGCCGAAGCGGTGGTTTGATAACTTTGGAATATGTTTCGCTTCGGTGAATAAATGGGTGTTTGCTTTGCAAATGCCCTTTTTTATGTTCGCTGATTTTAAGTTCTGTATCCGTCGAAACAAATAATTTCTGTATCTATTCAGCGAAAAGCCAACTCAATACGATCGTTCCCAAGCAACCTCTTGAGAGGTTAGAGCAAAGGAGCGTTCTATGGAAAGTATCAAGCTTGAACTGTATGTTGGCGCCGATTATGTCAGTGCATTTGCCATGTCGGCATTTGTAGCGTTGAAGGAAAAACAACTTTCGTTTGAACTGGTTACGCTCGATTTAAAGGCGCGCGAAAATTATCAGGCCAGTTATCGCGATATTTCCCTGACGTGCAAAATTCCCACGCTGGTACATCAGGGTTTTGCCTTGTCGGAATCCTCGGCCATCGCTGAATACCTGGAAGAACTGGCGCCGGGGCACAACAAACTTTATCCGCTCGACATCCAGCAACGTGCCCGTGCCCGGCAACTCCAGGCCTGGCTGCGCAGCGATCTGCTGGTGATTCGCAAGGAGCGCCCGGCAGACCTCATCTACTTCGGCAAGAAAGACACCCCGCTGTCAGACGACGCCTTGGCGGCCGTGAGCAGACTGTTCTTCGTCGCCGATCGGCTGCTGGAAGAGGGCGCCGGGCATCTGTTCGGTGCCTGGAGCATTGCCGACACCGACCTGGCAATCATGCTCAACCGACTGCTCGCCAATGGCGACCCTATGCCTGCACGACTTACCGATTATGTCCGCCGCCAGTGGGACCGCGACAGCGTTCGGTCATGGATGGACATCGAGCGCGCAGCGCCCTCCATTCAGTAATCACCGTCAGAAAGATTCAGGAGCGTCGCCATGCAGGGACTGTCGGAGCACGAGAGATACAAGCCCTATAACTCACGCACCATTCGCGAGACGCCTTACTGGAACAAGCTGACGCCGGCGTTGCAGGAAGCCATGAACGTCGTTGCCAGGGTCATGCCGTTTCGCACCAATGACTATGTCCTGAGCACGTTGATCGACTGGAACAATATCCCGGACGACCCGATTTTCCGCATGACCTTTCCGCACAAGGACATGCTGCTGCCGGACGAATATGCGTCACTCAAGCAACTGATCGAGACCGACGATGCGGCGGCGATCAAGCGCCGAATTGAAGCCATCTGGCTGCGCATGAACCCGCATCCGGCCGGGCAGCTGACGCACAACGGCGCGCTGCTTGAAGGAAAACTCCTGTCGGGCATTCAGCACAAGTACCGCGAGACCGTGCTGTTTTTCCCGGGTGCCGGTCAGACGTGTCACGCCTACTGCACGTTCTGTTTTCGCTGGGCGCAGTTCATCGGCGAGGAAGAACTCAAGTTCAATGCGCGTGAATCCCAGGAGCTGGTGAGCTACTTGCGCGTGCACACCGAAGTCACCGACGTGCTGATCACCGGTGGCGATCCGATGATCATGAATACCCGTTCGCTGGCCGCTTACCTCGAGCCGCTGCTGTTGTTGCCGCATCTGAACAGCATCCGCATCGGCACCAAGTCCGTGGCGTACTGGCCGCAGCGCTTTGTCAGCGACAAGGACGCGCCGGAGCTGTTGGCGCTGTTTGAAAGGATTGTCGCGGCGGGCAAACACCTGTCGATCATGGGCCACTACAACCACCCGGTTGAGCTGCGCCAGGACATCGCCCGCCAGGCCGTCGAACGTATTCGAGCCACGGGAGCCACGCTGCGCATGCAGGCGCCGGTGATTCGTCACATCAACGACAACCCGGGCGATTGGGCGGCCTTGTGGACGGAAGGGGTACGCCTGGGTGCCGTGCCCTATTACATGTTCGTGGAGCGCGACACCGGCCCCAGCCATTACTTCGCGCTGCCGCTGGCCCGTGCCTTTGAAATATTTCAGTCGGCCTACCGCAGCGTCTCCGGGCTGGCACGCACGGTGCGCGGGCCGTCCATGAGTACCTTCTACGGCAAGATTCTGATCAATGGCATCGATACCGTCGCTGGGGAAAAAGTCTTCGTGTTGCAGTTCCTGCAGGCGCGAAATCCGCTCTGGGTCTTGCGCACGTTTTACGCGTGTTACGACCCTCAAGCGACGTGGTTTGACGAGCTGCGCCCGGCGTTCGGCGAGCGCAGCTTTTTCTTTCAGACCGATTCGTTGGCGACACCGGAATTGATACCGGTGCTGCTCGAAACGGCGTAGGACGATTCATCAGGAGACAGGGAAATGAATGGCATCCCGTTTGATCAGCGAGAAGGTTTTATCTGGCTTGATGGCGAGTTCGTTGAGTGGTCGCAGGCGCGCCTGCATGTGCTGAGCCATGGCCTGCATTACGCGAGCACGGTGTATGAAGGTGAGCGCGTGTATAACGGCAAAATTTTCAAATTGCGCGAACACAGCGAGCGTCTGTACCGCTCGGCGCAATTGATGGATTTCGCCATTCCGTTCGAGCTCGCCGAGCTGGAAAAGGCGAGCCATGAACTGCTGCGGCGCAATCAGGTTGTCGACGGCTACCTGCGGCCTGTGGCTTGGCGCGGCAGTGAAATGATCTCGACTTCGGCACGGTTTAACCGGGTGCATGTGGCAATCGCCTGCTGGCAGTGGCCGAGCTATTTCGACCCCGCCGGGCACATGGCCGGTATTCGCCTGAAAACCGCCGAGTGGCGCCGGCCGCCACCGAGCAGCAGCCCGTTCGAGGCCAAGGCGTCCGGGCATTATCAGATCGCCACACTGAGCAAACACGATGCCGAGAACAACGGCTTTCACGATGCGCTGATGCTCGACTGGCGCGGCAACGTCGCCGAAGCCACCAGCGCCAATGTGTTTTTCGTCAAAGGTCGTACGTTGCACACGCCGCTGCCGGATTGCTTCCTCAACGGCATTACCCGGCAAACCGTGATCCAGCTGGCCGAGGCGCTGGATTATCAAGTCGTCGAACGCACGATTGTTCCTGCCGAGCTGGGCGACTTCGACGAGTGTTTTCTCACAGGCACTGCGGCCGAAATCACACCCGTGCAATGCATCGATCAGCAGCGCTATCGACCGGGCAGTGCCTGCCGCGACTTCATTGCCGCTTACACCACAACCGTCAACGCCTGATAACCGCCAGGAATTTCACCATGTCAGATCAAGGGATCGTTGCATCCAAACCTTACGTTGCACTGGGCCACCGCCACGAAGAGCTGGCGGCACAAGGTTGGGCGGTGCTGACGCCGGACGAGTTTGCCGATGATGTTGTCGGCACACTACAAGCGTTTGGCCGGATCATTCCGCAATTCAACGGGCAAATTGCCTTCGCCATTACCCGCAAGCCGGGCTACGAAGAACTGCCGTATTCGCAAAGCATGAACGGCATCGGCCCGCACACCGAAGCGCCGGTGTACGGGCCGCCGCCGCGCTACCTGGCGTTGCATTGTCATCAACAGGCAACCTGCGGCGGTGGGCACACAGGGCTGGTCGACGGCTACGAGTTTTTGCAATATCTGCAGCGCACCGAGCCCGCGTTGCGCGAGTGGCTCGATGACACGCCCGTGGAGTTCGTCGCCACGGCCAAACCTGGCGAGGCCGCGCAGCGTCGGGTCAAGGAGTACATCCTCACGCCGACCGAGGATGGCGACATTTTCCGCTTTAGTTACAACCAGTTTCACTACGGCGATGTGAATCCGTCCAAGGCTGATCTGCAGCGCTCGAAGGTCGCTGGCAGCTCATCGCCGCTGGCTCGATTCGCGAAGCTGGGCGAAGCCTATTTCGTGCAGCACAACACGCCGGTACTGATTCCTCACGGCTGCCTGCTGATCTGGGACAACTGGCGCATGGTCCACGCCCGCAGTCGTTACAGCGATCCGGCGCGGAACCTGACTCGTTATTGGCTGGCCTGATGCATCCGTCGTGCACTTTTCAATTGGCGTACCCCGCGCGGGTACGCGTCCTACAGGTAACGTGTCATGCAAACAGCAATCGAAATTGCCAGCGTCGATCATCAGCTGGTCGTGCGGCTCAATCAGGCCTGGACCAAAAGGGCCACCGTGTGTTCGCCGGACAAGCTCGCGGTCAGCGAGGCATTCGATCCTGCGCTGGCGGACTATCCGGAGTGCATGGTGCCGTTTTTCCACCATCCGTCATTCCAGGCACTGAGCGATGAGCTCAAAAGCAGCGTGCTGACCTGGGGCTGGATCGGCTACAACCTGCGCACCGTCACCGCCGAGGAACATGTGGTGAACCCGGCCCTGAGCGTCATCGCCAATCAGTACCTGGGCAAGGACGACTGGCATTTTCGCGAGGCGATGCAACAGACGCTGATTGATGAGCACTATCACACGCTCATGCACCTGCGCGCCATCGAGCGAACCAGGGAGCAGCGGGCGCTTGATCAGGATCTGGACCTGCCGCCGTCGGTGACCTACCTGCGTCTGATCGCTTTGCGCAAAGAACTGCCGGAGCAGTGGCAGCGTGATCTGGCGGCGATCACTTTTGCGGTGGTGGCCGAAATCAGCGTCAACGCGTACCTGGATTTGCTCGCGGATGACTACACCATCCAGCCGCAAAACCGTCGCGTGGCCGAGCTGCACAATCGCGACGAATATGCCCACAGCAAAATTCTCGCCGAGGTGGCCAAGGTCATGTACGCGAACATGCCTGACGTGCAACGCAGCTTTTTCGCACGCACCCTGTCGGTGGCGCTGAGTGCATTTGTCGCCCAGGACTATTCGATGTGGGAAGCCATTCTGACGCAGGTTGGCGTCCAGGACGCCGCGCAGATCATCGCCGACACACGGGAGAGCAACAAGAACGCGACGATCATGCGTGACTACAGCGGCCTGCATCGTCTGGCGGAGGACCTGGGCATTCTTGAGCAGATCGACTTCGATTTTCGTCCGACCCTCAAAGCCACTGCAGCCGCGTGAACCGGGAGGTGAAAATGTCCATTCCTGTGTACGAAGTGTTCGCCATCCGTGTCGGCGCCAATGCCCAGCGCACCGCGCGGGAGAACTTTCTCTACGATGCCTGTTGCGGCGATCCAGACGCTTCGATGCCGCTGGATTATTACTTCTGGGTGATTCGCAACGAACAGCGCGTCATCGTCGTCGACACCTGTTTTCAGCCGGCGACGGCGCAGCGGCGAGACCGTCAGATGTATCGCCTGCCGGAAGAATCCCTACGCTTGCTGGATATTGATCCGACGCAGGTTGATGATTTGATCCTGACGCATCTGCATTGGGATCACGCCGGTAATCTGGGCTTGTTTCCGAAAGCGACGGTGCATCTGCAGGAAGCGGAACTGCGTTTCTGCACCGGTCCGAAGATGGCTCATCGCACGGTAAACAAAACCTACGAGGTCGAGGACGTGATGTCGGCGTTGCCGCCGTTGTTCGATGGCCGGATGCGTTTGCACAACGGCACGGTCGAGGTGCTTGCGGGCGTCTCGCTGCACTGTGTCGGCGGACATACGCCCGGCAGCCAGGTGGTGCGCGTGCACACCGAGCGGGGCTGGATCGTATTGGCCTCGGACGCGGCGCATTTGTGGGCGAACATCCGCCAGCGCAGTCCGTTTCCGATTCTCGATGACATGGCGCAGACGCTGGAAGCGTTCAGCCTGATCGACAGTCTGGCCGATGGAGAAAATCATGTGATCCCCGGTCACGACCCGTTGATTGCCGAGCTGTTTCCCCACTGGAATGAAGATCCGCACATCATCTGTTTGCACCGGCACCCAATCTGAAGATTACCCAAGCCCGCAGGAGCAAGCTTGCTCGCGAACAACGATAACGCGTTCCTTCTGAATCACCGCGCTATCGTTCATCGCGAGCAAGCTTGCTCCGGTTGGTGGTGATCAGCGCTGGTTGTTCAGCAGTTGACCCAACGTCGCCAGCGCTTCATCGATCTGCGGTGAATACGGCGCGCCGCAGCCGATGCGCACGAAATGATTGAAGCGGGTGTCGTTGGAAAAGATATCCCCAGGCGAAATCTGGATGCCGGCCTTCAACCCTTCATGAAACAACACCATCGACGAGTACTCGCGAGGCAGTTCCACCCACAGCAGCGTGCCGCCACGGGGGCGGGTGACGCGGGTGCCTCCGGGAAAATACTTCAGGATTGCTGCGCTCATCTGCTGGCGCTGCTGCGTCAGAATCTTGCGCAAACGCCGCAGGTAACGTTCGTAGGATGGCGTACGCATGAACCCACTCACCGCCACTTGCGCCAACGTGTCGCAACCGCGTGACTGCGTGTACTTGAGCATCTCCACCCGCGCATGCCAGCGGCCCGCGCTGATCCAGCCCAGCCGCAGACCCGGCGCGAGGGTCTTGTTCAGGGACGCGCAATAGATCACGTTGTCGGTGCGGTCCCAGTGTTTGAGCGTGGACAACGGTTGGTCGTTATCCACCAGTTCGCCGTAGCTGTCATCCTCGATCAGCACGGTGTTGTGCTCCGCGCACAGTTGCACCAGCCGTGCCTTGTGGGCGTCGGGCATGATGCTGCCCAGCGGATTTTGCAAGTTGGGCATGACGATCAGCGCCTTGATCCGTCCAGGGCCATTCAAAAGTTGCTCGAGGGCGAACAGATTGATTCCGGCATGGGCGCTCGCCGGCACTTCCTGCACCCGCAGGTTCAGGCTTTCGATGATCTGCAATAAACCGTAGGACGTCGGCGATTCCACCGCCACGGTGTCGCCGGGTCGGGTAACCGCGCGCAACGCCAGGTTTATCGCTTCCGTCGCGCCGTGGGTGATCACAATCTGCTCGGCGCTGAGGTGGGTTTTCGCGGTCAACGCCCGTCGTGCGAGCACAGTGCGTAACGCGATGTGGCCAGCGGTTGTGCCCGTTGTGCCCAACAATTGCGGGGCTCGGCGCAGCGCCTTGATCATAGGGTCCTGCAGGGCTTTCAGCGGATAGAGTTCCGGCGCGCAGCAGGCACTGGCGAAGTTGACCTCGATCGTCGCGCGCTGGCTCGCCTTGAGCACCAGCGACACCTGCTGGTGAATGCCCGCGTAAATGTCACTGTCCAGCGGGGGAGGCGGGGCGGTCCTGGGTGTGGCCAGGACGTCGGGTTGGCGAATGTAGTTGCCGGACCGCGGTCGGGCTTCCAGCACGCCACAGTCCTCGAGCTCTCGGCAGACCTGCACCGCCGTCGACAGGCTGACCGCGTGTTTTTCCATCATCAGCCTGATGGACGGGAACCGTTCACCGGTTTTCAAGGTGCCACTGCGGATCGCGTCGAGGTAGTGGTTGGCTAACTGACGGTATAGAGGGGTTGTGTGCATGATGACCTCAGCAATCGCACCACTGAAGTCTTGGGCTGGAAAGTGAGTTGACGCTCCCCGCAGGCGGACCCGTGGTGCTCAAGGGTTGGGGAAAGTAATTCTGGTGCCGGTACGGATCAGCGTAGCGGCGAGGATCAGAATTGACTGCTGAAGGATATGGCACTTTGCAACCACCTTTTGGCAGGTGCACCAGAGGGTGGGGGACGGGTGTCAGAGACGTCGGAGCGCGCAATAAAAAGCCCCACGCTGCAGAGCAACGTGGGGCTTGGGTATTTCTGCGTTATTGCGCGGTGATGCTGTACCCGTCGAACGCGGTCTGCTGCTGCAGCGCGGTGATGATGTTCTTGCGGTTGATCGCTTGCTCGGTCCCGGCATTGTCGAGGAAGGTTTCGCCTTCCAGCTCTGCCTCTTCCCCCTCGCCGACGAAGGTGAAACCGAGGAACTCCAGCGCTTTACGGTCCACGTTCAAGCGCGAGCGCGGCGTGCGCAGCGGCAATGTCACGCTCTCGCCGTCCTTGCTGATGGTGAACACTTCGGTGTCTTTCTTCGCGCGAGCCGCTTTGCTCTTGCCGCTGGTCGGGTTGCTGATCGCCTGATGCGTCTGGTTCAGCACCTTCAACGCCAGCCCGTAAACGATTTCCTGAAACGCCGGGTCGTCCTTGAAGCTGGACAGAATGCGACTGATCGGGAACTTGCTGCTCAAGTCTTCCAGCGCGGCAATGTCCGCTGCTTCGGCGTCTTTGAGTTGCTTGAGTTCGCCCATCAATTCGTAGGCTTTATCGTCGTCGAAGCCGTCATGCGCCTGACGGATCGCGGCGCGCAGTTCGCGGATCTGCTCGCTCTCACGGGTGGACTGGAACGCGTCCAGGACCATCTCGCTGATGGTCTTGGCCTGTGGCGCGTGCTGTGAAAGATTGATGGAGTTTTCGTATTCCGCTTTGGACGACAGGGTAACTATGGATTCGGCGGTATTGGAATCGGACATTGAAATTTCACTACTTCTTTTAACTTGAGTTGAGGCGATAAAGCCTTCGGCCTTTTCAGGGCGCCTAATCTATTGGACCTTCGCGGCGTTGTCACGAATCAATGACCCTCACGCCGAAATCACATTCTTGCCCGCGACTTTCGATCGAAACAGTGCCTGATCGGCTCTGGCGAGCAGTCGTTGATTGCTTTGAAGTCGTCGATGTCCATGGCGATCAGCGCCAGCGGCTGGCGGATACGCTGAGCACGGTCGCATTCCTGCGGCAGGGCTTTGCTCAAGAGGTAACGGTTGGCGATCGACGTCAACGCGCTGAAAATCAAAGATCCAAAGATCGCAGCCTTCGGCAGCTCCTACAGGGTTGATGTACCCAGGGGTATCTTCATCTGATCGCGACCCATTCGTCACACATCCTCATCAGGCGCCACCATCCGCGTCTTCGGCGAGCCATCCGCGTTCAGCTGATAAATCTCCCGCGGCTGGCCTTTTTCATTAAAGAACACCTGCCCGACACCTGCAGAATTCCACAGCCGTTCACCCGCTTCAGCATGCTCGGGAACGTGCGGGACGATGCGCATCCGTCGGCGTTTGGTCAGCCAGTTGAGCGGCGAGCGGGGCGAATACAGCCAGCGGTTGAGCCGGTCGAACCATTCGAGCAGGCTCGGCGGGAATTCGTTTTTGATGCCGCTGCTGGTGACCTGCCAGATTCTCGGGCCGGCCGTGCGATGGCGGATCAATACCTCGTAGACGAACGAATAATGCACATCGCCGGACAGCACCACGTAATTCCCTGGCGTTCGCGAGTGTCGGAAAATGTTCAGGATCACCTGCGCTGCGCCGCGATGGGCCATCCAGTTTTCTGCGTCCACCAGCAATGGAAAACCGAACCAGCTGAACACTCGTTGCACCGTTTCAATCAGCTTGACGCCAAATACCGGCGCGGGCGAAACGATGATTGCAGAAGGGTGATCGAGCAGCTCCTGCTGCAGTTCGCTGAGCGCTTCCCAGTCGAGCAAACCCGACGGTTGCTTCAACGTCATTTCACTGCGCCAGCGCCGGGTGCGGGTGTCGAGTACGACGATGGCCGGGCTGGTCGGCAGCACGTAATGCCAGCGCTGAAACTTCAGCAGATCATCGATCAGCTCGTCCTGCACCGGGCTATCAAGATAGCGATCATCCCCGGTCGAAATCAGTCCGGCGGTCTTCTTCAGCAGCGTGCCGAACGCATCCGGATTGTTGCCCCAGGCCTGACACAACATATAAGCAATCAGCGCATTGCCGATGATGCGTTTGGAGAACGGGTGGCCGTAGGCCGTTTCCTCCCATTGCGCGGAAAGATTCCAGTCATCCGTAATATCGTGGTCATCGAAAATCATCAGGCACGGGATGTGCGCAAAGGCCCGAGCCACGCCCGGCAGCCCGGCCTTGAAGCCGTCGATACGGGTCTGCTCCAGCGCATAACGCTCGCGCCGTTCGGGAATCAGTTTTGGCGGCTTCGGAGCGATCAATGTCCATGGTGTCGGCGACCACACCAGAAAGTACATGGCCATGACTTCGGCAAACGTCACCAGGTGATTGTCGGCGCTGCTGCTGGTGAAAATCGGCTTGCGGGCACCGCCGAAAAATCGCTCACGCAACGTCTCATTACCTTGCAGCGCCGGTAACAAATCTGCACGGTGGTAATAACTGGCGGCATGTTCGTAAAGTTTGGCGCTGTCGCTCACGACGGCCCCTTCAAGGTGCTCCTCGAACAGGCCGAGCCGCTCGATCAGGGCATGGATCGCGCGCAACGTCGGGCCGGCAACATCGTCGGCGTACACCTGATCGCCGCTCATCATCAACAACGCCGGTCGATCTTTCGCTTCATGCTCTGCCGCCAGCAAACGGTCCACACACAGCAAACCATCAGGCGCAGGGAAGTGCGGTTTGCGGCAGGAACCGTGCAGCAGCTGGTCGATTTTTGAGCGAATAACCAGATTGGGCGAGCGCGCTTCGCCGTACAACAGATGCGGCGCCCATTCGGCGATACCCGTCGCACCGTCATCAATCAGCAGGTCGTACTCGATCAGCGTATCGCAGGGCAGGGCGGTCGCCAGCGGCACATCGATCAAATGAACAAACGCATGCGCGCCCACCGCAATGACCGTGCACTGCCCGGCATCCAGGCGCATGTCGTCACGGTTTTGCAGACGTAACGTCAGCGACAACCCCCGCGACCCTACCAGCCACAACACCAGCCGCGCAGGCTCAAGGCGCCGCAACAGCGGCCCGACCAGGACGGGAGGAAGAGGTTGCGAGGCGTCGGGGAGTGGTGAAGACATGGACATCCGGGTTCAGGTTGCGGAGAAGCGCGCAATAATAACTCAGCTGATGTCAATGAATTGCAACTTGCCCAGGATCATTCAACGTTGGGTCGATCGTCACTGACCACCTCCAACTCCCCATTCGCCACAAGCCAGCGAAACACATCGCTCACCATCACCGTGTGACTGCGCTCTATCCAGCGCACCAGCGCCGGGCCGTAATGTTCGGTGTAGCGGCTGAGCACCAATTGGCGACAGTCTGGCGATAGACGCAGGGTGATTTCCCGGCAACGCAGGTCAGCCGGGCCCTGCCAGGCGACCCTTTGCTGCAGAACCAGACTTTGCTGTTCAGAACCCATCGGCCGGTGCTCCTGTGCACTGTGGTTGGGTGTCATCCGCTGAGCCTTGTTTGCCGTTGGCAACGAAAGCTGCGCGATGCTCGGCCACCACGTTGCGCAAGGCGCTGTAATAGTCCGGCAGTTTTTGCAGGCTGTCGGTCATCGGCAGGGCTTCTGCGCGACCGTCAATGATGCCGCCGACGGTGTTGATCGTGGACAGCGTCTCGACGGTGTCGCTGTTGCTGCCCAGCGGGTCGACCATAAAACTCAGCACCCGTCCGGCCGCATCACGGCTGTTGGAGGTGCCGAATAATGGCAACTCGAGAATCGGTCCGTTACCGATGCCCCACACGCCGAACGTCTGGCCAAAGTCCGCCTCGTGGCGCGGTATGCCGGCAATGCTCGAGACGTCGATCAAGCCGAGCACGCCGACCGTGGTGTTAAGCGCGAAGCGTCCCAGCGTGTTGACCGAACGCATTGGGTTGCCTTGCAGCACGTCGTTGATGAAGACCTTTGGCTCACCGAAGTTCTCGACGAAGTTATGCACACCCGTCTGGAAAAAGTTCGGCAAGTAGCGATAGCCGCGGGCGACCGGTGCCAGGGCGTAATCGTCAACGACTCGGTTAAAGGCGAAGACCCCACGATTGAGCGGTTCCACCGGGTCGTACACCGAATAGGCAATGTCGGCGCAATTGACCTGCGTATCCGACGGCGCCTGGCTGCTGCAACCCGCCAGTCCTGCAACCATCATCACAATCGAAGTGTTTCGGGCCAGCCAGGGAGCACATTTGAAAGGCAGCATGGACGCAAATCTCGGGTGGGAGGAAGTTGCGGATGTTGGGCCCCAAGGCTTGCGCGAAGATATCCGGTTTATTGCATCGCTGACGCTTTATTGCAGTGTTGAAATATATGACGCGACGCCGTTAATGGTTTTAGATGACGCTTCCATTCGGCCCTCAAGTGACCTTCGGTGAACAGCCTTTTAATTGTTGATGACGACCTCGAAGTTCTCGATCTGCTGAAAAAGTTCTTCGTGCAGCACGGCTACAGTGTCGCCGTCGCCACCGACGGCGCGTCGCTGTGGGCGGCCATCGAGGGCCAGCCGCCGGACCTGATCATTCTTGACGTGATGTTGCCCGGCGACAGCGGACTGGTCCTGTGCCAGCAATTGTGCATTCGCCACGCCATACCCGTAATCATGCTCACCGCCATGGGCGAGCTCAGTGATCGGGTTGTGGGCCTTGAGCTCGGCGCCGACGATTATCTGACCAAACCTTTCGACGCCCGCGAACTGCTGGCCCGCGT
>NZ_CABVGX010000013.1 GCF_902497625.1 Pseudomonas fluorescens | reverse complement strand
ACCCACCGCAGCGCCGCGCAAACGTCCGCCGCTGGCCGTGGGCGGCGCTGCCTGGCTGGACGCCACGTTGTTGCAGTCGTTGATGTCGAGCTGGATTTGCTGCGAGTTCTGCCCCTTCAAAGGGACCACCGTTTCGGCCTCGGCCGAGGTAGCGACAACCGCTAGCACGGCGCACAAAGCGAGTGGAGACAACGTGTTCATGATGACCTCCGAGCTGATTTCAGCCACCAGAAAAGTGTAGATCACCCCCGCTCGCCTTGTGCCTCATGTGACTTACGGGCGCTTCAGCACACCGCGATTTACGAATCTAACCCGTAGCCGCTGGCGCAGCCTGCGTCGGCACCGCTCGGATTGGCTCGGATCGGTTCGGTTCGGACGCCGGCTGCGCCAGCTGCTACAGGGTCGGTGTAGTCCGCCGGGTACAGGCAGGGGGCGCAGCTTCGGTAGATCAGCCTTACCGGCAGCGCTTCAGCGTCTCGCTCGGCAGCTCATTGAACAGTGCGCGGTAACTACTGGAAAATCGCCCCAGGTGCCAGAACGACCACTGCATCGCCACTTCGGCCACCGTCGTCTCCATGGGCGAGCGCTTGAGCAACTCGCGGTGCGCACTGTTCAGGCGACGCAGGCGCAACCAGTGCGTGGGCGTCAGCCCGGTGTAGGCCTTGAACGCATGCTGTAACTGGCGCAGCGAAACGCCGGCGACGTGTGCCAGTTCAACCAGGTTGAGGGTTTCTTCCGGTGACTCCGCGGCCCATTCGCCGATCCGCTTCATCACCGCGCGCTCTTCACCTCGACGTTGCAAACCACCGCGATCAAGACACACGCAGGCATTGTCGAGAATGTACAAACAGTCTTCGAGCAGTTGTTGGGTCAACGCTTCCCTGCTCGGTGGATCCACCGTTTGCGAGAGGCGCGTGAGTGTGCCGCTGAGCCAGCGACTGAATAGCGCGTTCTGCCCCGAATCCAGCGGTGCCATGAACAAACCTTCCAGGCGGGCGACATTCAATCCGTGGTGCTGCACAAACTGCGGGCCGAACACCACAGCGATTTCCTGATAGTTTTCCGGCGTGATCCAGATGTTGCGGCTCTCTTCATTCAACACGTACAGCGCATTGTCGCTGCGATCAAAACAGAACGCCAAGGCGCCCGCGGGCGCGCTGAAATTTTGCTCGACCCGGGTGTTCATGTGCTCCTCGTAAATTTCCACCCCTTGCAGGTCGAGATAACGCACACGCCCGGCGAAATGCCCCGGCGACATCTGCTGGTAATGCTGGACCCAACCGGGTGTAGCACGGATTTGTTCGGCGACATCAACGGTGTCGAAGGCTTGAACCTGGAGCGGGTTACACGCTGTCATGGGTGACCTTACGCACTCGTTTGGTGCGTTTTGGTGCTGCTGAAAGTGGATAGATGGAACGTCAAGACTCGCCCAAGATAGTCGTCAACGCGTCCCAGGGGAAGTGTCTGGCGGATGAAACCACCCTCCCCGGCGTTAATAAAACCAATAACGAGGTCTTTATGAATGCCCCCTTCGATCAGCTGTTCACGTGGCTGAAAGATCACAAGATTACCGAAGTCGAGTGCGTCGTCAGCGATCTGACCGGCATTGCACGCGGCAAGATTGCACCCACCAACAAGTTCCTGCATGAGCGAGGCATGCGCCTGCCGGAAAGTGTGCTTCTGCAAACGGTAACCGGGGACTTTGTCGACGACGATATCTACTACGACCTGCTCGACCCGGCAGACATCGATATGATCTGCAAACCGGTGCCGGATGCGTTCTACGTGATTCCATGGGCGATCGAGCCGACGGCCATTGTCATCCACGACACTTTCGACAAATTCGGCAACCCCATCGAACTGTCGCCGCGCAACGTGCTGAAAAAAGTGCTGCAGCTTTACACCGACAAAGGCTGGCGGCCGATCGTTGCGCCGGAAATGGAGTTCTACCTGACCCAGCGCTGCGAAGACCCGGACCTGCCCTTGAAAGCACCCTTGGGTCGTTCCGGTCGCGCGGAAAGTGGCCGCCAGTCATTTTCCATTGATGCCGCCAACGAATTCGATCCGCTGTTTGAAGACGTCTACGACTGGTGCGAACTGCAAGGCCTGGACCTCGACACGCTGATCCACGAAGACGGCCCGGCGCAGATGGAAATCAATTTCCGCCATGGCGACGCGCTGGACCTGGCTGACCAGATTACCGTGTTCAAACGCACCCTGCGCGAAGCGGCACTCAAGCACAACGTCGCGGCAACATTCATGGCCAAACCGATTGGCGACGAGCCGGGCAGCGCCATGCATATTCACCAGAGCGTGGTCAACATCGCCACGGGGCAGCCGATCTTCTCCAACGCCGACGGCAGCATGAGCGAACTGTTCCTGCAGCACATCGGCGGCTTGCAGAAGTACATCCCGAAAGTGCTGCCGATGTTCGCACCCAACGTCAACTCGTTCCGCCGCTTCCTGCCCGACACCTCGGCACCGGTGAACGTGGAATGGGGCGAAGAGAACCGCACTGTAGGCCTGCGTGTGCCGACCTCGACACCGGATTCGATGCGTGTGGAAAACCGCTTGCCCGGCGCTGACGCCAATCCTTACCTGGCAATTGCCGCGAGTTTGTTGTGCGGTTATCTGGGCATGGTCGAGCACGTCCAGCCAAGCGCTGCGGTGCAAGGGCGGGCCTATGAGCGGCGCAACCTGCGCCTGCCGATCACCATCGAGGAGGCGCTGACGCAGATGGAAGAATGCGACACCGTGATTCGTTACCTGGGTGACAAGTTTGTCCGCGGGTATGTCGCGGTGAAGCGTGCAGAGCATGAAAATTTCAAACGCGTGATCAGCTCGTGGGAACGTGAGTTTTTGATGATGAGTGTTTAAAACCACGTTTCTTTCTGGGATCACGGTCCATTGTGGGAGCGGGCTTGCTCGCGAAGACGGTTGCATTCGCACCATCGGTATCGTCTGACACTGCGCTTTCGCGAGCAAGCCCGCTCCCACAGTGAGTAACTAGCGCCTGAAAACCACAAAAATCAAAGAGGTGTCGATATGCGTCTATTGAAAACCCTGGCTCCGCTCGGCCTGGCCATGTTCGTCAGCGCAAGTGCACAGGCCGAACAAAACGTCAGCGTCTATAACTGGACCGATTACATCGGCGAAACCACCCTCGCCGACTTTCAGAGCAAAACCGGCATCAAGGTGATCTACGACGTCTTCGATTCCAACGAAACCCTGGAAGGCAAACTGCTCGCCGGTCGCACCGGTTATGACGTGGTGGTGCCGTCCAACCACTTCCTCGCTCGCCAGGTGAAGGCTGGTGCTTTTCTGAAACTGGACCGCGCGCAATTACCCAACTTCAAGAACCTCGACCCCAAACTGCTCGCGTTGCTGGAAAAAAACGACCCGGGTAACGCGCATTCGGTGCCGTACCTGTGGGGCACCAACGGCATCGGCTACAACGTCGACAAGGTCAAGCAAGTGCTGGGCATCGACCATATTGATTCCTGGGCAGTGTTCTTCGAGCCGGAGAATCTGAAGAAGCTCAGCCAGTGCGGCGTGTCGATGATGGACTCGGCCGATGAAGTGTTCCCGGCGGTGCTCAACTACATGGGCATGGACCCGCGCAGTGAAAACCCCGAAGACTATAAAAAGGCCGAAGCCAAGCTGCTGAGCATTCGTCCTTACATCACCTATTTCCATTCCTCCAAGTACGTTTCGGACCTGGCCAACGGCGATATCTGCCTAGCGTTTGGTTATTCCGGCGACGTGTTCCAGGCGGCGAATCGCGCCAAGGAAGCGAACAATGGCGTGAACATCGCCTATACCATTCCCAAGGAAGGCAGCAACCTGTGGTTCGACCTGTTGGCGATTCCGGCCGACGCGAGCAACCCGAAAGAAGCTCACGCGTTCATCAACTACCTGCTTGATCCGAAAGTGATCGCCCAGGTCAGCGCCTCGGTGGGTTACGCCAACCCGAACCCGGCGTCGCAGCCCTTCATGGACGCCGAGCTGGTGAACAATCCAGAGGTGTATCCGCCGCAGACTGTCCTCGACAAGCTGTACATTTCCAGTACTCCGCCCCAGGCGATCATGCGGCTGATGACCCGTTCCTGGAGCAAAGTGAAGTCCAACAAATGAACCACGAGCAAGCTAATTCCTACTACGCGGCCACTGCCAAGAGCCAGGCGCCCTATCCGGCGCTGGCCGAGGACAAGGTCGCCGATGTCTGCGTGATCGGCGGTGGTTTCACCGGGGTCAACACGGCGATCGAACTGGCACAACGCGGGCTTTCGGTGGTTTTGCTTGAGGCACGCCGAATCGGCTGGGGCGCCAGTGGGCGCAACGGTGGGCAGTTGATTCGCGGCGTTGGCCATGACGTCAGCGGTTTTGCCAGGCATGTCGGTGAAGAAGGCGTGCGCTACCTGGAGCGTGCGGGTATCGAGTCGGTCGAGTTGGTAGGCCGGCGCATTGGCGAACACAATATTGACTGCGACCTGCGCTGGGGCTTCTGTGAACTGGCTAACACCAAGGCGCAGTTCGAGTCGTTCAAGGCCGAGCAGCAAAGCCTGGTTGAATCGGGATATGCCCATGAGACCCGCCTCGTCGCGCCGCAGCAGATCCGCGAACAGGTGGTGAACTCGGGGGTGTATGCCGGCGGACTGGTGGACATGGGTTCAGGGCATTTGCACCCGCTCAACCTGGTGCTGGGCGAGGCGCGACTGGCGCAGTCGCTGGGCGTACAGATTTTCGAGCAAAGCCCGGTGCTGGAATTGATTCATGGCAGCACCGTGCAGGTGCGTTGTGCCGGTGGCACCGTGCGCGCCGGGAGCATCGTGCTGGCGTGCAATGCGCATCTGCAAGAACTCGAACCGAAACTCAGCGGCAAGGTGCTGCCGGCCGGTAGCTACATCATTGCCACCGAGCCGCTGACGGCTGAAGCGGCGGCGCAGTTGATTCCGCAGAATCTGGCGTTGTGCGACCAGAAAGTCGGCCTCGATTACTACCGCCTCTCGGCAGACCGGCGCCTGTTGTTCGGCGGCGCCTGCCACTATTCCGGACGGGACCCGGCGGATATCAGTGCCTACATGCGCCCGCACATGCTCAAGGTCTTCCCGCAACTGGCCAATGTGCGCATTGATTATCAGTGGGGTGGAATGATCGGCATTACTGCCAATCGCTTCCCGCAGGTCGGGCGTTTGCGTCAACATCCTAATGTGTTCTACGCGCAAGGTTATTCCGGGCATGGGCTGAACGTGACCCACTGGTGCGCGAAGTTACTGGGCGAAGCCATCCATGCGGGGCACAGCAAAGGATTCGATGTCTTCAGCGCCGTGCCCCACATGACCTTCCCCGGCGGCCCGATGCTGCGCTCGCCACTGTTGGCCCTTGGCATGTTCTGGTATCGCTTGCGCGAGTTGCTTGGCTGACCTGATCCCTGCCTTCAAGAGCGGGCCCGCTCGCGATAGCCGCCTTTTGTAGGAGCGAGCCTGCTGGCGATAGCTGCCTTTTGTGGGAGCGAGCCTGCTCGCGATTGCCGCCTTTTGTGGGAGCGAGCCTGCTCGCGATAGCGCTCGCGCGATCAAATCGATGCTCGCCTGAAAAACCGCCACCGTCGCAATTCCGCCCAGACCAGGCTTAGGCCCACAATCGTTTGTGCCTTTCGATTTGCTCAATCGCAAGGCGCTTCTATATTGAGGGGGTGCTCTGAAATTCCTGTCTCATGGCGAGCGGCCTATGGCTACGACTGACCCATTGATCATCTGCGAGCACTGCGACTGCGTGTACGAGAAAGTCATGCTCGGCAAACACCAGAAGACCCTGTGCACCCGTTGCGGCGGCGTGCTGCAGCGCTATAACGGCCTGACCGTGGAACAGCGCCTGGCGCTGGCCTACACCGCGGCCGTGCTGTGGGCGTTCGCCAATTTCTATCCGGTCATGAGCATCAGCCTGCAGGGTTTGAAAAACAGCGCAACCTTGTGGGATTCAGTGCTGGCCCTGAGCCACGGTCCCATTACATTCATCGCCATGGTGGCTGCGATTGCGATGATCATCGCCCCCCTGTTCCAGGTCCTGCTGCTGATCTGGGTGCTGAGCTACGCCCTTGCTGGCCAGCGCTCACCCGGTTTCAGGTTCTGCATGCGCTGGCTGGAAACGCTCAGGCCCTGGAGCATGCTCGAAGTGTGCCTGCTGGGGGCCATGGTCGCGGTGTTCAAACTGGCCGGCATGCTCGACGTGCTACCCGGCATCGGCCTGTTTGCCCTGGCGGTCCTGAGCCTGATGATGATCCGCATCGCCGGGCGGGATATCCGTGAATTGTGGGACATCCTGTGAGCCGGGCGCCCATTGCCAGCGATCTCGACCTGTGCCTGTGCCACACCTGCGGGCTCGCCTGTGACGTCCGCGACGACCCGCATGAATGCGAGCGTTGCGGTGCACCGCTGCACCGGCGCAAGACCAATTCGATGGCGCGAACCTGGGCCTATCTCCTGGCGTCACTGGTGTTCTACATCCCGGCCAATCTGCTGCCGGTGATGAACACGACGATGCTCGGTTCTGGAGCAGACAGTACGATCATGGGCGGTGTGCTGGAGTTCTGGCAGCACGGCGCCTGGGACATCGCCCTGATCATTTTCATTGCCAGCGTCGCGGTGCCCGGCATCAAGTTTGGCGCGCTGACGCTGCTGCTGATCACCGTGCAGCGCAACAGCGTGTGGGCGCGCAGAGAGCGCTCCAGGCTCTACCGCTTCGTCGAGCTGATTGGTTACTGGTCGATGCTCGACGTGATCGTGGTGGCGTTGGTGGCGGCGCTGGTGAAGTTTCAGGCGTTAGGCGATATCGAACCGCGTCTGGGCATTCTGTTTTTCGGCCTGGTGGTGGTTTTCACCATGCTCTCGGCGATGAGTTTCGACCCACGCCTGATCTGGGATAACGACACATTGCGGGGCAACCCGCCAAATGAGGAGGTCATGGATGAAGTCGCCAGTCACTGATGGGTCGCAGCGCCCCGGCCAGGCCCCCGTCAAGACCCGTCGCTTCAGCGTGTCGCTGGTGTGGATTGTGCCGATTGTGGCGGTGCTGGTCGGGCTGTCACTGGTGGTGCACAGCCTGATGCAGGAAGGTCCGACCATCACCGTCACGTTCAAAACCGGCAGTGGCCTGACCGCCAACAAGACCGAGGTTAAATACCGCAACGTGGTGATCGGCCACGTCTCCGGGGTGGAGTTGAGCGATGACCAGAAAAGCGTCAATGCGACGATCAAACTGGACAAGCAGGCAGAAAGCTTCACCCGCCAGGACTCGCAATTCTGGGTGGTACGCCCGCGCATCGGTGCCGGTGGCGTGTCAGGCATCGATACGTTGCTGTCCGGCGACTACATTGGCGCCGATATCGGCCAGTCCGAGACGCGCGCAAAAACCTTCCAGGGCCTCGAGAATCCGCCGCCCATTACCTACGGCGAACCGGGCAAAAGTTTTACGTTGCATACCGAAGACCTAGGTTCGCTGGACATCGGCTCACCGGTCTATTTCCGCAAGATTCCGGTAGGCCAGGTGGTCGCATACGCACTGGATCCTGAAGGCAAAGGCGTCAATATCGAGGTGTTCATTCACGCGCCCAACGACGCCTATGTCACCGAGAACACCCGGTTCTGGAACGCCAGCGGCATTGATGTCAACGTCGGTGCCAACGGCTTTGCGGTGAAGACCGAGTCGTTATCGTCGTTGCTGGTCGGCGGCATTGCTTTCCGCGCGCCGCAATACAGCCCCAATGACACCCCGGCAGTGGAAGACAAGACCTTTGAATTGTTCGACGATCAGCAGGTTGCCCTCGCCCCGCCCAGCGGCAAACCGCAATACCTCAGCCTGCGTTTCGATCAGGCATTGCGCGGGCTGAAGGTGGATGCGCCTGTGGAGTTCCTGGGCATCGAGTTCGGTCGGGTAGTCTCGGTCAACCTTGATTTCGATCCGAAGAGCCGCACCTTCCCGGTCAATGTCGGCATCGTCATCTACCCGCAGCGTCTGGGCCAGGCGCACGTCAAGATGCTTGAGGTGCTCAAGCATGATCCCGAAGACGAAGCCGCCGGCGTTCGCCTGATTGGCACCTTCATCGAAAACGGCCTGCGGGCTCAGGCGCGCAGCGGCAACCTGTTGACCGGGCAACTTTACATCGCCCTTGATTTTTACCCGAAAGCCCCGAAAGTCACGTTCGACGCCACTGCCCGCCCGGTCTCTATCCCGACCATACCTGGCAGCCTCGAGCAGTTGCAGGAAAAACTCGAAAGCATGGTCAACAAGATCAACAATCTGCCGGTTGAACGCATCGCCAACAACCTCGACAGCAACCTCGTCGAGCTGCGCAAAGGCCTGACTCAGTTCAACGCGAAAACCTTGCCTGCCGTGCAATCGACCTTGGCCGATGTCAGCAAGACGCTGCAATCGGCCAGTTCGACCCTGGCCGAAGATTCCCCACAGCGCGAGCAGTTGAGCCAGACCCTGGATGAGCTTGGGCGGATGTCACGTTCCTTGCGCGAACTCTCGGATTACCTGGGCCGGCATCCGGAGTCGCTGATTCGCGGCCGCCCCGACCATGCTGCGCCCATGGACTTGAAGGCGCCGCCACGCAACTGATCACAGGAGCAACACCATGGCTTTATCGCTGAAATTCACCCTGGTCACTGCGTGTTTGCTGCTGGCGGCGTGTCGCAGTGACCCGATTCAATTCCATACGTTGACACCGGCACAACCTGTGGCTGCGCGTGGGAACGCGGGGGAGATTCTGATCGAGGGGCTGAGCGTACCGCCCCAGGTCGACCGTCCGCAAATTGTTATCCGCCAGGGCAACAGCAGTCTGGCGATTCTGGAAACCGAATGGTGGGCTGCGAGTCTGGTGGATGAGTTGCGCAGCGCGTTGGTGGATCAACTGGGCAGTGGCGCTCAGCGCAAAGTATCAGTGCGCCTGGATGTGCAACGCTTTGACTCGATTCCGGGGCAATACGGCTTGATCGATGTCAAATGGCGTTTGCGTAGTGGCGACGGCACATTGTTGACTTGCCGAAGCACATTGCAGACACCGTCCGGGCCCAGCGTCGGTGAACTGGTGGTTGCCCAGCAGAACAATGTCAAACGGCTTGCCGCGCTGATCAATCGCGCAGCGGGCGGGTATCAGTCAGGGTGTCCGGCGGATACTTAGCGTCCTCGTCACACGACCGCTGCGCGCCCCGACGCAGCCTTCGGCAGCTGCTGCAAAACAGCGTTCGCCGCAAACTCTGTAGCAGCTGGCGCAGCCTGCGTCCGTACGCGCGGGCGCCGTCTGCCTGAGATCCTGACGCAGCCTTCGGCAGCTGCTACAAAAACAGCGTTCGCCGCAAATCCTGTAGCAGCTGGCGCAGCCTGCGTCCGTATGCGCGGGCGCCGTCTGCCGGAGACCCTGACGCAGCCTTCGGCAGCTGCTACAAAAACAGCGTTCGCCGCAAATTCTGTAGCAGCTGGCGCAGCCTGCGTCCGGGCGCGCTGCCGCCGTCTGCCGGAGCCCCTGACGCAGCCTTCGGCAGCTGCTACAAAACAGCGTTCGCCACAAATCCTGTAGCAGCTGGCGCAGCCTGCGTCCGTACGCGCGGCCGCCGCCTGCCGTGGACTCTAACGCAGCCTTCGGCAGCTGCTACAAAACAGCGTTCGCCGCAAACTCTGTAGCAGCTGGCGCAGCCTGCGTCCGTACGCGCTGCCGCCGTCTGCCTAAGATCCGGACGCAGCCTTCGGCAGCTGCTACAAAACACCATTCGCCGCAAATTCTGTAGCAGCTGGCGCAGCCTGCGTCCGGGCGCCCTGCGGCACCCCAGTCAAAGATCAAAACGATCCACGGCCCGCCGGCGTTCGTTGTCGTCGCGCACATCGTAGTTGGCGGTGGTCTGGATGTTGCTGTGGTGCGCGAGTTTCTGCGCAATCGACAAATCATGCTCTTCGATCACGCGGGTGATGAAGGAACGACGGAAATCGTGGGGCATGATCTTCACCCCGACTTGCGCACCGCGCTGACGGGCAATGTAGTAAATGGCGTGTTTGGTAATGCGCTCGCGGGTGATATGGCTGCCACGACGGATGCGATTGAACAGGAACGGATCATCAGCCTCACCCTCCTTGAGCTGGGAGCGGCGCAGCTCCAGCCACGCCTCAAGCTTGGCGAACGCCCAGGCCGGGGCGTACTTGATCAACTGCTTATTACCCTTGCCGGTGACGCGAAGACTGCGCTCGTTGAAATCGACCTGAGCGAGGTCCAGGTTTACCGATTCAGATTTGCGCATCCCGGAACCGTACAGAATCCCGATGATAGCCGCATCCCGCAGCCCCTGGGGCCGTGGGTCGGCCGCGCAAACCGCCATCATTTCCTGAATCAACGAGCGACGCAGGTTGCGCCCCTGCGATAGCCGCGTGCCGGCGATTGCCTTGACCGAACGCATTTTCAGCAGGTGGTCCTGACTGATCAGGCTCATGCGCCACGCCTCATTCATGACGCCACGCACCGCGTTGACATACAGCGACGAAGTGTTCGGCGCATAACCGTCAGTGCGCAAGGCCGCGACCAATGCGATCACATCCTCGGGCTGCAACTGATGCCACGGGATATCTTCTACGTTCATGTCGTCAAAGCCCAGGCGATCAGCTGCATCTTGCAGCACATAACGCATGGTCAACTGGCTGGACGGCGCCAAACGTGCCAGATAGACGGACATCGGGTTGTTCCCGGCATTACTTGAATCTGCAGTTGGTAAGTCGATCAAAACGGAGGAGCCTTGAATGGCGTTGAAAAAAAAAGGGGGAATCAACCTGCCGTTGATGGCACTAAATGTCAAACGGTCGTCGTCGGAAAACCGGCATCTCTTACTGCAATATAAATGCACTGAAACTGCATTAATATGAATTTGTCACCTGCATGAATGAACGGCACACTGGGCCGGTTCCTCCCCCAATAGTTGGAACACCTTCAAAGGGCTTTCTGGGATTCTCAGATGAGCCTTTTTTTTTCGAATTTTTCTGGATCATCTGCCCAATGCTTGCTCGCTGGTTACCCGCCGCCATCAACACCCGCCCGACTGAGTGGAGCCGCGCCGCCATCGGTATGTCGCTGGGCACGCTGTTCAGCGTCTGGCTGTGCAGTCAATTCTTCGGTATCCAGGTCGCGCAGCATCTGATCGGTCCGCTGGGCGCGTCAGCCGTATTACTGTTTGCCGTATCGTCGGGCGCCCTCGCCCAGCCTTGGTCAATTGTGGGCGGCTACCTGAGTGCCGCTGTCGTCTCCTTGCTGGTTGCGCACGTACTCGGTCGCACCCTGGGCAGCGCTTGCCTCGCCGCCGGCATGGCGCTGGTGCTGATGTGCTGGCTGCGCTGCCTGCACCCGCCCGCCGGCGCCCTGGCACTGCTGTTAGTGCTGGCCGACCCGGCGACCATCGCCATGGACTGGAAGGCCCTCGCCCCGGTGATGCTTGCCGCCTTCACGTTGCTGTTCAGTGCGCTGGCGTATAACAATCTCACCCGCATTCGCTATCCCAAGCGCGCTGCGGAGCCGCTAGCGGTGGTGCCCGCTGACCATCCGCCCGTCGACAGTCAGGCCATCACTGCACAGGACCTGAAACTGGCGCTCGCCGACATGGAAGCATTCATCGACGTGACCCCCGAAGACCTTGAACAGCTGATCCACGCCACCGAGTTGCAGGCCAAACGCCGCAGCATCGGCGAAGTGCTGTCACCTCGCGTCCAATAGTTTGCGTAAGGCAAAAATGCAGACTAAACCTGCACGTATCCGGGTTGTACTGGGCAAATTTGCACTGGTACGATCCGGGATCGCTCGCGCGCGAGCTTGTCCATAAAGAACAATAAAAGCAGGGAGTTAGTGATGACTGCTCAGGTTTCTTCTCCGAGGACCCAGTCCATGGATGCCACGCAAAACGAAGTACTGGCCGAAGTCCGCAACCACATTGGTCACCTGACCCTCAATCGTCCCGCCGGGCTCAACGCAATCACCCTCGACATGGTCCGCCACCTGCAGCGTCAACTGGATGCGTGGGCGCAAGACCCGCAAATTCACGCCGTGGTATTGCGCGGTGCCGGCGAAAAGGCCTTCTGCGCCGGCGGTGACATACGTTCCCTTTACGACAGTTTCAAGAACGGCGGCACGCTGCACGGGGATTTCTTCGTCGAGGAATATGCGCTCGACCTCACTCTCCACCATTACCGCAAACCGGTGCTCGCCCTGATGGACGGCTTCGTCCTCGGTGGTGGCATGGGCCTGGTGCAGGGCGCAGATTTGCGGGTGGTGACTGAAAAGAGCCGCCTGGCCATGCCGGAAGTGGCGATCGGCTATTTCCCGGACGTCGGCGGAAGCTATTTCCTGTCACGTATTCCCGGTGAGCTGGGCACGTACCTGGGCGTCAGCGGCACGCAGATTCGCGCGGCCGACGCGCTGTATTGCGGGCTGGCCGACTGGTACCTGGAGAGCGCCAGCCTGGGCGCGCTCGACGAACAGCTCGATCAGCTTGAGTGGCACGACACACCGCTGAAAGACCTTCAGGGCTTGCTGGCCAAACTCGCCGTGCAGCAATTGCCCCACCCGCCACTGAGTACCTTGCGGCCGGTGATTGATCACTTCTTCGCCCTTCCCGACGTGCCGAGTATGGTGGAGCAACTGCGTGAAGTGACCGTTGCCGACAGCCATGAATGGGCGCTCGCTACCGCGGATCTGTTGGAGAGCCGTTCGCCGCTGGCCATGGGCGTGACCCTGGAAATGTTGCGGCGCGGTCGTCATTTGAGCCTGGAAGACTGCTTCGCCATGGAGTTGCACCTGGACCGCCAGTGGTTTGAACGCGGTGACCTGATCGAAGGCGTACGCGCCCTGCTGATCGACAAGGACAAAAATCCGCGCTGGAACCCGCCGACGTTACAGGCACTGGATGCCGAGCATATCGCGAGTTTCTTCAGCGGCCTCGAACAGAGTGGGAGCTGAGCCATGCACGACATCGAATTAAGCGAAGAGCAGGTGATGATCCGCGACATGGCCCGGGATTTTGCCCGTGGCGAGATCGCGCCCCACGCACAATCCTGGGAAAAGGCCGGCTGGATCGACGACGCGCTGGTGGCGAAGATGGGTGAACTTGGCCTGCTCGGCATGGTGGTCCCGGAAGAATGGGGTGGCACCTACGTCGACTACGTGGCCTACGCCTTGGCGGTCGAGGAAATATCTGCCGGTGACGGCGCCACGGGTGCGCTGATGAGCATTCACAATTCGGTCGGCTGCGGG
This sequence comes from Pseudomonas fluorescens, assembly GCF_902497625.1. Lineage (GTDB taxonomy): Bacteria > Pseudomonadota > Gammaproteobacteria > Pseudomonadales > Pseudomonadaceae > Aquipseudomonas > Aquipseudomonas fluorescens_BQ. Next base: position 104,257 of record NZ_CABVGX010000013.1, on the reverse strand, counting down.
CCGGTCCTCAACTACGGCACCGAGGAGCAGAAAAAAACCTGGCTGGCGGACCTCGCCAGCGGCCAGGCTATTGGCTGCTTCTGCCTGACTGAACCGCAGGCCGGTTCCGAAGCGCATAACCTGCGCACCCGCGCTGAACTGCGTGACGGCCAGTGGGTGATCAACGGCGCCAAGCAATTTGTCAGCAATGGCAAGCGGGCCCGGCTGGCGATCGTGTTTGCGGTGACAGACCCGGACTTGGGCAAGCGCGGAATTTCTGCGTTTCTGGTACCGACGGACACCGCAGGTTTTATCGTCGACCGCACCGAGCACAAAATGGGCATCCGCGCCTCCGACACCTGCGCGGTGACGTTGAGCAACTGTACGATCCCCGAGGCCAACCTGCTGGGCGAGCGCGGCAAGGGTTTGGCAATCGCCTTGTCGAACCTTGAAGGCGGCCGTATCGGCATCGCCGCCCAGGCATTGGGCATCGCCCGCGCGGCGTTCGAAGCGGCGTTGGCCTATTCGCGTGATCGGGTGCAGTTCGACAAGCCGATCATCGAGCACCAAAGCATCGCGAACATGCTGGCGGACATGCACACCCGGTTGAACGCAGCACGCTTGCTGATCCTTCACGCGGCGCGCTTGCGCAGTGCCGGCAAACCGTGTCTGTCGGAGGCTTCGCAGGCCAAGCTATTCGCGTCAGAGATGGCCGAGAAGGTCTGCTCTTCGGCGCTGCAGATTCATGGCGGCTACGGGTACCTGGAGGATTATCCGGTTGAGCGGTATTACCGCGATGCGCGGATCACGCAGATTTACGAAGGGTCCAGCGAGATTCAGCGGATGGTCATTGCCCGGGAGTTGAAGCATTACCTGGTGTGATGCTTAACGGCATCGCGAGCAGGCTTGCTCTCACGGGTTATGCGTCGGTCGAAAGAACACCGATAACCTGTCAGAGTCGGGCTCGCCCGCAGGACGCCTTCGCGGGCAAGCCCGCTCCCACATTTGACCGCATTTCTCCTGAGGAGACGCGGGCGAATGTGGGAGCGGGCTTGCTCGCGAAGGGGACAGTGAAAACGCCGTATTACTTACCGACGAACGCGGCCTCACGCTTGCCAACAAACGCCGCCATTCCTTCCTTCTGATCCTGCGTCGCAAACGCGGCATGGAACACCCGACGCTCGAAACGCACGCCTTCCGACAAGCTCACCTCGAATGCGCGATTCACACTTTCCTTGACCATCATCGCAATCGGCAACGACTTCTTCGCAATCAGCGTCGCGACTTTCAGCGCCTCCTCCAGCAGCTCATCGGCCGGCACGATCCGCGCGACGATACCGCAGCGCTCCGCTTCCACCGCATCGATCAAGCGCCCGCTCAGGCACATCTCCATCGCCTTGGCTTTACCCACTGCACGGGTCAGACGCTGAGTGCCGCCCATGCCTGGGAGCACACCAAGGTTGATTTCCGGCTGACCGAATTTCGCGTTGTCGCCGGCCAGAATAAAGTCGCACATCAACGCCAGCTCACAGCCGCCGCCCAAGGCGAAACCGCTAACGGCGGCAATGATCGGCTTGCGGCGGTTAGCCACGCGATCGCTGTCGCTGAACAGATCGTCCAGGTAAATCTGCGGGTAGGTCAGCTCGGCCATTTCCTTGATGTCCGCGCCGGCGGCGAAGGCTTTTTTTGAACCGGTGAGGACAATGCAACCGATGTTGGAGTCCGCTTCCAGACCATCCAGCGCATGATTCAGCTCGCTGACAATCTGCGCATTGAGCGCGTTGAGCGCTTGCGGACGGTTAAGAGTGATCAGGCCAACGCGGCCCTGGATTTCAAGCAAAATAGTTTCGTAGTTCACAAGGGACTCCTTCTCAAAGATTGCGCGAAATGACCATGCGCTGAATGTCGCTGGTGCCTTCGTAGATCTGGCAAACCCGCACGTCGCGATAAATTCGCTCCAGCGGGAAATCGTTCAGATAACCGTAGCCGCCCAGGGTTTGCAACGCTGATGAACATACCTTTTCGGCCATTTCCGAGGCGAACAGTTTGGCCATCGACGCTTCGACCAGCGCTGGTTTGCCACTGTCGCGCAGGGCCGCGGCGTAATGCACCATCTGCCGCGCCACTGCGATCTGCGTGGCCATGTCGGCCAGACGAAACGCCACGGCCTGATGCTCGATGATCGGTTTGCCGAAACTCTCGCGCTCACGGGCGTAGTCGCGTGCCGCCTCAAACGCAGCTCGGGCCATGCCCACCGACTGCGACGCGATACCGACGCGGCCGCCTTCCAGATTGGCCAGGGCGATGCGATAACCTTCGCCCTCCTCACCCAGTCGATTGGCCACCGGCACTTTGACGTCTTCGAACAGAATCTGGCAGGTGTCCGACGCATGCTGGCCAAGCTTGTCTTCGACGCGGGCGACTTTGTAGCCCGGTGAATCGGTCGGAACGATCAACGCCGTGATGCCGCGTTTGCCGGCGCTCGGGTCAGTCACCGCAAATACGATCACCACGCCGGCGTTCTGCCCGGACGTGATGAATTGTTTGCAGCCATTGAGCACATAGTGATCGCCTTCCAGACGCGCCCGGGTCTTCAAGCCGCTGGCGTCGGACCCGGCCTGCGGTTCGGTGAGGGCGAAAGCGCCGAGCATGGCGCCGCTGGCCAATGGCTTGAGGAAACGCTCTTTCTGTTCATCGCTGCCGTAGTTGAGGATCGGCACGCAGCCGACCGAATTGTGTACGCTCATGATGGTCGAGCAGGCGCCGTCGCCGGCGGCGATTTCTTCCAGGGCCATGGCGTAGGCCAGGTAGCCGGTGTCGCAGCCGCCCCACTGTTCCGGCACCAACATGCCGAAAAAGCCCAGCTCGGCCATCTCGCCGATGGCTTCCCTGGGGAAGCGATGCTCGCGGTCCCATTCGGCAGCGAACGGCTTGAGCCGCTCCTGGGCGAACTGCCGGGCCGCTTCGCTGATCTGCAGTTGTTCGTCGTTGGGAATCATGGATCAACCTTAAGATGTGAATGCCCCTGTAGGAGCGAGCCTGCTCGCGATGGTCGTCAACGATAACGCTGACCACCTGACGCCCCGCGGCGCTCTCCGGATTATCGCGAGCAGGCTCGCTCCTACAGGGATCGGGTTAGTACAGGCACTCAACCGCCATCGCTGTGGCTTCGCCGCCGCCGATGCAGATGGCCGCCACCCCGCGCTTCAACCCTTTCTGGCGCAACGCCGAAAGCAAGGTCACCAGGATTCGTGCACCCGACGCGCCGATCGGGTGGCCCAATGCGCAAGCGCCGCCGTGGACGTTGACCTTCTCTTGGGGGATTTCCAGTTTAGTCATGGTCACCAGACTCACCACCGCGAACGCTTCGTTGACTTCGAACAGCTCGACGTCGTCCATGGACCAGCCGGTTTTCTTCATCAGTTTCTTGATCGCACCCACCGGCGCCACCGGAAACAGGCCCGGGGTATCGGCAAATGCCGCGTGGCCGTGAATGACTGCGAGCGGCTTCAAGCCTTTTTTCTCAGCCTCGGACCGTCGCATCAGCACCAATGCCGCCGCACCGTCGGAAATCGAACTGGAGTTGGCCGCCGTCACCGTTCCGCCTTCGCGGAATGCTGGTTTCAGCGAGGCAATTTTGTCCAGTTTGGCCTTTGGCGGCTGTTCGTCGTTGCTGATGACCACCTGCTCTTTGCCGACGGTCACCGTCAGCGGCACGATCTCGTCCTTGAAGCTGCCGTCATTGATCGCCTGCTGCGCGCGGGTGGTCGAGGCGATGGCAAACCCGTCCTGATCTTCCCGGCTGAAGCCGTTGGTTTCAGCGCAGTCCTCAGCAAAGGTGCCCATCAGGCGGCCCTTGTCGTAGGCGTCTTCGAGACCATCGAGGAACATGTGATCGAGCACGCGACCGTGGCCCATGCGGTAACCGCTGCGCGCACGGTCCAGCAGGTACGGCGAGTTGGACATGCTTTCCATGCCACCGGCGACTACCACCTCGGCGCTGCCGGCGATTAGCATGTCGTGGGCCAGAATCGCCGCTTCCATGCCCGAGCCGCACATTTTGTTGAGCGTGGTGCATCGGGTCGATTTATCCAGCCCGGCACCCAGCGCAGCCTGACGTGCAGGCGCCTGGCCCAGGCCGGCGGACAGCACACAGCCAAACAACACTTCTTCGACCGTATCAGCGGCTATACCGGCGCGTTCGACCGCTGCGCGGATGGCGGCTGCGCCGAGTTGCGGAGCGGTCAGGCTTTTCAGTTCACCCTGAAAGCCACCCATCGGCGTGCGCACAGCGCTGACAATAACAATCGGATCGTTGGCAATCGTCATGACGAATTCCTCTTACTTGGCGGCCATGCGCAAGGCGCCGTCGAGACGGATCACCTCGCCGTTGAGCATGCTGTTTTCAATAATATGCCGAACCAGCGCAGCGTACTCGGAAGGTTTACCCAGGCGCGGCGGGAACGGCACGCCGGCAGCCAGGGAGTCGCGTACTTCCGGGGTCATGCCGGCCATCATCGGCGTTTCGAAAATGCCCGGGGCGACGGTCATCACACGGATGCCAAAGCGCGCCAGTTCCCGCGCGGCGGGCAAGGTCAGGCTGGCAATCGCACCTTTGGAAGCGGCATAGGCCGCCTGACCGATCTGACCGTCGAAGGCGGCGACCGACGCTGTATTGATGATCACGCCGCGTTCACCGTCGCCATCCGCTTCGGTCTCGGCAATCGCTGCGGCGGCAAGGCGCAGCATGTTGAAGCTGCCGATCAGGTTGACATTGAACACCTGGCTGAAATTGGCCAATACGTGCGGGCCGTTTTTGCCCAGGATTTTTTCGCCCCGCACGATGCCCGCGCAGTTGACCAGACCATTGAGGCCGCCAAACGCTTTGACCGTCGCCTCAACCGCCGCCTCGGCGGCGGTTTCATTGCTGATGTCGGCCACGACACTCTGCGCGCCCAGACGCAGGGCCTGAGCCGCGAGCGCGTCGGCGTTCATGTCTACGAGCATCACTTTGGCGCCGGCTGCGATCAGCATTTCAGCCGTCGCTGCTCCGAGCCCGGAGGCGCCGCCAGTGACGATAAAAATCTTGTTCTCGATCTGCATCATTGTTTCCCTGGGTTCAAGCTGATGGGGTCTTGGCCGCGGCCTCCTGGGCCTTGGCGATTTCCTGGTTACGCAAGATAAAGCGCTGCAATTTGCCGCTGGGGGTCTTCGGCAGTTCACTGACAAATTCGATTTCACGCGGGTATGAGTGCGCGGCCAGGCGCTTGCGGACGTGCTGCCGCAGTTCTTCGGCCAGCTCTGGCGCGGCGCGGTATTGCGTGCTGAGCACGACAAAGGCTTTGACCAGTTCGGTGCGCTCCGGATCAGGCTTGCCGACCACCGCAGCTTCAATAACCGCCGGGTGTTCGATCAACGCACTTTCGACGTCGAACGGGCCGACGCGGTAGCCGGATGTGGTAATCACATCGTCACTGCGCCCGACAAAGCTGATGCTGCCGTCCGGGTTCCACTCAACGGTATCGCCGCTCAAATAATAGTTGCCGACGAACGCTTTGGTCGGCCCGCCTTCGTAACCAGCAAACCAGCACATCGGCGACTGGCTGCGATCAATCGCCAGAATGCCCGGCTGACCGATGCCCAGTTCGGCGTATTGATCATCCAGCACCACGATGCGATGGCCCGGCGAGGCGAAACCGGCAGCGCCCATGTGGATCGGATGGTCCAGCCCATGGTGATTGCACAGGACCATGCCCAATTCGGTCTGGCCGTAATGGTCGTGAATCACCACGCCAAGTTGATCATTGAACCAGCGGATGACTTCCGGGTTCAGCGGTTCGCCGGCGCTGCTGACGATGCGCAACCTGCCCTTGATCGATTTGGCGAAGTCGTCGCCACCGGCGATCAGCAGGCGATACGCGGTTGGCGAGCCGGTGAGGTTGCTGATTTTGTATTTGTTGATCACCCGGCAGGTGCTCTCGAGGGTGAACGGGCCATCGTAGAACGTGATCGGATGCCCCATCGCCATGGGTCCGGTGACACCGAAATAAATGTCGTAGGCCCAGCCGGGATCTGCCACGTTCCAGAAGGCATCTTCCGGGCGCAGGTCGACGGCGTCGCGGGTGTAACGCTCAAAGGCGACGATCGCCTTGAGCGGCACGGACAAAGATTTAGACGGGCCGGTGGTGCCCGAAGTGAACATCAGCAAAAACGGGTCTTCGCCACTGAGCATGACCGGTGCGCAGTCAGCGGAATAATTGGCCAGTTCGGCCCAGAAGCTGAAATCGCCGCGGACGATGCCCTGCCCTTTGCCGCCGCCGACGGTGACGATGGTCGGGCAGTCGGCGACTTCGGCGAGTTTCGGGCGGTTGACCGCATCGCTGACCACCACTTTGGCGCAAGAACTGCTCAAGCGATGTTCGATCGCTTTGGGGCCGAACGCCGTGAAGAGCGGCTGATAGACGGCGCCGATGCGCCAGGTGGCGAACACGGTAATCAACAATTCGATATTGCGCGGCAGCAGGCCGGCAACCTTGTCGCCCTTCTTCACACCCTGGGCCAGCAGGAAATTGGCGAAACGCGCGGCTTTGTCCTGCAGTTCGCTGAAGGTGTACGTCGCACTGTCGCCGTCGCGCCCTTCCCAGAACAGCGCGATACGCCCGGGCAAAGCATGGCGGTCGCAACACTCGACGCAGGCGTTGAGCGCCGTCAGATCACCCGACAGCGCGGCATCGACGGTGGTCTGGTAATCGAACTGTGAGGTGGCAGACAAGTAATCGCGCATGACCAGAATCCCTCTGTTTTCTTATTAGGTTGGGGAACCGAATTCAACAGGGAAATAGTCGCGCTGTGTGAGGCGTGGGGCAATGGTCAAAGCGGCCAAGTTGGTTGACTGGTTTGGCCATGGTGTGAGAGCGCCTGGTGATGGGGCGCGCAGAGCCAGCTTTCAGCGCGGTGCTGCGTGCCAGACGAGCGCAAAACCGGGCGCTACCTGCCATGCGCCAGGCGAAAGCGACTTGCATCCTTGGCCGGTGGTGTCCCGAACAGCCGGGAATAGTCGCGGCTGAATTGCGAGGGGCTGTCGTACCCCACGGTATGTCCGGCACTGGCTGCGTCCAGACCATCGGTGACCATAAGACGACGCGCCTCCTGCATCCGCAACTGAGTTCTGAACGCCAAGGGGCTCATGGCCGTGACCGCCTTGAAATGTTCATGGAATGCGGAGCGACTCATGCCGGCGACCCTGACTAAATCATCTATACGACAGGCATCCTTGAAATTCCCTCTGATCCATAAAATCGCACGCGCGATCTGCCCGTGCCGGCTATCAGACTGAGACATCGCGTGGATGACTCCGCCACTTGGCCCGGTAAACAATCTGTAGAAGATCTCACGTGTGGTGAGCGGTCCAAGCGCCTCGATATCTGCCGGTGTATCAAGCAGCGTAACCAGTCTCGTGACCGCATCGAGCAGTCCAGAAGTCATCTCATTGACCGTCAGGCCTGCGCTGACTGCGCTTTGAGCGGGTGAGCGCGGATATCTCAACGCCAGCTCCCCGAGTGCTGTCGAGTCGAGGTCGAGTTGAACGCTCATGTAAGGGTGCAAGGCACTCGCCTCGATGACCGTGCCCACCACGGGAAGCCCCACCGAGGCAACCAGATAACTGGTCGGGTCGTAATGAAGCACGCTGGCGCCGAGCGTGGCCCGCTTTCGCCCCTGCGCGACGAAGCAGGCTGTCGGTTCATAGATGACAGGCATCGGCATCGTTGGCTCTGACCATCGAATCAGCTTCACGCCGGGGATCGGACATTCGAAGGTCCCGTCTTGTGGCGTGTGCCGGGCTATTGCGTCACGGAATTGTTCGAGCTGAGTCATTGGCATTAGTCCACTTTGCGCTCATTGCACCGGGCCTGGAGGCTGCGTCGGCATTATCCAAGGCGTGTGGATGATCGTGCAATCATTCAGGAAAAGCGTTCTACCGGCACCGTCCCTATCTCAAGAAAATGAGCACAGGAAAACCGTGAGCTTCTCTTGCGCTGGCGATGGCATCAGCCGGGATACCAGTGACGACAGCTCTACCCTCTGACGATCCTGTGAGGACGCAAGCATGGCTAACCAAACGTTGCTGAATAATTACCGCTTACTCGGCTGCTCCGGTCTTCGGGTATCGCCCCTGACATTGGGCACCATGACCTTCGGGTCTGATTGGGGCTGGGGCGCGGATGACGCAGAAGCGAAACGCATCTTTGATGCCTATGTGGACCGCGGAGGAAACTTCATCGACACCGCGGTCAACTACACCAATGGAGCCTCCGAGCGGATCCTCGGTGGATTTATCAAAGAAAAGCGTGAACGGATCATTCTGGCGACCAAATTCACAATGGCGCGGGACGCGCAGAACATCAACTCCGGGGGCAATCATCGCTTGAACCTGGTGCGCTCGGTTGAGACCAGTCTTCGCCAGCTGGATACCGACCGCATCGACCTGTTGTACCTGCATTCCTGGGATTTCACGACGACGCCTGACGAGGTGATGCGAAGTCTCGATGCCCTCGTCCAGTCGGGCAAGATTCTCTATGTCGGCATTTGCAACACGCCGGCCTGGCGGGTCGCACAGATGCAAACACTGGCAGACCTTCGCGGCTGGTCGCCTTTTGTCGCACTGCAGATCGGCTATAGCCTGGTCGAGCGTACCGTCGAGCATGAGCTCATGCCGATGGCGCAAGCGATGGGCCTTGGCGTTCTGCCGTGGTCACCCCTCGGCGGGGGAATACTCACCGGCAAATACAGCCGCGCCGACCTGTCGAGCGAGAATGAGGCGAATGTCTCGGCAACGCGCAAGGGCGTGATTGCCTCGTCGGGCCATCTCAACGAGCATGCGCTGGCCATCGCGGACGTAGTGGGTGAGATAGCCGAAGAGCTACACGCCTCGCGCTCGCAAGTTGCACTTGCCTGGACGTTGCAGCATCCGGCGGTGGTCTCGCCGGTGATGGGCGCGCGCACGCTGGAACAGGCTGAGGACAATTTCGGCGCGCTGGACGTCACATTCACAGCGGACCAGCTGAAGCGCCTTGACCTGGCCAGCGCGATCGCGCCTATTTTCCCGGAGAACTTCATCGGCCGTCCGATGGCCCAGCAACTTATCTTCGGCAAGAACACCGTCGCGGTTCGGAGGTAATGCCATGACCCGCATAACGATTGCAAAGGGTTTTACCACGGCCGTATTTTGCGCGGTTCTTGTTGGCTTTACAGTGCCAGCCCTGGCCGAGGTAGCGCCCACACAGGCGGCGCCCATCGCGCACAACAGAGCCGTCGTTTCGGCGGCTTTCGATCGTTGGGCCGCCGGTGGTTCCGGTTTCTTCAACGAAGTGTTGGCGCCTGACGTCGTCTGGACGATCAAGGGCTCCGGGCCAAGTGCGGGGACCTACCACGGCCGGGATGACTTGATGGCGCGGGCGGTCCGCCCCCTCGCAACCCGCCTGAGCACGCCGATCCGGCCGGTCGCGAAACGAATCTGGGCCGAAGGCGCTCACGTCATCGTCAACTGGGAGGGGCAAGCCCTCGCGCGCGACGGCAAGCCCTACACCAACAGTTACGTCTGGATCTTGCGCATGGAGGGAGGCCGGGCGACCGAGGTGACAGCGTTTCTTGACCTGGTTGCCTATGATGACGTGCTGCGTCGCATTCCCCAGCCAGATTAGAGGCGCAATGCTCGCCTCTGGGGTCGCCGGTGGAAGGTCAGTCAATCCGAGGTTCGATCAATCAGCCTCGTTCAAAATCAGACTCCGATAATGCCCCGGATTCGACCCCGACCACTTGCGGAACGCCTTGTAGAACGAGCTCGCATCGGCGAACCCCAGCCGCGTGGCGATCTCGGCAAAACTGATCGCCGGCTCGGCCAGCCAGACAATCGCCAACTCCTTGCGCACGCTGTCCTTGAGCCCTTGATAGGTCTGCCCTTCCTCGGCCAGACGCCGACGCAACGTCGAGGCGGACATGCACAATTGCTGCGCCAGCGCCTCGGTTTCCGGCCAATGCTCGGCGGGCAAATGGCGCAAATCATGTTTGATCCGGCTGGCCAGGCTCTGCGGGTCGCGGTACTTGACCAGGATGTTTGCCGGCGCATGAGCAAGGAAACGCTTGAGCTCTTCAGCGCTGCGCTTGATCGGCAGGTCCAGGCAATCGGCAGAAAAAATCATACGGGTGCGGGGCCGATCAAAGCGCAGGTTTTGCGAAAACATAACTTGGTAATCGTCGCAGAAATCCGGCGCCGCACAGCGCAACTCCACGGCCAGAATCGGGATCCGCCGCCCTGCCAGCCAGCACGCAACGCCGTGCACGATCATCCAGTAAGTGAAATAGGTGAAGGCCCGACGCGGGTCGCGATCGTCTTCGAGCAGGACAATTTCCGCCAGGCTCTGCTGACGCACCAGTTGCGCCGGCAGTTGCTCGAGCATCAGCGAGAGAAAGTCGAGACCCGAGGTCAAGCCCGCCGCAAGGGTGGACTGGGCCATCGCACAGCGGCACAGAAAGGCCAGGCTACCCGACTTGAGCTCGCGCGGGTCCATGCCAAAGAACTCGTCGTCGCGGCGCCGGGCCAGCAAACGCCACAACCGCGCATACGCAGTGGCCGGGACGCGGGCCGTGGGGTTTGTTAACAACCCGGGATCGATGCCAACCTTGTTCAGTACCTCGACGGTGGCCGCGCCCGGCGCGCAACTTTGCAACAGCGCTTCACGCACCAGTTGGATAGAGATGGTGTCTTTTTCCGCCATGGAACGAGGTGGGCCATGTTGTTTTCAGGATGATGCGCATAGTAGCGCATGGCGGTGCTTTGAAGCCTTTGCACCGTGAGCTTGAGCACAATCAACGGACAATCCCGAGCTGTTTACAGAATCCGGTACAGCCAACGCTCAATGCGCACCCGACTCACGCGCTTGAGAAACTTCGCTACCCCGGCCGGATAGTCCGGCATCGTCTGCAAATCCTGATACCGCTCGATCCGCGAAGTGTGCTGAAAAATCTCTTGCAGTTCCCGTGCGCGAGGCTCAAGCATTTCGCCGTGTGGATCATCGATCAGCACGCCGTTTTCCAGGTCAAGACGGAAAGCCCGCGGGTTGAGGTTGTTGCCGGTCAGCAAGGTGTAGCGCTCATCGACCCACATGCCTTTGAGGTGATAGGTGTGTTCTCCATCCTTCCACAGGTGCAGGTTCAACTGGCCACTCTCGACGCTGCGACTGTGGCGCTTGGCGAAGCGCCGCAGACTGATTTCATAAAGGTACGGCAGCGCCGAAATCACCTTGAACGGCTCGCTCGGCGGGATGTAGAAATCGTTGGCCGTCTTGTCGCCCACCACAATGTCGATCTTCACCCCGCGCGCCAGTGCCCGATTGATTTCCCGGGTCACGGCCAGTGGCAGATTGAAATACGGCGTGCAGATAGTCAGTTGGTATTTGGCGCTGGCAATCAATTCGCAGATGACCCGGCTCAGAGGGTTATTCTTGCCGACTCCCAATAGCGGGCTGACCGACAAACCGTTCCTGGCGGTACTGCCGGCAGTGGTGTCATACGCGGCATGTTTGAGGCGACTGCGCAGGTCGCCGATGTCATTGCGCAGGCTGCGGGTGGTGGGCAGATTCGGCAGATCGAGACGGTGAACTGCCTTGGAGGCGATCAGGCCGTGCTGAATCAGGTGCTGCATCGAATCGGCCAGCGCGGCGTTGTTCAACAGGTGATAGCGGTCGTACCGGTACTTGTCGAATTTGTGCAGATAGACGTTGTTCAGGCTCGCGCCGCTGTAAATCACGCAGTCGTCGATAACAAAACCTTTCAGATGCAAGACGCCGAACAGCTCACGGGTTTGCACCGGAACGCCGTATATCGGTACTTCGCTTTGATGCGTACGAGTCGCTTCCTGATACCACGCCGAGTTGCCCGGCTGTTTGCCGGCGCCGATCAAACCGCGCTGGGCGCGCAACCAGTCGACCACCACCACCACGTCCAGCTCCGGACGCGCCAGTTTGGCTGCGTGCAAGGCATCGAGAATTTCCTGGCCGGCTTCATCCTGTTGCAGGTACAGCGCAACGATGTAGATGCGCCGGGTCGCGCTGGCGATCTGCTCCAGCAGGCAACGGCGAAATTCGGCAGCGCCGGAGAGAATGGTGACGGCCTCGGCGGTCAGCGGGAAACTGCGCAGTTTAGGCAGCAGGGAGCGTTTGAAAAGCGACGGCATAGGGCTCGCAATGGGTCGAATCCGAAGAGCTCTAGAGCTTACACCATGCACAGGCTCGGGTCTTGTGGCGTGCCTGATCTTCTCCGGGCAACCTTGCGCCCTTAGCATTTTGTCGGCCAGGAAAAATATCGGCTTGACCATGGAGAACGACCGTTCTACTGTTAGCGCATGAACCCGATTATTGATAATCAAACCCGCGATATCATCCTGGACGTCGCCGAGAAGCTGATCTACAAAAGTGGCATCTCTGCTACCGGTGTGGATTTGCTGGTGAAGACGGCTGGGGTTTCGAGGAAAAGCATTTACCGATATTTCGCCAATAAGGAGGCGTTGACTGTCGCCGCCTTGCAACGTCGCGATGTTCGCTGGATGCACTGGTACCAGACTGAGGTGAACAAAGCACACACCCCTGGCGCACGCCTGCTCAGCCTGTTTACCGTGTTGAAGACCTGGTTTGCCTCGGAGGGCTTTCGGGGCTGCGCGTTTATCAATACCGCTGGGGAAACCGGCGACCCCCACGATCCGGTCCGCCTCGTGGCCAGGGAGCATAAACGAAAGCTGCTCGACTACGTGTGCGAGCTCTGTACCGAGCATGGCGTTGCGGATCCGCTGAAAGTCGCCAGGCAATTGTTGATCCTGATTGACGGTGCTATCACCGTGGCACTGATCATGGGTGATCACAATGCTGCGGATGATGCGCAATATATGGCGCGAAAGTTGTTGGATCTGTAACTCGTTGATAACTGACTACGTGGTTAACCTGATAGAGAGACGTTGATATGTCCAGTGCAGAAGTCCGTCCACCATTGCCGCCTTTCACCCGTGAATCGGCGATTGAAAAGATCCGCCTGGCCGAAGACGGCTGGAACTCGCGCGACCCTGATCGGGTGTCGCTGGCGTATACGCTGGACACGCAATGGCGTAACCGCGCCGAGTTCGCGCACAACCGGGAAGAAGCGAAAAACTTCCTCACGCGCAAATGGGCCAAGGAACTGGATTATCGCCTGATCAAGGAGCTTTGGGCTTTTACCGATAACCGCATCGCCGTGCGCTATGCCTATGAATGGCACGACGATTCGGGCAACTGGTTTCGTTCCTATGGCAATGAGAACTGGGAGTTTGATGAAAACGGCCTGATGGCCAATCGGTTCGCCTGTATCAATGACCTGCCTATCAAAGAAAGCGAGCGCAAGTTCCACTGGCCACTGGGCCGCCGTCCGGATGACCACGAGGGTCTGTCGGAGTTGGGGTTGTAATCACCGGTCAACCCGTAGTGACTGGAGCCGAATGCAAAATATTCGGCCGATACAAAAACCGGGAGGAGCCGGGCTTGCCCGCGATGGGGCCGCAGTGGTCGCTGCCCGATCCGGATATGGGTAAGATATCTGCCCTCCCCGCAGCTCAAATCTGCCCCCCGCCGAATAAGTCGATTCCATGCCCTTCGAACTCAGCGTTGACCTTACCACCCTGGCCATCCTCGCGGTCGTTGCCTTTATTGCCGGTTTCATCGACGCCATTGCCGGCGGCGGTGGGTTGTTGACCACGCCTGCGCTATTAACCGCAGGTCTGCCACCGCACCTGGTGCTGGGTACCAACAAGCTCAGTTCGACCTTTGGCTCGGCGACCGCCAGTTTCACCTTCTACCGGCGCAAGCTGTTCCATCCCCGGCAATGGGTTCACGCGATTGTCGGCACGCTGATCGGCGCGTTGACCGGGGCCGTGGTCGCGCACTACCTGCCCGCCGAATGGCTGAACAAAATGCTCCCGGTGATCGTATTCGGCTGCGGTCTCTATCTGCTGTTCGGCGGCACACCCAAAGCACCTCTGGACAGCGACGCGCCGATCAAGAAGAAATGGCAATCAACCCAAGGCTTCACCCTTGGTTTTTACGACGGTGTGGCCGGCCCCGGTACCGGCGCGTTCTGGACGGTGAGCAGCATGCTCATGTACCCGATCGATCTGGTCAAAGCCAGCGGTGTCGCGCGCAGCATGAACTTCGTCAGCAACATCGCGGCGCTGTCGGTGTTTATCTTCTCGGGTCAGGTGGACTGGATCATCGGCCTGAGCATGGGCCTGTCGGTGATGGTCGGCGCATTCTTCGGCGCACGCACCGCCATCAGCGGCGGCGCGAAGTTCATCCGGCCGGTATTCATCACCGTCGTGCTCGGCCTGACCGTGCGCCTAGCCTGGCAGCACTGGTTCAGCGTGGCCTAGCCGGCGCGCCACGTAGGCATCGATCAGGTAACGTGCAATCGAGCGCGACGCCGGCAACGGCGGCAGATCATGCACGTTGAACCACTGGGCATCCTCGATTTCGTCCTCCTGACAGACGATTTCGCCCCCGGCATATTCAGCATGAAAACCCAGCATCATCGAATGCGGAAACGGCCAGCACTGGCTGCCCATGTACTGGATGTTCTTCACCTCGATCTGCACTTCCTCGCGAACCTCGCGAATCAGGCAGTCCTCGGCGGATTCGCCGGGCTCAGCAAAGCCCGCCAGCGTGCTGTAAACCCCCGCGACAAAACGAGGCGAGCGCGCCAGCAGAATTTCATCGCCGCGGGTAATCAGCACAATCATGCTCGGCGAAATCCGCGGGTAAAAACGCAGATCACAAGGCTGACAATACATGGCCCGCTCACGCGGCACTTGATGCGTGGCCTGCCCGCAATTCCCGCAGAAGCGATGTTCACGGGCCCAGGTGCCGATTTGCGCGGCATAGCCGAGCACCTGGAACAGCGTGTGATCACCCTCAAGCATGAACGCCCGCAGCCCTTTCCAGTTGCAACCCGCTACCTCGCTGGAACTGCGCAGTTCCAGCAGATATACCGGCTCACCATCGAAATGGCCGATGCCATGTTCGGCCAGCACCGACAAATCCTGACGCTTGAGCCATTCACGCGGGAACAGCGCGCCATTGTCATCGCTAAGAAAGCCATCGGGGCTTCGCGCAACGGCCCAGCCGCCAGGTTGATCGGTGTCCAGTACTGCAGTGGTCCAGCGTGAAGTCATGTTCTCTCAATCCAGAAATTCGGGTTTCTGTTTGCTCATATGGGCGGCCATGGCCACGCGCAGATCGTTGGATTGCAGCATGGCGGCGTTCCAGGTGGCAACGTATTCCAGACCGTCGTCAATACGATGGTCGCGCATATAGCTGATCATCTCTTTGGTGCCGCTGATGGCGATCGGTGACTTGGTGGCGATCTCGCGGGCGATGCCCATCACGCTGTCAAGCAGGCTGGCCGAGTCGCTGTAGACCCTGTTGACCAGGCCGATCTCGCGCGCTTCTGCGGCACCAAAGGTGCGACCGGTGTAAGCCAGTTCCCGAAGCATGCCGTCCCCGATGATCCGCGGCAAGCGTTGCAGGGTGCCAACGTCGGCGGCCATCCCGATGTCGATTTCCTTGATGGAGAATTGCGCGTCCTCGGCGGCGTAGCGCATATCACAAGCCGCAATCAGGTCGATTGCGCCACCCAGGCAATAGCCTTGAATAGCCGCCAGTACCGGTTTGCGGCAATTGTCCACGGCATTGAAAGATGCCTGCAGCGCCAGAATTTTACGGCGCAGCAGACGCGCGTTGCGCCCGACGTCCTTGCCCATTTCGTTGGCCACGCCGGCCAGCAGCATCAGGTCGATACCGGAAGAAAAATGTTTGCCGGCACCACTGAGCACCACCACGCGTACTTCGTCGGTGTCATCGATCCACTGAAATATCTCAATGATCTCACTCCAGAAGGCAGCGTTCATCGAATTGATCTTTTCCGGGCGATTGATCTGCACATGGGCAATCTTGTTCGCCAGTTCGACGGTGAATGCGGTGTATTCAGACATGGCAGCGATCCTTTACCGGGAAAAAACGAGGTCGGGACTATACCAAGGAGGGGCAGCGACGAGTAAGGCAGCGCTTCAGCCAAACACAGGACTTAACGCTGCATCATGTTGGTGCGAAAGGATTATGTTCGCGTGCTTCCTTACATGACGGACAAGTCATTTTGTACTCGCAGAGAAAATTAAAACCGCCCTTCGTCGGTGCAATTGCAGATTCATCCGGCACGTTCGTACCGCTTTGAACCGATTGTCGAACAATTTTGCCATCCGCACTGCGCCGCTCTATGGTCTGGCCTAGACTGATTTCCGGGGGCGTAAACCGGTTAGTCACAAAGCGCGAAAATAATCGAAACTTTTGCCGCTGCTGACCGGTCCTCTAAATGGTAGGTGGGTTGCACTGGTGCAATCCTTGCAACCTGCACTCCAGTCGTTCCGTTTTAGCGCATGGGTAGCATTTGCTCACCGTGCGCAGCGCACTTGTGCCCCGCACTTGTGCCTCGCACTCGTACCCGGCCACAGGAATTGGCCACGAAACATTGCTCGCCAGACCAGAATTAGATCAATAACACGGGAGATTCAAATGATCAGTGCGGCTTTAGATATTCAGGGAGAACGTGCTCATCAGCAGGTCGGCGAATCGAGCACCTTGAGCGTGACCAGCAACACCCCGGTGATCGTCCCGGGAGTTCGCACGCTCACCCCGACGCCGAGCCAGAATCCGAATCGCAAGAAAGTCCTGTTCGTTACTTCGGAAATCGCCGATCTGGTGAAAACCGGGGGTCTGGGCGACGTCTCCGCGGCGTTGCCCCGCGCCATGGCGCATCTGCATGATGTGCGCGTGCTCATCCCCGGTTATCCGCAAGTGCTGAACAGCGAGAATCCGATCCACATCATTGGTGAGCTGGGCGGCCATGCCGCGCTGCCGCCATGCAAGATCGGGCGTATGGACATGCCTGACGGTCTGGTCATCTACGTGTTGATGTGCCCTGAGCTCTATGAGCGCGAAGGTTCGCCGTACGGCGCCAACAACGGCCGCGACTGGCCGGACAACCATATTCGTTTCGCCCGTCTGGGCCTGGCTGCGGCTGATATTGCCGCAAATCTGGCGCAAATCCATTGGTGCCCGGATCTGGTGCATGCCCATGACTGGCCGGCGGGCCTGGCGCCTGCTTACATGCACTGGCGCGGTCAGCGTACGCCAACGCTGTTTACCATTCACAATCTCGCCTACCAGGGCGTGATCGGCCTGGGTTCCTGCCCGGAACTGGGCATTCCCACGCATGCGTTGCAGCAAGAAGGCATGGAGTTCTACGGCAAGATGTCGTACCTCAAAGCGGGTATGGCTTATGCGAGCCACATCACCACTGTCAGCGCGACCTACGCCCAGGAAATCACCACGCCGGCCTTCGGCTGTGGTCTTGACGGCTTTCTCGCCGCCAAGACCCAGCAAGGCCTGCTCAGCGGCATCCCCAATGGCATCGATGAGAGCTGGGATGCGGCAACCGACACCCATCTGTTCCGCCCGTTCCAGATTGGCGATTGGGAAGGCAAGGCCGTCAATGCCGCGCACGTTCGCGAGCTGTTCGGTCTGCAAGACTCCAAAGGCCCTTTGTTTGCCGTGGTATCGCGACTGGTCTTCCAGAAAGGCCTGGACCTGACCGAAGGCGTGACTGAATACATCGTCAAGTCCGGTGGCCAGATAGCAATCATCGGCCGTGGCGAACCGGAAGAAGAACAGGCCATGCGTGAACTGGCCCTGCGTTTTCCCGGGCAAGTGGGTGTACGCATCGGCTTCAATGAAACCGATGCACGGCGCATGTTCGCCGGCAGCGATTTCCTGCTGATGCCCTCGCGCTATGAGCCTTGTGGCTTGAGCCAGATGTACGCGCAGCGCTTTGGCTCCTTGCCGGTTGCACGCAACACCGGTGGCCTGGCCGACACTATTGAAAACGGCGTGACTGGTTTCCTGTTCGACGAATCCTCGGTGGAAAGCTACCAGGAAGCGTTGAGCCGGGCCTTCAAGGTTTTCGCTTACCCCGACTTGCTCAACGCCATGCGTTGCCGCGCGATGACCGCTCCCTTCAACTGGAGCAAAGCCGTTGAACCCTATGCCGAACTTTATGAACAACTCGTCGCTAAAGCGCTCGGTAAATCGCACAGACAGTAAGAGGTTGCACCCATGCCGTTACGGACCCAAGAGACCTGGCCCCACGGCGCAATAATGCTGGACGCCGAACACACGCGTTTTGCCTTGTGGGCACCGGACGCCGTTTCGGTCAGCGTGGAATTGCAAGATGGCCAATCCGTGCCACTGTTGCCCAAGGCCAATGGCTGGCACGTGAACGAAGCGCGCTGCCCGGCCGGCACGCGCTACCGTTTCAGAATCGACAATGAACTGGACGTGCCCGACCCGGCTTCCCGCGCCCAGGACGGCGACATCGACCGCCCCAGCATTGTGGTTGATCCCCTCGCCTACCCCTGGCAACACCGCGATTGGCAGGGACGGCCATGGAATGAGGCGGTGATCTACGAATTGCATGTCGGGGCGCTCGGCGGCTACAGCGAAGTTGAAAAACAGTTGGCGCGCCTCGCTGATCTGGGCGTAACCGCCATCGAACTGATGCCCATCGCGCAATTTCCCGGTGACCGCAACTGGGGCTACGACGGGGTACTGCCTTACTCACCCCAAGCCTCGTACGGCACCCCCGAGCAACTCAAGCATTTGATCGACACCGCCCACGGCCATGGCCTGGCGGTGCTGTTAGACGTGGTTTACAACCATTTCGGCCCCGATGGCAATTACCTGCACCGCTACGCCAAGGGCTTCTTCAACGAACACAAGCACACCCCATGGGGCGCGGCGATTGATTTCCAGCGGCGCGAAGTGCGCGACTTTTTCATCGACAACGCGTTGATGTGGTTGTTGGAGTATCGCTTCGACGGCTTGCGTTTCGATGCGGTGCATGCGATCAAAAGCCCGGATTTCCTGCAAGAGCTGGCGCAGCGCGTGCGCGAGCAGATTGATCCCGCGCGTCACGTGTGGCTTACCGTCGAGAACGAGCACAACCAGGCCAGCCTGTTGCAGGAAGGTTTTGACGCACAGTGGAACGACGACGGCCATAACGCCTTGCACGTATTGCTGACCGGTGAAACTGACGCTTATTACGCGGACTATGCCGACGACACCACCGAAAAGCTCGCGCGTTGCCTGAGCCAGGGTTTTGTGTTTCAGGGCCACACCAATCGTCACGGTGAAGCCCGCGGTGAACCCAGTGGCCATCTGCCTACCAGCGCGTTCGTGCTGTTCCTGCAGAATCACGACCAAATCGGCAATCGCGCCTTTGGCGAGCGCCTGCCGCAACTGGCGCACCCCGATGCATTGAAAGCTGCAACCGCGTTGTTATTGCTGTCGCCGATGATCCCGCTGATGTTCATGGGCGATGAATTCGCAGCCGAGCAGCCTTTCCTGTTTTTCACCAGTCACCACGGTGAGCTGGCGGAACTGGTCCGTGAAGGGCGACGTAACGAATTTTCCGCCTTCAGCGCCTTCGCCGATCCGGAAAAGCGCGAGCGAATCCCTGATCCAAATGCGCAAGAGACGTTCGAGGCCTCGCGTCCTGATCTGCTTGAGCGCCCCTCTGCAGTCCACGATCTTTATCGGCAATTGCTGCAATTGCGCCGCACGCACATCGTGCCGCACTTGACCGATGCCGAAGCGCTCGGCGCCCAGGTGCTGGGCAAAGGCGCGGTGTCCGCACGCTGGCGTCTGGGCAATGGCAGCGAGCTGAGAATCGACCTGAACCTCAGCGATACGCCAGTGGTCCACTCCCCACAGGCCGATGTTTTGCAGGTGTTTGAACACCCACCCCAGGCGTTCGGCCTACTGGATCAGGGCACGCTTGCCCCGTATTGCGCGCTAGTCAGCCTCACGGCCGCAGCCCCTTTGCTACCCCTGGATGGAGAGCGCCAATGAGTGATGCGCAACTGGAAATACTCGCCAGCCGAGCTGGCCTGGCCGTTGACTGGATCGACGCCAACGGTCGCCAACAGAAAGTCGCTCCCGCAGTATTACGCAACGTTTTGACCGGGCTTGGCCACCCTGCGAGCTCGGCGATGGAAATCGACGCCAGTCTGCTTGAATTGCAAGCCGTGCAACAGACCCGGCACCTGCCTCCATTGTTGACCGCTGACGTCGGTGTCGGCCTTGATCTGTCCCGGTATTTCGCGCCACAGACCCCTTGTGAAATTCATCTTGAAGACGGTTCCCGGATCGACCTGAAGCTGGACACCGAAGCGTTTCTGCCAGGCCTTATCCCGGTCGGTTATCAGAACGTGCGCATCGACGATCAGGAATTCACGTTGGCCGTGGCCCCGGAGCGTTGCTACAGCGTGGGTGACGCGGTGGAAAATCCGTTGCCTCGTGCCTGGGGTTTGAGCGTGCAACTGTACTCGCTGCGTCGCCCCGGCGATGGCGGCTTCGGCGATACGCAGGCATTGGAGAATCTCGCCCGTGTGGCCGGTGAACGCGGTGCCGAGGCGCTCGCGATCAGCCCGATGCACGCAATGTTCAGCAGCGACACCCATCGCTACAGCCCATACTCGCCCTCCAGCCGCCTGTTTCTAAACAGCCTGTACGCCGCACCGGGAGCAATTCTGGGCGAACGGGCGCTGCGCACCGCGATTGACGCGACCGGGCTTGCCGCGCAACTCAAGGAACTCGAGGCACTGCCCTTAATAGACTGGCCGGTTGCCGCCGAAGCTAAACACCGGGTGTTGCAAGCGTTGTATGAAGGATTTGTCCAGGGCGAGCATCCGCTTCATCCCGACTTCAGCAGCTTCCGTCACGCTGGCGGTGAGGCGCTGGAGAATCATTGCCGTTTCGAAGCCATTCAAGAGGCCCGTGCCGCCAAGGGTGAAAGCCTCGACTGGCGTGAGTGGCCGGAACAATGGCGTGATCCGCGCAGCAATGCGCTCGCCGAGTTTGCTGAGGAAAACGCCGGACGCATCGGCTTCTTTGCGTTCTGCCAATGGCTGATCACCCGTTGCCTGGAGCGTGCGCAAACCGCCGCCCGCAGTAGCGGCATGAGCATCGGCCTGATCGCTGATCTGGCGGTAGGCGCAGATGGCGGCGGCAGCCAGGCCTGGAGTCGTCAGGACGAATTGCTCGCCGCACTGACCGTTGGCGCGCCACCGGACATTCTCAACCGCAGCGGCCAGGGCTGGGGCATCTCCGCGTTTTCTCCCGAAGGGCTGGTACGGCACGGTTTCCGCGCGTTCATCGAAATGCTGCGGGCCAACTTTGCGCACGCCGGTGGCCTGCGCATCGATCACGTCATGGGTCTGCAACGATTGTGGGTGATTCCCAACGGTGCACCGCCGGCTGACGGCGCCTACCTGTATTACCCGATTGACGACATGCTGCGTCTGCTCGCACTGGAATCCCACCGCCATCAGGCAATCGTCCTCGGTGAAGACCTGGGTACAGTGCCCGAAGGCCTGCAGGAAAAGCTGATTGCACGTTCAATCCTGGGCATGCGCGTGATGCTGTTCGAGCAGGACAATGCACATTTCAAGGGCACGCTCGACTGGCCAGACAACGCATTGGCGACCACCAGCACCCACGATTTGCCAACCATCAATGGCTGGTGGTACGGACACGATATAGACTGGAATGCCCGTTTGGGACTGGTCGATGCGCACACTGAAATAGAATGGCGTCAACATCGCGAACGCGAGCGTGAAGGCCTGCGCCGGGTGTTGGCTGAAGACCCGCAGAACTTCCGCGAAGAGTCCCATGAGACCGATCAGGTACTCGACGCAACCATTCGTTTCCTGGGCCACACACCCGCACCCCTGGTGTTGCTGCCCCTGGAAGATGCTCTGGGTATTGAACAGCAGGCCAACCTGCCCGGCACCACCAACGAACACCCTAACTGGTCGCGGCGCCTGCCCGGCGACAGCGAAACCCTACTGGATGACCCGGACGCCGCCCGGCGTCTGGAATTGCTCGCCTGTGCGCGACTTCAAGCAGCTGAGCGTGACCGATGAATCAAGCACTTGTTAAACCGCTGCGGGCGACTTTGCGCCTGCAATTCCATAAAGATTTCACCCTGGATCAAGCGGTGCCGCTGGTACCGTATTTCGCCAGCCTCGGAATCAGCCACATCTACGCGTCCCCCCTGCTCGCCGCCCGTGCCGGCTCGATGCACGGTTATGACGTGGTCGACCCGACCCGGGTCAATCCGGAGCTCGGCGGTGAAGCGGCTTTGCGCCGACTGGTCACTGCCCTGCGCGAGCAGAACATGGGGCTGATCCTTGACATCGTATCCAACCACATGGCGGTCGGCGGGGGCGACAACCCATGGTGGCAGGACTTGCTGGAATGGGGACGCCTGAGCCCTTACGGAGAATTCTTCGACATTCAGTGGCATTCCCCCGACCCGTTGATGGAAGGCCAGTTGTTATTGCCGTTCCTGGGCAGCGACTACGGCGTCGCCTTGCAGGATGGCACCTTGCATTTGCGCTTCGACGCCGAGCGCGGCGGGTTTTATGTCGAGCATTACGACCATCACTTCCCGATCTGCCCGAAGAATTACGGCGAGCTCTTGCGCGTCGACAACGAGGCGCTCAAATCCCTCGCAGAGCGGTTCAGCGCCCTTAGTTTCCAAAGCGACGCGCACAGCCTGGCGATGCCGTTGAAGGAAGAGCTGCGCGAACTGGCGAGCGATCCGGCGATTCTGCAACTCATCGAGCAATCCCTCGGCGCATATGATTCGCTCAAACCGGAAGGTTTTGATCGGCTGCACGCCTTGCTCGAACGGCAAAGCTACCGCCTCGCCAGCTGGCGCACAGCCGGTGACGATATCAATTGGCGGCGTTTCTTCGATGTCAACGAACTGGGTGGTTTGCGCGTAGAACGCCCTGCCGTGTTTGAAGCGACTCACGCGAAGATTTTCGAGCTGGTTGCCGCTGGCCTGATCGACGGACTGCGCATCGACCATATCGATGGCCTCGCTGACCCGCGTGGTTACTGCCGCAAGTTGCGTCGCCGAGTCGACAGCCTGTGCCCGGATCGGCACTTGCCAATCTACGTGGAAAAAATTCTCGGCGAAGGCGAAACCCTGCATCGCGACTGGTCTGTGGATGGCACCACCGGTTATGAATTCATGAACCAGGTATCGCTGCTGCAACACGATCCGGCTGGCGCCGAAACCCTCGGTGAATTGTGGAGCGGCATCAGCCAGCGTCCTGCGCAGTTCCTCCAGGAAGCGCATCTGGCGCGCCAGCAGATCCTCAACGGCTCGCTCGCCGGTGACTTCGAAAGTGTCGCCCAGGCATTGCTGCAAGTGGCCCGCGATGACTTGATGACCCGTGACCTGACGCTCGGCGCGATCCGCCGGGCCTTGCAGGAATTGATTGTGCACTTCCCGGTGTACCGCACCTACATCAGCCCTCGCGGGCGCTCCGCCGAGGACGACGTGTTCTTCCAGCAAGCCATGGACGGCGCCCGGCACACCCTCGGCGAGGCTGATTGGCCGGTGCTCGATTGCCTGGCACGCTGGCTCGGCGGTGAGCCCTGGCGCAAACGGCCGGTGGGTCGCTCGCGCAAAATGCTCAAACATGCTTGTGTGCGGTTTCAGCAGCTGACTTCACCAGCGGCGGCGAAGGCAGTGGAAGACACGGCGTTCTATCGTTCGGCGGTTTTGCTCTCGCGTAACGATGTCGGCTTCAGCACCGAGCAGTTCAGCGCACCGGTGGCTGATTTCCATGCGGCTTGCCTCAATCGCTTGCAGGAATTTCCAGACAACTTGTTGGCCACCGCGACCCATGACCACAAGCGGGGCGAAGATACCCGCGCCCGCCTGGCGGTATTAAGCGAGCGCAGTGACTGGTATGCCGAGCAGGTGCCGCTGTGGCAGGCCCTCGCCCGCCCGTTGCGCGCTGACGAGCAAATGCCTTCTTCCGGTGACGAACTGTTTCTCTATCAGGCCTTGCTCGGCAGCTGGCCGCTGGACTTGCGCAGCGACGATCACGCGGCGCTCGAGGCCTACAATGAACGCGTCTGGCAGTGGCAGCAAAAAGCACTGCGTGAAGCCAAGTTGGCAAGCAGCTGGAGCGCACCCAATGACGCTTACGAGCAAGCGGCGCAACAATTCCTGCAACGTCTGCTGCTGAGTCCGGAAGGTGAAGCGCTGCGTACGGCGCTGGGTGCAGCTGCAAACGCCCTCGCCGCCCCCGGCGCGCTGAATGGCCTGGCGCAAACCTTGCTGCGCATGACCGTGCCGGGCATTCCGGATTTGTATCAGGGCAGCGAGTTCTGGGATTTTTCGCTGGTCGATCCGGACAACCGCCGTCCGGTGGATTACGCCAGACGCCAGCAGGCCGTGCAGTCGCCTGCGCGGTTGCCGGAGCTGCTAGACCATTGGCGTGACGGTCGGATCAAACAAACCCTCATCCAGCGCACCCTGCAGTTGCGCGCTGAGCATCCCGAGCTGTTCAGACAGGGTAGCTACCAAGCCCTGGAAGTGATCGGCAGCCAAGCTCATCGTGTGCTCGCTTTCGCACGATCGCTGGAAGGCAAAACGGCCATCGTCATAGTGCCGGTCCGCTGCGCCGGGTTGCTCAAAGACAGTTCCGTGCCACAGATCGACGCGCTGCAATGGGGCGATACCCGGGTGCAGTTACCGTTTGCGGCCTCAGGCGAAAATCTGAAGGGACTTTTTTCCAGCGCGGTAGTCACAGAACACAGAGAGCTGGCCATCAGCGCAGCGCTGGGGAGTTTCCCCGTTAACGTTTTTATCAAAGTTTGAGTTGAGTTCAGGAGCAATGCGATGAGTACTGACGATAAACGCGTTCGAGAATTTGCTTACCAAATCTGGGAGTCGGAAGGCAAACCGGAGGGACAGGAAGCCCGTCACTGGGAAATGGCTCGCAAGCTCGCAGAGGCCGAAGCACTGGCGCCGAGCAAATCGCCCAAGGCGGCTGGTAGTAAATCGGCTGGCAAGATCCCCGCGAAAAAGGCGGACAGCAAAGTAATCGACGGCAAAGGCGCTGAAACGAAAGCCAAGGCCAAGAAGCCGGCAGCAGCTTCTTCGATCGTTCCACCAGGTGAAAAAGCTGCCGAAAAAAAGCCTCGCGCCGCGCGTAAACCGCCTGCGGTCTGACGCGCTCACACCTTTGCCCTGAATGACTCGTGGCGAGTGCGCTCGCCACCGAGGTTTCGCTCGTCCTCGAAAAAACCCGAGCCGTGTATCACGCACTTCGACATCGAACAGCGTCAGCCCCCTATTTGCAGGAGCACCTATGAGCAGCAGTCCAAAAAAAACCGCGCCGGAAACCAAGGCCGAGCCTTCGCGCATTCGTGAAGGTTTACCCTTCCCGTTAGGCGCGACCTGGGATGGTCTGGGGGTCAACTTCGCCTTGTTCTCCGCTAACGCCACCAAGGTTGAATTGTGCATCTTCGATGATTCGGGCGAGATCGAGCTTGAGCGCATCGAGCTGCCGGAATACACCGACGAGATCTACCACGGCTACCTGCCCGACGCCCATCCCGGAATGATTTATGGCTACCGCGTCTACGGTCCATATGACCCGGCAAACGGCCATCGCTTCAACCACAACAAGCTGTTGATCGACCCGTATGCCAAACAACTGGTTGGCGAGCTCAAATGGTCCGAAGCCCTGTTCGGCTACACCATCGGCCACCCGGATGCCGACCTCAGCTTCGATGAGCGCGACAGTGCGCCGTTTGTACCCAAGTGCAAAGTGATCGACCCGGCTCACACCTGGGGCAACGATCAGCGCGTCAGCGTGCCGTGGGACAAAACCATCATTTATGAGACTCACGTACGCGGCATCAGCATGCGTCACCCGTCCGTCCCAGAGAATGTGCGCGGCACTTTCGCCGGGTTGATGGTCGATGACGTGCTGGAACACATCCGCAAGCTTGGCGTGTCGTCGGTTGAGTTGCTGCCCATCCACGCATTCGTCAATGACCAGCACTTGCTGCACAAGGGCATGACCAACTACTGGGGCTACAACAGCATCGCGTTTTTCGCCCCGGACCCGCGCTATCTCGCCAGCGGCAAGATTGCCGAGTTCAAGGAGATGGTTGCGCATCTGCACGAAGCCAATCTGGAAGTGATTCTCGACGTGGTCTACAACCACACCGCCGAGGGCAACGAGCAGGGCCCGACCCTCTCCATGCGCGGCATCGACAACGCCTCTTACTACCGCTTGATGCCGGACGACAAACGTTACTACATCAACGATTCCGGCACCGGCAACACCCTCGATCTGAGTCACCCGTGCGTGCTGCAAATGGTCACCGATTCGCTGCGTTACTGGGCCACGGAAATGCATGTGGACGGTTTCCGCTTCGACCTGGCGACCATTCTCGGTCGCTACCACGATGGCTTCGACGAGCGTCACAGTTTCCTCGTTGCCTGCCGTCAGGACCCGGTATTGCGCCAGGTGAAAATGATTGCCGAGCCTTGGGATTGCGGTCCCGGTGGATATCAGGTGGGCGGCTTCCCTCCGGGCTGGGTTGAGTGGAATGACCAGTATCGCGACACCGTGCGCGCTTTCTGGAAAGGTGATGAAGGCCAACTGGCCGACTTCGCCAGCCGCATGACGGCCTCTGGGGAGATGTTCAACCAGCGCGGGCGACGTCCGTATGCGTCGGTGAATTTCATCACTGCGCACGACGGCTTCACGCTTAATGACCTGGTGTCGTATAACGACAAGCACAACGAGGCCAACGACGAAAATAACCAGGACGGCAGCAACAACAACCTGTCCTGGAACCATGGCGCCGAAGGCCCGACTGACGACCCGGAAATCAACGAGCTGCGCCAGCGGCAGATGCGCAACTTCTTTGCCACGCTATTGCTCTCGCAAGGCACGCCGATGATTCTGGCCGGCGATGAATTTGCGCGCACTCAGGATGGCAACAACAACGCCTACTGCCAGGACAGCGATATCGGTTGGGTCAATTGGGATCTCAGCGATGATGGCAAAGCCCTGCTCAAATTCGTCAAGCGTCTGATCAAGCTGCGCCTGACCTACCCGATCCTGCGTCGTGGTCGCTTCCTGGTGGGCAATTACAACGAGGACATCGGCGTCAAGGATGTCACCTGGCTCGCGCCAAGTGGCGAAGAAATGTCCATCGAACAATGGGAAGACGCGCACGGCAAATGCCTGGGCATGTTGATGGATGGCCGAGCGCAGGAAACCGGGATTCGCCGCAAGGGTGCCGATGCGACCCTGTTGCTGGTAGTCAATGCGCACCACGACGTGGTCAATTTCACTTTGCCTGAAGTCCCGGACGGTGGATTCTGGACCTGCATGATCGACACCAATCAACCGTCGATTCGAGGCCAGGAGCGCTTCGAGTTCGGCCACGAATATTCGGTCACCGGCCGTTCGTTACTGTTGTTCGAACTGCAGCATGAGGAAGAAGAGTGAAATGGACCTCAGTGCATTTCTGCTGCGTCGTTCACCGGATTACCCTGACGCCGATGCGTTAGGGCAATGCCTGCGGGAAATGGTCGAGGCAGGTCTCGATCAGCTCCCGTTGCCCGGTAACGGTCAAACGCTGGAACGTTTCCAGCGCTTGGCCGAGGTTGCCGGGCATGATCTGGCGCTGTGCAAACTGTACGAAGGCCATACCGACGCGCTGGCGATTGTCCAGCAACTCGGTGGTTCGCCTACCCCAGGCAGCACGTGGGGCATGTGGGCCGCCGAACCACCAGACGCTCGTGTTCGCGTCATCCCGCAAGGCCATCTGGTTACGCTGAATGGCCGCAAGGCCTGGTGTTCGGGCGCCGCAGTATTGAGTAATGCCTTGCTGACCGCTTGGGATGATCAGGGCCGTCAGCAACTGGTGGCGGTTGCGCTGGATCAACCCGGCGTGAACGTTACCGATCAAGGTTGGCATGCAGTCGGCATGGGCGCGACGGGCAGTGTCGAGGTGCTGTTCGATGGGGCTCAGGCAAAGGCCATCGGACAGCCCGGCGATTACCTGCATCGACCCGGTTTCTGGCAAGGCGGCATTGGTATCGCCGCCTGCTGGTACGGTGCCGCACAAAGCCTTGCCGAACGCTTGCGCAGTCATTGCAGGTTACGTCCAGAACCCCATGCTCTTGCTCATCTAGGCGCCGTCGACTGCGCGTTGCAAGCGGCGGCTGATGTTTTGAGAATCGGCGCACAGGCCATTGATGCCGCGCCTTTAGACAATGCTGAACTGTTGGCCCGTCGCGCTCGCGCCGTGGTTGAACAGGCCGCCGAGCAAGTGATTTTGCACGTCGGCCATGCCCTCGGTGCAGGCCCTTATTGCAAGGATCGGCATTTCGCTCGGATGATCGCCGATTTGCCGGTCTTCCTCCGTCAAAGTCATGCCGAACGAGACCTTGCAGCGCTTGGCGAAAAAGTACTCAGTGGAACATGGACGTTATGAAAAACAATCCAATCGTCGGTCAGGGCACGTCGTTGCATCAGTGGCAACGCTCGAGCCAATTGGCGCAGCTGCCCGATACCGACATTCTGCAGCTGGTGCCGGAAGGTTCGCGCGCAGTCATTATCGCCCCGCACCCCGACGATGAAGTGCTGGGCTGTGGCGGGCTCCTGCAGATTCTTGCGGCGGCTGGTCGGCCATTGCAGCTGATTTCGGTGACCGATGGCAGCGCCAGTCATCCCGGTTCCGCGAGCTGGCCAGTCGAACGCTTGAGCACCGTACGCCCGCAAGAGTCCGCCGAGGCATTGCGCCGGTTGGGTCTGCCGTTGCACAGCCTGAAATGGTTGCGCGGTGGCTTTGCCGACAGTCAGGTGGCAGCACGCGAGGCCGAGCTGTGCGATTTCATTGAACGCTATCTGCGCCCGGACGATGTGGTGTTCACCACCTGGCGTGAGGACGGCCATTGCGATCATGAAGCCGTGGGCCGCGCCAGTGCCGAAGCAGCGCGACGCGTGGGGGCCACCCTGCTCGAATTGCCCGTGTGGACCTGGCACTGGGCAGCGCCGGAAGATCGCGCGGTGCCGTGGGAGCGGGCACGCAAGATTCTCCTGAGCGCGCCTCTGGTCGCACGCAAGCGTCACGCGATTCACGCCTTCGCCAGCCAACTGGAAGGCGATCCGCTGGTGGGTCTGCCGCCGGTGCTTGCACCTAACGTGGTCGATCGTTTGCTGCAGCCATTCGAGGTGGTGTTCATATGAGTGTCGACGATCGCTATTTCGACGGTCTCTTTGCAGGCAACGACGATCCCTGGTCGTTTCGCCAGCGCTGGTATGAGCAACGCAAACGCGCCATCACCCTGGCCGCCCTGCCCCGACCCCGGTATCGCGCCATCTTCGAGCCCGGCTGTGCCAACGGTGAGCTGAGTGCGGAACTGGCCGGCCGCTGCGATCGTTTGCTGTGTTATGACACCGCTGCAGCGGCAGTCAGTCTGGCGCGCACGCGTCTGAGCCTGTTTGATCACGCCGAGATTCGCAAGGGCCGCTTGCCGGAAGACTGGCCGAACGAGCAGTTCGACCTGATCGTGTTGAGCGAAGTCGGCTATTACCTGGATGCCGACGATCTGACCCGCTTGATCCAACACGCCGCGCAGTCCCTGACGGCTGATGGCCAACTAATCGCCTGTCATTGGCGCCCGCCTATTGAGGGCTGCCCGCTCAACGCCCGTCAAGTGCACGACCAGTTGCACGAGCATCTGCACCTGCCGCGCCTGGTTTTGCATCAGGAAGCTGATTTTCTATTGGAAGTCTGGAGCCGTGAACCGCGCTCCGTTGCCGCACTTGAGGGTTTGCGATGATTGGAATTCTGATCCCGGCACACAATGAGGAGGCATTGCTCGAAGAATGCCTTCAGGCCGCATTGCTGGCGGCGCGGCATGATTTATTGAACGGTGAAGATGTTGAAGTGCTGGTGGTGCTGGACAGTTGCACCGATCGTTCGCTGGAGATCGTCAAAAGTTACCCGGTGCACAGCCTGGTGATCCAGGCGCGTAATGTCGGCGAGGCGCGCGCAGCAGGCGCGCGATTTTTGCTGGAGCGTGGTGCGCGATGGATTTCCTGCTCTGACGCCGACAGCAGGGTGGCCCACGATTGGCTGGTGGCGCAATTGGCCCTTGGCACTGACGCCGTGTGCGGCACGGTCACGGTGGAGACGTGGCACGAATCGTTCGATGAAGCGGCGCAGATTCGTTATCACCAGCATTATCAGGCTCGTGAAGACCACCGGCATATTCACGGCGCCAACCTGGGCATCAGCGCCGATGCCTACAGGCGCGCCGGCGGGTTTGAGCCTCTGGCCTGCCATGAAGATGTGCAGCTGGTGCGCCAGCTTGAACGCTGCGGCGCAACGATCGCCTGGAGTCACCGCCCGCAGGTGCTGACCAGCGCCCGCCTCGACGCACGGGCTCGGGGCGGTTTCGGTGATTATCTGCGGGGGATGCTTCAGGTCGGCTAAAAAACGAAACGGGTAGAACATCAGGGCGACGAATAGCGTTACTTGAGTAATACTCTGCTTCCGCAATCCATGGTTTGGAGCGCGGCGCCCCGGCTCAATCGACACAAGGATGTAGACCGATGAAACCCGTTTCCATCAGTGACACCAGCCTCCCCGGACAAATCTGGAACCACGCCGCCCAGCTCGACAACATCCCCGTCATCAGTACCCGCAACCTTGTCCCGCCGGGGGCACGGGCAGTATTCATCGCGCCCCATCCCGGTGATGAAGTGGTGACCTGCGGCGGGCTGCTGCAATTGCTCAGCGCGCTGGGCCATCCACTGCAACTCATCTCGATCACCGATGGCAGTGCCAGTCACCCTGGCTCGCGCCAGTGGTCGGAAAAACGTCTCAGCGTATTCCGGCCGCAGGAAAGTGTCGAAGCCCTGCGCCGGCTTGGCTTGCCGATGCACAGTTTGAAATGGATTCGCGGCGGTTTTACCGACAATGCCTTGAATGAACGTGAAGCTGAGCTGGCGCAATTTATCGCGCGCTACCTGCGAGCCGATGACGTGGTGTTCACAACGTGGTCTGAAGACGGCCATCCCGATCAAGCAGCCGTGGGTCGTGCTGCCGCCCGGGCCGCCGACTCAGTCGGCGCGACATTCAACGAAGTACCCGTATGGGCCTGGCACCGGCCGGCACGCGATCACACGCACATTCCCTGGCATCGCGCGCGCAAGCTGCGCCTCGACACCTGGACTGTGGCGCGTAAAAGCCACGCTACCCACGCTTACGCCACCCAGCTGGACGGTGATCCGGCCATCGGCCTCGCACCGTTGATACCGCCGGTTCTGCTGGAACGCATGCGCTTGCCCTACGAAATCGTCTTCGTCTGACTCACCACCTGTAGCAGCTGCCGAGCCTGCGAGGCTGCGTGTGTAGCAGCTGTCGAGCCTGCGAGCCTGCGAGGCTGCGTGGGCTGCGTGGGTTGTGGCCTGCTCGCGCGGGTTCGGACGCAGGAGCCCTTAAACCGGCCGACGCGATTCACCTGACACACTGAGTCGTCTGGTGCAGCGAGTCCTTCGGCCTCGACGCAGCCTCGCGGGCTCGGCAGCTGCTACGTCGATTGCGTCGATACCGCCGGTTCTGCTGGAACGCATGCGCTTGCCCTACGAAATCGTCTTCGTCTGACTCACCACCTGTAGCAGCTGCCGAGCCTGCGAGGCTGCGTGTGTAGACTTCAGCTGCGAGGGCTGCGGCCTGCTCGCGCGGGTTCGGACGCAGGAGCCCTAATACCGGCCGACGCGATTCACCTGACACACTGAGTCGTCTGGTGCAGCGAGTCCTTCGGCCTCGACGCAGCCTCGCAGGCTCGGCAGCTGCTACATCGATTGGGTCGATACCTGGTGGGACGCAGCCTCGCGGGCTCGGCAGCTGCTACATCGATTGGGTCGCTTGGTGGCCGCAGCCTCGCGGGCTCGACGGCTGCTACATGGGCTTGCGGCGTTTGGGGGAGGTGCGGGCGGCACGACGAATCACGCTGAACTGCTCGCCCGCGTATCAGTCGCATGCATAAGCAAGCCTGATTCAGAGGAGTGAACGTGACCAGTGATTCCAAGCCGCAAGTTATCGAGCCCGCAGAGCCGGATGCGCCACCGGCGATTCATCGACTCAGGGTGCTGACGGTCAACACTCACAAAGGATTTACGGCGTTCAACAGGCGCTTCATCCTCCCGGAACTGCGTGAGGCAGTGCGCAGTACTTCCGCCGATCTGGTGTTTCTGCAGGAAGTGGTCGGCGAACATGAGCGCCACTCCAACCGCTTTGATGACTGGCCGCAAACGTCGCAATACGAATTCCTCGCCGACAGTATGTGGAGCGACTTTGCCTATGGCCGCAACGCCGTCTACCCCGACGGCCACCACGGTAATGCACTGCTTTCGAAATACCCCATCCGCGAATATCGCAACCTGGATGTCTCCATTACAGGGCCGGAACGTCGCGGGCTGCTGCATTGCATTCTGGACGTGCCAGGACACGCCGAGGTCCATGCAATCTGCGTGCACTTGAGCCTGCTGGAAAGCCACCGCCAGTTACAGCTTCAGCTGTTGTGCCAACTGCTCGAATCCTTGCCCGACGATGCACCGGTAATCATCGCCGGCGACTTCAACGACTGGCAACTGCAAGGCAACGCCACCCTCGCCCGCCGCAATTATCTGCACGAGGTATTTGAACGTCAAAACGGCCGCCCGGCGAAAACCTATCCGGCACGCTTCCCCCTATTACGACTGGACCGAATCTACTTACGCAACGCCAGCAGTCACAACCCGCGAATACTGGGCAATAAGCCCTGGACGCACTTGTCGGATCACTTGCCACTGGCAGTGGAAGTGCATCTTTGAGGCAAATCCCGATGAATGGGCTACTGTGATTTGTGTCAGTAGGAATGCCGACTTCTATTGCTAGGGTAAATCGTCCTCGTCAGTTCATTTCGGGGACCCGTGAAACACCGTAGTCGATGTCGCCGAAGTCTGTCGTCTCGGGTAGTCATGTATCCGTAGCTGTCCGGCAAACCGTGCTGATGAATTCACCGATGACACTCAGTAAGCGTCAGGTATGGACGCCACTCACTTGCGGAGATAACCATGAACTCTTCGAATCTGCTGCCCCATTATCGCTACAGCACTTTGGCTGCATCCATCTGGCTGTGCACCGCCTGGTCGCAACCTGTGCAGGCGGCTTGCACGCTCATACCTACCGCCGGCAACGACAACTACGTGTGTGACAGCGCAAGTAGCGGTGCGCTGACTGATTTGCTCGGCAACAACAGCCTGACCTTTCCGGCAAACGGTACCGGCGTTGTGGACGGCAGCGTGACCTTTGGAGGCGGCAATGACACCGTCACCATGAACTCCGGGATTGTGAATGGCGCACTGGCTCAAGGCGACGGCGCCGATAGATTCACGATCAACGCCGGGCAGATCGCCGGGGCGGTCACCCAGGGTAATGGCATTGACGATTTCGTCATGAACGGTGGCGTTATCCAGTCTCTGGCCCAAGGCGATAGTCGCGACACCTTCGAAATGAACGGGGGCACCATCACCGGCGCATTTGAGGATGGTGACAGCGCACGGATGACCGCCGGTACGATTGGCCGGGTCGACATGAAGCTCGATAACAATCTGTTCGACCTTTCGGGCGGCGAGATTTTCGGCAACCTGGTGAGCGGGTTCGGTACCGACACCATCATCATCTCCGGTGGCCGCATTGGCGGCAATGTGTCGGTCAGCGGCGGCAACGACAGCATCACACTGACAGGCGGCGAAATCGCGGGCGAAATCCGCGCGAGTGCGGGCGATGACACGTTTGTCTGGGGCAACGGCGGCACGGTTCTCTCAGCGATTCTGCTGGAGGCCGGCAACGACAGCGCAA
The DNA here is from genome assembly GCF_902497625.1 of Pseudomonas fluorescens. Taxonomy (GTDB): domain Bacteria; phylum Pseudomonadota; class Gammaproteobacteria; order Pseudomonadales; family Pseudomonadaceae; genus Aquipseudomonas; species Aquipseudomonas fluorescens_BQ. Next base: position 70,340 of record NZ_CABVGX010000013.1, on the reverse strand, counting down.
CACTGCGCAACCTGAATGAAACTGCACTCGCTCCCACGCCGAGTATCAACGGCGGCACGGGCATCGATGTATTGACCTTCGACGGCACGTCGTCGGCGGGTGCGCAACGCTACGTCAACTGGGAAACGGTCAATCTGAACAACGGCTCCAGCTTCGATCTCGACGGCGTTTTTCGCATGGGCGACAACATTAGCGGCACCGGCGTATTCAACATGGACGGCAGCAGCACGCTGACCTCTGCTCAGGGCAGCATCAGTGCCTTCAGCGCTGGCCAGCTCGCCACCCTGAACAACGCCGGGGTTGATCGACCTGAGCACTGGCAATAACCGGACAAACGACACCCTGACGGTGCAAGGTAATTACGTCGGCGACAATGGCCGCCTGTTTCTGCAAACCGTGCTGGGTGACGACAGCTCCCCGAGCGATAAATTAGTGGTGGCCGACGGCACCTTGACCGGCCGCACCGCCATTACCGTCACCAATCTGGGAGGGCTCGGCGCGTTGACCCAACAAAACGGCATTCAGGTGGTGGAGGCTCAGGGCACGGCTGTCAGCGACAGCAGCGCATTCGCCCTCGCTGCTCCGATCTCCGCCGGTGCCTTCGATTACAACCTGTACAAAGGCGGCGTCACGCCTGGCAGTGAAAACAGTTTTTACCTGAGATCTGCTGTGGTAGCTGCGCCTCTGGTAGCTGTACCGAACCCTGATCCAGCGTTGCCACCCATTCTGGTACCGCTGGTGCAGGCTCCCGTGCCAGCGCCGGCCCTGCCCGCTGTACCGTCCGGGACACCCACATTACCAGCGGTAGTGGCGGCTCCACCGGTATTACCAGCGGCGGTCCCTGGCGCCGCTCCGATTCCCACCTACCGCCCGGAAGTGCCAACCTGGTCGGTGATGCCCCCGGCCGCAGCGCAAATGGCGCTGACGGCCCTGGGCACATTTCATGATCGCCAGGGTGATCAGCGTCTGCTTACCGAAACCGGTGCGCTCAGCGCGGGCTGGGGTCGGGTTTATGGGGAAAACTTCGAGCAAACCTGGGCCGGCACCGTCACGCCGACACTTGACGGCTCCCTGAACGGCTACCAGGTGGGCCACGATCTTTTTGCTTCACAGATTTCCAATACACTGAACCAGCGCGGCGGTGTCTTTGTCGCCGACACTCGCTTGCGCGGGGATGTCGACGGATTCAACCAGGGCTTTGAAGGCAAAAGAGCGGGCAAGATCGACATTGAAGGTAAGAGCGCAGGTCTGTACTGGACTCTACTTAACCCACTAGGCGGCTATCTGGACCTGGTGGCGATGCACACCTGGCTGGACGGTGACAGCCGTTCCGAACGCGGTCTGGAAATCGACAACGACGGCCATGTCACAACCTTCTCGGCGGAAGTCGGTCAGCCGTTCGCCGTAACCGACAATTGGTTGATAGAGCCGCAGGCTCAGGTGATCTACCAGAAGGTCTCCCTCGACACGCAGAACGACGGGATCTCGCGCGTGACGTTCGATTCCGATGCCGCCACGACTGGCCGCCTCGGCATGCGACTGGAGGGCAGCTACGAAGTGAGCCAAAGCAAAGTGACGCCGTATGTGCAAGCCAACATCTGGCACACAATGTCCGGCACCGATTCGGTCACGTTTGATGACACAACCCAAATCGACACCGAACAAAAATCTACCCAGGCCGATCTCGGGTTTGGCGCGGTGGTCAGTCTTACCGAATCGGTCAGCGTTTACGCCGGTATTGATTACGGTCTCAATATCGACAGTAATCAACAGCGCGCGACGTCGGCGAATGCCGGTCTCAGAATGAGCTGGTGAGACGGTGAGCGAGTCGCACCATTGCGCGCAGATGGTCAATTCCTCAGCTATCAACCCCTTGCTGAAGCTCGTCAGATCAGATACTTGAAAGTCCCGATAAATCAATGCCGCTTATCGGGCATTTTCTTGACGCAGGGTCTACGGTCTTCTTAGCTACACCTTACTACCCCCGGAATCACACCCGAGGCAAGCCCCCAGACACCCGCGAAAACGGGCGGTCAGCGGCTTGCCTCAATCCATTCGGTCGCCCCTCATTCGGGGTAGGAGAGACGCCAGAGCGAGACAGCGCATGCGATTGCAAGGTAGACCCCCATGAAAAACTCCTTCGGGCCACAAGAGATCAAAATTACTTTTTGCAGCGTATCGGGTTCACTCCTTCTATGTTCTTCCCTGGAAATGCAGGCCGCGCCTGTCGAGGAAGAATCCGCCCCTTGGTACGACCAATCCGCCCCCTCGTTCACTCTTCCGGCCATTAGCAATGCATGGCCCGGTCGCTTCAGCCCCCAAGCCGACCTGCGCAGTTCACGGCTGACCACCGAAGACGCCAGCCCATTCGCATGGGATCAGCTCTACGGGCAAGCTTCACGTCAGGCACACATCGATGACCAAACCGAGGCTTCCACTCTCTCGAGTGCTGACCAATCCAAAGGCCCGGCGATACTGACGCTGCAAAGTGGCAGCGGTCATACCCAACGGGTCGGTCTGGTCAGCGGCCTCCGCCAGATTCAAGGTACCGGAAATGGAGTGCTGAACCATCGCGCTCAGGCCAGATCGCAAACTGACACGCTCAACGTGCAGGGTCAGAGTGTCGGCGCCTACTGGAGCCTGACCGGCCCTCAGGGCTGGCACGTGGATCTGACGGCCAGTGGCGGCCGGGTCAACGGGTTCAGCCGCAACGAAAAAGGTGCCCGTCAAGCGACTGAAGGCAGCGCGGTAACCCTGTCGGTGGAAGGTGGTTTTCCGATTGGCTTGAGCGAGAACTGGGTGGTCGAGCCCCAGGCGCAGTTGATCAATCAACGCATCACTCTGGACAGGCCGTATGCCGGATCCGCCAACGCTTCAACCAGCGACCTCAACTCATGGAGCGGCCGGGTCGGTGCGCGATTGAAAGGGAGTTACGACATCAACGGTCTGGGCTTCGAACCCTATCTGCGGACCAACGTGTGGCACACGGTTTATACCGGCAACACCGTGACTCTCGATCAGGTCGACAAGATCAGCAGCAGCCGCAAATCATCGACCGTTGAAGTGGGTTTGGGATTGGTTGCAAGAGTGACGCCCGTTGTCAGTCTATACGTCAGCGCCGATTACAGCAGCGATGTCGATGACAACGATTTGAACGGTTTGATTGGCAGCCTCGGAGTGAGGATGCGCTGGTGAGGCAGTCGCGAGCAACCGCCGTTCGGGCACAATCCCGAGCCGCTCATGCTTCAACAAGCATGGCGGCCCGAGACGGCCTGGACGTTAACCTTCAGGTCTGAACATCAACACCGCCAATGGCGGCAGATTCAACACCAGCGACTCCGGTTGCCCGTGGCTCGGTTGTGCTTCAGTAAACGCCCCGCCACCATTGCCGTAATTCGACCCGGCATACTTCTCCGAATCACTGTTGATCAGCTCGGTCCAGCGCCCGGCGAACGGCACGCCGATGCGATAAGCCTCACGTGGAATCGGCGTGAAATTGGCCACCACCAACACCGGCCGGCCGTCTGAACTCCAACGCAGCCAGGCATAAACACTGTTGATGGCATCATCGCCAATCAGCCACTGGAAGCCGGCCGGTTTATGGTCCTGATCATGCAGCGCCGGCTCTTCGCGGTAGAGCTGGTTGAGGTCGGCCACCAGTTTTTGCACACCCTGGTGTTCCGGGTATTGCAGCAGATACCAGTCGAGCTGTTGATCGTGGTTCCACTCACGCCACTGACCGAACTCGCAGCCCATGAACAGCAGCTTCTTGCCCGGATGCCCCCACATGAAACTCAGGTAGGCGCGCAGGTTGGCGAATTTCTGCCAGCGGTCGCCCGGCATCTTGTCGATCAGCGAGTGCTTGCCGTGCACCACTTCGTCGTGAGAAATCGGCAGGATGAAGCGCTCGGACCATGCGTACATCAGGCCGAAACTCAGCTCGTTGTGATGATGCGCGCGGTACACGGGATCCTGCTGGATGTAGTGCAGCGAATCGTGCATCCAGCCCATGTTCCATTTGTAATCGAAACCCAGCCCGCCCTGTTGCGTCGGTTGGCTGACGCCTGGCCATGCCGTGGATTCCTCGGCAATCACCAGCGCGCCCGGCGCTTCGAGGTTGACCACATCATTCAGATGGCGCAGGAAGTCGATGGCTTCGAGGTTCTCGCGACCGCCGTGACGGTTCGGCACCCACTCGCCGGCTTTGCGCGAATAGTCGCGATACAGCATCGACGCCACCGCATCGACCCGCAGGCCATCGATATGGAAATGCTTAAGCCAGTGCAGGCCTGAAGCAAGCATGTAGCCGTGCACTTCGGTGCGGCCAAGGTTGTAGATCAGCGTGTCCCAATCCTGGTGGAAGCCTTCCTGCGGGTTAGCGTATTCGTACAGCGCGGTGCCGTCGAATTGGGCCATGCCGTGGGTATCCGTCGGGAAATGCGCTGGAACCCAGTCAAGAATGACGCCAATATCTGCCTGGTGGCAGGCATTGATGAATGCCGCAAAATCATCCGGCGAGCCGTAACGGGCACTCGGGGCGAATTGCGACAGCAACTGATAGCCCCACGAACCGCCGAACGGATGCTCCATGATCGGCATCAGTTCGATGTGGGTAAAGCCCAGCTCCTTGACGTACGGAATCAGCCGCTCGCCCAGTTCGTGCCAGGTGTACTGACGGGCTACTTCGCCGAGATCGTCGAGCTCACACTGCCAGGACCCGGCGTGCAGTTCGTAAATCGACAGCGGTGCGCTCGCCTTCTGACGCTCAAGGCGCGCTTCCATCCAGGCGTGGTCCTGCCATTCGATGCTCAGCGGTGCAGCCACTTTCGAGGCGGTATCCGGTGGCAGCGTGGTCGCTAGTGCCATCGGGTCTGCCTTGAGCGGCAGAATGCCGTGGGCACCGAGGATTTCGTATTTGTAAGCCTCCCCCGCCTGCAGACGCGGGATGAACAATTCCCAGACACCGGTCGGGTGACGCAAACGCATCGGATGACGACGGCCGTCCCAGTTATTGAAATTGCCCACCACAGAAACACGTTTTGCGTTCGGCGCCCACACGGCGAACCGCACGCCGTCCACACCGTCGACAGTTTTCAGCTGCGCGCCGAGGCAACTGCTCAGGTCACGGTGGTTGCCCTCGGCGAACAGATACAGGTCCATTTCCCCAAGCAACGGCCCGAAGCTGTAAGGATCTTCGCAAAGCTGTTCACCACCGGCCCAGCGAACACGAAGTTGATAAGGTTGCGCGCGGTCGAAATGCCCGACGAACAGCCCCGGCGTCTGCGTGGTCTCAAGGTTGCCGAGCTCTTCCCCGGTGTCCTTGGCCACCACCTGCACGCTCAATGCGTCCGGCAAATACGCCCGAATGAATTGCCCACCGGCGTTATCGCCATGGGGGCCGAGAATCGAGAAAGGGTCGTGATGCTCAGCGCGTACCAATGCGTCGATGTCTCGCGCATTGGGTAAAAGCGCCTCTTGAGCGTGACCCTGTTCCTTGTTCGAGAAACTCATGACTATTCTCCACCAAGTTCGGAAAAGGGTTTAAGCCCACTTAATAATCCAGACAAACCATGCAACGGCACCGGCAACCAGGTGGGGCGATTTTCCGCTTCGTACGCCACCTCGTAGGCTGCCTTTTCCAGACCGAATAACGAAAGCGCAGCGTCCTCGCCTTCCGGATCTTGCCACGCATGACCAAGATTAGCTGCCGCCAGCCGATACGCGTCGACAAAGGCCTGTTTTGCTTCAACCAGATAACGGTCGGACACGTGCTGACGTGCAGCCTGTGCCTCATCGGTGTTATCGACGTTATGCACGTTGATCGCCATTGCCGCTGCGTAATCAAATGAGCGCAGCACGCCGCTGACATCTTTGTACGGGCTGTGTTTGCCGCGACGTTCCGACAGTGGACGAGCCGGCTCGCCTTCGAAATCGATCAGGTAAGCATCGCCTTTGATCACCAGCACCTGACCCAGGTGCAAGTCGCCGTGGACACGGATACGCAGGCCGCCGGTGGCTTTTTTGCCGAGCTCCTGCACATGAGCCAGGATGACTTTCCTGTTGTCCAGTAACCGAGTGACCATGGCCTGGTCTTCGCTGTTCAATTCGTGCTGGTGTTCCTTGAGCAGTTTCAACGCGCGCTCAACCTGAGCCGCGACGTCCTTGGCCGAAGCCACCGCATCTTTCTGGCTGGTCACCTGCGGCGCGAAATCCGCGTCATCGGTCGGCGCTGCCAGCACCTGATGCATTTCGCCCAGGCGCTGACCGAGCATGCCCGCGAAATCACGCAATTCGCCGAGCGCGTTGTAATGCTGTTCCTGCTCGGACATGGCATCTGCCAGTTCGTCGCGCAGCGCTCGTTCGAGATTGTTCTGCGTCCACTCCCATGCATCGCCTTGATTGCTCAGATAGCCTTGGGCGATCATCAGCAAGTTGTCGTCGCCCTGGGCATCGCGACGTACCACCGAGCCCAGCAATGGCGAAATGTTGCTGAAGCCGGCATTGGTCAGGTACGCACTCATTTCCAGTTCCGGATGCACCCCTGAGGCGACCTTGCGAATCAGCTTGAGCACCATGCTGCTGCCGATCACCACCGAACTGTTGGACTGCTCGGCGGACAGATAGCGCACTTCCGATTCAGCGGTCAGGCCCAGTTTGGCCAGTTCTGCTGTTGGCTCGAAACGAATTTCGCCGCCATCCGACGGCAACACGGTGTTGTCCTGCATGCCTTGCAGCACCGTGCGGATGAAATTCTCAAGGCTGAACGCGTCAGTGATCAAGCCGACCTGCGGCCCGCGCCGGACTCGAGACAACGCCAATTGCTGTGGCAGCGCCGGTCCGACCTGATCATCAGCCATAAAGCCGAAAGGCAATTGATAACGACTGGTCTGGCCGCCGCTGGTGACTTCGATTTCGCTCAACAGCACCGGATGCTCGGCATCGCCAAAACGCACGCCATAGGCAAGGTTGACCTTCTCGATCGCCGCATCCTTCCCGGCGAACCAGCGCCTATTTTGCAGCCAGTTTGGCAGGATGCTCTGCTCCAGCGTGTTGCGAGACGGCGACTCGAGCAGCTCTTCCATACGTTTTTTCAACACCAGTGTGGTGAAATCCGGCAGGCTTTGCGCCGGTTCTACGTGCCAGGTGGGCATTTTGTTCTCCGCAGCGAGTCCGAACCAATAAAAGCCGTAAGGCGCCAGGGTCAAGAGGAAATTCAGCTGTCCAATCGGCGGGAACGCATTGCCGCCGAGCATCTCCACAGGCACCATGCCGACGTACGCCGACAGGTCCAATTCCGCCGCTTGCGCGCTGCGCGACACGTTGGCCACGCACAGGATAATTTCGTGTGTACCGTCGGCAGCCGTGAATTCACGGGTATAGGCCAGAATTCGCCGGTTGCTCGGCGAGAGCATTTTTATCGTGCCGCGGCCAAAGGCTTTCGACTGTTTGCGCACGGCAAGCATGCGTCGCGTCCAGTTGAGCAATGAATGCGGATCGCCGGACTGCGTTTCGACGTTGACTGACAGATAACCGTATTGCGGGTCCATGATCGGTGGCAGCACCAGGCTCGCCGGGTCGGCGCGGGAGAAGCCGCCGTTACGATCGATCGACCATTGCATCGGCGTGCGCACGCCATCGCGGTCGCCGAGGTAGATATTGTCGCCCATACCGATTTCGTCGCCGTAATACAGCGTCGGCGTGCCCGGCATCGACAGCAGCAGCGAGTTAAGCAATTCAACACGGCGGCGGTCACGCTCCATCAACGGCGCCAGGCGCCGGCGAATACCCAGATTGATCCGCGCCCGACGGTCGGCCGCGTAGTAATTCCACAGGTAATCGCGTTCTTTGTCGGTGACCATTTCCAGCGTCAGTTCATCGTGGTTACGCAGGAAGATTGCCCACTGGCAATTGGCTGGTATCTCAGGGGTCTGGCGTAAAATGTCGGTGATCGGGAAACGGTCTTCCTGAGCCAGCGCCATGTACATCCGCGGCATCAGCGGGAAGTGGAACGCCATATGGCATTCGTCGCCGTTGAGCCCTTCTTGATCGGTGTCGCCGAAATAAAGCTGCGTGTCTTCCGGCCATTGGTTGGCCTCGGCCAGCAGCATGCGGTCCGGATAATTGGCGTCGATTTCGGCGCGGATCTGCTTGAGAACGTCGTGGGTCTCGGGCAGGTTTTCGTTGTTGGTGCCATCGCGCTCGATCAGGTACGGGATCGCATCCAGGCGCAGGCCGTCAATCCCCATGTCGAGCCAGTAGCGCATGACCGACAGTACCGCCTTCATGACCTGCGGGTTGTCGAAATTCAGATCCGGCTGGTGAGAATAGAAACGGTGCCAGAAGTACTGTTCGGCAACCGGGTCCCAGGTCCAGTTGGATTTTTCGGTGTCGAGAAAGATGATGCGCGTGCCGTCGTACTTGTGATCGTCATCGGACCACACGTAGAAGTCCCGCGCCGCCGAACCTTTTTTGGCTTTGCGTGCGCGCTGAAACCAGGCGTGTTGATCGGATGTGTGGTTTATGACCAGCTCGGTGATCACCCGCAAACCACGGCTGTGCGCTTCGGAAATGAAGCGCTTGGCATCGGCCATGGTGCCGTAGTCGGGGTGCACACCACGGTATTCGGCTATGTCGTAACCGTCGTCGCGACGTGGCGAGGGATAAAACGGCAGCAGCCAGATAGTATTGACGCCGAGGTCTGCGATGTAATCGAGTTTGGCGATCAGGCCGGGAAAGTCACCGATCCCGTCATTGTTGGAGTCGAAAAAAGATTTGACGTGTACTTGATAGATCACCGCGTCCTTGTACCAGAGCGGGTCCTTGATAAAGGTAGCTCCATTGGATTTCTTCGCCATTTGAAACTCCTGCTGAATTCGAAAAATGCCGCTGAACCGATCAGATCTACTTGTGGGAGCGAGCCTGCTCGCGATGGCGGTGGTACATTCAGCACATGTATTGCCTGACACACCGCTATCGCGAGCAGGCTCGCCCACAGGTCTTGGTTTTAAACGGTGATGCGCCAGATTCCGAACGGCTGAACGGCTGGATCAATCCGCATGAACTGATACTTGCCGTGCCAGGTCCAGCGATGGCCGTTCATCAAATCTTCGCCTTGGGTGCTGGCGTCGTCCGGCAGGCCCATTTCCCAAAGTGGCAATTCGAAGTTAGCTTCCTGCACGTTGTTCGGATCAAGGTTGACCGCGACCAGGATAAAGTTGCTGCCATCCTCGCTGCGTTTGCCGAAATACAGAATGTTGTCGTTCCAGGCGTTGTAGATCGTCAGGCCCAGGTGCGTGTGCAGCGCCGGATTTTGCCGGCGAATGCGGTTGAGCTGAGCGATCTCGGCAATGATGTTGCCCGGTGCGGTGAAATCCCTTGGTCGGATCTCATACTTCTCGGAGTTGAGGTATTCCTCTTTGCCCGGCACGGGCGCCGACTCGCACAGCTCGAACCCGGAATACATTCCCCACAATCCGGAACCCATGGTCGCCAGCGCCGCACGAATGAGAAAACCGGGGCGCCCGGACTGATGCAGGAATGCCGGATTGATGTCCGGCGTGTTGACGAAGAAGTTTGGCCGGTAGCACTCGCGCCATGGCGATTCGTTCAACTCGGTCAGGTAGGTCGAGAGTTCATATTTGGTGTTGCGCCAGGTGAAATAGGTGTAACTCTGGGAATAACCGACCTTGCCCAGGCGCGCCATCATCGCTGGCGTGGTAAACGCCTCGGCAAGGAAGATCACCTCCGGGTGCAGCGCGCGCACATCGGCAATCAGCCACTGCCAGAACGGCAAAGGTTTGGTGTGCGGGTTATCGACACGGAAAATCTTCACACCTTCTGCGACCCAACCCAAAACGATGTCGCGCAGCTCCACCCAGAGGCTCGGAATCGCATCAGCGGCATAGAAGTCGACGTTGACGATGTCCTGATATTTTTTCGGCGGGTTTTCCGCATATTTGATCGTGCCGTCCGGCCGCCAGTTGAACCAGCCAGGGTGCTGCTTGAGCCATGGGTGATCCTGGGAACACTGGATGGCGAAGTCCAGGGCGATTTCCAGGCCGTGGTCTGCCGCAGCCGCCACCAATCGACGGAAGTCTTCGCGGCTGCCGAGCTGGGGATGGATTGCTTCGTGACCACCCTCTTCGCTGCCGATCGCATACGGGCTGCCCGGATCATCGGGGCCGGCGGTCAACGAGTTGTTCGGGCCCTTGCGGAAGCTGCGGCCGATCGGGTGAATCGGCGGAAAATACAGCACGTCGAAGCCCATGTCCTGGATCATTGGCAACCGCGCATGCACGCCGTTGAAGGTGCCGTGGCGAGCCGGATCATCCGTGATCGAGCGCGGAAACAGCTCATACCAGCTGGCGAACTGTGCGAGGTCGCGCTCGACGTCGACCGGAAATTCAGGGCTGAGGCTGACAAATGCGCGATGGTCAGCCTGCTGCATCAAATCAGCGCTGCGTTGGTGCAGAAACAGCGCGACCTGCTCGGTTTCGAGCAGCCCGGACAGTTCATGATGCAACGCGGCCAGGTCTTCGCTCAGTTGACCGTCAGTGCGCTCAGCCGCTTGCTGGACGTGATTTCGACCTTCCTGCAGCTCCAGGCTCACTGGCACTGCAGCCAGATGCTTTTTCTCAAGTTCGTAGCGGAACGTCGCAAACTGGTCAATCCAGGCTTCGATGCAATAAACGTAGCGGCCCTGCTCAACGACGTGAAAGCGGCCTTTCCAGCCATTATTGCCAAGCTCTTCCATGACCTCGCTTTGCCACGATTCTTCGCCCTCGGCACGCCAGCGGATGCGCACGGCCAGCTTGTCGTGGCCATCAGCAAACACCTTGCTGGTGACGACCACGTCCTGGCCGACCACGGCCTTGACGGCAAATTGCCCGCCATCAAGGATCGGCATGGTGTTTTCAATCGCGATGCGCGGCAAAAGCAATGCCTGGGCCAACGGAATGTGCGGGTTGTAGTTCAGTTCTGGTGTGTTTTCAGCAGTCATCGAGCATCTCTCCTTAACGCCCCATGGACGCTCATTGTCTGAATAATCGTTCTCACAGAGCGGTCTGCCCCGTCATGAACTCGCTTAGGTTCCGAGCTATGGGGTGAGTAAAAGTTCACGCGGATGTAGAGGGAATCAATTACCTCGCGCGAGGGTCAATCGACTTAAGCACGTCTCACGCCATGTGCCATCAGGAGGCTTCACCCATGACCCTGCCCAACCCGGTAGAAACGCCCGATCCAAACATCGACGACCCGGTGATTCCGCCGACCGATCCGCAACCAGTGCCTGAGCAGGAACCGCCGGGGACTACGCCACCGCCGCGGGAGGATCCGCCGGATACAATGCCGCCGGTGGTGGTTGCAGCTGAATAAATGCCCAAAGCATTCCCACGCCCGCCGTGGGAATGGATGACGGCTACGGCCGGTCCTGATCGCCGTTCTTGTCAAATATCCGCACAATCTTCGGCATCACGCTGAATACCATCAGCGCCAGCAATGTACTCACCACCGCTGTCGCTTCGCGGCCCATGCCGGCCGACACACCGATGGCGGCAGTCATCCACAAGCCTGCCGCGGTGGTCAGGCCTTTGACGTGGCCTTCCTGGCCTTCAGCGTTTTTCAGGATGGTGCCCGCACCCAGGAAGCCGATGCCGGCGATCACACCCTGCAATACCCGGCTCATGGCGTCTTCCTCCGAGCCGGACATCTGCGGCACCATGACGAATAGCGCAGCACCCATCGCTACCAGCATATGGGTCCGAACGCCTGCCGCCTTGCCCTTTTGCTCTCGCTCAAAACCGAGGATGCCGCCCAGCAATGCCGCCATCAACAGTCTGACGGTGATACGTGTCAGTTGAGAGGCATCGCCGATGTCGGCGAATTCTGCTTGCAGCGTTACCCAAACTTCGTGCCACCAAGCGTCCATGAAGCCCTCCTATTCAGAATTGATAGACCATGGACCGCGTCGACCTTTAATCAGTTGCACAGAACGATGTTGCCCGGATACGCCCTAACAGATCATCAACATTGAAAAAAGGATGCCTGCCATGGCCGTTCGTACTCAGGATAAAACAGTGTTTTTCACCACCGACACTGGCGAAGAAATTCGTCTGGCTGAAGATCTTGTCGTCATTACTGACCCGGACATGCGCATGTCAGCGGTCGACGTCGATGGAAGGCGTATTTTCCTGACTGAAGCCGAGGTGGATATGTTGACCGTAGCAGGTGCGAAAGACGGCCGCGAAAATTTGAAAGAGACTGACAGTGATTCGGTGGTTTGACCGTCCGCCGCCGCGCAGCCTTCACCTGAACGTCCGTTACCGGTGCTGAGTCTTAACGCCGCAACAAGCGGATCAGTCCACATCTGATCCGCTTTTTAACGTGAAACCTGAGTCTGTTATGTAAACAGTCCGACGCTCATAGTTCGAAAGGCCTGATGGAGGCTGATGAGCTGAAGACCATGAGCGAAAGAATTCCCGTCCGAACGATAGAACCCGCTGCATTCCTGAATACCGATGTGACTTCGCATGTAGCGAGCAAGGCTAAATCGAGCGACAACCTGATCCACACTCGCAGCTTCAAGGGACTATTCCGCAACGTGCGCATCACCGGTGCGGGTTTGCTGTTTTTGCTTTTTTTTGGCACGGTATGGCTGGATTGGGGTGATCGTCAGGCGGTGCTCTGGGACCTGGCGGAAAGCAAATTCCACATCTTCGGCGCAACTTTCTGGCCACAGGACTTCATTCTGCTGTCCGCATTGTTGATCATTGCCGCGTTCGGTTTGTTTGCAATAACAGTGTTCGCTGGCCGGGTCTGGTGCGGATACGCCTGTCCGCAGAGCTCCTGGACCTGGATCTTCATGTGGTGCGAAAAAATCACTGAAGGTGAACGCAATCAGCGCATCAGGCTGCAAGCCGCGCCTTGGGGTCCGAACAAACTGGTGCGCCGCTTGGCAAAGCACACCTTGTGGCTGGCCATCAGTCTGTTGACCGGCCTGACGTTCGTCGGCTATTTCACGCCGATCCGCCCGCTCACTGAAGCACTGTTGACCTTGCAGATCAGCGGCGTCAGCCTGTTCTGGGTGTTGTTTTTCACCGGCGCGACTTACATCAACGCCGGCTGGTTGCGCGAAGCGGTGTGCATGCATATGTGCCCGTATGCACGGTTCCAGAGCGTGATGTTCGACAAGGACACCCTGACCATTTCCTACGACGTGGCGCGCGGTGAAAACCGTGGCCCGCGCAGGCGTGAGGCAGTGCCGACCGACATCGGCCTGGGCGATTGCATCGACTGCCAGCTCTGCGTGCAGGTCTGTCCCACGGGAATCGACATTCGCGATGGCCTGCAAATGGAGTGCATTGGTTGCGCTGCATGCATCGACGCCTGCGACTCGATCATGGACAAAATGGGCTATGCGCCAGGGCTGATCAGCTACACCTCGGAACGCGAGCTGCAGGGCGGCAAGACTCATCTGCTGCGACCCCGATTGATCGGCTACACCGCAGTGTTGTTGATCATGATCGCGGCCCTGGTGGTTTGCTTGGTAGAGCGGCCGATGGTCTCGCTCGACGTGAGCAAGGACCGCGGTCTGTTCCGGGAAAACAGCCAAGGGCAGATCGAAAACATCTACAGCCTCAAAGTCATCAACAAGACCCAGCAGCGGCAGGATTACCGGCTGACGCTGGAGGATGCCGATGGCTTTGTGTTGCAGGGCAAGACCGAACTGAGCCTGGCGCCAGGGGAGATCGTCGACGTGCCGGTGTCGGTGGCGATGACCCTGCAACAGCCGAGCAGCGGCTCGCAAAGTATCGGCTTCAAGATTGTCGACAGCGATGAGCCGCAGATTTACAGCGTGGAGAAAAGCCGCTTTGTTGCGCCGATGCATCGGTGAGCCGGTAGACTGCGCTGCGCACGTTCGCGAGCGGGCAGCGCTCTCAAAAGCCCGCGCAGCAATCATTTCGATCTTTGTGAATGCAACCAATCCAGGCACTCGATGAAGCGCTACGAAAAATTCGCCGACGACATCGCTGAACTGATCCGCTCTGGCGTCCTGGGTCCCGGCGAGCGGGTGCCCTCGGTGCGCTATGCCAGCCAGACTTACGGCGTGAGCCCCTCAACAGTGTTCCAGGCCTATTATCTGCTCGAACGTCGCGGCCTGATTCGCGCCCGGCCGCGATCCGGCTATTTCGTCAATGCCCATGCACCGGCATCGTTCCGCGAGCCGGTGACCCGCCATGAGGTCAGCGAATCTACCGAAGTGGACGTCAGCGAACTGGTGTTCTCGGTCCTCGACTCCATCAAAGATCCGAACACAGTCCCTTTCGGCTCGGCTTTTCCCAGCCCTGCCCTGTTTCCGCTGCAGCGACTGTCGCGCTCACTGTCGAGCGCTACCCGCGACATGGACCCGCGCATGGTCGTCACCGATCTTTCGCCAGGCAATCCGCAACTACGCCGGCAAATCGCGCTGCGCTATAGGGTCGGCGGTTTGATGTTGCCGATGGAAGAACTGCTGATAACTAACGGCGCGCTCGAGGCATTGAACCTGTGCCTGCAAGCCGTCACCGAGCCTGGCGATCTGGTGGCCATCGAAGCGCCTGCATTTTATGCCTGCCTGCAAATCCTCGAACGCTTGAAACTCAAAGCCGTGGAAATCCCGGTGCATCCGCGCGATGGCATCGACCTTGACGTGCTCGCTCAAACGCTGGAACGCCACCCGATCAAGGCCTGCTGGTGCATGACCAGTTTCCACAACCCGATTGGCGCAACCATGCCCGAGTCGAGGAAACAGCAGCTGGTTGAACTGCTGCGCAAGCATGAAGTACCGCTGATTGAAGACGATGTTTACGCCGAACTTTACTATGGGCAACACGCCCCGAAACCCGCCAAGGCTTTTGATACCGAAGGTCTGGTGATGCATTGCGGGTCGTTCGCCAAGAGCCTGGCGCCAGGTTATCGAATTGGCTGGGTGGCCGCTGGACGTTACGCGCAGAAGATCGAACGATTGAAGTTGATGACTTCCCTGTGCGCTTCGATGCCGGCACAGGCGGCAATTGCCGATTACTTGCAGCACGGTGGCTATGACCGGCATCTGCGCAAGCTGCGTTATGCACTGGAGGAACAGCAGAGCGCGATGCTCGCGGCGATTGTTCGCTATTTCCCGGCGCAAACACGGGTCAGTCGGCCAGCGGGCGGTTATTTTCTGTGGCTGGAACTACCAGCGCAGATGGATTCGCTGAAGTTGTTCCAGATGGCGCTGGCGCAGGGCATCAGTATCGCGCCGGGGCCGATTTTTTCACCGACGCAACGATTCAGGAACTGCATTCGGTTGAACTATGGAAGTCCTTGGGATGAGGCATGCGAGCAGGCGATGGAGACGTTGGGTCGAATCATCCGGTCGTTTCCGGAAAGGGAGAACGACTGATCGATTGCCTGCGCGAGCAGGCTCACCCCGAGCCTGCTCGTCAATCCGACACCGAAAGCGAGGAGGCGCTGGTGCTTAACGCCCACCGCCCAGATCCAAAAAAGTCCCGGTGGCGTAGGAAGCCCGGTCCGACAGCAACCACACAATCGCCTCGGCTACTTCATCCGGCCGACCGCCACGCGCCATCGGGATGGCGGATTCGAGTTTGCTGACCCGCTCCGGATCGCCGCTCAAGGCGTGAAAGTCGGTGTAGATGTAACCTGGCCGCACTGCATTGACTCGGATGCCTTCGCCGGCGACTTCCTTCGACAAGCCGATGGTGAAACTGTCCAGCGCCCCTTTTGATGCCGCGTAATCCACGTATTCATTGGGCGAGCCCAGACGCGCCGCGACCGAGGACACGTTGACGATGCTGCCGCCCTGCCCGCCATGCTTGGGCGACATGCGCAGGATGGCGTGCTTGGCGCAGAGGATCGGCGCCAGGACGTTGGTCTTGAGGATTTTCAGAATGCGGAACTCGGACATTTCATCGACCCGGGACTTGTGCCCCACGGTGCCGGCGTTGTTCACCAGCGCGGTGACGCGCCCGAGCTCTGCGTCCACACGATTGAACAGGGCGATCACTTCGTCTTCGATGCTGACGTCGGCGCGAATGGCAATGGCTTGCGCGCCGAGTGCGCGGACCTTTTCCAGAACGTTTTGCGCCGCCTCTTCATCAGACTGGTAATTGATACAGATTCGATAGCCCAACCCCGCGGCCAACAGCGCGGTGGCCGCGCCGATGCCGCGGCTGCCGCCGGTGATGACGATCACTTTGTCCATGCAGCCTGTTCCCCCGTTACACGCTTATGCAGTCGGGGCAAAGGATAACCGCCATCGGGGGTTTTTGCATGACCTGTAGCAGCTGTCGAGCCTGCGAGGCTGCGTCCGCGGGCGCAGCTGTCGCGAGATTATTGGCTGAGTTTTTTCAGGTAAAGGGTGTTGGCCGGTTTGACGACGGCTGCGCCGCCCGACGCAGCCTCGCAGGCTCGACAGCTGCTACGGAATGTTTCAGCCGGCAGCCAACTGCTCGCCGCGGATGATGTCGACCATGAAGCGATCGGCCGGGAGCGGGTGGCCGAGCAAATATCCTTGCAGCGAATCGCACCCCAGTTGCGTCAGGAAATCCTGCTGAACGCCGGTTTCCACCCCTTCAGCGACGATGCGCAACCCCAGGGCCTGACCCAGCGCGACAATGGCCGACACGATGGCCGCATCATCGCTGTCATGCTCCAGATCGCGGACGAAGCCGCGGTCGATTTTCAGTTCGTTGGCCGGCAGGCGTTTAAGGTACATCAGGCTTGAATAACCCGTGCCGAAGTCGTCGATGGACAGATCAACCCCCATGTTTGACAGCTCCTGCAGCACGGTCATGCTCGCGTCGGCGTCACTCATGGCGGTGGTTTCGGTGATTTCCAGGGTCAGACTGTTGGCCGGCAAATGATGTGTGGCCAAGGCTTTGGCGACACTTTGCACAAGTCCGGCATGACAGAACTGCAACGCCGAGAGATTGACTGCGATGCGCCACTGCGTATAGCCAAGGAGGTACCACTCCCGCATTTGCCGACACGCCTCGTTGAGCACCCATTCGCCAATCGGAATGATCAGTCCGGTTTTCTCCGCAAGATCGATGAACTTGTCCGGCAGTAACATGCCATGAGTCGGGTGCACCCAGCGCAAAACGCTTCGGCACCAACCGGACGGCCATTGCTCGCGTCGAATTTGGGTTGGTAATACAGGCTGAACTGGCGCTGATGCAATGCCGTGCGCAAATCCTGCAACAGTTGCAATTGCTTGCGGGCGTCGCTGTTCATCGACGCATCGAAAAAACTGTAGCCGTTTTTACCGGCGCCCTTGGCGTGATACATCGCCGCGTCCGCATTCATCAGCAGCTCATCGGCGGTCTCACCGTTACCCGGGTACAGGGTGATGCCGACACTCGCGGAAATCTGCAGATCATGTTCTGCCACCCGGAACGACCGTGCGATCAAGCCCACCTGCCGTGCGGCCAGGGCCAGCGCGTCGTTGGCCTCTGCCAACTGCACCAGCAGAACGAATTCGTCGCCGCCGATTCGTGCCAGTGTGTCCGGGCTACGCAAATCCTCGCGCAGACGCAAGCCGACTTCACGCAACAACTGATCGCCCATGTGATGGCCGAACGCGTCGTTGACCGGTTTGAATCCATCAAGGTCAATGAACATCAAAGCAAAGTAACCGCCCTGCTCTTGAACCCGCGCCATGGCCTGATTGATTCGATCTGCCAGCAATACGCGATTTGGCAGGCCGGTGAGGTTGTCGTGCAAGGCCAGTTGCTTGAGTTCGCGATTGGCTTGTGTCAACGAAGACGCCAGGCTGGCGGTTCGCGCTTCCAGACGAGCATCGAGGATCGAAGTGAGCAACGCGATGCTCAGTACCGCCAGCGTGGTCACCAGCACCAGGCTGTCGAGGCCTTTGCCGCTGAGACCATTCACTGCCCCACCGCAGAAGCTGCCATCCGGAAAACGCGCGGCAGCCATTGCCGTGTAGTGCATGCCTACGATAGCGATGCCCATGATCACAGCCGCCCCGCCCTGAATCAGGCTCACGTACGGCGAATGCTGGCGCAGCCGGAAGGCGATCCACAACGCCGCACCGGATGCGCCGACGGCGATCAGCAACGAGGCGCTGAACAAGGTCGGATCATAATCGATGCCCGGCTGCATGAGCATGGCGGCCATGCCGGTGTAGTGCATCGCGCTGATGCCGGCGCCCATGACGAGCGCGCCCAAGCCCAGTTGCCACGCCGGTAGTTGCGGTTGACTGACCAGCCACAGGGCGAAACCGCAAGACAGGACCGCCGTGATCAGCGATAACGCCGTGAGGGTTACGTCGTAACCCAGGTCGATCGGCAAATCGAAGGCGAGCATGCCGATAAAATGCATCGACCACACACCGATTCCCATGGGGATAGCGCCGCCCGCCGTCCAGAAATGCACCGCCCGACCTTTGGCAGTGGCGATGCGCCCGGTCAGATCCAGAGCGGTATAGGAGGCAAGAATCGCCACGCAAAGCGAGACAACAACCAGCGAGGTGGAATAGGAACCGATAAGCATGGGGAATCTGTTTCTCGAGACTACCGGCCGGACTGCTTCCATTCTCGGCAGGTCAAATCGCGCGATTGTATAGAATCCCCCAACTAACGCACTGACAAAATAACCAAAATGCCAGCAAGCCGATGAAACGCTTGTTTCAAACTTTCACTAACCGCGAAACGCCCCAAATCCGTAGCAGCTGTCGAGCCCGCGAGGCTGCGTCCGAGGGCGTAGCGGTCGTAATCCAGTCAGTTTTTTACAACCGCTGAGCGCTCTGACGCAGCCTCGCGGGCTCGGCAGCTGCTACAACGATCAGCGTTTTTCAGGCGCCTGCAGAGCGCCATCCCATCCACCGCCCAGGGCCGCGATCAGTTGCACGCTGGCGATCAGCCGGCTTTGCATCAAATCCAGCATGTTGCGCTCATTGTTCAGCGCAGTGGCTTGTACCACCACCACGTCCAGATAAGCGATCAAGCCAGCCTTGTATTGATTCTGTATCAGTTTCAGCGATTCACGCGCCGCATCCAGTGCCTGCTGACGCACCGCCGACTCGTCTTCCAGCACTTTGAGCTGCACCAGGTAGTTTTCCACTTCTCGGAAACCATCGAGCACCGTCTGCCGGTACGCAGCAACCGTTTCGTCGTAAGCCGCTTCGCTGCGATCAACTTCCGCCGAGCGCTGACCGCCATCGAACAAGGTCATCGCCAACTGGGGGCCAACCGACCAGAAACGATTGGGCACACTGAGCCAGTTATTGGTCGTGCTGCTGCTGTAACCGCCATTCAGGCTCAGCGTGAAGTCCGGGTAGTACGCTGCCTTGGCCACCCCAATATTGGCGTTCGCCGCCATCACCGAACGCTCGGCCGAGGCAATGTCCGGCCGCCGTTCGAGCAATTGTGAGGGCAGTGCCAACGGCACATCGGGCAGCGCCGGGATGTTCGAGGTGTCGGCGAGGCCGAACTCGGCCGGAGGCAAACCGATGAGCACCGCGATAGCGTTTTCGAACTGCGCCCGTTGCCAGATCAGATCGACCATTTCGGCTTCAGTGCTTTTCAGTTGCGTAGTCGCCTGGGCCACCGAATCCTTGCCGGAAACGCCTGCGCGATACTGGTTTTCGGTCATTTTCAGGGAACGCTGATAAGCTTCGACGGTAGCTTGCAGCAAGCGACGCTGCTCATCAATTACGCGCAACTGTAGGTAATTCTGCACCAGCTCCGATTGCTGGCTCAGGCGCATTGCTGCCAGATCGGCAAAGCTGGCCTCGGCATTGGCAGTGTCGGCTTCCAGCCCGCGGCGTAATTTGCCCCAGACATCGGCCTCCCAACTCACCCCGGCCTGAGCAGTGTAAGTGTCGCGAATACCGCTCGATGAGCTGGTAAGGCTGGAGCTGCTGCTGCCGGTGCCCTGGCTCGAACGGTTTTTCCCGACCGTCAGATCCACTGTTGGGAAAAAAGCCCCACGCGCGCTGCGCACCAAGGCTTGAGCCTGACGATATTGGGCTTCCGACTGCGCAACAGTCTGGTTGGAGCGGTTGAGACGCTCTATCAACTCATTGAGCTGGCGGTCGCCGTATAACTCCCACCAGGCTCCACGTGCCAGCGAATCACTCGGATTGGCCTGACGCCAACCCGCAGCTTCCTTGTATTGCATCGGGGCGGCGGCCTGCGGACGCTGATAATCCGGGCCGATAGCGCAGGCACTAAGCAGCGCCACGCACAGCGTAAAACTCAGTAAGCGCGAACCTCGCACGATAATCGGCGATACGGGCAGACGGGTGGGCGAACGTTCAGTCATAACGGAGTTTCCAGAGCAGCATCGGTACGCACCCCACGCCAGTGGTTGAAGCCATGGCGCAGTTTATCGAGATAGAGGTAAACCACCGGAGTGGTGTAAAGGGTCAGCACCTGACTGAAAATCAGCCCGCCGATAATGGTCAGGCCTAGCGGCTGGCGCATTTCCGCACCCTCGGCACGGCCGAGAAGCAGCGGCAAGGCGCCGAGGATCGCCGCCAGCGTGGTCATCAGAATCGGTCGCAGGCGTTGCAGGCAGGCGCTGCGGATGGATTCCAGGGGCGCGAGGCCCTGGTGCCGCTCCAGTTGCAAGGCAAGGTCGATCATCAAGATAGCGTTCTTTTTCACCACACCAATCAGCAGGAACAGCCCAAGCAAAGAGATCAGGCTGAACTCGCCGCCCAGAACGTAAATCGACAACAACGCGCCAACCCCCGCCGACGGAAGGGTCGAGAGGATGGTCAGGGGATGGATATAACTCTCATACAGCACGCCCAGCACCAGATAGACCGCTACCAGCGCCCCAAGGATCATCCACGGCTGGCTCTTTTGCGTCGCGGCAAACGCGTCGGCGGTGCCGGACATTTTCGCAATGACACCTTCGGGCAAGCCAACACGGGCGATGGCCCGCTCAATGGCAGCGGTGCCCTGCTCTACCGTCACGCCTTCGGCCATGTCGAACGAGATGTCTTCGGAGGCAAACTGACCTTCGTGGCTGACCCGATCGTCTGCCAGGCTGTTTTCGTAATGGGCAATGGTCGACAGCGGTATCCGCGCGCCGTCGGCAGTGATGACCTTGACCTGATTGAGGGTGATCGGGTCCTGCGCGTACTTCGGATTGACCTCCATGACCACCTGATACTGGTTGAGGCTGTCGTAAATCGTCGAGATCTGCCGCTGGCTATAACCGTTGTTCAACACTGACGTCACCATATTCATGTCAACGCCCAGGCGTTTGGCCTGATCACGGTCGACAATCAGCGTCACCTGCTGCGCGCCGCGCCCTTCACGAGCGTCAATTGCAGTCAATTCCGGCAGCGCCTTCAGCGCGGTTAATACCTTCGGATACCATTCACGCAGCAGCCCCAGATCGCCGCTTTGCAGGATGTAGGAATATTGCGAGGTGGTCTGCTCGCGCCCGCCGCCGAATTGCAGATCCTGATCGGCCATCAGCATCAGCTGCGCCCCGGCGACTTTGGGCATTTCCTTACGCAGCTGCTCAATGACCTGTTGCGCATTGACGCCGCGCTCCTTGATCGGCTTCAACCGTACAAGCATGAAGGCGTTATTGGTGCCGTTGTTGCCGCCAATGAACCCTGCGACGCTTTCCACCGCAGGGTTCTTCAGCACAGCTCGACGGAAGGTCTCCATCTTTGGCTGCATTACGGTAAATGAAAGACCGTCGTCTCCGCGCACGAAACCGATCAGCTGGCCGGTGTCCTGTTGTGGCATAAACGTTTTGGGAACAACCACATACAGGGCGATGTTCACGCCAATTGTCACGAGCAGACTAAGCAACGTCAGGCGCCGATGACGCAGTACCCAGTCGAGGCTGGTGGCGTATTTGCCGACCATCCAGTCATTGGTGCGCTGGCTCCAGCGTTGCAGGCGATTTTCCTGACCCGGTGTGTGCGGCTTCAACCAGCGCGCGCAGAGCATCGGCGTCAGGGTCAGGGAGACCACCAGCGAAACGATGATGGAGGCCGCCAGGGTAATCGAGAACTCGCGGAACAGACTTTCGACGATGCCGCCCATGAACAGAATGGACAGGAACACCGCCACCAGCGACACGTTCATCGACAGCAGGGTAAAGCCGACTTCCTCGGCACCCAGGTAGGCAGCCTTCATTGGCGGCACGCCTTGGTCGATGTGCCGGGAAATGTTTTCCAGCACCACGATGGCATCGTCGACCACCAGCCCGGTGGCGAGAATCAGCGCCATCAGCGACAGGTTGTTCAGCGAAAATCCGTAGAGGTACATCACCGCGAAGGTGCCGACCAGCGACACCGGCACAGCCAGTGTCGGAATCAGTGAGGCGCGAAAATTGCCGAGAAACAGGTACACCACCAGAATCACCAGGGCCACGGCAATCAGCAGGGTCATCTCGGCTTCGTGCAGCGTAGCCTTGATGACCGGTGAACGGTCCATCGCCAGGTTCAGCTTCACACTGGCCGGCAATACCGCTTGCAAGGCTGGCAACTGCGCCTTGATTTCGTTGACCGTCTCGATGATGTTGGCACCGGCCTGTCGGTTGATCACCAACAATACCGCCGCATCGTTATTGAAGAAGCCGCTGTTGTATCGGTCCTCGACACTGTCGCTGACCCTGGCCACGTCCTTCAGGCGCAACGCGGCACCGTCGGCGTAGTGAATGATCAGCGACTCGTAGTCCTTGGCTTTTTCCAGTTGATCGTTGGCCTGCACCTGCCACATCCGCTGATCGTCTTCCACCGACCCTTTGGGTCGGCGTACGTTGGCATTCGCGATGGTAGTGCGCACATCGTCCAGCGCGACCCCATACTGGTTGAGTGCCTGCGGTTCAAGCTCGATGCGCACCGCCGGCAACGAACTGCCGCCGATCTGCACCTCGCCGACCCCCTGCACCTGGGACAGGCTCTGCGACAGAATGGTCGAGGCCAAATCGTAGAGCTGGCCCTTTTCAAGCACATCGGAAGTCAGTGACAGCACCATGATCGGCGCCTGGGACGGATTGACTTTCTTGTAGGTCGGCATGCTGCGCATCCCGCTGGGGAGGAGATTGCGTGAAGCATTGATCGCTGCCTGCACCTCCCGCGCCGCGCCATTGATGTCGCGGTCAAGGTCGAACTGCAAAATCACCCGCGTCGAACCCTGGCTTGAGCGGCTGCTCATGGTATTCACGCCGGCAATGGCGCCGAAGGAACGCTCAAGCGGTGTTGCCACGGACGACGCCATGACCTCCGGACTGGCCCCGGGTAAACTGGCCTGTACCACAATCACCGGAAAGTCCATCTGCGGCAGTGGCGATACCGGCAACAAGCCAAAGCTCACGCCGCCCAGCAACATGATCGCCAGGCTCAGCAACATGGTGGCGACCGGGCGTTTGATGAACGGTCCGGACAGATTCATGGCTGTTCAACCACGGCCGTCGGCTCGGACTTACGACCCCAGCGGCGACCGAGACGGTCGAAGTACAGATAGATCACCGGCGTGGTGAACAATGTGAGCACCTGGCTGAGCAGCAAGCCGCCCACCATCACCAGACCCAACGGCTGACGCAGCTCCGCGCCGGAGCCGGTGGCCAGCATCAAAGGAACAGCCCCGAACAACGCCGCGAGCGTGGTCATCAGAATCGGCCGAAATCGCAGGAGTGCCGCTTGATAGATCGCTGTTTCCGGGTCCAGCCCCTGATTACGCTCGGCGTCCAGGGCAAAGTCGATCATCATGATCGCGTTTTTCTTGACGATGCCGATCAGCAATATGATGCCGATGATCGCAATCATGCCCAGGTCATTGCCGCTCAACAGCAGTGCCAGCAAAGCGCCAACCGCCGCCGAGGGCAAGGTCGACAGGATCGTGATCGGGTGAATGTAGCTCTCGTACAACACGCCAAGCACGATGTACATGGTCACTACCGCAGCGAGAATCAGCAGCAAGGTGCTCGACAGCGAAGCCTGAAAGGCCTCGGCCGCGCCTTGAAACCGGGTCTGCACGCCAATCGGCATGCCGATGTCCTGCTGAACCTGCTCGATAATCTCCACCGCATGCCCCAGCGCCACGCCGGGCGCCAGGTTGAATGACATCATCACCGCCGGAAACTGGCCAATGTGGGTGATTGCCAGTTGCGCCTGTCGCTCTTCAATACGCGCCAGGCTGGACAGGCGTACCTGCCCGCCATCGGTGGTCTTGACGTGAATCTGGTTCAGCGCATCCGGGCCGATTTTCTCGCCCGATTGCGATTGCAGGACAACCCGGTACTGACTGGCCTGGGTATAGATAGTGGAAATCTGCCGCTGTCCGAAAGCGTCGTAAAGTGCATCGGTAATGTTCGACACCGACACGCCGACACGCGACGCTGCATCGCGGTCGATCACCAGGAAGATCTGCAAGCCCTTGTCCTGCAGGTCGCTGGCAACATCGGTCAATTCTGGCCGCTGGGCCAATGCCTCCACCAGTCGGCCGCTCCACAGACTAAGCAACTCCGAATCCGGCGACGACATGCTGAACTGATATTGGGTGCGGCTGACGCGGTCCTCGATGGTCAGGTCCTGCACCGGCTGCATGAACAGACGAATGCCGGGCAGTTTGTCCAGTTCCGGTTGCAGGCGAGCGATCACTTGCGTCGCGCTCAAGTCGCGAGCGCTGTGAGGCTTGAGGTTGATCAGCAGGCGTCCGCTGTTGAGCGTCGAGTTGTCACCGTCGACGCCTATGTAAGACGACAGGCTCTGCACCGCCGGGTCCGCCAGGATTACCTTGGCCAATCCCTGCTGACGCTCGCTCATCGCCGCAAACGAAATCGATTGCGGCGCCTCGGAAATACCCTGGATCACGCCGGTGTCCTGCACCGGGAAAAACCCCTTGGGCACCATCATGTACAGCAACACGGTCAGGGCCAGCGTACCGACAGCGACCAGCAGCGTCAGCGGCTGATGTTTGAGAACCCACGTTAACTTGCGCCCGTAAGCCGCTATCATCCAATCAATTGTTGCGCCACTGGCACGATAAAAACGGCCCTGCTCTGCTTCCTTCGGCTCACGTTTGAGCAGCCGCGCGCACATCATCGGCGTCAGTGTCAGGGACACCACCAGCGAGATGAGAATGGCCACCGCCAGAGTGATGGCAAACTCGCGGAACAGCCGCCCCACCACGTCAGCCATGAACAGCAGGGGAATCAATACGGCGATCAGCGACAAGGTCAGGGAAACCAGGGTAAACCCGATCTGTTTAGCGCCTTTGAGCGCCGCATTCATCGGGGTTTCGCCCTCTTCGATGTAGCGGGAGATGTTCTCGAGCATCACGATGGCATCGTCGACCACAAAACCAGTGGCGATGGTCAACGCCATCAAAGTCAGGTTGTTGACCGAGAAGCCAGCGAGATACATCACGCCAAAAGTGCCAATCAACGACAGCGGCACGGCCACTGAAGGAATGATCGTGGCACTGAAGCGCCGCAGGAAGAGAAAGGTGACCATGACCACCAGCGCAATGGCAATCAGCAATTCATGCTGCACGTCGGTAACGGAGGCACGGATAGTCTGAGTGCGGTCGGTCAGTACAGTGACCTCAAGGCCAGCGGGCAGATTGTCAGTGATGCTCGGCAACAGCGCTTTGATGCGATCAACCACTTCGATGACGTTGGCTCCGGGTTGGCGCTGAATGTTCAGCAGCACGGCCTGGTTTTCGTTGGACCATGCCGCCAGACGTTCGTTCTCCGCCCCATCGACGATCTGCGCGACATCCTTGAGCCGCAACGGCGCGCCATTGGCATAGGCCAGGATCAGATTGGCGTAGTCCTTGGGCGACGTCAGTTGATCGTTCGCGTCGAGCATCGATACGCGGGTCGGGCCGTCGAAATTGCCTTTTGGCTGGTTGACGTTGGAAGCGCCGATCAGCGTGCGCACATCGGACAGGTTCAAGCCATTGGCGGCGAGTGCTTCCGGGTTGACCTTGATCCGCACCGCCTGACGCTGGCCGCCGGCGATGCTGACCATACCGACACCGCTGATCTGGGCAATTTTCTGCGCCATGCGCGTGTCGACGAGGTCATTGAGCTTGGGCAGCAACATTGTTTTCGAGGTGATGGCAAGCGTCAGCACCGGGGTGTCCGCCGGGTTGACCTTGTTGTACACCGGAGGCGCAGGCAGGTCATCAGGCAGTAGATTGGTCGCCGCATTGATCGCCGCTTGCACCTGCTGCTCGGCAACGTCCATGTTGATGTCGAGACTGAAACGCAACGTCAGCACCGAGGCGCCGCCGGAACTGGTCGAGGCCATCTGGGTCAGGCCGGGCATCTGTCCGAATTGACGCTCTAGCGGCGCGGTAACCGCACTGGTCATCACGTCCGGGCTGGCGCCTGGGTACATCGTCATCACGCGGATGGTCGGGTAATCGACCTGGGGCAAGGCCGATACTGGCAGCAGTCGATAGGCAATCACACCGGCCAGAATAATAGCCAGCATGCTGAGAGTCGTCGCTACCGGACGCAGGATGAACAGCCGCGAGATGTTCATGCGCCTCCCTTGTTCGCCTTGTCAGCAGCGCCAGCATCCGGCGCAGTGGCCGATTTGCCCTGCAAGTGTTGAGTCGGGGTGGTCGGCACATCCTTGCTGTCACTGACCACTTCCACTTCACTGCCTTCCTTCAGGCGGTCGGTGCCTTCAAGGACCACGCGGTCACCGACGGCCAGCCCCTCGGTGACGACGGTGTTTTCGCCATCGCTGGCGCCGATTTTCAAGGAGCGGATCGTGACCTTTTTGTCACCGTCCAGCGCGTAGACAAAGGTGCCGTTGGTGCCAAACTGAATCGCAGCCGAAGGTGCCAGAATCACGTCTTTGAGTGTGTCTGCCAACAAATGGACGTTGACGAACTGATTGGGAAACAGAGCCTGATCGCGGTTGTCGTAACGGGCCTTGAATTTGAGGGTGCCGGTGGTGACGTCGATCTGGTTGTCGAGGCTTTGCAATACGCCGGTGGCCTGGATTTTAGTGTCGCCACGGTCCCAGGCTTCAGCGGGCAGCCTGGCGCCTGTGCGATAACGGCTCAGCACCACGTCGAGGCTGTTTTCCGGCAAGGTGAAGGCGACGCTGATCGGTTGCGTCTGGGTGATGATCGCCAGCGCGGTCGTGTCATTGGCGGCCACCAGATTGCCGACGTCGAGTTGACGCAGGCCAACGCGGCCGGCAATCGGTGAGCGTATTTTCGTGAATTCCAGATTGAGCCTGGCGTCGTTGACCGCCGCCTGGTTGGTTTTTACGGTGCCCTGATACTGGCCCACCAGCGCTTCGGCGGTGTCCAGCGTCTGCTTGGCAATACTGTCCTCGCGAAACAGGCCACGGTAGCGCTCGACATCAACCTGAGCGTTTTTCAGCTGCGCCTGATTCTGCAGCAAGGTGCCTTCGGCCTGGAGCAAGGCGTTCTGGTACGGGCGCGGATCGATTTCAGCCAGCAGATCGCCCGCCTTGACCATCTGCCCCTCTTCGAACGAGACCTTGATCAATTCGCCGCCGACCCGGCTACGCACGTTGATAGTGTTGAGTGCCGTTACCGTGCCGAGCGCCTTGTAATAGAGCGGGAAGTCGCCCTTCACCGCAGGCGCCACCCGAACCGGTATTGCCCCCGCTGCGCCGCCGAAGCCTGGACGCATGCCTCCCGCCCGACCGGTCTGCCCGGCTGCCGCTTTCTGCCCCGCCGCTTCTTTTGGCGTAGCGCTGCCGGGCCAGAATTTCCAGCAGAGCACAGCGACCACGAGCACGACAAGCAGGCCGAAAAGCCAGCGACGGGAATTGCGGGGGGAAGATTGCATTGAATGATCAACCATTGGGCGCGAGAGGTTCTTTTACAGGAGGCTGAACGATAAGCACTGGAGCGACTTAAGCAAAGCGCCTTTACCGGCAATTTACCTTCTGCTTACGTAACAGGAGATTCTACTAAAGCATTGAAGCACAAATGAAAACGGCTTGGCGGAGGGCCAAGCCGTTATCAATTGTAATGGTTTACTTATTTCAGGACGGACAGAGCCGCTTCGTAGTTTGGCTCTTCAGCAATTTCCTTGACCAGTTCGCTGTGCAGCACGTTGTCATTTTCGTCCAGTACCACGACGGCACGGGCAGTCAGGCCTTTCAACGGACCGTCGGCAATTGCCACGCCATAGCTTTCAATGAACTCGGCGCCGCGCAGGGTCGACAGGTTCTGCACGTTTTCCAGACCTTCGGCACCGCAGAAACGGGCCTGAGCGAATGGCAGGTCAGCAGAGATGCACAGCACGACCGTGTTGGCCAGTTCATTGGCCTGGGCGTTGAACTTGCGCACCGAAGTCGCGCAGGTCGGGGTGTCGACGCTTGGGAAAATGTTCAAAACTTTGCGCTTGCCGGCGAAGCTCGCCAGGGTCACGTCGGACAGATTGCCGGCCACCAGAGAAAAGGCTGGTGCCTTGGAACCGGCTTGCGGCAGTTGACCGTTGACTTGAACCGGAGTGCCTTTGAGAGTGACTTGAGCCATGAACGGAGTCCTTCTGAACGTTGATATGGAAATTCGACGAGGCAGAAGTTAACCATGAAATTTGCCGGGGACCTATCCCCGACACAAAATGGAAAAATTCTCCCTGCTTGCTAACACAAAGTGCGGCTGGCCGGCGCTCACCTTTTCTACGTCTTTTTCGTTCGTCTACGCGAACAGGCTGCCGCATCAGCGGCGAATAACTCGAATCAATCGTGCGCTGGTGTCGCCCCCGTTTACTGCTAACGTCAGTGGAACGCTCGATACGTTTGCTTGGATCGACATCAATCTGGTAACCAGGAACTTTCGATATGCACGGTGCACTCCGCGCGGCGGGCTACAGCTTGCTGACTCTGTTTGTCAGTTGCGGGGTGGGTGCTCAGAACCCCGCCAGCAATGCAAGGATCAGTTTCAGCGCGACTCCTCAGGAAGCGCGAGCAATCGCCAAGGAAGCCTACCTCTACGGTTTTCCGGTCGTGGAGATGTACAAAGTCCTGTACACCCAGGCCATTGATGACAAGAGCCAGAACTTCAAGGCACCGCTAAATCAGATCGGCAACACCGCCAAAGCGTTTACCGCACGTGACACCGCTTTCGTCACACCGAACGCAGATACGCCCTACTCATTCGTGTGGATGGACCTGCGTTCCGAACCGGTCGTGCTGAACCTGCCGGCCATCGATGAACATCGTTATTACTCGGTGCAACTGATCGACGCCTATACGCAGAATTTTGCCTATCTGGGCACCCGCAGCACCGGCAACAACGGAGGTCGGTTCTTGATAGCCGGGCCGAACTGGCAAGGCCAGCAGCCCGGTGGCACTGATCGCCTGCTGCGCAGCGAAACCGATATTGCCTACGCGCTGTATCGCACGCAGTTGTTCGACGCCAAAGACCTGAACAGGGTGAAGGAGATACAGGCGGGTTACACGGTCGAAACGCTAAGTCAGTACCTCAGTCAGCAAGCCCCCCCGCCGGCCCCTGACATCGATTGGCCCAAACCCGCGCCCACCATGAGTGACACCCCCGACCTGTTCCGCTACCTGAACTTCATGCTTGCATTCGCTGCGCCTCAGGATGCTGAGAAACCTTTGCTGGCGCGTTTCAAAATGATCGGCATCGAGGCCGGCAAGCCCTTCACTGTCACCGATCTGGCCCCCGAACAGCGTCAGGCGCTGGAAGACGGTATCGCCGACGCCAAGGCGGAGTTCGCCACGTGCAAGAGAGCCAGGATTGATACTCACGAGGTTACCAGTGGTGATTTGTTCGGCTCTCGCGACGACCTCAAAGGCAATTACCTGTACCGCTACGCGGGCGCCACCCTGGGTATTTTCGGAAACTCCCCCGAGGAAGCCGCCGACATCGGCTATTTCGCCGACAAGGAGGGCCAACCGTTAGACGCTTCCACAAGAAATTACACGCTGCGGTTTGATAAGGACGGCCTGCCACCGGCCGAGGCGTTCTGGTCGCTGACGATGTACAACGGCAAAAACAAGCTGTTGGTGGCCAACCCGCTGAACCGTTACCTGATCAACTCGCGAATGTTGCCGCAGTTGTCCCTGGATGCCGATGGCGGCCTGACTCTTTATGTGCAACGCGATGCGCCGGCCAAGGCGCTGCAGAACAACTGGCTGCCGGCACCGGACGGGCCGTTTTTTGGCATGTTACGGCTGTACCTGCCCAAACCCGAGGTTGCCGATGGCCAATGGACAATGCCCTTGCTGACTTCGGGAGGCCGTCAGGAATAACCGCGACATAGCCCGGAGAACGAGGCCTTCATCCGGGCGATCTTTCGATAAAGGCCTTAGGCTCAGCGCATCATTTGGACTTCAGCTTCAGATACGACTGGTGCATGTCCGACGCCCAGCCATCAATCACGGCTTTCACGTCATCGGCTTTCATGACCTGAGCCTCATTTTCCAGCGGCTGGCCGATGCCTCTGCGCACCACCTGGGCAACGACCTTGTTGTTGCCGCCATCGAGAAACACGGCCTCCGTAGCCAGATCAGTTTCCTGATCACGAATACCGCTGGCAGTGCTCACCGCTGCCGCTACCAAGGCAATCGGAATCACTTCATACGGCTTGAGGCCTTCGGTTTTGCTACTGACCGCCGTGATGGCTGCGCGCACTACAATCACCCCCGGGCCAGGGCCGGCCGCAAGTGGTAGCGATTTGCTGATTTCGCGCTTGAGCGCTTGATCGTAGTAACGGGTGATACCGTTCAAAGTCGCCTGAGGGATTTTTGCAGTCGGCTGCGGCTTGGGATACAGCTGGGTAGGTTCGATGTAGACGCTGGTGAACTTGTCGAACCCGACCTTCGGGTCGATCCAGCGCATGACCGTAGCACCGGAAGGAGATTTGGCCTCGCTCAACTGACTATAGTCCTTGAGAAAGCCAGAATAATCCTCTGGATCGACCACTTTGCTGGAGCAACCCACCATTGCAATTGAGGCCACGCACAGGGCGCTCATCATTACTGCTAGCTTCATGCTGTAACTCCTTGGTCGACAATCGTCTGAAGACGGGTGTTACAGGTATAGCCAATGCAGGAAATCCTGTTATGAAAATCCAGAAATTCATCTAAAGACGGCGCACAGCGCCAGCCACCTGGCGGACCAGGTCTGATCATCCACGCTCGCGGGGAATCAGGCTCTGCAGTTGCTGGGCGAGGAAATTCGCATCGAAGGCAAACGTATCGGGATCTTTCAAGCCGTTAGTCTTGCGCCACTGCCAGCTGTTTGACGGAGGCTGGCACACCAGTGAAATGCTGCCATAACGCGCGGCGGTCAGGCCCATCACCGCCAGCGAAATCTGGCCCCCGGAGCCCATTACATCAGGCACGAATTCAACGGGTTTGCCGGCGATCACAATGATGAGTTTTTCCGTCTTGAATGAAGACGTCTCCACCGGAACGCTCGGCCCCGATGCAACATAGTGTTCGCGGCTGACCACCAGCAGATTCGGCGCCTTGACGGGCTCCAGCCATTGCTGGATCTCATCGAACAGCGCGCCAATGCGCGTCGCCCACACGGCAGATTGCGATTCGAACTGTTGTTTCTTGTGCGCTTCGCTGTCTGCGTAAAGACGAAGCATTTCGCCCAGTTGCTGAACGTCGTCCATTGCGGTAATCCTTTGATTCAAGCGGTTCTACGGACGTCGAGCATGGCAGATGCGCGAGCACGGCGTACGACTAAAACGCCTGAGCGGTCAGCCGTTGGAGGACCGCCCGGCATTGGCACTGGTCGGCTGGTTGATCAAGCCCCGCGCGTACGGCGAAGACGGGCCATGCTCAACGTGTCTACCAGCCTGCCATCGCGCACCGCGTAATCGCGGAGCAGGCCTTCGGTCTCGAAACCGTACTTGCGGTGAAGACCTATGGCCGCTTCATTGTCGGTATACACCGAGAGCTCGACCCGTTGGGTCACCGCCGGTTCGTTATAGAGCGCAGTGACTCTAACAACGAATGAAGGAATGAAACTAGGCGCTCGGCGTTTGGCGGAAGCTCACCGCCAGACGATTCCAGCTGTTGATAGTGTTGACCGCGATGGTCAGGTCGACCATTTCGCCTTCAGTGAACTGCTCGCGAGCCTCGGCGTAGACAGTGTCCGGAACCCGGGTTTGGGCAAGCAAGGTTACCGCTTCGGTCCAGGCCAGCGCAGCTCGTTCGCGCAAGTTGAAGAAATCGCTGTCGCGCCAGACTGCGATCGCGTACATACGGCGCTCAGTCTCGCCCAGGCGCCGCGCGTCGAGCGAATGCATGTCGGTGCAAAAGGCGCAGCCGTTGACTTGCGAGGCGCGGATCTTGATCAGATGAAGCAAGGCGGGTTCAATGCTGAGGTTGCTGGTCAAGGCCTCCATGGCGATCATGGCTTTCATCGCTTTGGGCGATGCGCTGTAGTAATCCAGACGTGGATGCATATCGGCCTCGGTATTTCACTGGTGCAATCCACCTTAGGCCCTGACGGGCGGGCGTTATAGATCCAATTCAGCGAAATACCGGTGGACCATCCGTCGCGGCACGCCAATCGCGGGTTTTTCGTCCACGCAACTTCTGCCGACAGGCACATGCGGGTAATCTTCGCGACGTCCTGTTGAACGCAGCCACGCGCGATTTCAAGTGCACTTTCCGGGCCGGGAGCCCTAGTCGGTATGGAACTTCATGTTGTCATCAACGGCCGCAAGGACCTGGCAGGCCAGCTCTACAACCAGCTGCGCAGCGCTATCGAATCCGGTCGTCTGGCAGCCGGCACACAGTTGCCGCCCAGTCGATTGCTCGCCGAGCAGTTGGGCATTTCGCGCAAAACCATTTCCGATACCTACGCGCAACTCACTTACGAAAACTTTCTGACTGGCGTGATTGGCAAAGGCACTTACGTGAACGCGCGGCCGGCCACAGTCAGGGGCAAGCAAAGCCATAGTGAGCTGGCCAGCTTTGAGGTGATCGAGTCATGGCGCAACATGCCGGAATTTTTGCGCCACCCCTCGCTGGAAGCGTGCCTGCGCTACGACTTCATCGGCGGCGCCACCAGCCGGGGGCAGTTTCCTCAGGATGAATGGCGACGCTGCACCGCCCACGCCCTGCGCCAGGTCGGCGCGGCAAAAGGACTCTATAGCGCGTCCGAGGGCCTTCCAGCGCTGCGTAATGCGATCGCTCGACATATCGCGTTTTCGCGCGGAGTCAATTGCAAGGACGAAGACGTAGTGGTGTGCAACGGTGCGCAACAGGCACTGGACCTGATTTCCCGGGTGATGACGCGGCCCGGCAGCCTTGTCGCCATTGAAGACCCCGGTTATCCGCCGGCCCGGCTGTTGTTCAGTTCGCATGGGGCGACGGTCGTTGGCGTTCCGGTGGATGCAGAAGGCATTCAGGTTGAGCTGATTCCGGACGGCACCCAATTGATCTATGTGACCCCGTCACACCAGTTCCCCCTCGGCATGCCGATGAGTCAGGCGCGTCGGGTGGCGCTGCTGGAGCGGGCGCACGAGTTGGGCGCAATCATCATCGAGGATGACTACGACAGCGAATTTCGCTATGAGGGACGCCCGACCGATTCGCTGCAAAGCATGGATGAGCGCGGAATCGTCGCGTACGTCGGGACCTTCTCGAAAACCTTGCTACCCGAACTGCGCCTCGGCTACGCAATCCTGCCGCCGGCGATTCTCGACGCCGTGATTCGCGCCAAGCACCTCACCGACCGGCATACCTCCACCCTTTCCCAATGGACACTGGCCAAGTTCATCAGCGAAGGCTGCCTGCTCAAACATATCCGCCGCTGCCATGCCATTTACGCCGGGCGCCGCGAACGTATTCTGGCGCGAATCGACAGTGATCTCTCACCCTGGTTCGAGGCCGTGCCGATCACGGCCGGTTTCCACATGGTGATCATGGGCAAAGTGCCGATAGACATTGCTTTGCTGGTGGAGTTGGCGAGAAAAGTCGAGGTCGGGCTGTACCCGATCGCGCCTTTTTTCTATCAGCGAGCCCCGCAAAACGGCTTATTGATCGGATTTGGCGCGATCGAAACCCTGGACATTGACATCGCATTGGACCGACTGCGCGACATTCTCCAGCATGTCACCTGATGCATTGGTCTGGCGCTTTATCCGGCGATTGGTTATTGGCGTCTTAGGGAGGCAGGCCTATGCTGCATGGGCGTTATCCCTCAGTGAGCAGGATTCGTCCGGCCTGATTCAGGAGTGTGAGTAATGTCCCACCAAGTGATTAACACGGTAAAAGTCCAGGCCAGCGCTGGACGCTCGGAAGAGCTTGGCAGACAGTTGCAGAAAATCGTCGAAACCCTGCGCGAGCTGCCTGGTTGCGACTCGTACATGGTCGACCGTTGTCCCGAGGACAGCAACCGCTGGACGGTCAGTGCGCGCTGGCAATCGGAAGCCGCCATGCAGATGCATTTCAACTGCCCCGAAGTGCAAGGCTTCATCGGTTTGATCGATAGCCGCCTGGCCAACAGCGTCGATTTCAACAGCTTTGCGCTGACTTGATTCAACTTAGCGGGTGCCGAGCCAGCGAGCGCCCGGCCAAGCCAGTCGCTAATCAAGGATTGGTCACCTGACCTTCTCGTACATTGGCTGTTTGATTGGCTTCATCTGCGAATTACTGTGGTCCTCGACGACTCATCACCACAGGTAACTATCATGAAAGTATCGCGTTTTTGTGCCACTTCCCTCGCCGCTTTGGCGCTGACCTTTTGCGCTTCAACGTTCGCCCACGAGACGGGTGATCCTTCGGAAAAAGTCACGGTGTTACAGGATCGCCCGCTGAAAAACGTCCCGGGGAAAAAGGCCATGATGATCGAGGTCGATTACCAGCCCGGGCAATCGTCGATCGCTCACAAGCACGACGGGACAGCGATGGCCTATGTGCTGTCCGGGGCAGTCACCTCCCAGGTGAAGGGTGAGAAAGAGCAGACTTTCGAGGCGGGCGATTACTGGTACGAGCCAGCGGGATCCGAACATCTGGTCTCCAAAAACGCCAGCGCCACCGAGCCGGCAAAACTGTTGGTGTTCATGGTCATGTCGCCGGATGAGAAAGTGCTGATACCATTGAAAAACTGATAGCTGTTGGTTCAGCCATAAATAAACAGGCTCAAACTTCGATTATGGGCTTGTTTATCTCCTGTAGTAATTAGTGATTATTTTTTACATCCAACAAAACTAATTTTTACCCTTGATGACGACGGACAGCTTCTTCACCCGGACTTTTCGGGTTTAGTCTAAAACGACTGCTGCACGCCAACGGCTGTTTAAAAATTAACGGCTCAGTCTGTTTCACTGGAGAAACACCATGAGACGCGCACTTGCTGGTTCCCTGATAATTAGCGTTTTGCTGTCCGGTTGTTCCATCCCTACCGCGCCAGAAGCGACGTATCGGCTTCACGGGTTGTTCACCGAACCGGTCGGGCGCAGCAGTGCCACTCATGTGGACAGTGGCAAGAATGTGTCGCTGGGCATCATCTACAGCCGCAATACGCAGACCAACCGCGCTTACCTGCAAGATTATCAGGCCAATGCCGGCACCGGTTTCGGCCAGACCTTGCTGGTGCAATCGATTCATGATGCTTACGTGGCGACCTCCAAACCCGACCTAGCGGTGGATTGGGTCAAGTCATCCCTGCAGCGACAGTTCGGATCGGTCACGGTCTACCCGGACCTGCAAAGCCTCAACGCTGCGAAACCTGATGTGGTCGCTATTATCGACAGCCGCAGCCAACTGATGACCTCGCGCAGTTCCGACATATCAGCCGAGGTCAGCGCAGATTTCTACGACAGGCAGCTTAATTATATAGGCACAGCCCGAGGTCATGACGCCAAAGCATTAAGTCCACTGTGGGCAGACTATAAACGTAGCGAAGAGATAGTGTCGGACATTTACGAACAACAGCATGTGCAAGTTCGGGCACTGCAGGAGTTTGATCGGTCGCTGAGCCAATTGATCAAGCCGCCGAGCGATAATATATCGATGCTGGACATCAGGTAACTGCCCTTCTGACCTGCAGGGCTGCCGACGTCCATCCACCTGTCCAAGCCCTGTTTTTTATCGCGCAATAAAACGCAATCCTTTCCAGCTATCAAAAAAAACCCGCTCGGATACTGTAGAGGCATCAACGGATGCCCCATAAAACAGACACGGACGGACGACCTATGGCTATTTCACATGAACGATCTTTTTTGGCTCAAATAACATGCGATGGCGCCAGAATCATATTCTTTGATGCACATTCGTATGGAAAACGTTTCGATACTCTTAAAAGTCAAATCACGACTTCCTCTGATCCGGACGTATCGCTCGACATTGTGACCCGTTCCAAACAGGGCCCGCTCTACGCTTATTTCATAGGCCATGACGACTATACTTACACCATCCAGTTTCGAGGCGGCAAGCATCACGGAAAATACCTCCGCACCGCTGGCAATGGCAACCCTGCTCTCGGCGCTTTCTCCGGATCAGACAGTGAATCAACTTCGTTCGTGCTTTATGACTACGATCTAAACCTCATCACACTTCAAGACATGCGAAAAAATGTGAACAGTGTCTATCTGCAGCTACATCAAGGCGCCTTTATAAAAAAGCAATCCATCGAGCGGCAGATGTACAGCTATAGCGGACAATGGGGCAATCTGGTTACTTTCAACCTGAACATCATTGAACGCGGCTTTGATGACCTTGCGAATTACGGAATAAGTCGCGCTACTGGTGAATATCTCAGATGGGAAAGCAACTGATGGAGGGTTGTTTCCGGCAGTGGTGAATAGGCTTGCAAATGGCACGTGATGCTTTGGTATTCATGAAGCGGTCCCCCCCCTTTGATTTTTGGAAAAAAAAACCCCGCATTTCACAATGCGGGGCTTTTTCATTCAATTGCCGATCAGATAGCCGGCTCCAGTTCGGCGCTGGCTGTCGTTGTCGCAGGTGCAGGCACGACGGCCTGCCCACTCAGTGCCAGATCCAGCAGTTCGCGGTTGGCCACTGCGTACATGGCGTAATCCGTACCGCTGGCGGCACGGATTTCCACCAGCATGGCGCGCCAGCGATCGATCATGCTTTTGTGCTCTTCCATCCACAGCGCCAGGCGTGTCTCCACGTCCTGGGTACCATCGCCCTGTTGCAGGACAGAGATGGTGATCGCACGTTGCTGCCAGTCGACGTCATCGCGGAATGCTTCACGGGCCAGGGCCTGCCAGTTGTTTTCAACCGGCAGCGCGCTGATCTGTTGCAGGTACCAGGTGATGTCCAGCGCACTGCCCACGGCGAAGTAGGCCTTGGCCACGTCCGCTGCGTTCTGGCCAGTGACGTCGGATGCCTCGATGATCGGCAACAGCGTGTACAGGTGCGAAGTACCGGCCACCATGCGCGCGAGCAATTCCGGCACACCGGCTTCGACGTATGCCTGATAACGCGCCTGCCAGTTTTCGTGGATTTCGCCACTCAGCAGTTCGTCCAGCTTGAGACCCAGTTCCTTCAGGTGCGGACCGAAGTGCGCCACGTCGCGGGCAGCATTCTGCTCATTACGGCGAGCACGCAGGAACCAGCGGGTGGCGCGACGGCCCAGACGCATCAATTCGTCCATCAGCTCCAGTTGCACGTCAGCCGCGACCTGATAATCCAGGGCTTCTATTTGGCGGAACCAGTGCGGAAGGTGAAAGATATCCCGAACAATTACATACGCACCCGCCACGTTCGCCGGGCTCATGCCGGTCGACTCTTTGAGTCGCTGCACAAAGGTAATGCCCAT
This sequence comes from Pseudomonas fluorescens, assembly GCF_902497625.1. Taxonomy (GTDB): domain Bacteria; phylum Pseudomonadota; class Gammaproteobacteria; order Pseudomonadales; family Pseudomonadaceae; genus Aquipseudomonas; species Aquipseudomonas fluorescens_BQ. Next base: position 32,574 of record NZ_CABVGX010000013.1, on the reverse strand, counting down.
ATGGTTGACCAGGTCGTTGGCGATCTGGGTACTGACGATCTCACGCTTCAGACGATGACGACGCATGGCTTGCGAGAACTTGCTGACCAGGCTTGGCGGGAAAGCCGTTTCCATGTCGCGCGTCAGGTAGTCGTCATCCGGTACCTGAGAGTTGAGCAACGCTTCCTTGAGGTCGATCTTGCTGTAGGAGATCAGCACCGACAGCTCGGCGCGGGTCAGTCCGTGGCCCTCCGCGACACGCTCGCTGATGGCCTCTTCAGCCGGCAGGAACTCGATTGCACGATCCAGCTTGCCGCGACCCTCGAGGTCATTCATCAAACGCTTGTATTCGGCGATCCGCTCATAAGCGCGACGGGCCGCCAGCGACAAGGCTTGAGTCTGCTTGTAGTTGTTACCCAACACGAGGTTGCCGACTTCGTCCGTCATGCTGCCGAGCAACTGGTTGCGTTGCTTCTCGGTCATGTCACCGGCCTGAACCACTTCGTTGAGCAGGATCTTGATGTTCACTTCATGGTCGGAGCAGTCGACGCCACCAGCGTTATCGATGAAGTCGGTGTTCGAACCACCGCCATTCAGGCCGAATTCGACGCGACCCAGCTGGGTCATCCCGAGGTTACCGCCCTCGCCCACCACTTTGCAGCGCAGCTCGTTGCCGTTCACGCGCAACGCATCGTTGGCCTTGTCACCAACATCGGCGTGGCTTTCGGTGCTCGCCTTGACGTAGGTACCGATACCGCCGTTCCACAGCAGATCCACCGGCGCCTTGAGCAAGGCGTTGAGCAGTTCGGTCGGGGTCAGCTTGTCGGCCTGAATGTCGAAACGCTCTTTCATCTGCGGGGAAATCGCGATGCTTTTCGCGCTACGGGAGAAGATCCCGCCGCCTTCGGACATGATGCTGGTGTCGTAATCCGACCATGCCGAACGCGGCAGATCGAACAGGCGCTGACGCTCGGCGAAGCTGTTCGCTGGCGTAGGGTTTGGATCGATGAAGATGTGCAGGTGGTTGAAGGCCGCGACCAGTTGCAGCTTGTCGGACATCAACAGGCCGTTACCGAACACGTCACCGGCCATGTCGCCGACGCCGACCACGGTGATGCTGTCTTCCTGAACATTGATGCCGCGTTCGCGGAAGTGACGCTGTACGCCAACCCACGCGCCTTTGGCGGTGATGCCCATTTTCTTGTGGTCGTAACCGGCCGAGCCACCGGAGGCAAAGGCGTCGCCGAGCCAGAAGCCGTAATCGATGGCGATGCCGTTGGCGATGTCGGAGAACGTTGCCGTGCCCTTGTCCGCCGCCACCACAAGGTACGGGTCATCGTCGTCATGACGCACGACGTTGACCGGCGGTACCAGCGCGCCGTCTTTCAGGTTGTCGGTGATATCCAACAGGCCGGAAATGAAGATGCGATAGCAAGCAATACCTTCGGCCGCGATCTCGTCACGGCTGCCGCCCAGTGGCAAACGACGCGGCAGGAAGCCACCCTTCGCCCCCACAGGAACGATCACCGAGTTCTTCACCTGCTGGGCTTTTACCAGGCCCAGCACTTCGGTGCGGTAATCCTCTTCGCGGTCGGACCAGCGCAGACCACCGCGTGCCACGTTGCCAAAGCGCAGGTGCACGCCTTCGACGCGTGGCGAGTAGACGAAGATTTCGAATTTCGGTACCGGCTTCGGAAGCTCTGGAATCTGGTGCGGGTTGAACTTGAAGCTGAAGTACGACTTGTTCTGGCCGTTGGCGTCAGTCTGATAGAAGTTGGTGCGCAGGGTCGCCTTGATCAGGTCAAGGTAGCGACGCAGGATGCGGTCTTCGTTCAGTACCTGAACATCGTCCAGTGCGGTCAGAATCGCCTGTTCCAGACGCTGCTGCTTGTCTTCCAGATCATCGCTGGACAACTTGCGTGCCAGGTAGAAACGGGTTTTGAACAACCGGGTCAGTTCGCGAGCGATGTCGGTGTGGTTGTTCAGGGTGCTGGCAATGTAGCCAAGGTCGAAGCCCAGACGGATCTGCTTCATGTAACGTGCGTAAGCACGCAGCAGCGCCACGTCGCGCCATGGCAGGCCGGCGGTCAGCACCAGACGGTTGAACGCATCGTTTTCGGCATCGCCACGGACGATGTGGACGAACGCGTCCTGCAAGGTGTCGTTGAGCTGCTGGATGTCGAGTTCCAGGCCCTCGGCGGCGGTGAACGCGAAATCATGAATCCAGAACTCGCGGCCATTATTGTGACGCAGGCGATACGGGAACTCGCCGAGCACGCGCAGGCCAAGGTTTTCCAGGATCGGCAGGACGTCGGACAAAGCCAGTGGCGTGTCGGCGTGATACAGCTTGCAGTGCAACTCGCGCTGACCGGAAACCTGGCCCAATGGCTGGTAGAAACTCATCACCAGCGGATTCTTTTCGTTCAGGCTCAGCAGGTGCTGCATATCGACCACGGCCGAGTGCGCGGCGAAGCGCTCGCGGTAGCCGGCCGGGAAGCCTTTCGGAAAGTCGGCCAGGACGTTGGTGCCGCTGGCTTCGCCGAAGCTTTCGACGGTCAGGCTGGCGTAATCGTCCTGCCAGCTGCGGCAGGCCTGTACCACTTCTTTTTCCAGCAGCACCGGGTCGATGTCGAGACGGTTTTTCGGATCGACACGCAGGATCAACTGCACGCGAGCCAGCACCGATTCGGAGAAGAAGGTCCAGAATTCGCAATCCGAAGCCTTCAGACGGTCCATCAGCACTTGCTGGATCTTCTGGCGCACTTCGGTGGAGTAGATGTCGCGCGGCACGTAGGCCAGGCAGTAGCAGAAACGACCGTACGGGTCTTTGCGCAGGAACACGCGGATCTTGTTGCGTTCCTGAATCTGTACGATCGACATCACGGTGCTGAACAGTTCATCGACCGGGGTCTGGAACAGGTCATCGCGCGGTAGCACTTCAACCACCTGCGCCAGTTCTTTACCGAGGTGGGCCTTGGCCTGGAAACCGGAGCGGCGTTCGATCTCTTCGACCTTGCGGCGGATGTACGGAATGACCCGCACGCTCTCGCCATACACCGACGAGGTGTACAGGCCCATGAAACGGCATTCCTTGATGACATTGCCGTCGGCGTCGATTTCACGGATCGACACATAATCCGGGTAAGCCGGACGGTGGACACGGCTCGGATGCGCGGCCTTGGCGAACGACAACAAGGTCGGTTCACGCAGGTAATTGACCGCGTAATCTTCGATGCGCAGGTCGTCGTAAGTCAGGCCGCGGCGCAGCAGTTTGGTCAGGCCGAGGAATGAGTTCTGATCGTAGACAATGTGGCCACCGTCCGGCTCATCGCTGACCACGAATTCTTCATAGCCGAGGAAGGTGAAGTGGTTACCCACCAGCCATTCAAGGAAGCTTTTGATTTCGGCTTTTTCTTCAGGGTCAACGGAGAACTGGCTGTGGTCGAGGCCGGTCAGGATTTCCTGGACCTTGGCTTTCATCGGCTCGAAATCGGCGACGGCGACGCGGACTTCGCCGAGCACCTGCTCCAGTTCTTTACTCAGGACATTCAATTCGGCCGCATTGGCGCAGCGGTCGATTTCCAGATACATCAGGGATTCCTGCAGGATCCCTTCGCCCTGGGTGCCTTTGGGCAGGATTTCCAGCAACTCGCCCTTGCTGCCGCGACGCACGCTCAGCACGGTGGTTTGCAGGGTATGAATGCTGTAGCCGCGACGGTTCAGCTCGGTACGCACCGAGTCCACGAGAAATGGCAGGTCGTGGTGCAGCACTTCCACTGCAGTGTGGGTCGACTGCCAGCCGTGGCGTTCGTAATCAGGGTTGTAAACGCGCACTTGCGGCTGCGCGTGATCGAAGCGCTCAAGCAGACGCCATGCAGAAAGGGTGCAGCCAGCGAGGTCGGACAACCGACGCTGCGTCAGCTCGTCCAGGGAAATGATGCCGAAAAATTGTTCAGCGAACAGCGCCACTTGTGGCAGTGCCTGTTCACTGATGTGCTGCGCCAGTGCCGCTTGCAGTTGGTGCTGGAAGTCGGCTTTGCTGGCTGCGGTGAAGAACGCCATCTGTGGTACTCCGCTTGGGCTTGTTATTGATGGAAGCGTCGCGTGCAAAACCCCTTTCGGGGCGATCCGTCGCCCTGTTCCTGATTCTCGGGCAGAGGAAACAGGGTGACAGGTGGGTGAAGCTGGACGAGACACTCAGGTCACATTCACCTTCCATGAATGGGCATCTGCAAAAACCACTGCGCGATGGATTGCGCACTGTCTTTACGGGTATCCATTCGATGCGCAGCTTAACCAGTGCGGCAAGGCCCGTGCTTGCGGTGCTGCGACATATTCGGTCATCGGTATGCAGGTTGCGGCCCGCGCCTGGAACAACACTAGCAGCCACAGGAAAAAACGGGCGGGTTGCGTCCGTATTTGCGACCCTGCGTACCGGAAATGACCGGCAACATACCGAACGCTCACGACCCATGCTCAGACACCATGACGAGCATTAATTCCCGCGAGCTGGCAGAATCGCCTTTTGTTGCGCTCATAACACTCCGATCCAGGATGACCCCATGCAAATGACTACCGCTCTCTTGATCGTCAACCCTTGTGATGAGGAAGAAGACGACATGGCCATGCTCGCCTGCCACAGCGATCAGGGCGAAATGTTCCTGATGACGCGTTACCCGGACGAGGCTGAACTGGAAATCACCCTGGATGGCGAGCCTTCGACGCTGGACGGTGTGAAAGTCACGCTCAGCCCTGCCCGGCTGCTGATCGAAATCGCCGCTGGCGACGCGGATGCGCTCAATGGCGATGATTCGCTGGAGATTACGCACAGCACGGATGCGGCGGATTTGGCGGAGGTTGAGGAGACTTTGCAGAACATTCTCAAGGGGACCGGGACTTATATCAGCGAAATTTGAGGGTGCCCTGGCCGGCCTCATCGCGAGCAGGCTCGCTCCCACATTGATCGCACCCCGATCAAACAACTCGGTCAACGGTGCGAGCGAGCCTGCTCGCGAGGGGGCCTGAAAGAACACATCACCCTCTGCGCCTGCATTTTCTGTCAATTTCACTCATCTATTCCCGCACTTTGCACAAAATGCCGTTAGTCGCCGCCCCCCACCATGCATTAAAGTAACGCCCCCAGCCCTGGCGTTAGCAGAACGTCTGCGGCCACCCTTTGCAGGAACAGTCATCGATGGAACATCGTGAAGCGCTGCTCGCGCTGCGAACCTTTCTTTCAACGCAGATTCTGGGCCAGGAAAAGCTCATCGAGCGCTTGCTCATCGCCCTGCTCGCCGACGGCCATATGTTGGTCGAGGGTGCCCCTGGTCTGGCCAAGACCAAGGCCATCAAAGAACTCGCGGAGGGCATCGAAGCCCAGTTCCATCGAATCCAGTTCACCCCGGACCTGCTGCCCGCCGACATCACTGGCACAGAAATCTATCGCCCTGAAACCGGCAGTTTCGTCTTCCAGCAAGGGCCGATCTTCCACAATCTGGTGCTGGCGGACGAAATCAACCGGGCGCCAGCCAAGGTGCAGTCAGCCCTGCTGGAGGCGATGGCCGAACGTCAGGTCAGTGTCGGACGCAGCACTTACGAACTGTCGCCACTGTTTCTGGTGATGGCCACACAGAACCCGATCGAGCAGGAAGGCACCTATCCATTGCCCGAAGCGCAACTCGACCGCTTCCTGATGCACGTCAAAATCGGTTTCCCGGACGCCGCGGTCGAGCGCCGCATCCTGCAGCAGGCCCGTGGCGAAGCGCTTAACGGCGAAACCAAACCGGAGCGCCGCGTCAGCCAGCAGGCAATTTTCGCCGCACGCAAGGAAATCCTCGGTTTGTACATGGCCGACGCAGTTGAGGAATACCTGGTACAACTGGTCATGGCCACGCGCACGCCGGCCAAGTTCGATCCGGAGATGGCCGAGTGGATCGCCTACGGCGCCAGCCCGCGGGGTTCGATCGCCCTGGACCGCTGCGCCCGCGCTCACGCATGGCTGGCCGGCCGAGACTTCGTCAGCCCTGAAGATATTCAAGCGGTACTGTTCGACGTGTTGCGTCACCGCATCATTCTGTCCTTTGAAGCCGAAGCTGCGGGCATCGATCAGGACCGGGTGGTCCAGCGGATTCTCGACGTCGTAGCCGTCGCTTGACCCCGATGAACGCCAGCCTGCCGCCCGAAACGGGCATCCGCATCAGCCTTAGCGAACTGATCGAGATGCGCCATCGTGTTCGCGAAGTGCAGCTGTTTTCCACGCCAAGCCAGCGCAGCCCGCTGATTGGCCTGCACCACTCCAAGCTACGCGGGCGTGGCGTCGATTTCGATCAGGTGCGGGTTTATCAGGCGGGCGATGACGTGCGCACCATCGACTGGCGAGTTACCGCACGCACTCAGGAACCCCACACCAAACTTTTCCACGAAGAACGTGAGCGGCCGATTTTCATCATGGTCGAGCAAAGTCGCCGACTGTTTTTCGGTTCCGGGCTGATGTTCAAATCGGTGCTGGCCGCGCAGGCCGCAAGCCTGATCGGCTGGGCTGCGCTCGGTCACAACGATCGCGTCGGCGGGCTGGTGTTCGGCGACAACGAGCATTACGAGATCAAACCGCGGCGCAGCAAACAAAGTCTGCTGCAACTGCTCAACCGGCTGGTGCGGGTCAATCAGTCGCTGCACACCGAAAGCGAGCAGAATCGCGACTCGTTGAACATGGCGCTGCGCCGCGCCCGCGAGGTATTGCGCCCTGGCAGTCTGGTAATCGTGATCTGCGACGAACGCGCACTGACTGAAGGTTCCGAGCAACAACTGAGTCTGTTGTCGCGGCATTGCGACCTGTTGCTGCTGCCGGTATCCGACCCGCTCGACCATGCCTTGCCGGCCGCCGGGCTTCTGCGCTTCACCGAACGTGGCGCGCAACTGGAACTCGACACTCTAAATTATGATCTGCGCCAAACCTATCGCGCACAAGCCGAAGCGCGTATCGCCCGCTGGGAATTGCTGGCGCAAAAACTGCGCGTGCTGCTGATGCCGTTGAGCACCCAGAGCGAGATGGTCGAACAGTTGCGCGAGTACCTCAATCCCGAGCGCCCAGGGAAAGGCCGATGAGCAGCCTCGATCAACTGCAACCGCTGATTTCGCCGCCGCCCATTGGTTTTTGGCCTCCGGCGCCTGGCTGGTGGTTGTTGATTCTGTTGTTCCCGCTGCTGGGTTTCGGCCTGTGGCAACTGCGCCGCTTTCTGCCGTCTGAACGTGTCGCTGCACCCGCCGAGCAACCGCTCGATCCCGTGCGCGTCGCAGCCCTGGCCGAACTGGCGCTGATGCCCAAACCTTACGATGGCGCGCCCGCCGGGGCGTGGCTGCAGCAACTCAACGGTTTACTCAAGCGCCTGTGCCGCAACCATTATCCCTACAGTCAAAGCCACACGCTGAATGGGCGCAAATGGCTGGCATTTCTCGACAATCGCTGCCCCGCCGCCGGCCTGACGCGCTGGATGATTCTGGTCGAAGGCGCCTATAAACCCGAATGCAAACTCGACGACAAAGCCATCGCCGGCCTCACCCAGGCTGTCGATACGTGGATCCGCAAACATGTTTGAGTTCGCCTGGCCCTGGATCTTCGTCCTGCTGCCGCTGCCCTGGCTGTTGCGCAGCGTGTTGCCGGCGGCCGACAGCGGTGAACCGGCACTGAAAGTCAGCTTCCTCGGCGATCTCGAGGGTCTCGCACGCCGCCGCGCCCGGGCCAATCTGCCGGCCTGGCGGCAACAGGCGCCATTCCTGCTGCTGTGGTTGTTGCTGCTGATCTCGGCGGCACGCCCGCAATGGCTGGGAGAGCCGCTGCCCATCGCGGCCAGTGGTCGCGATTTGCTGGTGGCGGTGGATGTCTCCGGCTCGATGGATTTTCCCGACATGCAGTGGCAGGACGATGAAGTCAGTCGCCTCGCGCTGGTGCAGCACTTGCTCGGGGACTTCCTCGAAAGTCGTGAAGGCGATCGCGTCGGCCTGATCCTGTTCGGCAGCAAGGCATACCTGCAATCACCGCTGACTTTCGATCGGCGTACCGTGCGCATCTGGCTGGACGAAGCCCGGATCGGCATTGCCGGGAAAAACACCGCGATCGGCGATGCCATTGGCCTGGCACTCAAGCGCTTGCGCCTGCGTCCGGCGCAGAGCCGGGTTTTGATTCTGGTGACGGATGGCGCCAACAACGGCGGCGAAATCGACCCGGTGACGGCGGCGCGGCTCGCGGCCCGCGAAGGCGTGAAAATTTATCCGATCGGCATCGGTGGTGATCCCGAGCAAAGCGGCACGGCGGGCTTGCTCGGCATCAATCCGAGTCTGGACCTCGATGAGCCCTCCTTGAAGGCAATCGCCCAGATTACCGGCGGCCAGTACTTCCGGGCCCGCGATGGTGAGGAACTGCAAGCGATCAAGGCAACCCTCGATCAACTGGAACCGGTGACCCAACAACCGACTCAGGCACGCCCTGCCCAGGCGTTGTATCACTGGCCCCTGGCGCTTGCGTTGTTGCTCAGCATATTGCTGGTGGTGCGCGAACGCTGGCCGCATAACCCGATACAGCGCCTGTTTACCAAAGACTTGTTTTTGCAGGCGCAATTGCCTGACTGGCGCCAGCGGCTCAACCGCTTGCGTCTGCGGAGGCGCAAGTGAGCGTGCTCTGGCCATATTGGTTCCGCCCGTGGTGGCTGCTGCTGTTGCCGGTGCTTGGCTGGTTGCTCTGGCAACTCTGGCATCGGCAAAAGCGCGCCGGGCGCTGGCAGATGATCCTGCCGCCCGCTTTTCATGCGGCGTTGCTCAGTGGTGGCAATGGCCGCGAAAGCAAAGTGCCATGGGTGTCGCTCGGTGTCGCGTGGGTACTGACGGTGCTGGCGTTGCTGGGCCCGAGCTGGGACCGGGTCGAGCAAACCAGCCAGAAACCGGCCGACCCTCTGGTGGTGATCCTGGAGCTGACCCCGGAAATGCTCGCCACCGACGTGACACCCAATCGCCTGGAACAAGCCCGACGCAAAGTCTTCGATTTGCTTCAAAGGCGCAGCGACGCGCAGACAGCCATCATTGTCTATTCCGGCAGCGCGCACACGCTGGTGCCGCTTTCGGACGATTTTTCCACCAGTCGCAACCTGCTCGACGCGCTCAAACCCTCGCTGATGCCGGCAGCCGGCCATCGCGCCGATCTCGCCGTGCGCAAAGCCCTCGCGCTGCTGAACCAGGCTGCACTCGGCGATGGTCGTATTCTGCTGATCGGTTCGTCGCTGAACGAACTCGAGCGCGAAGGGATTGATCTAGCGCTCAAAGGTAAATCCACCCAATTGCTGATGCTGGGCGTTGGCACGCGCGAAGGCTCACCGATCACCCAGGAAGACGGCAGTTTTCTCAAGGATGAACTGGGCGCCATCCTCGTGTCGCGCCTGGATGAACCCGGCTTGAAAACATTCGTCGAGAGCGTCGATGGGCGTTATCGTCACGCCCGCCTGGAAGACGCCGACCTACGTGCGCTGGGTCTGTTCGATGGCCCTCGCCACTTGCGCAATGACGGCCAGACCGTGCGTCTTGATACCTGGGCCGATCAAGGTCACTGGTTGTTATTGCCGCTGTTACTGCTTGCCGCCTGTGCCGGTCGTCGTGGCTGGCTGTTCTGTTTGCCCCTGCTATTTCTGGTACCGCAACCGAGTTACGCCTTCGACTTCGAAGACTTGTGGTTGCGCCCCGATCAGCGCGGGCTGCAGTTGCTCAGACAGAAACAACCGGCCGCAGCTGCGCAGCACTTCGAAGATGCGCAATGGCAAGGCGTGGCGCTGTATGAGGCTGGCGATTACAGTGGCGCCGCCCAGCGCTTCGCCGAAGGCAAGGATGCTTACGCCCACTACAATCGTGGCAACGCCCTGGCCAAAAGCGGTGAACTGGAAGCCGCGCTTGATGCCTATGAGCAGGCCCTGGAACGCCAACCGGATTTGCGCCCGGCCCTGACTAACAAGGCGCTGGTGGAAAACCTGTTGAAGCAGAAAAACACCCCGCCGCCGGTTGAGCCGGACGAGCCGCCTGCCGATGAACAACCGCTGGAGCAGGAACCATCGCCGGGCGCGGCGACGCAGCCGTCGAGCAACGGCGAAACGGCAGTTGAGGCCGGTAAGCCGCCCCCCGACACCGAGCAACCGGCGACCGCGCCGACTAAATCGGGCGCCAGTGAAGTCCCGGGCAGCGAACTCGGCGACGAACAGCACACCCGCCCGCCGCTGCGTCCGGCCACCGACAGCATCGATGGCGAACAACAGCAGGCGCTGGAGCAATGGCTGCGCCAGATACCGGACGATCCGGGTGAATTGCTCAGACGCAAATTCTGGTACGAACAGCAACAACATCAGGATCAGGAAAAAACCCGATGACCCGCTTCACGATTTCCATGCTGGCGCTGCTGCTGTGCACCACTGAAGTACAGGCTGTGGGACTGGTTGCCAGTGTCGACCGCAGTCGCTTGAATTCGGGCGAGACAGTAGAGCTGACCCTGGAATCCACCGATGTGACGCAGTTCGGCAAACCCGATCTGGCTGCGCTCGAGCCGCAGTTCGACGTTCGTGGCACGCGTCAGGTCAACCAGTTGACAACCATCAATGGCGATTCCGGCGCGACCACGCGCTGGATCATCACCCTGCTGCCGCGCCAGAATGGCACTGTGGTGATCCCATCGTTGCAGTTGGGCGACGTGCAGAGCGAGCCGCTCACTCTCCAGGTGGTTGCAAGCGACAATCAGGACAACACGGGCAGACTGGCCCCGGTGTTCATCGAGGCCAGTCTCGATCAGAACAGCGTTTATGTGCAGGCCCAGGCCATCCTGACCCTGCGTATCTACCATTCGGTGTCGCTGTACGACGACAGCAGCCTGACCCCGCTGCAGGTTCCTGACGCGCGCATCGAGCAGCTCGGAGCCTCGCGAACCTATGAAAAAGACATCAAGGGCGTGCGTCACGGCGTGATCGAGATGCGCTACGCGATCTACCCGCAACATAGCGGGCCACTGAGCATTCCGGCGCAGGCATTCAGCGCCACACTGGTCGAAACACACCCGGCCCAGGATACCGAATCGCCAAAATCGGGGAAAATGCTGCGCGTCAGCTCCAGCGCAATGGTGCTTACTGTCAAAGCCAAGCCCGTCAGTTATCCGGTCGACGCACCCTGGCTGCCGGCTCGCAGCGTTAGCCTGAGCGAAAGCTGGAACCCGGAGCCGGAACAGGCGCAGGCTGGCGAGTCGCTCACCCGCAGCCTGACGCTTAAGGCTGAAGGCCTCTCCAGCGCACAATTGCCACCGCTGCCAGCCACCGACATCAACGGCCTGCGGCGGTATCCGGATCAGCCGCTGCTGGTTAATCAAAACAGCGAGCGCGGGTTGATCGGCAGTCGCGAAGACCGCGAAGCGCTGGTCCCGGTCCGCAGCGGCGAGCTTGAGTTGCCCGCCGTGGACGTGGTCTGGTGGAACACCTTTGAAGATCACCTGGAACACACCAGTCTGCCCGCGCGCACCTTGCAAGTGGCGAACAATCCGAGCCTGACGGTCGACACGCCGGCCAGCACCGTGGCTATCACCCCAGCGGCTGACCCCGATACCGTGTGGCGCTGGCAGCTGACCAGCCTGATTCTGCTCTGCACCACGCTGTTGGGTTTCGGCCTCTGGTGGCGTGCACGCTGGCAACCCGCGATCCTGCGCGCCGCGCATGCGGGCCCGAGCACACGCACCGTGCTCGACGAACTCAAACGCGCCTGCCTGGCCAACGACTCCCACGCCACCCGCCAGGCCCTCGACGCCTGGGCCCGGCAACAACCGGAAACCCTCGCCGACATGGCCGCGCGTTTTGTACCGCTGTCCGACGCCCTGGATGGTTTGAACGGCGCGCTGTACAGCGAGACCGGGCAGCAGTGGCAAGGTGAAGACCTGTGGCGGGCAATCCGCGCGATACCCACGGCGGAAGGCATCCAGGACCCGGTGGCTGACAGCGGGCTACCGCCGCTGTATCCGAAATAGGGCACAAAAATAGCAGCGTTTGGCGGCTCCTTGGGTTTGTGTATGGCTCAAAATTTGTGTTGTTGCGCAGATCCATGTGGGAATGAACCTGCTCGCGATTGGGTCTGCACATTGAACATTGATTTATCTGACAGATAGCCTTCGCGAGCAAGCCCGCTCCCACAGGTTTTATGTAGGGTTCGAAATCTGTGTTGTTGCGCAGATCCATGTGGGAGTGAGCCTGCTCGCGATTGGGTCTGCACATTGAACATTGATTTATCTGACAGACAGCTCTCGCGAGCAAGCCCGCTCCCACAGGTTTTATGTAGGGTTCGAAATCTGTGTTGTTGCGCAGATCCATGTGGGAGTGAGCCTGCTCGCGATTGGGGCTGCACATTCAACATTGATCTATCTGACAGACAGCTTTCGCGAGCGGGCTCACTCCTACAGAGACACGCATCCCTGAGTACCTGTCGAAAGCTGCGATCTATTCGCCCTTCTGCACTCGCCCCCTTTTACCAGTAAACTCTCTCCCCTTTCGCCGCCTCCAATTTCCACGCGGCCATTACCTTATTTCCCACGGAGTTCGCCTTGCGTCTGTTTCACACCTCCGACTGGCATCTTGGGCAGAACCTGCACGGCCAGGAACGTGATTTCGAGCACGGTTGTTTTCTCGACTGGCTGCTGCGTCAGTTGAAGCTTGACCAGCCCGATGCATTGCTGATCGCCGGCGATATCTTCGACACGGTCAACCCGCCGGTCAAAGCCCAGGAACGCCTTTACGATTTCATCGTCAGTGCCCATGAACAACAGCCCAAGCTGACCATCGTGATGATCGCCGGCAACCACGATTCCGGTTCGCGCATCGAATTGCCGGCGCCGCTGATGCGCCGTTTGCGTACCCATGCGCTCGGTCGCGTGTTGTGGCTGGACGACGGGCAGCTGGATGCCGAGCGTCTGCTGCTGCCCCTGCCGGACGCCAAGGGCAAAACGGTCGCCTGGTGCCTGGCGCTGCCGTTCCTGCGCCCGGCCGAGGTGACCGGCGCGCATCTGGGCGACAACTATTTGCGCGGTATTGGTCAGGTTCACGAATGGCTGATCGCTGCGGCGAATGCCAAGCGCAAGAAGGGCCAGGCGTTGATCGCCATCAGCCATGCGCACATGGCCGGCGGCTCGGTGTCGGAAGATTCCGAGCGCAGCCTGATCATCGGCAATGCCGAAGCGCTGCCGGCCAGCCTGTTCGGCCCGACCATCAGCTATGTCGCACTTGGGCACCTGCACAAGCCACAAAAGGTCAACGGTGAAGAGCGCATTCGCTACAGCGGCTCGCCGATTCCACTGTCGTTTTCCGAGATCGGTTATCAGCACCAGATTCTGGATATTGAGCTCGACGGCGAGACCCTGCTCAGTGTCGTACCCAAGCTCATCCCCCGCGCGGTCAACCTGCAACGCATTGGCCCAGCGCCGTTGGCGGACATTCTCTTGCAGCTGACCGACTTGCCGAACATTGATCTGCTGGCCGACATTCAGCGTCAACCGTGGCTGGAAGTGCGCGTTCGTCTCGACGAACCGCAACCGGATCTGCGCCATCAGCTCGAAACCGCGCTGCAAGGCAAAGCGGTCCGGCTGGTGAGAATCGCCGCCGAATATGCCGGCAGTGGCGCTCCCGACGGTAGCGATGATGGCGCCAAGCTGATCGAACTGGATCAGTTGACACCGCAGGAATTGTTCAGTCGCGCCTGGCTGGACAACTATGGCAGCGAGGTCGACGAGCAAACGCTGAAGGACTTTGCCGAACTGTTGCAGGACGTGCAGATGGAGAGCGAACAGCCATGAAAATCCTCGCGATCCGTTTGAAGAACCTCGCCTCGCTGGCCGGGCCTTTTGAAATCGACTTCACGGCTGAACCGCTGGCGAGTGCCGGTTTGTTCGCGATCACCGGACCGACCGGCGCCGGCAAAAGCACCCTGCTCGACGCCTTGTGCCTGGCGCTGTTCGGCGCCGTGCCAAGGCTGAGCAACGCGCAGGTCTCGGCCAAGGCGCCGGACGCTGATGGCGAAATCAGCACTGGCGACCCGCGCACGCTGTTGCGCCGCGGCACCGGCGAAGGGTATGCCGAGGTGGATTTTGTCGGCATTGACGGCCGCCGTTATCGTGCGCGCTGGGAAGCCAATCGCGCCCGCGAGAAGGCCGGCGGCAAGCTGCAGGCCAGTCGCCAGAGTTTGCGTGACATCGATCAGGACCAATTGCTCGCCAGCCAGAAAGCCGACTTCAAGACCCAACTCGAAGCCGTGCTGGGCCTTAATTTCGAGCAGTTCACCCGTGCCGTGCTGCTGGCCCAGAGTGAATTCAGCGCGTTCCTTAAGGCCAACGATAACGAACGCAGCGAACTGCTGGAAAAGCTCACCGACACCGCGCTGTACACGCGCCTGGGTCGGCGTGCTTTCGACAAGGCCAAAGACGCTCGCGAAAACCATAAGCTTTTGCAGGACCAGGCCACGGGGGTTACGCCGTTGTCCCCCGAAGCCCGCGCTGAACTGGATGAGCGCTTCAATGAGGCGCAGCAGCAGCTCAGGACGCAACAGGCGCAACTCAAGCAGCTTGAGCTGCAACACACCTGGCTCAAAGAGCTGCGCCAGTTGCAGGAGGAACAACAGAGTGCTGCTGAACAACTGACCAGCGCTCAACAGCACTGGGAGAGCCTGGCCGCTGAACGCCTGAAGTTGACGCGCCTGGAGCAACTCGCGCCGCAACGTCACCAGTTTGCCCGCCAGAGCGAACTCAGCGCCCAGCTCACCCCGCTGGCCGCGCAAATGCAAGAGCACAGCCGCCAGCAAACCGAGCTGAACCAACGCCGTGCGCAGCTTGAGCAAAGCCTGTGCGCCGCACAAACCGCGCTGGCCGAAGCGCAGGCACGTCACACGGCCAGCGCTGCGCCGTTGCGCCAGGCATTCGAGGCACAGAGCACCCTTGCCCGCCTGGCCAAAGACGCGAGCCAGAGTGCCGAGCGCAAGCAGCAGGCACAACTCGCCTGCACCGAAGGCCAAAGCGCGATTCAGGCCTTGCTCGACCAGCAGCAGCGCGTAGCCGAGCGTTTGCAACAGATCGCCGCAGAGCTCGCGCACAGTGCGCACCTTGCGCCGCTCAGTGACGCCTGGAACGCTTATCGCGATCGGCTGCAGCAACTGATGTTGATCGGCAATCGCCTCAACAAAGGCCAGGCGGAACTGGCTTCGCTGGAACAGAATGCCGCCCGCTGCGCCGAACAGCTGGCAGCGCAGAAGCAGCAATTGGAAGTCCTCTATAAAGAGGCTGGCGCCGAACCGGAAGCCGTAGCCGAGCAGATTCAGTTGCTGGGTAATTTGCTGCAGGACAACCGCAAGCAATTACGCGCGTTCGAAGAACTGAGCCGCCTGTGGGCCAGCCAGCAAGAACTCGACAAGCGTGGCGCCGAACTGCAACAGCGCCAGCTCACCGCCCAGCAGGAACGCGAGCGCCTGACTCAGGACGGGGTCAAGACCAAAGCCGCGTTGTCCGTTGCCGAACAGACCTTGAACGTCACCCGAGAATTGCTCGAACGCCAGCGTCTGGCCCGCAGCGCCAGTGTCGAAGAATTGCGCGCACAGTTGCAGGACGATCAGCCGTGCCCGGTGTGTGGCAGCTCCGACCATCCATATCACCAGCCTGAAGCCCTGCTGCAAAGTCTTGGTCGGCATGATGAAAGCGAACAGGCCAATGCGCACAAAGCGGTGGATACGCTCAAGGAACAGTTGACCGACTTGCGCGCCGAAGTCGGCGGCGTGATTGCTCAACAGAAAGAGTTGTTGCAACAGCAGGAACAGCTCGCCACTCAGCAGCAGGGCCTTTCGCCGAGCCTTGAAGCGCACCCGCTGTCGACTCAGTTGCTGGCTCAGGATGACGTTAAACGCGGTGCCTGGCTAACCCAGCAAACCAGCCAGTTGAACCAGAGCATCACTCAGGACGAACAGCGGCAAACCGCCCTGCTCTCCCTGCAACAGGATGCGGCGCGCCTTCAACAGCAATTGCGCAATGCCGAAACCGCCAGTCAGCAAGCCAGCCAGCACCTGGCCAACCAACAGCGCGAGCTGAGCAGTGATCGCCAGCGTCTGGATGAGGAACTGAATGCCTTCAGCACGCTGCTACCTGCCGATACCCTTGAAGCATTGCGCAGCGAACCGGCGGCAACGTTCCTGCAGCTCGATCAGCAAATCGCCCAGCGCGTGCAACAACTCGATCAACAACGCGACGAACAAAGCGAGCAACAGCAGCGCCAGCAGACGCTGGAAAAAGAACAGGATCGCCAGCTGACCCGAGCGCAGCAGCTCGAAGACGCGCAGCAACAATTCGCCGCGCTGACCGAACAGCAGCAGGCCTGTCAGCAAACCCTCGCGCAGTTATTGGGCGAACACGGCAGCGCAGAGGACTGGCAACTGCAACTGGATCAGGCCGTCGAGCAAGCCCGCAGTGCTGAAGCGAGCGCCGGCCAGGAATTGCAAAGCGTACGCACGCGGTTGGTGCAACTGGCCGCTGAACTCAAGGCGCAGGAGGATCGCAGTGAGGCCCTGGCCAGCGAAGACCGCGAGCTAAGCGGCAAGATCGCTGGTTGGCGGGCGCTGCATCCCGAACTGGATGATGGCGGCCTGGAGTTCCTGCTAAGTGTGGACGATCAACAAGTCAGTGACCTGCGCCAACGTCTGCAGCAAAGCGAAAAAGCCATCGAACAGGCCAAGGTCAGACTGCAGGAGCGCGATCAACGACTACTCAATCATCAGGCACAGCACAATGGCAATCTCGATGCCGCACAACTGGCCAGTGCCTTGGCCGAACTGCAAAATCTGTTCACCGGCAGCGAACAGCGTTGCGCCGAATTGCGTGCCGAACAGGCCGAAGATCAACGTCGGCAGAATGCCAATCAGGCGCTGGCCCAGCAAATCGCCGAGGCTAACGCCGAGTATCAGCGCTGGGCCCGCCTGAATGCGTTGATTGGTTCCGCCACCGGCGACACCTTCCGCAAGATCGCCCAGGCTTATAACCTCGACTTGCTGGTGCATCACGCCAACGTGCAGCTGCGGCAACTGGTGCGGCGCTATCGTTTGAAACGCGGCGGCAGCATGTTGGGGTTGCTGGTGATGGACACCGAGATGGGCGATGAACTGCGTTCGGTGCATTCGCTGTCCGGCGGTGAAACATTCCTGGTGTCGCTGGCGCTGGCGTTGGGTCTGGCGTCGATGGCTTCAAGTACGCTGAAGATTGAATCGCTGTTTATCGACGAAGGCTTCGGCAGCCTCGACCCGGAATCCCTGCAACTGGCCATGGACGCCCTCGACGGCTTGCAGGCACAGGGTCGCAAGGTTGCGGTGATCTCCCACGTGCAGGAAATGCATGAGCGGATTCCGGTACAGATCCAGGTCCATCGCCAAGGCAATGGCCTGAGTACGCTGGAGGTGAAATGAATACGCTGTATTCCTTCCGCCGCTGCCCGTACGCGATGCGCGCCAGGATGGCCCTGCGTTACTGCGGGGTCGCGGTGGACATCGTCGAGGTCAGCCTGAAAGCCAAACCTGCCGACATGCTCGCACTGTCGAGCAAAGGCACGGTGCCGGTGTTGAGTGTTGACGGCGAAGTGATCGATGAAAGCCTGGCGATCATGCGCTGGGCGCTGGCGCAGAACGATCCGCAGGACTGGTTGCTCAAGGCGGACCCTGACGGCCAGGCACATATCGCCGAGTTGATCGAACAAAATGATCAGGTGTTCAAAGTGCACCTCAATTGCTACAAATATGCCGAGCGCTATCCGGAGCAACCGATGAAAGTTTATCGGCGCGAAGGCGAGGTGTTTTTGCGCAGGCTGGAGGCCTTGCTGGAGGGTCGCGATTATCTATTGGCCGAACATCCAAGTCTGGCCGACGTGGCCGTGATGCCGTTCGTGCGGCAATTCGCGCATGTTGACCGCGAGTGGTTTGCGCAGACGCCCTACGTTCGGTTGCAGGCGTGGTTGCAGCAGTTTCTAGTGTCGGATTTCTTTACCGGTGTGATGCAGAAATAACCGCCATCGCTCACCTGTGCAGCAGCTAACACAATCATCTGTGGCGAGGGGGCTTGCCCCCGTTGGGTTGCGCAGCGACCCCTGTTATTCCTTCGACTAAAGACGGATCTCTGGGCGGCTTCGCCGCCAGCGGGGGCAAGCCCCCTCGCCACAAGTGTCTACAGCCAGCTCCCAGGGAGTAAGCGGCATCAGTTCAGGCAAACACTTCACACATCTTCAACACCGAGCAATCCACCTGGAACGGGCCAAAGAAATCTACTTCGCGTTTGATCGGTGGATTGCCCGCCAGTAATCCCATGGCCTTGGCGGTATCAATCGCGCGGGCCAGATTGTGGTTGGCTTCAATCGCGCGGGCGACCGAGCCTGCCGAACTGTGGCCGATACCCAATAGTGAAGAGCCATTGGTCATGAACGCCAGGAAGGCAATGACCCAGAGTTTCCCTCCTTTCATGATCCTGCAACTCCCGCGAGTTCAGCCCGATCTACCAGCACGCTTTGCGTACGATGATCAAACTGGATACCGGGATGAGCCACCTGGATCGGTGCCTCGAATTCGTGTTCGGTCTGCGCCGAAATGCTGACACCCAAGACCATGACCAGGTACAGACCGATAGCCAGGTAAGCGCCGCGTTTGGCAGAAGAGAGGATTGCGCTGGCCATGGTGTTCTCCCGTGGACATGTTTTTTGATGTCCACAGAATTGATCAAAAAAGCCGTGGTAACCACTCAGGGTTATCCATAGTAACCATCAGCTTCGTTGATTATTGAGCCACTCTATCCGAGCCTTTGAGAGAATTGATCAGGCCCGCGCGCTATAGCAGGAGCGGCTGAATAGCAGGTGGGGTTCAGACGCAAACGCGTTATGCAGGAGCGACCTCACTCAACGTTTCCCGAATTTACTTCGAGCCGCGCAAGTGACTTCGCTCCTGCATAAAGGGTGCAGGATTTACATTTCAGGCTTGGGTTTTATGATCCAGTGCGGCGTAGAAGTTGGCGCTTTGTTGCAGGTATTTTTGGGTGTAGCTCTGGGCGTGGGATTTTTTGTCGCTGAGTTCAACATTGGCACTGGCCGGCAACGCGACGGTTGCGGAGATGGCGGAAGCAGCGATTACAGAGAAGAGATTGAAGTTCATGGTGGTAGTCCTCGAAGTCAGTTGGCTTGTTTGCCCGGTGGGGCCGTGAAGCAAACTTAACCTTCGAGGGTTTCACCCTTGAAATGCTTTGTAGCACTTCTGCATATCAGCCGCATTGATACAAGCGTGCAGGCCCTATCCAGCGGGGCCTGCGGCCTATTGACGCACCAGGAACTTGAGGTCGCTCGGTGCATCGATCGGCAACTTTTGCACGGTTTTACCCAGCAGACCGCTTTGCGCATCGCGTTCGACCACAACGATCTGGTTACTTTTCTGATTGGCGATCAGCAGGAATTTGCCGCTGGGATCGAGGCTGAATTCTCGCGGGTGATCGCCCTCTACGGAGCGACGCTGCAGCTCCTTGAGCTGGCCGCTCGCAGCGGCGATGGCGAACACCAGCAACTGATTGGCGGTGCCACGGTTGCTGATGTAAAGGAACTTGCCATCGGCGGAAGCATGCAGCGCCGCGGCTGCCTTGTCCGACGCAGGCTGCCCGGCCGCCAGATCGACCATCTGCGTTTGCTCAAGCTTGCCATCGTGATAATCGAACACGGCAATCTGCGCGCTCATTTCCATGGTCAGCCACGCGTGTTTGCCATCGGCACTGAACAACAGATGACGCGGCCCGCTGCCCGGCGGCAGTTGCACGAATGGCGGCGTGGCGGCGGTCAATGGCAGTTCGGGGTTGGCTTTCGGATCGAAGCGGTAGACGAACACCTTGTCCGCGCCCAAGTCATTGGAGAAAACAAATTTGCCGTCTGGCGATGAGACCGTCGAATGCACGTGCGCCGACATCTGCCGCTCGGGGTTGACCCTGCTCGATGCATGGCTGCTCATCTGCACCACGGGTTTGAGCTGGCCGTCTGCGCCCACCGGTACTACCGCCAGGGTGCCACCCGGATCTTCGACCACGGAGTAATTGCTGACGAACAAATGGTCGGCATCCGCGCTGAGGCTCGAATGGGTCGGCTCATTGCCCAGACTCTGCACCTGATTGATCAAGCTCAATGCATGGGTCTTGGGGTCGATCGCAAAACTGCTGACGCGCCCTACCGGATCGGCCTGCCCCGGGCCGTTTTCGTTGACCGCGAACAGGTAGCGTTGATCCCTCGAGATCGTCAACCAGGATGGGTTTTCGCTTTTGATCACTTGCAGCGGTTTGGCGTCGATGTGGCCGGTGGCGGCATCGAAACTCAGGCGATAAATGCCCTCGCTCTGGCCCGCTGTGTAGGAGCCGACCAGCAGGTCGTAGCGCTCGTCAGCCACAGCCTGAAGGCCCATCGCGCCGACGCTGCCGGCGATCAACAGTGGCCAGAAGTTACGCATCCTCATTCGTCTCGTCCTCGTCGTTATCACCGCCAATGGCGTCCAAAGGCACCAGTCGGTGTTCGCCCGAATCGCCGGTAATCAGCCAGCTCTGCAACGTTGCATCAAAGGTTGCGGCCTGAATCTGCGCCATGCTGAACGCCCAGCGTTTCAGTGCGCGACCGTCCATGCATTCGATGTGCAGGTTGTCGTCTTCATCGAGGGAGAAATCGAACGCGTGCAGCCCGTCGATTTCGAGCATGTCTGCGTGTTCGAGGGATTGGAGCAAGGTATCGGTGTTGGCAGTCATGGCAGTCAATCTTTGGAGAGGAAAGACGCAATAATAGCGCATGCCTGCAGCGAAGCTCGCGAGCAACACAGATCGAGATGTGGGAGCGGGCTTGCTCGCGAAAGCGGAGAGTCAGCCGACAGAGGTGTCGAATGAAAAACCGCCTTCGCGAGCAAGCCCGCTCTTACAAAGGTTTCGCGTTCCCAGCCGGAGCGTGGGAACGATCAAACATCAGCGACCAGACTAGATCGCGTCGCGCGACGGCTGGCCATCCACCAGGCGCTGGATGCGCAGCGGGTTAGCGTTTTTCAACGCGTCCGGCAGCAAACTGTCGGGGTAGTTCTGGAAACACACCGGCCGCAGGAAACGGTCGATGGCCAGAGTGCCAACCGACGTGCCGCGCGCATCGGAAGTGGCCGGGTACGGTCCGCCGTGGACCATTGAATCGCAGACTTCCACGCCGGTTGGGTAGCCGTTCAGCAGGATCCGGCCGACCTTCTGTTCCAGCAACGCGGTCAATTCGCCGAACTGCTCAAAGTCTGCCGGCTCACCGATGATCGTAGCGGTCAACTGGCCGTGCAAACCGTTCAAGGCCGCACTTAATTGCGCCTGATCCGCCACTTCGACGAACACGGTAGTTGGACCGAATACCTCCTCCTGCAGCACTTCATCGCCGTCAATCAGCAGGCTGACGTCGGCCTTGAACAGTTGCGGCTGCGCCTGATTACCTTCCTGCGCACGACCAGCCAGATGTTCGATGCCGGGATGCGCGAGGAGTTTTTGCAGGCCTTTGCCATAGCTGCCCAACGTGCCGGCGTTGAGCATGGTTTGCGCCGGCTGATCGCCGATCATCTGCGCCACTTGCTGCGCGAATGCGCTGAACTCGGGCGAGCGAATACCGATCACCAGGCCAGGGTTGGTGCAGAACTGCCCGCAGCCCTGAACCACCGAAGCGGTCAGGTCACGCGCCACCGTTTCTGCACGGGCTTTCAGCGCCTGAGGCAAGACGATCACCGGGTTGATGCTCGACATCTCGGCAAACACTGGAATCGGCTGCGGACGCGCCGCCGCCATGTCGCACAGCGCCCGGCCGCCCTTGAGCGAGCCGGTAAAACCTACTGCCTGAATCGCCGGGTGCTTGACCAGCGCTTCGCCGACGCCGGCGCCATAAATCATGTTGAACACACCGGCCGGCATGCCGGTTTTTTCCGCAGCGCGGGTCAGCGCACATGCGACCAATTCGGCAGTGGCCATGTGTCCACTGTGGGCCTTGAACACCACCGGGCAACCGGCGGCCAACGCAGATGCGGTGTCGCCGCCTGCCGTGGAAAATGCCAACGGGAAGTTGCTTGCACCGAACACGGCAACCGGGCCGAGGCCGATGCGGTATTGGCGCAGGTCCGGACGCGGCAACGGCTGGCGATCCGGCAACGCCTGATCAATCCGTGCGCCATAAAAATCGCCGCGACGCAGCACTTTAGCGAACAGGCGCATCTGGCCACTGGTGCGCCCGCGTTCGCCTTGAATGCGTCCGGCCGGCAATGCGGTTTCACGGCAAACCACGGCAACGAAGTGGTCGCCGAGGGCGTCCAGCTCATCGGCGATCGCATCGAGAAATTCCGCACGACGCTCAGCGCTCAAACTGCGATAAGCCGGGTACGCGGCAGCGGCGGCTTTGGCGGCGGCGTCTACTTCTTCCGGAGTGGCCTGGTAAAACTCATGTGGCAACGGCTCGCCGGTGGTGGCGTCGACGCTTTGCAAAGTCTGGGAGCCGGCGGCGCTGCGCTGGCCGCCGATGTAATTGTGGCCAAGAATGCTGGTCATGAAGTTCTCCTTAAAGAGTACCGATGGTGCCGGGTTCGTATGACGCTTCGACAGGCATGATGCCATTGATCAACGGCGCACCGAATTCGGCCTGGCTGATCTCGAACACGTCGCCCGGCTGCGTGCGAATGCCGTCGGCGAACGACAGCGTCGCGGTGCCGAAAAAATGGATGTGCACATCCCCCGGTCGCAGGAACTGACTGTACTTGAAGTGGTGGTACTCGAGGTTCTCGAGACTGTGGCACATGTTCGCTTCGCCACTGAGAAACTCGTTCTGCCACAACACTTCACCGTCACGCAGGATGCGGCTGGTGCCTGCCAGATGTTGAGGCAATTCACCGACCCGAAGTTCCGGACCATAACTGCAACTGCGCAATTTCGAGTGTGCAAGGTACAGGTAATTCTTGCGTTCCATGATGTGATCGGAAAATTCGTTACCCACCGCAAAACCGAGGCGATACGGCTTGCCGTCGTGGCCGATGACATAGAGACCGCTGAGTTCGGGCTCTTCGCCGGCATCCTCGGCAAACGGTGGCAGTGGAAACGGTTGGCCGGGGCGCACGACGATGCTGCCGTCGCCTTTGTAGAACCATTCCGGTTGTACACCGGCCTGCCCTGCTGCGGGTTTGCCGCCCTCCACGCCCCATTTGAAGATGCGCATGGTGTCGGTCATCGCCGTTTCGTCGCCGGCCTGCTGGTGCATTTTGTCCCGCGCCGAGGCACTGCCCAGGTGGGTCAGGCCGGTGCCGCTGATCAGCATATGCGCTGGGTCCGGGTGGTCCAGCGGCGGCAAGATGCGCAATTCTGCCAGCAATTCAGCGTAATCGTGGGTGATGCCCAGCCCGAGGGTTTTCACCTGTTGTTCAAGATTCACGCCGGCCTCGATGGCCGCGAGGGCAAGATCGCGCACCGTACCCGCACCCTGGACTTCACGAACCAGAGTGCCTTCTACGACGCCAACCCGGCGCTCGCCGTGAATCAATTCAAATTGAACCAGACGCATGAGACTTCTCCTGTTAGAGCAAAACATGAAGGCGACGCCGACTAATGTGGGAGCGGGCTTGCCCGCGAAGGCAATATTTCAGTCGACACCGATGTTGAATTTCCAATCCCTTTCGTCGGAACGCCGCCCGGAGCAAGCCCGCTCCCACAGGGGATTTGCATGGCCTTTCAGGTACGCGTTGCACCGCGTGCACTCGCCGCGAACTGATCCGCCGGCAATACATGCTTGCGCTCCAGCACCCGATAGACCACACCCGTCAAAATCAAACCGAACACCATCACGCCCGAGAGGAAGTACAGGCCCGAGGCCAGGTTGCCGGTGTATTCCTTCAACGCGCCGATCACGAATGGGCCGATGTAACCGCCGAGGTTACCGACCGAGTTGATCAACGCTATTCCGGCCGCGGCACTGGCGCCGGCGAAGAAACGGCCCGGCAAGGTCCAGAACACCGCCGTGCAGGAAAACAGCGCAAATGCCACTAGACATAAAGCTGCGAGCTGCCATACCGGCACCGTCAGCCATGCGCTGAAAAACAGGCCGACGGCACCCAACACGTAAAGCACTGCGAGGTGACCGTAGCGGTCATTCAAACGATCGGAGCTGCGCGGAATAATCAGCAAACCGATGATCCCGAAAATGTATGGCACGGAAGAGACAAAACCAGTCACCAGGTCAGTGCCGCCGAACTGCTTGATCAGGGTCGGCAACCACAACCCGAGGCCATAAATGCTCAGAGTCACCGGGAGGTAAAACAGCGCCAGCAGCAACACTCGCTTGTCTTTCAACGCGTGCAGCGGGTTGCCGTGACGGGTCTGGCCGTACTCTTCCAGGTCCTTTTTCAGCTCACCGCTGAGCCAGTCCTTCTCGGCCTGGTCCATCCATTTCACTTGCTGCGGACCGTCCGGGAGCCAGCGCAGTACCGGCCAGGTCAACAGGATGGCCGGGGTGCCGATGACGATGAACAGCCACTGCCAGCCGTGCAGACCGAGGATGCCGTCCATGCCCAGCAAACCGCCGGACACCGGGCCGGTGATCAGCATGGCGATCGGTTGCGAGAGGATGAACAAGCCAAGGATCTTGCCGCGATGGCGCACCGGGAACCACTGGGTGATGTAGTACAGAACGCCCGGGAAGAACCCGGCTTCGGCGGCACCCAGCAGGAAGCGCATCACGTAAAAGCTATGCGGCCCCTGGACAAACGCCATGCCGATGGTGATGGCGCCCCAAGTGATCATGATCCGGGCAAACCAGCGTCGCGCCCCGAAGCGTTCAAGCATCAGGTTGCTGGGGATTTCGAACAGGAAGTAGCCAATGAAGAACAGTCCGGCGCCCAGCCCGTAAGCGGCGTCACCGATACCGATGTCGGCACCCATGTGCAGCTTGGCGAACCCTACGGCGGAGCGATCCACATAGGCGATCAGGTACAGCAGGATCAGGAAGGGAATCAGTTTCAGTGTGATGCGACGAATAAGCCGCAGTTCCTGGCTCATGAGATCGGTCTCCGATTGTTGTTGTTATAGAACCTCGGGGGACGCCTCTCGCGGAAAACCGCCAGGGCCCATCCCTCCGTTGAAAGCGACTATATAGTAATACTATTTATCCAACAACACTTCCCATAGCAGGAGATTGCGCTTATGTTAAGCATCAGCTCGCACAATATAGTCATACAATAAGAGAATCGATCATGTCTGATAAGAAACCCACCCTGCGCTCCGCCCAATGGTTTGGCACCGCCGACAAGAACGGCTTCATGTACCGCAGCTGGATGAAGAATCAGGGCATCGCCGACCACCAGTTTCATGGCAAGCCGATCATCGGCATCTGTAACACCTGGTCGGAACTGACCCCGTGCAACGCGCATTTCCGCCAGATCGCGGAGCACGTCAAGCGCGGGGTGATCGAAGCCGGTGGCTTCCCGGTGGAATTCCCGGTGTTCTCGAACGGCGAATCGAACCTGCGCCCGACCGCCATGCTCACCCGCAACCTGGCGAGCATGGACGTCGAAGAAGCCATCCGCGGCAATCCGATCGATGGCGTGGTGCTGCTGACCGGCTGCGATAAAACCACTCCGGCATTGTTGATGGGTGCGGCCAGTTGCGACGTGCCCGCGATTGTCGTCACCGGCGGGCCGATGCTTAACGGCAAACACAAGGGCAAGGACATTGGCTCGGGCACCGTGGTCTGGCAGCTCAGCGAGCAAGTGAAGGCCGGCACCATCACCATCGACGATTTTCTTGCGGCCGAGGGCGGCATGTCCCGCTCAGCTGGCACCTGTAACACCATGGGCACCGCGTCGACGATGGCTTGCATGGCGGAAGCGCTGGGCACGTCCCTGCCCCACAACGCCGCCATTCCTGCAGTGGATGCGCGCCGCTACGTGTTGGCACACATGTCCGGCATGCGTGCCGTGGAAATGGTTCGCGAAGATTTGCGCCTGTCGAAAATCCTCACCAAGGAGGCCTTCGAAAACGCCATTCGGGTCAACGCCGCCATCGGTGGTTCGACCAACGCAGTTATCCATTTGAAAGCCATTGCTGGCCGTATCGGCGTGGAACTGGACCTTGATGACTGGACCCGCATCGGTCGCGGCATGCCAACCATCGTTGACCTGCAACCGTCCGGGCGCTTCCTGATGGAAGAGTTCTACTACGCCGGCGGCCTGCCTGCGGTACTGCGCCGTCTCGGTGAAGCCAACCTGATCCCGAACCCGGACGCTCTGACCGTCAACGGCAAGTCGATCGGCGAGAACACCAGGGACGCGCCGATTTATGGCGAGGACGAAGTGATCCGCTCGCTCGACAATCCGATCCGCGCCGACGGCGGCATCTGTGTCCTGCGCGGCAACCTTGCACCACTCGGCGCGGTGTTGAAACCGTCTGCCGCGAGTGCCGAATTGATGCAGCATCGCGGCCGTGCGGTGGTGTTCGAGAATTTCGACATGTACAAGGCGCGCATCAACGATCCGGAACTGGACGTGGATGCCAACTCGATTCTGGTGATGAAGAACTGCGGGCCGAAGGGTTATCCGGGCATGGCCGAAGTGGGGAATATGGGCTTGCCGGCCAAACTGCTGGCGCAAGGGGTCACCGACATGGTGCGCATTTCCGATGCTCGTATGAGCGGCACGGCGTACGGCACGGTGGTGTTGCATGTGGCGCCGGAAGCGGCGGCCGGCGGTCCTTTGGCGACAGTGAAGGAAGGC
Source organism: Pseudomonas fluorescens (assembly GCF_902497625.1). Taxonomy (GTDB): domain Bacteria; phylum Pseudomonadota; class Gammaproteobacteria; order Pseudomonadales; family Pseudomonadaceae; genus Aquipseudomonas; species Aquipseudomonas fluorescens_BQ. The sequence continues at coordinate 5,763 of NZ_CABVGX010000013.1, read as the reverse complement.
GACTGGATCGAACTGGACTGCGCCAACGGCCGTTTGCATCTGGACATCCCGGACGCCGAACTCGCCGCGCGCATGGCCGACCTGCAACCGCCGCAAAACCTGATCGTCGGCGGCTATCGTCAGCTGTACATCGACCATGTGTTGCAGGCGGATCAAGGCTGTGACTTTGACTTCCTGGTGGGCTGCCGTGGGTCAGAAGTGCCGCGTCACTCTCACTGACCCACCACGACCCTTTGTGGGAGCGGGCTTGCTCGCGAACGCGGTGTGTCATTCAACATATTCGTTGTCTGCCACACCGCATTCGCGAGCAAGCCCGCCCCCACATTTAATCGTGGCCCGCCTCAAGACCGTGCCACGCCTGCTATCATGCGCCACACCTCCATCGCACAGGATCGCGCCGCTTCCCATGGATTACCGCAAACCTTCCGACCGCAAAAGCATGCACTCGCGCATCGTCCAGGAACTGGGCATGCAGATCGTTTCCGGACGCTTCAAACCGGACGACAAACTGCCCGCCGAAGCGCTGTTGTGCGAAGAATATGCGGTCAGCCGCCCGGTGTTGCGTGAAGCCACGCGGGTGTTGGTCGCCAAAGGTCTGGTGTATTCCCGGCCGCGGGTCGGCACGGTGGTCAAGCAGCGCAAGGAATGGCACATGCTTGATCCGGACGTGCTGCACTGGTTGATGCAAAGCAGCCCGCAGAACGAGTTTTTCGATCTGCTGACCAGCGTGCGCAGCATCATCGAGCCAGCCGCCGCCGCCCTCGCGGCGCAATTCGCTACCGACGCAGACATCGCCTCCATCGGCGAGGCCTACCAGCGCATGGAAAACGCGCCGAGCCCGGAAGCACTGCTGCAACCGGATCTGGATTTCCACAGCCGCATCGCCGATGCCACCCACAACGATCTGCTGGCCAACCTGTGCAACATGCTCTCGGTGGCCATTGCCGAAGCGTTGAAACACTCCAACCAGCGACCGAACCTGCACGAACTGGCGCTGCCGCGGCACAAGGCGATCCTCACCGCCATCGAAAACCGCGACGCCCTCGGCGCCCGCCATGCAACGCTGGTGCAGCTAGACGATGCGCGCAGTGCACTGAACGTGGTGCTGGGCACCGATCCCTCCTGACACCATAACTTCAATGTGGGAGCGAGCCTGCTGGCGATGGCAATTTCACATTCAACATTGATGTTGGCTGGAAGACCGCCATCGCGAGCAGGCTCGCTCCCACAGGTGCCGGTGTGAATCTTCAGATGAAAAAAAGCCGCAAACCATAGGTTGCGGCTTTTTCGTTTGCGCTCGCTATCAGTGAGCGAACAGAGAATTACCCTTCTGCCCGGCAAGTTTCTCCGGCTTGATCAGGAACCGTGCCAGCGCCGGCAACAGCCACAGCGCGCCGAACATGTTCCAGAGCAGCATGAAGGTCAGCATCAAGCCCATGTCAGCCTGGAACTTGATGGCCGAGAAGATCCAGGTGCATACGCCGATCGCCAGGCACAAACCGGTGAACAGCACGGCTTTACCGGTGGACTTCAGCGTCTGATAGTAGGCCTCTTGCAACGGCAGGCCGGCACGCAGGAAAGTTTCAAGACGGCTGTAGATGTAGATCCCGTAATCCACGCCGATCCCCACCCCGAGCGCCACCACTGGCAACGTGGCGACTTTCACGCCGATGCCCATGAAGGCCATCAATGCGTTACCCAGTACCGAAGTCAGCACCAGCGGCAGGACGATGCACAAGGTCGCCGCCCAGGAACGGAAGGTGATCATGCACATGGTCGCGACGCAGATATAGACCAGGATCAGGATGGTCAGCTCGGATTCCCTGATCACCTCGTTGGTCGCTGCCTCGATTCCGGCGTTACCCGCAGCGAGGATGAACTCCAGACCGTCCTTGTTGTTCTCCTTGGCAAACTCCTGCACCGCATGCACGGCACGGTCCAGCGTCGCCGCCTTGTGGTCGTTGAGGAACACCAGCACCGGCGCCACGGAACAGCTGTTGTTGTACAAACCGTCAGCACGGGCAATGGAGTTGTTGAGCACGTCCGGGTTGCGTGACAGGGTTTCCCATTTCAGGTTGCCCTCGTTCATGCCCTTGATCATTTGCTTGGACACGGTCACCAGGGAGATCGCCGATTGCACTCCTTCAGTGTTCTGCATCTTCCACATCAGCTCATCGATCGGTGCCATCGCTTCATAGCGCGAGCAGCCTTCCGCCTTGGTCTTGACCATCACCACCAATACGTCGGAGCTGGTGGAGTAGTTGCTGATGATGAAGTTGTTGTCCTTGTTGTAGCGCGAGTCCGGACGCAGCTCCGGCGCACCCTGGTCGAGGTCGCCGATTTTCAGGTTCTGGCTGTACCAGAGACCTCCACCAAAGGCCAGCAAGGCCAGAACGATCGACACCGGCGCCACTTTCGGACTGGCGAAACCTGAGAGCAAGCGCCAGAACGGATGCTCGCGGTGTGCGTCTTTTTTGCTGCGCTCGACCGCGCGTTTGCTGATCCCCACGTAGGAGATCGCCACGGGCAGCAGGATCAGGTTGGTGAACACGATGACCGCTACGCCGATGGACGCGCCGATGGCCAGTTCGCGGATCACGCCGATGTCGATGATCAGCAAGGTGATGAACCCCACCGCATCGGCGAGAATCGCGATCATCCCAGGCAAGAACAGTTGACGAAAGGTGCGCCGTGCTGCGGTCAGCGCGTTGTCGGCCTCGCTGGATTGCAGGGCGATCCCGTTGATCTTCTGCACACCGTGGGAGATACCAATGGCAAAGATCAGGAACGGCACGAGCATCGAGTAGGGATCGAGCCCGAACCCGAAAAAGTGCATCAGGCCCAGCTGCCAGACCACCGCCACCAGCGTGGTACTCAACACCGCGACAGTGCTGCGCATGCAATTGGTGAACCAGTACAGCAGAATCAGCGTGATGACAAAGGCGATGCCGAAAAACATCACCACCATCACCAGGCCATCGATCAGGTCGCCAACTTTCTTGGCGAAACCGACGATATGAATCTGAACGTTAGGGTTCTGCGTTTCGAACTTGTCGCGGATCTTGTCTTCGAGTTCGTGGGAGAACTTGCGGTAGTCCAGCGCCAGCAACTTGCCCTGATCCTGCGGGTCCGGGTAGGACTCCAGCAACGGAATGTCGACGATACTCGACTTGAAGTCGTTGGCCACCAGACGACCGACCTGGCCAGACTTGAGGACGTTGTTGCGCAGCAGATCGAGGCTTTCCTGCGAACCGTTGTAACTCTGTGGAATCACTTCGCCACCGGCAAAGCCCTCCTCCGTCACTTCGGTCCAGCGCACGCTCGGACTCCACAGCGACTTGAGACCGGAACGGTCCACGCCGGAAATGTAGAACACTTCGTCGTTGATCTGACGCAGAGTCTCCATGTACTCCTTGGAGAAGATATCGCCGTCGGTGGCTTCCACCGAAATGCGCACGGTGTTGCCCAGGTTCGCCAGATCGTTGCGATGCTCCATCATCTTCTGAATGAAGGGATGCTCGAGCGGAATCATTTTTTCGAAACTGGTGGACGGCCGGATCAGCGTCGCCTGCCAGAACAGGAAAATGCTGACCAGCAGGCAGATCACGATCACTGCCGGGCGGTTGTTGAAGATCAGGCGTTCAAGGAACGTCGCCTTGTCCTGGTGATGGCTTGTCATGGATGTCATAGCTCCGCCCTTCTTATTATTTGCCCAGCTCGGCGCCGGTTGGCGAAGTGGCGCGAACGCCGCCCTGTCCTGCCAGTATCAGATTACCGTTACCCGCCGCCGTGACCGCCGAAACGGAAATGCGATCCGGTCGGTTGAACACGCTGAAGGTCTGGCCGTCGTCGTTGCTGCGCACCACGCTGCCACCGTTGCCAACGATCACGATGGAACCGTCATCGAGCAGCGTAGCCCCGGACAGGCCGAACTCCAGCGCCCCGCGGGTGGCTTTCAACTCGACCGGCTCCCAGGTGGTACCGAAATCAGTGGAACGATACAGGTTGCCGCGCAGGCCGTAAGCCAGCAGCGTATTGGCCTGAGCGGTACCGATCACGCCGAAAAACGAGCCTTCGTATGGGCCTTCCAGCTTTTCCCAGGTCTCGCCCCAATCGGCAGAGCGGAACATGCTGCCTTGTTCGCCGACAACGAACAGCCCGGCATCCTTGACGGCCGCGATGGCGTTGAGGTGAAACTGGTCTTCGTTGTCGAGGCGATCGCTGACGTCTTCCCAGTGCTTGCCGCCATCGGTGGTGGCCATCACCGCACCGTACGCGCCCACGGCAAAGCCGCTGTTGACGTCCTGAAACCAGACATCGAGCAGCGGCGATTCGCGTGTGAGTTCTTCAAATTGCTTGGTCCACGTAGTGCCGCCGTCCTCGGTGGCGAGGATCTGGGCATCGTGACCGACCGCCCAGCCGTGTTTGTCATCGACAAAAAACACCGCTGTCAGCAGTTGCCGGGTCGGCACTTTGGCTTGTGTCCAGGTTTTGCCCTGGTCATCGGAATACAGAATGTGCCCGCGATCGCCGACCGCAATCAGGCGAGCGCCAGCGTGCACGACGTCGAGCATCAGGCTTTTGCTGGCTTTGGCAGACTCAACGGCATAAACGACATCAGATGCCGGCGCTGCAGCGGCCAGCACAGGTGCCGACAACACGGCACAGCCCAACAGCGAGAGCGCTGTAGCCAGCAACGCGAATCTGCGTAGCGCCGGCGGGCGGCAGATACCCACACCCATGACAGGCTCACTCATAGACCTTCCCCCATTATTATTGTTAGGTCGTTCAACCTTTCAGGGCGCCGCAAGGGGTGCTCACGGCGATTGACAGGTTAAGAGCATAGTCCTGAAACCCGCAACCCAGAGCCCCTTCGGAAGCAGGCTTATCCTATCGGGGTTTGGAAAGGTCTGACAATCGACGCCACGTTATCTTTTGTTAACCCGGGCGGTTGGGGGGTGGGCTGAATGTTTGGGTATCAGGTGGGGTGATTGGCGATTGTGATCTGCTTGCAAAGACTTTGTATCCGGGAACCACTTACTAGCGGATTTACTCAATTAGCTGAGCGAGCTTGCTCGCGATGGCGGTGTGTCAGGTGACGTGATTTTGAAGGTGTACATATCCGTTATTGCGGTGATGGCTGATATGGGTTCCGCCCTTACGGCGGGTTACTTGGAAAAGCGCCAAGTAACCAAGCGCAAGCGCCCCTGACGTCCGGTGGCTCGCTAAGGCTCGCCATACCCTCGCTCCGGTCCTGCTCCGTGGGCGCGCCGCCATCGGCCATCCATGGCCGGCGGCAGCTAACCCGGCATCCTTGCCGGGTTGCCCACTGCGCAGAACCTGCGCTCGGCCTGCCGACGGGGCAGATCAAGATCAAAATCTGAAGCAAAGCAAAGCAAAGCAAAGCAAAGCAAAGCAAAGCAAAGCAAAGCAGCGGCGCCGTCTGGGCAGGATCATTTGTCTGAGACGACAAGGACCTGTAGCAGCTGGCGAAGCCTGCGTCCGGCTCGGGCCGCGATCGGACGCAGCAGTCGTCTCGTCGTCGTCGTCGTCGATCCCGAGCATGCGGTTATCTATTAAACCGCGCCGCCTGATTTTACGACTGCTTCGTCCGATCGCGGCCCGAACCGGACGCAGGCTGCGCCAGCTGCTACATGGATTTATGTTGCGGCGGAAACTGCAGCCAGGTCGGCTATCAGGCCGCCTCGGCGCGCTGTGGCGGTTAGGGCCCCCTCGGGAGGCTGAGCGCAGGTTCTGCGCAGT
>NZ_CABVGX010000012.1 GCF_902497625.1 Pseudomonas fluorescens | reverse complement strand
TAGCGCATGGCGCGGACCAGTGCGGCGGCCTGCTCGGCGGTTTCGACCATGGGAATCATCAATGTCTGCGCACCGATATCCAGCAGTTGCTTGATCAGGTTGGCGTCGCCATTCACCGCGCGCACCACCGGCGCCGTAGCGTAGGGCGCCACCGCCTGCAATTGCGCGAGCACTCCCGGCACCGTGTTCGGCGCATGTTCGCCATCGATCAGCATCCAGTCATAACCGGTGGTGGCGACGATTTCGGCAGCGTAGCCCGTCGCGAAACCGGCCCAGATACCATATTGCGTGGCGCTGCTGGTCAGCGCCGCTTTGAATGCGTTATGCGGCATGTTCATGGCAAATCCTTTCTCAGCGGTTGTAAGGCCGATGCAGTTGGCATTCCGGATTGAGCGTCACGCCAAAACCGGGCTGGTCGAGGGCGGACAGGCGCATGCGACCGTTGACGGGTACCGGCTCGCCGAGCAATTGCGGGTGGAACATCGGCACCACTTGATCAGCCTTCGGCGCCATCATCAGGAACTCGGCAAACGGGCTGTTATGCCGCGTCGCGACAAAGTGATAGCTGTACACCGAAGAGCCGTGGGGAATGACCAGCGCGTTGTGCGCATCGGCCAGGGCGGAAATCTTCACCAGTTCGGTGATGCCGCCACACCAGCCGACATCCGGCTGAATGATGTCGCAGCAACCCATCTCCAGCAGCATGCGAAAACCCCAGCGGGTCGCTTCGTGTTCGCCGGTGGTCACCAGCATGCCTTTGGGTACATTGTTGCGCAGCGCGGCGTAGCCCCAGTAATCGTCCGGCGGCAGCGCCTCCTCGATCCACTTCAAGCCATATTCATGGGCACCGACCGCCAGTTTGGTGGCGTAGTTGAGGTCCAGGCTCATCCAGCAATCGAGCATCAGCCAGAAATCCGGGCCGACCCGCTCGCGCATGGTCGCCAGCTCTTCAAGGTTTTTGCGCAGGCCTTCCTCACCTTCGGCCGGGCCGTGGTGCAAGGGCATCTTGCCGCCGATGAAGCCCATCTTCTGCGCCAGGTCCGGGCGGGCGCCGGTGGCGTAGAACTGCAGTTCATCGCGTACCGCACCGCCGAGCAATTGATGCACCGGTTCCTGACGGATCTTGCCGAGCAAATCCCAGAGCGCCAGGTCGACCCCGGAAATGGTGTTGATGACGATGCCTTTGCGCCCGTAATACAGGGTCGACTGGTACATCTGGTCCCAGATTTTTTCGATGTCAGTCACCCGCGCGCCTTCAAGGAACCGCGCCAGGTGATTCTCGACGATGTAAGCGGCAGGTTCGCCCCCGGTGGTCACGGCAAACCCGACCGTGCCATCGCTGGCCTCGATCTCGACCACCAGCGTACCGAGCACATTAATGCCGAACGTGCGACGGCTCTGGCGGTACTCGGGGTATTTGCTCATTGGCGTGGCAATGTGATCGTCGATCCAGTGGCCGTCCGCCTGATCGTGATAATCCGCTCCGCCACCACGCAGGGTGAATGCGCGCACGTGTTTGATGGTTGGAATGCCCATGGTGTGACTCCTCAGGTTAAACGGTGGCCGGTTTGTTCGAGGCTTTGTGCCCGGGCGGGCGGACGCCCAGCACCAGCAACGCGGCGATGACAGTGGTGGAGGCCAGCAGGTACGGACCGGCGGCCGGTGAGTGGAAGGCACCTTCCGCCCAGTTCTTCAGCACCGGGGCGATGAAGCCGCCGAGGGCGCCGAACGAGTTGATCAGGGCGATGCCGGCGGCGGCAGCGCTGCCGGCGAGGTAGCTGGACGGGAAGGTCCAGAACACCGGTTGCACGGCGATGAAGCCGGAGGCCGCGAAGCACAGCGCAATGATGCCGAGGAACGGGCTGCTGAACGTCACCGAGCAGGCAATTCCGGCGGCCGACATCAGCAAGGTCAGGCATGCGGTGCGCCGACGTTCACCGGTGCGGTCGCTGTAGCCGGGGATGAAATACGCCGCGACGATCGCGCAGATCCATGGGATCGCGGTGACCAGTCCGACCATCAAACCGACTTTGGTGCCAAGCAAGCCACCGACCTGGGTCGGCAGGTAAAACACCACGCCGTAGACGCTGGCCTGAATCAGCAGATAAATCAGGCACAAGTACAGCACCGACGGTTGGCACAGCACGTTGAGCAGGCTGCGGCCGTGATTCTGTTTGTGGCTGTCTTCCTGATCGAGCAGGGTCTGGATTTGTTGACGTTCGTCAGCGCTCAGCCACTTGGCGTCGGCCGGGCGATTGTCCAGGTACCAATAGGCCCAGATGCCCACGGCGGTGGCCATCAAGCCTTCGACTGCAAACAGCCACTGCCAGCCATGGAAACCGGCGAAGCCATCCATTTCCAGCAACAGTCCCGACAGCGGACTGCCGAAAATGAACGCCAGCGGCGCGCCGAAGTAGAAGAAGCCCATGGCCTTGCCGCGCACGGCATTCGGGAACCAATAGGTGAGGTACAGGATGACGCCAGGGAAGAATCCGGCTTCGGCCACGCCCAGCAGAAAGCGCAGTACGTAAAAGGTGGTTTCGTTGTGAGCAAACACCATGGCGGCGGAAACCAGGCCCCAGGTGACCATGATGCGGCACATCCACAAGCGGGCGCCAACACGGTGCAGGATCAGATTGCTGGGGACTTCAAGCAGCGCATAACCGACGAAGAACACCCCGGCGCCGAAGGCGAAGGCGGCGTCGCTGATGCCGGTGTCGGCTTGAAAGGCTTGTTTGGCGAACCCGACGTTGGCGCGGTCGAGAAAGGCCATGATGTACATCAACAGCAGGAAGGGCAGAAGCCGCCAGGAAATCTTGGCGAGCAGAGGCGCGGGCAGAGTATTCATCGCAGTGTTCCTTCGGTAGGGCATTTGTTCTTATGAGGAAGACTGTACGGCCGCTAATCGATGCGTTACAAATCGAATCTAGCTAACAACTGATACCTTGAAGGTATCGATAAAAAGAGTTCGCCATGACCACTCCTGCCATTTCCCGCAGCCTGCTCAACCGCCTGCGCTACAAGCATCTGCACATGCTTGTCGCGCTCAGCAGCAGTCAGAATCTGCACCGCGCCTCGCAAAGCCTGAACATGTCGCAACCGGCCGCCACGCGGATGCTGCACGAAATCGAGGACATGTTCGGCTGCAACCTGTTCGAACGCCTGCCGCGCGGAATGCGCCCGACAGCCTTGGGCAGCGAGTTGATCCGGTTCGCCGAATCGGCGATCAGCGGGCTCGACCGCTGCGCCGAGGACCTGATCGCACGCCAGCAGGGCGGCTACGGTTACCTCTCCATCGGCACGATCATGGGCGCCGCGCCGGACCTGGTGATGGACTCGATTGCCGAAATCAAATCGCTCAACCCGCAACTGCGCATTCGCATCATGGGCGACACCAGTGACCAGGTTATCCAGCTACTGGAACAGGGCCGCATCGACCTCGCCATCGCCCGGCGCAACGCTGCCACCGACAGTGAGCATTACCAGTTCGAGCAGTTGGGCAACGAGCGGCTGTTGGTGGTGGTGCACGCCGGCCATCCGCTGGTGAAACGCAAAAAAATCGATTTGGCGGAACTGGTCAGCGGCTGGCCGTGGATTCTGCAACCGGAAAGCAGTCCGGCGCGCATTGGTCTGGATCAGGCCTTGCAACGTCAGGCGTTGCCGACGCCGGCCGATATCATCGAGTGCAATTCGGTCTACTCGATGCAGCAATTGATCCAGCTGACCGACGCAATCATGGTGCTCTCGGAAACCGCGTTGCGCGACTACTTGAAAATGGGTCTGGTGGTCGCATTGCCAGTGGCGCTGGATGTGCAGTTGGCGCCATTTGGATTGCTCCTGCGCAAGGGTGAACACATCAGCCGCGAGCTCGGCTTGTTCATTGATTTGTTACGTCACAAAGCTGCAGTTTTCTGATCTATCGGTCAGATATATGTAACCAGTTGTTTTCTAATTTCACAGAAATCTATAAAGTTAACCTTTCGGTCAGCTTTGCACTGTCAAATCAGCCCTTTGCATCGTCAAAAAGGGCTTCTGCACGACTCGAGATTCCCAGAACACAACCACAAGGGCGGACCTATAACCGCCCAGAGGATGATCCATGTCCAACCGTGATATCTCCCGGCGCTCGTTCCTTCAGGGCGGGCTGGTGGCGGGGGTGAGTGTGACGCTCACGCCGCTCAGCAGTCAGGCGCTGGCTGCCTTGATGGAAAACAGCGTGACCGTGCCGTCCGAGCAGTGGCTCGGTAATAACGGCAAGGCGCGTGCGCGTAACGATGCTTTGTCGAAAGTCTGCGGCAGCAAAGTGTTTGCCCGCGACATCCGCGCCAAGGACATGCCGGGCTGGCCGCAGCAGCAAGGCCATGCAATGTTGCTGAAAACCATCAAGGCCGACCGTATTTACGCGGGCTACGATTTGTCGTGGCTCGGCGCAGCATTGCAGCCCGACCGCATTGTCACCGCGGCCGACCTGGACAAGGACGGCATCGTTTTCCCGGAGGAGCACGCGCCCGATCCGCTGCTGCCGGAAGGCAAGGTGCCGATGTTCATCGGTCACCCAGTGGCAATCCTGATCTGGAACGATTTCGAGCGTTTCCGTCAGGCCAAGGCCAAACTCAAATTCAATGACAAAGCCATCCGTTACGGCGAAAAAGTGCCTTTTTACGAAGGCGATCCCTACGGCAGTTTCCGCTACGTGCGCGTTGGCGGCGCGACCTCGGCTGATGAAGACGAATTCGCCAGCCTCAAGGATTCGATCCTTTTCCCGATGCTGCGCAACCGTCGTCCGGTGTGGGATTCGCAACCGAACCTGCACGGCAACCTGACCGAGCGCGGGCTGTTTTACGCCGACAGGATGAAACAGCAGCTCGACACGCCGCCGGACAACTGGCTGGTGTTCGACGAGCGCTACAAAACCCCGTCGATCGAACCGGCCGCGATGGAGCCGGACAATGGCAACGGCTGGTACGATCCGGCGACCAAAACCCTGCATTTTGTCGTCGCCACCCAGTGCCCGCTGGAGACCGCCGCCGACACCGCGAAGATGATCGCACCGTCGCGTTTCGGCCTGGCCAACCTCAACATGCACCCCGGTTACACGGTCGGCTACGGTTCCAAGGACCACAACATTTTCGTCTACTACGCTGCGCTTGCCGCGTTGTATGGCGCCGGCGTGCCGGTGCGACTGGCCAATGATCGCTACGAACAATTCCAGAGCGGGATCAAGCGTCATCCGTTCGACATCCGCTATCAACTGGCGGTCGACAAGACCGATCACAGCTTCAAGATTTTCCGCGCCGAGATGAGTGTCGACGGTGGCGGGCGCATCAACTACAGCCCATCGGTGGCGGCGGTTGGCGCGACCGCGGCGCAGTCGATCTACTACATGCCGCAGAACGATCTGCAGGTCACCGCCTACCATTCCCGCGCCGTTGAAGCAGGGTCGATGCGTGGCTACGGTACCCTGCAAAGCATGGCGTCGACCGAAATGATGGTCGACGAAATTGCCGATCGCCTCGGTGTCGATGCGATCGACCTGCGCAGGAAAAACGCGCTGCGCTCGGGCATGAAAAACACCCAGGGTGCGGTGCCGGCCGGTGCTTTGCGTTTGCATGAAATTCTCGACAAGGCTGCGGTTCACGAGGTCTGGAAAAATCGCGCCGCGATAAAAAAACAGCGCGAGGCGAAAGATCCGGATAACTGGTACGGCGTCGGTTTTGCGATCTGCCAGAAAGACTTCGGCACCGGTTCGGAAGCGCCGATGGCAAGTATCGAATTCAGCGCCGAAGGGCGCATTCACCTGCGTCACATTGGTATCGAAATCGGCACTGGCATGTCCACGTCGCAAGCCATGGTGGTCGCGGATTTCCTCGGCAGCCCGGCGCATGAGGTGAAGACCGGCGAGACCGAATGGCACGAGTTGCAGCTCATCACTGGCGGCAACCCGTACACCATGAGCCAGGCCGAGCAGGACAACTGGCTGCGCAATCCGCGCTGGGTCGGCAAGATTGCGTCGGCATCGTCGGCGACCAACTCTGCTTATTACTTTAGCCACGCCACCCGTGAAGCGGCCCGCGTGCTGTTCAACCACGGCCTCTGGCCGGCGGCGTTGCAGATCTGGCGACAAGGCCCTTATGGCGGCCAGGCCAACCCCTACGTGGTTCGCCGCGAAGACGCGCATTGGGTCGACGGCAACCTCACCGCCAACGGCATGCAACCGCTGACCTTTGCCGAGCTGGCCAAACACGCCCACGAAAAAGGCCTGGTGACCGGCGCGACCGTGCACGGCTTCAACCGCTGGAGCTGGGCCGAGTCCGAGTTCAGCATCGACGGCGTGCGCGAGCGTTTGCCGCTCGATGGTTTGGCGGTGAAGTACGGCGACGGTGCCCCGAGCGTGAAAAAAGCGCAGATGAACAGCGCCGGTTTCCATCTGCTCGAGCGTCAAAATGCGCATTACCCGGACACCCAGCTGAACAACGCGGCCGTGACTTACTACAGCCCGGTCGCGACGCTGGTGGAAGTGAAAGTGAACAAAGGTTCAGCCGAAGTCGAGGTGCTCAACCATCACTCGTGGGTCGAGTGCGGGCGGGTTCTGGTTGAAGAGTTGGTCAGAGGTCAACTCGAAGGCGGGATCGCCATGGGCATTGGCCATGCGCTGATGGAAGACATGCCGCTTTACGAGGGCGGGCCGGGGGAGGGTGACTGGAACTTCAACCGCTATCGCCTGCCGATGGCGCGGCACGTCGCGGTGTGGAAACAGACCGCGGAAATCCTCCCGCCGCTGTCGCCGAGCGACCCGTCCAAGGGCATTGCCGAAGTGGTGATGATCCCGGTGGTCGGCGCGATCGGTAACGCCGTGGCGCACGCGATCGGTAAACGGGTTCGCGACCTGCCTCTCACTTCTGCCCGCATCAAGGAGGCCCTCAATGGCTAACCGTCCGCTTCAACTGACCCTCAACGGTCAATCCGTCGGCCCGGTGGACATCCCTGATGACCTGCCGATGATCGACTATTTGCACGAGTACAAAAATCTCACCGGCTCGCGTCTTGGCTGTGGTCAGGGCATCTGCCATGCCTGCGTGGTGATCGTCGACAACCCGGACGGCACCAGCGAAGAAGTGCGCACCTGCATCACCGGCGCGCACTATTTCGAGGGCAAGAAAGTGCGCACCATCGAAGGCCACGCGACCCGCGATGAGCAGGGTCAGGTCACCGCGCTGAACCCGATCCAGCAGCGTTTTGTCGATGAATTCGCGTTTCAGTGCAGCTATTGCGCGCCCGGTTTCGTGAATGCCGCAACGGTGCTGGTGGAGAAGCTGCAGCGTCAGCCGATCGTCAAAAGCCAGTTGGAAAAAGTGATTGAAGACAGCCTCGGTCATCACATCTGCCGCTGCACCGGCTACGTCCGTTACTACAGCGCGACGCGCAACGTGCTGACTGATCTCGGCCTGGTCAAGGAGGGTTAAGCATGAAGCATCTACTTTCCCGTCTGGCGCTGGCGGTCGGTCTGGCTGCGCCGGTGTTGTTGGCGCACGCAGAAGATCAGGTTGCGCGCGGCGAATACCTCGCGCGCGCTGCCGATTGCGTGGCCTGCCACACGGCTCCGGGTGGCGCGCCGTATGCGGGCGGTCTGCCGATCGTTTCACCGTTCGGCACGATCTACGGCACCAACATCACGCCGAGCAAGAAGCATGGCATCGGCCTTTACAGTGATGACGAATTTTTCGCCGCACTTACCGAAGGCAAGCGTCGTGATGGCGCGAACCTGTATCCGGCGATGCCTTACACCTCGTATCACCTGATGCCCCGAGCGGATTCGGACGCGATTCACGCGTACCTGAAAACGTTCGAGCCGATCGAGCGGCCGGCACCGGTGACCAGCCTGAGTTTCCCGTTCAACGTGCGGATGGGCCTGACCGGCTGGAACATGCTCTACGGCAAGGACTTGAAGCTGGCGCCCACCGAGGGCAAAAGTGAAGCCTTCAAACGCGGTCAGTACATGGTCGATGTGCTCGGCCACTGCGGCGAGTGCCACACGCCACGCGGCTTGCCGGGTGCGATGCAACTGGACAAACGCATGACGGGCGGAGTGCTCAATGGCTACCTGGCCCCGAGCCTGCTGGCGACGGATCTGGCCGCTCGCGGCTGGAATCATCAGGACCTGAGCTCGTTCCTCAAACACGGCATGAGCGCGCAGGGGACAATGTTCAACGAGATGTTCCCGGTGTTCCACAACAGCACCCAGCGCCTCAGCGATCCGGATCTTGCGGCGATGGCGACGTTCCTGCTCGGCGATCAACCGCCCGCCGCGAAAGTCGTCGCCGACGTGCCGTTCGAACAATTGGGTGCCAGCGCCAAACGCGGTCGTCAGGATTACCTGAACGTCTGCGCCGGATGCCACGCCGTGGAGGGCGAGGGCAAGCCGCACATTGCGGTGGCCATGCGCGGCAACACCACGCTGCGCCTGGAAGATCCGCGCAACCTGCTGCGGGTGATCGAGGACGGCATCGGCGAGCAGCAATTTGTCGGGTTCGAACGCATGCAGCCGATGCCGGGTTTCGCCGACAAACTCAGCCACGAGCAACTCACCGACCTGCTCAATTACCTGCGTCAGGGCTGGGGTGGTCAATCGGCTGAAATGGCAGTGAGCGACGTGCAGAAACTGCGGGCGGACGCACCATCGGCCGAGCACAAGGCGCACTGACATGCAGCATCTCGATCTGCAGGTGATCCGCCGGGCGTTGCAATGGTCGGCGGCCGGTCAGCGCATCTGGCTGTGCACGGTACTCGCCACCTACGGCTCGGCGCCGCGCGCGCCGGGGTCGTTGCTAGTGGTGAACACTCACGGCCAATGGCTCGGCTCGCTGTCCGGCGGCTGCGTCGAGGAGGATTTTCTCGAGCGCGTCGCCGAAGGCGCGTTTCTCGACCCAGTCAGTGTGGTGCGTTACGGCGAGGGCGACGAACCGCGTTCGCGGGTCAGCCTGCCTTGTGGCGGCGTGCTCGATGTGTTGGTCGAGAAGCTCGAGCCTGCGTGCGAGGTGCAGGCGCATTTGCGCGAGCTGGAGGCGGCGTTACTCGGCCAGCGTCGATTGATCCGCGAGATTGATCTGGCCAATGGTGCGCGTCGCCTGTTCACGGATCGCGCGCAGGGCGCGCGTATCGAGCGAGAGATTGACCGGGTTCGGGTGCGCATTGGCGCTGCGCAACGGTTGCTGTTGGCCGGGTATTCCAGCGTCGCTCAGGCGTGTGCGGAATTCGCGGTCGGCTTGGGCTTCGAGGTGATTCTGTGTGATCCGCGCGAAGAAGTGCTCGATGGCGTGGTGCTGGAAAATGTCGAGATTCGTCGGCAGTTGCCTTCGGTGTTTATCGCCGACGGTGGTTGCCACAGCGATACGGCGGTGGTGGCGCTGACTCATGATCCGCGCATTGATGACCTGGCGATGATGGAGGCGGTGCGCACCGACGCTTTTTATATCGGCGTGATGGGCTCAATGCAGACCTCACGGAAACGCTTCGAGCGGCTGCGGCGGATTGGCGGTTTGGACGAGCCGCAACTGGCGCGGATTCATGCGCCGATCGGGCTCAACCTTGGCAGCAAAACTCCGGCGGAAATCGCGCTGGCGGTGCTGGCTGATATCCTTAGGATCCGCAGGGGTATCTCCCGGGATCGGCTCTGACGCCCTGCATTGATTCCTGTCGAAGCCGCCCACCTATTTGGGAGTCGACACAGGGCCTGTGGGAGCGTGGCTTGCCCGCGAAAGCGTCACGTCATTCAGCATCGTGGTGGATTGACACACCGCCTTCGCAAGCAAGCGTTGCTCCCTCAAGGCTCCCCCGATTGCCATAAAAAAGGGCCGCATCACGCGGCCCTGTTTCCATCCAGATATCAAAATCCCAGCCTGTCCCGCAACCCGTAATACCAGGCGCCCAACGCCGCAAACGGCGTGCGCAAAATCTGCCCGCCCGGAAACGGGTAATGCGGCAAATCCGCAAACGCATCAAAGCGCTCAGCCTGCCCGCGCAACGCTTCCGCCAGCACTTTGCCGGCCAGGTGCGTGTACGTCACGCCGTGACCGCTGCAGCCTTGGGAATAATAAATGTTGTCGCCCAGGCGCCCTACCTGGGGCAGACGCGACAAGGTCAGCAGGAAATTGCCGGTCCAGGCGTAATCAATCTTTACATCTTTAAGCTGTGGGAACGCCTTGAGCATTTTCGGACGGATGATTGCTTCAATATTCGCCGGGTCCCGCGCGCCGTAGACGACACCGCCGCCAAACACCAGACGCTTGTCGCCGGTCAGGCGGTAATAGTCGAGCAGATAATTGCAGTCTTCAACGCAGTAATCCTGCGGCAGCAGGCTGTTTGCCAAGGCATCGCCCAGCGGCTCGGTGGTAATCACCTGGGTGCCGCAAGGCATCGACTTAGCCGCCAGTTCCGGGACCAGATTGCCGAGGTAGGCGTTGCCGGCAACGATGATGAACCTGGCCCTGACCTTGCCCTGCGGTGTGTGCACCACCGGGTTCGCGCCGCGCTCGATCCGCACCGCCGGCGACTGCTCATAAATAGTGCCACCCAGCGACTCCACTGCAGCCGCCTCGCCCAGTGCCAGGTTTAGCGGGTGGATGTGACCGCCACTCATGTCGAGCAGGCCGCCAACGTAGTTTTCGCAGCTCACCACTTCCCGGATGCGCTGTTGATCCAGCAGTTCCAGCTGCGTATGACCGAAGCGTTCCCACAAACGTTTTTGGGATTCCAGATGGCCCATCTGTTTTTCGGTGATCGCGGCGAACACGCCACCGTCTTTCAAGTCGCACTGGATATTATATTTGGCGACGCGCTCGCGAATGATGCGGCCACCTTCGAACGCCATCTCGCCCAGCAGCTGAGCCTGCCGGGGCCCGACCGTGCGCTCAATCACATCGATATCGCGGCTGTAACTGTTAACGATCTGACCGCCATTGCGGCCCGAAGCCCCGAAGCCTACTTTCGCGGCTTCCAGTACGGTCACTTTGAAACCGTTCTCCAGCAGAAACAGGGCAGAAGACAGTCCGGTGTAACCGGCGCCGATCACACAGACATCCGTCTCGATGTCGCTCTGCAACACCGGACGCGGCGGCACCGCGTTGGCCGATGCCGCGTAATAGGACTCTGGGTAGGAAACGTTCGCCATCCGGCAGCCTCTGTTTAATATATTTTACGAGTCTGCCGATCGTACCCGAGTTAAAAATCGACCGCCAGCGGGCGGAAAATCTTCGTTGCAATGGCCGAATTAAATATTTTGCATATTCATAGGGTTAGCTCAAAAAAAGGTGTTGACACCCCTTCGGAATTCCGTAGAATGCCGCCTCACAGCAGGCACGTAGCTCAGTTGGTTAGAGCACCACCTTGACATGGTGGGGGTCGTTGGTTCGAGTCCAATCGCGCCTACCAAACAAAATCCGCTCTGCTGGGCGGTCTAGAAATGCTCACCGAAAGGTGGGCCTTTTTTTGTTGTCTTGAAATCGTGCAGAACGCCCTCCGATGACTGTGTTCACACAAAGCAACATGAATGCAGATGTCAGCGCATTATCCAGCTTATACGGCCGTGCCAGGGTTGCGATGCCATCGGGGCGACCGGGTATGCGGTTGTAAAGGTACTTGTGTTCGGTCACACCACTCGTGGGTTCTTTATCTTCGGCACTTGCGAACGACTGAGGGGGGCGCCGACAGCAGGCCATTCAGCGCTGCCGTCGGCAGATCAATCAGTCCGCCAGAGTGCACACCCAGCGATGATCGTGTCGGTACGGTGCGCGGGTGAAGATCACGTCCGACACCAGGGTCAAGCCGCGCTGTTGTAGCGCTTCGGTCAGTTGTACGAGTGTCTCTGCTTCGATTGTCATTGCTGTCACCTCGTCAGATTACGCGTTCATAATTCTTGACCGGAAAGACAATGGGCTAATTCATTTTTTTTACTGCCGTGATTACTTGAGCGGGCGAGCGGACACTGCATTCATGGGCTACTACTTTGAGGCGCACCCAAAGATGATCTGATGGGAGTCTCTCGATGCTTGCTCACTGGTCCCTCGCCGCAATCCACCTCCTGGCGCTAACACTCGGCTTTTGGGCAGTGCTCACGCGTGGGACAGCGTTTCAGCGTCTATCCACTGGGTTCGGTGAAGCTCGCAGCGTGTTGGGCGCGGATAATCTGTGGGGGATTTCAGCGCTGTTGCTACTGGTCACAGGTGGGATGCGTGCCTTTGCCGGGTACGAAAAGGGCACTGACTACTACCTTCATCAACCACTGTTTCATCTGAAGATGACGCTGTTCATCCTCATCGTCCTGCTGGAAATCGCACCGATGGTGACGCTGATCAAATGGCGGATCGCGTTAGGGCGAGGTGAGCCAGTCGATACCGCACGCGCGAAGGTGTTCGCGCGGATCTGCCACGTTCAGGCGCTGCTGGTGATATTGATGATCGTGGCGGCGACGGGTATGGCCAGAGGGGTGACGTTTGGATAGTCGGCTGCAGTCGCGATTTTCTGTGGAGCAATGCGAAGCGTCTGACAGCCAGGCCACGCAGTGCGCAGGCAGCATTGGGGAACGTTCGGCGGGAGAGTTGAGTGATACTCGAATCTTAGCCAGCCGTTGTTCAGGGGGTGAACGGGCTGGCTACTGACTGCAGCAGAATTCAGGACTGCGGTTTGTCCGGCGCGGTCAGACCAGCCTGAATGCGCTGGTAAATTTCTTCGCGGTGGACAGCTACGTCCTTTGGGGCATTGATGCCGATTCTGACTTGCTGGCCGCTTACGCCCAGAATGGTGATCGTAATGTCATCGCCAATGTTTATGCTTTCACCGACTTTGCGGGTGAGTATCAGCATGGTCTTCTCCTTGATTGCTTTGTAGGGCACCTGATTCGAACAGTGCAGAGGTCGGTGGTATGTATAGATTAGTGCGAAGTCTCACGGTTTGGGTGCCTCTTTCTGACGCGCAGATGCTGCATTAATTCCCAAGGCGTAACTATACAGAGGCCGCACTCATCATTCTCGTTGTTTTGAGCCCATTTTGCGGCCCTCGGGAAGTATTCATGAATGTTAAAATCCCGTTTTTCAGTCTTCAGAGGGAAGCGTTGTGCGCAAATTGGCCTTGGTAATCGCAGTACTGGCACTGGCGGCATGTGGCGAAGGCAGGGATACCGATGCACCTAAGCCCCGGCCGACAGCGGAGGCGACGTCTGCATCGGCCGCTGCACCGCAATGGCACCTCGAAGTGCGCGGCGAGATAACCCAGGCGGTCAGCGACCTTAGCGGCTGGCTGATCGAACACAGCTATGTATCAAGCGTGATCAGGGAGGAGGGCAGAACGCGAATTCTGATGGGGCCGTATAAATCGAAAGCTGAAGCCGAGGCTAAACAGGCAGAGGTGCTCGCGGCACTCAAGAAGGCGAAGAAGCAGAACATCGAAGTGCTGGTTATCGAGCATCCGCTGGTTAAGTAAGCTTTCATGGCTCGGCGCGATCAAGCATGAAAAAGGCCTCGGGTAGTAAAACCCGAGGCCCTCTGATTTTTACCAACCGTCAACCGCACGCCTTCAGGTCAACCGGGCCGACAAATTCATTGGCGCGCCCCATCACACACGCCACGGTTTGGTTACGCTGACGTTCCCACGCCTGAACGGGATAAGTCTTACTCCAGGCTTCGTACAATTGCCGATCCTGCTTCGACAAGCGCAAGTCATATTGCTTGCTCATGTAGAAATACGTCCGGGCGATCATGCCGCGAATCGAAGGGCGCGGCATCACCTTCTTTGCCTTGAAATCCACCTGAGTCAGGCAAGAGCCATACTGGCCCGACTGCTCCGGTAGCCAGCCAAAGCTGAAATTGCTGCGGTCGCCATTCACTTCTCCAATGCTTGGCACCAGGTTATGCAGATCGGCCTCGGCCTTCTGATAGATCGGGTCATGACGTGTGCAGTTCTTGCGTCCGCCCTGTTGCCAGCACTGGCGCTGATGTCCGATCTGCCAGGCGGGGACGATATGTTCCCATTCAATTCGGGCAGCGCGTTTAGCGTTTTTTCGCGGGACGTAGCCGCAGGCCGACAGGTTCACCCTGTTGCCGGTGTACTTGCATCCACAATAAAACTCGGTGGATTGCGGCGCATAGAGCTTCCAGGCGACTTTCTTGGCTTCGTTGAAGGTGCGGGGGGCATCCGCCTGGGCGCCGGTGGTGAAAAACAGCAACAGCAAAACAAAACAACGGACACTCATTGACTCAATCTTCCTTCGGCACAACCCAGAAAATCTGCACACCGCCATCGTCGCGGTAGGCGAG
The DNA here is from genome assembly GCF_902497625.1 of Pseudomonas fluorescens. Classification (GTDB taxonomy): domain Bacteria; phylum Pseudomonadota; class Gammaproteobacteria; order Pseudomonadales; family Pseudomonadaceae; genus Aquipseudomonas; species Aquipseudomonas fluorescens_BQ. Next base: position 104,048 of record NZ_CABVGX010000012.1, on the reverse strand, counting down.
GGTGACGTTGTCGTTCTCATCAATTTCTTCGAGCAGGCGCTCCCAGTCAGCCGCCGGCTCGTCAGGAAGACGGAAGATCAGTGCAGCCTTGGCTTTCTGAGCGGTTGGAGAATTGATGATTTTCTGAACGCGAATGCCCATCAGTTCAAAGGCATCGGGTGAGTCGCAAGCGTTGGCCACAGGATTATCCTTATTAAGCTGTACGTGCATACAGTATTTAACTGTAGGAATTTTCGCAACTGCTTAAAATTAAAGAAAATCCTCTGACAGCGATTTTTGCCCTTTTGTGTAGGACGGGGGAATTAAATTTGTCGGAGTAAAACGAGCCCCACGCCAGGACCGGCGAGGGGCTCCAGCAATGCCCGACCGAAATCAGTCGGGCGACATTCGATCAGTATTCCCAAAACATCCGCTGCAGCTCTTTGCTGTCATTGGTCTTGGTCAGTGCGACCATGGCCAGAATCCGGGCTTTTTGCGGATTCAGATCGTGAGCTACGACCCAATCGTATTTGTCATCCGGCTGTTCGGCGTTACGCAGCACGAAGCCGCCAGCGTTGACGTGAGAAGAGCGAATGATTTGTACGCCGTCTTTGCGCAAGGCTTGCAGGGTTGGCACTACGCGCGAGGACACTGAGCCATTACCGGTACCGGCGTGGATGATGGCTTTGGCGCCAGATTGAGCGAGCGCTTTGTAGGCCGTGTCGCTGACGTTGCCGTAGGAGTAGGCAATTTCTACATCAGGCAGCGCCTTGATCTGCCTGATGTCGAATTCGGAATCCAGGGTGTGGCGCTTGGCCGGCAACCGGAACCAGTAGGACTTGCCCTCGACGACCATTCCCAGCGGACCCCAGGCACTTTTGAATGCCTCGGTCTTGATATTGACCATTTTGCTGACATCGCGACCCGACTGGATTTCATCATTCATGGTCACCAGAACACCCTTGCCGCGTGCCTCCTTGCTGCTGGCCACGGCCACTGCGTTGTACAGGTTCAGCATCCCGTCCGCAGACATTGCGGTGCCCGGACGCATTGAGCGGACGACGATAATTGGCTTGGCGGTTTTCTCCACCAGGTTCAGAAAGTACGCAGTCTCTTCCAGCGTGTCTGTGCCGTGGGTGATGACGATGCCATCCACGTCAGCGCTGTCTGCCAGTTCAGCCACGCGGCGACCCAGTTGCAGCAAGTTATCGTTGGTAATGCTCTCCGAAGCGATTTGCATGACTTGCTCACCGCGCACGTTGGCCACTTGGCTCAGTTCCGGGACGCCAGCGATCAATTGTTCGATGCCGACCTTCGCGGCCTGGTAGGTGGCACTGTTGGCAGCACTGGCTCCCGCACCGGCAATGGTGCCACCGGTGGCAAGAATCACCACGTTTGCAAGCTTTTGCCGTGTTTCAACTTCTTTTGCCTGGAGGGCAGAGGGTAAGAGCAGGAGCAGGGCCAAGGCGCCCGGAACGAAGGATTTGAAAGCAGCTGTCATTATTTTTATCTCTTTCATTGTTAGAGGATGCTGGAGCAGGTTTTCCAGATACGCCTCCAGTGGGTTTGAAGCAGGAGGCCAAAGACAGAGAGCAGGATCTGTACCAGTCACACTCAGTACCAAAAAAATCAGCTAAATCCATGATTTGTAACACTAATACAAATGTGTAAGGGGGATGGAGGCGTTCCCGGCGTCCGGCATTCCGACTACATATTGTATTGGCGTTCGGATTCCCGGCAGGTATCCCCGCATGCTCCACACTGTCGCCAGCCGAGCAATTGGACGCTAAAGAAACTCGTAGAACGGTCGATGCTACTTCAAAGGATTTTTCTCAGGAGCTGACATGTCGTTTTCCGTAGGTTTTCCTAATGCAGGTGCGATCACTATTGGTGGCAAGTCCACGGCCACCCTCAACGCGCCGAGCGAATCCGCCGATCAAGCTTCGGCACTGGACCTGAGCGATGAAAAAGACGCTGATTCGAACCAGGTTCGTACCGGTGGTGGAGCACCTGCAGAAGCCAAGCAAGAGAGCGCAAGTACGCAAAGCATTGCTGTGAAAGTGCTGCTCAAGCGCATGCAGGAACTGCAGCAACAGTTGCGCGAACAACAGCAGCAGCTGGCCGCCGCGCAGGCCGCTGCTTATCCGACCGAGGAAGCCAAGGCAACGGTGGTCATGTCGATTCAGGGGCAAATTGCCGAAACGAATGGAGCATTGGCACAAGTCACGGCGAGCCTGATCAAGGAACTGGCCAAGGGCGGTGGCTCGGGAGGGCTAGTCAGTACTACGGCATAGCAGGCAGATGCTAGGCAGGTAGCACACCGCCGTTGACACTTACTAACAAAGTTCGCATAGTTCGATCAACGCAAACGTTTGCGCGGCAACCTTGAGGGCGGTAGTATCGACCGCTACGGTGACGTCATCGCAATGCGTTGCCAAGAATAATCATAAGATCGGAGTGTACTCATGAAGCTGCCATTCGCTGGACGTCTTCTCGCTGTCGCTGTGCTGGCTGCCGCATCCGCTGCCATGCCTTTCTCCTCGGCATTCGCCGAAACTGCTGAAAAACCGAAAGTCGCACTGGTCATGAAATCACTGGCCAATGAATTCTTCCTGACCATGGAAGATGGCGCCAAAGCCTACCAGAAAGAGCATTCCGGCGAGTTCGACCTGATCTCCAACGGCATCAAGGACGAAACGGACACCGCCAACCAGATCCGCATCGTCGAACAGATGATCGTTTCCAAAGTCAACGCCCTGGTCATCGCACCCGCCGACTCGAAGGCGATGGTGCCGGTGATCAAAAAGGCTGTGGATGCCGGCATCACCGTGATCAACATTGATAACCAGCTGGATCCAGCGGTGGTCAAAAGCAAAAATATCAGCGTTCCGTTCGTAGGCCCGGACAACCGTAAAGGCGCGCGTCTGGTAGGCGAGTACCTGGCCAAACAGCTCAAGGCCGGTGACGAAGTTGGCATCATCGAGGGCGTTTCCACCACGACCAACGCGCAGGCCCGTACCGCAGGCTTCAAGGATGCGATGGAAGCGGCCCAGATCAAGGTCGTGTCGCTGCAATCGGGAGACTGGGAGATCAACAAGGGCAATCAGGTTGCCTCTTCCATGCTGAGCGAATACCCGAACATCAAAGCCCTGCTTGCCGGTAACGACAGCATGGCGGTCGGTGCGGTTTCTGCCGTGCGCGCGGCGGGCAAGGCCGGCAAGGTGCAAGTGGTCGGCTACGACAACATCAATGCAATCAAGCCGATGTTGAAAGACGGTCGCGTCCTGGCCACGGCCGATCAGTTCGCCGCGAAACAAGCGGTATTCGGCATTGAAACTGCGCTTAAAATCATCAAAGGCGAAAAAGTCGACAGCGGCGCCAATGGCGTGATTGAAACTCCGGTCGAGCTGGTTACCAAGTAGTCCCTCTGGCGAACAACGGCGCTCGTCCGTCCGGGCGGGCGCCTGGAGATTTCTTTATGTCTGCTCCCGCTCCGAACGCTGTCCTCTCGGTCAGCGGCATCGGCAAGACCTATGCTCAACCCGTCCTCAACGGTATTGAATTGACGCTGATGCGCGGCGAAGTCCTGGCGCTGACCGGTGAAAACGGTGCCGGTAAAAGTACCCTGTCAAAAATCATCGGCGGGCTCGTCGCGCCGACCACTGGCCAGATGCAATTTCAAGGACAGGATTATCGCCCCGGCAGTCGCTCCCAGGCTGAAAGCCTTGGCATCCGGATGGTCATGCAGGAACTCAATCTGCTGCCGACCCTGTCGGTGGCCGAGAACCTGTTCCTCGACAATCTGCCCAGCAACGGCGGCTGGATCAGTCGCAAGCAATTGCGCAAGGCGGCGATTGAAGCCATGGCTCAGGTCGGGCTCGACGCGATCGATCCGGACACGTTGGTCGGTGAGTTGGGCATCGGTCACCAGCAGATGGTCGAGATCGCCCGCAATCTGATTGGCGATTGCCATGTACTGATTCTCGACGAGCCCACCGCGATGCTGACGGCCCGTGAAGTGGAGATGCTCTTTGAGCAGATCACCCGTCTGCAAGCGCGTGGCGTGTCGATCATTTATATCTCGCACCGTCTGGAAGAACTGGCACGTGTGGCACAACGCATCGCGGTGCTGCGCGACGGCAACCTGGTCTGCGTCGAACCGATGGCCAATTACAACAGTGAGCAACTGGTCACGCTGATGGTCGGTCGTGAGCTGGGCGAACACATCGACATGGGCGCGCGCAATATCGGCGCAGCGGCATTGACGGTCACCGGCCTCAGCCGCTCCGACAAGGTCCGCGACGTGTCTTTCGAAGTGCGCGCCGGGGAAATCTACGGGATTTCCGGTTTGATCGGCGCAGGGCGCACAGAATTGTTGCGCCTTATTTTCGGCGCCGACTTGGCAGACGGCGGCACTGTGGCGCTGGGTTCGCCAGCGCGCGTGGTCAGCATTCGATCGCCGGCAGATGCGGTCGCCCATGGCATTGCCCTGATCACCGAAGACCGAAAAGGCGAGGGCCTGCTGCTGACCCAATCGATCAGTGCCAACATTGCCTTGGGCAACATGCCGGTGATTTCCAGCGCAGGGTTCGTCAATAACAGCGAGGAAGTGTCTTTGGCTCAGCGTCAGATTGACGCCATGCGCATCCGCAGTTCCAGTCCGACGCAATTGGTGTCGGAACTGTCTGGCGGCAATCAGCAGAAAGTCGTTATCGGACGATGGCTGGAGCGCGATTGCTCGGTGATGCTGTTTGACGAGCCTACCCGAGGCATCGACGTCGGTGCCAAATTCGACATCTATGCCTTGTTGGGGGAGCTGACGCGTCAGGGTAAAGCGTTGGTCGTGGTCTCCAGCGACCTGCGCGAACTGATGCTGATCTGCGACCGCATCGGCGTGTTGTCGGCGGGGCGCCTGATCGAAACCTTCGAGCGCGACAGCTGGACCCAGGATGAATTGCTTGCCGCGGCGTTTGCCGGCTATCAAAAACGAGATGCGTTACTCAACGAAGCAGCGCCAAGGGATTTTTCATGAAAACTGCAACGGCTGTCGGCAAACGTAGTGGCAACTTTTATGGCCTCGGTACCTACCTGGGTCTGGCGGGCGCCTTGCTGGCGATGATCGCGCTGTTCTCGGTATTGAGCAGCCATTTCCTTTCCTACGACACGTTCAGCACCCTGGCCAACCAGATTCCGGATTTGATGGTACTGGCGGTGGGCATGACCTTCGTGTTGATCATCGGCGGCATCGACCTGTCGGTAGGCTCGGTACTGGCGCTCGCAGCGTCGACGGTGAGTGTGGCGATTCTGGGTTGGGGCTGGAGCGTTCTGCCGGCGGCGCTGCTGGGTATGGCAGCGGCGGCATTGGCCGGGACCATCACCGGTTCGATCACGGTGGCGTGGCGCATCCCTTCATTTATCGTGTCGCTCGGCGTGCTGGAAATGGCGCGTGGCGTGGCTTATCAGATGACCGGGTCGCGTACCGCTTACATCGGTGACGCATTCGCCTGGCTGTCGAACCCGATCGCTTTCGGCATTTCGCCGTCCTTCATCATTGCCTTGCTGATCATTTTCATTGCCCAGGCTGTGCTGACCCGCACTGTATTCGGCCGCTACCTGATCGGCATTGGCACCAACGAAGAGGCCGTGCGTCTGGCGGGGATCAATCCAAAGCCCTACAAGATTCTGGTGTTCAGTCTGATGGGGCTGCTGGCGGGTATTGCCGCGCTGTTCCAGATTTCGCGCCTGGAAGCGGCGGACCCGAATGCCGGTTCCGGTCTGGAGTTGCAGGTGATTGCCGCCGTTGTGATTGGCGGCACCAGCCTGATGGGTGGCCGGGGCTCGGTGATCAGTACGTTCTTTGGCGTCCTGATTATCTCCGTGCTGGCGGCAGGCCTGGCGCAGATCGGTGCAACTGAGCCGACCAAGCGCATCATCACCGGCGCAGTTATTGTGATTGCCGTAGTGCTCGACACCTATCGCAGTCAGCGCGCAAGCCGGCGGACCTGAGTCATGGCAACAATCAAGGATGTGGCAGCACTCGCGGGGATTTCCTACACAACGGTTTCCCACGTGGTGAACAAGACGCGCCCGGTCAGTGAAGAGGTGCGGATCAAGGTCGAGGCGGCCATCAAGACGCTCGACTACGTGCCCAGTGCCGTGGCTCGTTCGCTGAAGGCGAAAACCACGGCGACCATTGGACTGCTGGTGCCGAACAGCCTGAACCCTTACTTTGCCGAACTGGCACGAGGCATCGAAGATTACTGCGAGCGCAACGGTTATTGCGTGATCCTCTGCAACTCCGACGATAACCCGGACAAGCAGCGCAGTTATTTGCGTGTGTTGCTGGAAAAGCGCATCGACGGTCTGATCGTGGCTTCGGCCGGGGGGGATGGCGGTCTGGCGGAGGGTCTGGCCGGCGTGCGTACACCGATGGTGATTGTCGACCGGGGACTGGAAGGGCTCGATGCGGACCTGGTGCGCATTGATCACGAATTTGGCGCCTATCTGGCGACCCGCCATCTGTTGGAGCTGGGCCACCGCGACATTGCCACGATTGGCGGGCCGGCCAGCACCAGTGTGGCGCAGATGCGTCTGGCAGGTTACCGCCGCGCCTTGACCGAGGCCGGCGTCGAAGTGTCCCGCGGGCGCATGCTTGAGAGTGACTTCACCAGCACCGGCGGTTACAACACCGCCGCGATTCTGTTGGAAAAGGATCCGCCCAGTGCCATCTTCGCCGGCAACGACATGATCGGAATAGGTGTGTTGCGCGCGGCTGCCGAACGCAATATTCGTGTGCCGGCTGAATTGTCTGTCATCGGTTTCGATGACATCCAGATGAGCCGTTATGTGTATCCGGCGCTGACCACCGTCGGGCAGTCCATTGTGCAGTTGGGGGAAATGGCGGCCGAGGTACTTTTGCGCCGGATCGCCAGCCCTGCCTTGCCCACCGATCAGCGGATCGTCACGCCCAGTATCGTGTTGCGCGAATCGACCGCGCCGCTCGCCGGCCCGTTTGCCCCAATGCGCAGAACCTGAATGCAGACCCGCTGAAACCGAATTGATGAGTAGCAATGTATGTCAGCAAAAGTAGTGGTGATAGGCAGCTTGAACATGGACCTGGTGACCCGGGCTTCACGTCTGCCCCGTGGCGGCGAGACGCTGATTGGCGAGTCGTTTGCCACGGTCTCCGGTGGCAAGGGTGCGAACCAGGCCGTTGCCGCAGCGCGCCTCGGTGCCCAGGTTTCGATGGTCGGTTGTGTCGGCAGTGATGCCTACGGCAACGAATTGCGCGAATCACTGTTGGCCGACAACATTGATTGTCAGGCCGTCAGCATCGTGGAAGGTGCCAGCGGCGTGGCCTTGATCGTGGTTGACGATAATAGTCAGAACGCCATTGTCATCGTGGCCGGCGCGAACGGTGCGCTGACGGCCGATGTGATTAACCAGTTTGATGCGGTATTGCAGGCCTCGGACGTGATTATCTGTCAGCTGGAAGTGCCCGATGCGACGGTAGGCCACGCACTCAAACGCGGCCGGGAACTGGGAAAAATCGTGATCCTCAACCCCGCTCCGGCCAGTGGTCCGCTGCCGTCAGACTGGTACGCGGCCATTGATTACCTGATTCCCAATGAGAGCGAAGCCTCAGCCCTGAGCGGATTGCCGGTGGACTCACTGGAAAGCGCAGAAATCGCGGCGACCCGTCTGATCGCCATGGGCGCGAGCAAGGTCATCATCACCCTTGGGCCGCAGGGTTCGCTGTTTGCCAACGGGCAAAGCTTCGAGCATTTCCCGGCGCCGAAGGTAAAAGCGGTCGATACCACGGCGGCTGGCGACACGTTTGTCGGCGGTTTTGCCGCCGCCCTGTCCGCCGGTCAAAGCGAGACCGAAGCGATCCGTTTCGGCCAGGTCGCCGCCGCGCTGTCCGTGACCCGGTCAGGAGCTCAACCTTCGATACCCACCTTGAACGACGTTAAGGCATTCAAAGCATCATGAAAAAAACTCCTTTGCTCAACGTCGCACTGTCGCGGCTGATCGCGTCGCTGGGCCATGGCGACATAGTCGTGATCGGCGATGCCGGACTGCCAGTGCCTCCGGGCGTCGAGCTGATTGATCTGGCCCTGACCCACGGCATCCCGGATTTCGTCAGCACCCTGAACGTGGTGCTCAGCGAGATGCAGGTCGAAAGCCATGTGCTGGCCGAAGAGATTTTGCAAAAGCAACCCTCGGCACTGAAGGCGCTGGATACATTGAATGCAGAGGGAGCGCTGGGCCGACGTGAGTTGCTCAGCCACGACCAATTTAAAATCCTGAGCCGACAAGCACGGGCGATTGTTCGTACAGGCGAGTGTCAGCCGTACTGCAACATAGTGCTGGTGGCTGGGGTAACGTTCTGATCGGCTTTATTTTCTGGTTTACCCACGCACAAGGAGTGCGCCATGCACCGCTATGTTAAAAAACTGCCCCAACTGTTTCGGAGTGTTCTGCTTTTGTCCCTGATTAGCGCAACCAGCGTTCACGCGGCGGAAAAAATCGATCTGATCATCGACACCGATCCCGGTGCCGACGACGTCGTAGCTCTGCTGTTCGCGCTAGCCTCGCCGGACGAGTTGAATATCCGTGCCTTGACCACCGTTGCCGGCAACGTGCGCCTCGACAAGACATCGCGTAACGCTCGCCTGGCTCGTGAATGGGCGGGGCGCGAAGATGTTCCGGTGTATGCCGGTGCACCCAGGCCGCTGATGCGCACACCGATCTACGCCGAGAACATTCACGGCAAGGAGGGCTTGTCGGGTGTGACCGTCCACGAACCGAAGAAGGGGCTCGAGAAGGGCAGTGCGGTCAATTATCTGATCGACACTTTGAAGACTGCCAAGCCGCACAGCATCACTATCGCCATGCTCGGCCCGCAAACCAACCTGGCCCTGGCGCTGATGCAAGAGCCCGAGATTGTTCAGGGCATCAAGGAAGTGGTGATCATGGGCGGTGCCCACTTCAATGGTGGCAACATCACGCCGGTGGCCGAATTCAACTTGTTTGCCGATCCGCAGGCTGCTGAAGTCGTGCTGAAAAGCGGGGTCAAACTGACCTATCTGCCGCTGGACGTAACGCACAAGATCCTCACCAGTGAAGCACGACTGAAGCAGATTGCCGCGCTGAACAATAACGCCAGCAAACTGGTCAGCGGGATTCTCAACGAGTACGTCAAAGGCGACATGGAACACTATGGTCTACCGGGTGGCCCGGTACACGATGCCACGGTAGTCGCGTATCTGCTCAAGCCAGAGCTGTTTACCGGGCGGGCGGTCAACGTTGTGGTCGACAGTCGCGAAGGCCCGACGTTTGGCCAGACCGTTGTAGATTGGTATGACGGCTTGAAAGCGCCGAAGAATGCTTTCTGGGTGGAAAACGGTGATGCCCAAGGCTTTTTCGATCTGCTGACCCAGCGCCTGGCGCGATTGAAATAAACGCCCGAACCTGTAGGCAGCACCCTGCAGGTTCTATTCCTTGCCTGAATACACCATGCCCATGTATTCAGCAGGGTACTTCTCGAATACCTGCGCAATAAATGACTGGGCCGCCTCTGTGCCCAGTTCCTTGACCAACAGATCGATACCTATGATTGCCAACTCTTCCGGACTGCCCGGGCTATAGGAGCTATGGCCTTGCGGCCACTTGGCCTTGATGTCGGCGTCGATACTTACGGTGGTCATGATGGCGCTCGTGAATGCAAAAAGTCTGGTTGCGAGTTAACCATTTTGCGTGGCGTTTGGCACTGCGACTTAGGCATGAGAGGAGGGCTATGCGACACTTGGTCTTTGATGATTCCCAAGGATCACGTTGTGCAGATCGATTTGAACACTCCGGGCAGCTTGACTCTTGAAGCGGTGCGCCAATTGCTGGCCTCTGCCAGTGACGATGAGCACACGCAACTGCGCGTTACCCAGGGCGGCATTGCCTATATCTCGTCGGGGGTTGTGGGTGGCACTGACATCGACGGGCTGTTGTTTCGATTAGAGACCTGGGCCAAAGGCTCGGGCTACGTCGGACGTGTGGCGGCAAGTGATGAAGTCTGGGTCATGCAAATCTTCAACGCCCTTGACCAGAACTGGCCGACCCCGGCTTTTGACTACATCGACGTCTACTGAGCGCTGTTCATATCCAGTCACGATTTAAGGATGAACGGGGCATTCGGCTCAGGCAAACTCGCGGATTCTTCAACTTGCAGGCAGGGTGGTACCACTCTTCTTGAAATGAAACGCCAGATTGGTGGTCGCACGATCTCAGCTTAATTAACGAAATAGGAGGCTTCATGCCTTGGAAGCTCGCGTCATTGGGTACTTTGCTGGCGGCAACGTTGCTGGCTGGTTGCAGCAGCACGTCGACCGAGACAGCAGCGGACCCCGTCACGACGACTGATGCCGGTCATAGCCGCTGTGAAGCTAAGGCTGCGGAATTCACCATTGGCAAAAAGGCTTCGCCCGAATTGCTTGAGCAGGCCCGGGCTCGCGCAGGTGCGCAGAATGCACGGTTTCTGATGCCGTCTGACATGGTGACACTGGAGTACCGGTCCGATCGTCTGAACCTGAACACCGACGCAGGTCAGATCGTCACTCGCGTCAACTGCGGCTGATCTTTACCGCCGCTTTTGTCTCAGACATAAAAAACCCCGTCACATGGACGGGGTTTTTTTAGTGCGCCAGAAACTTACTCTGGGCGAACTTGTGCAGCTTGCATACCCTTTTGGCCTTTCTCAGCCACGAAGGAAACGGTCTGGCCTTCTTTCAGGCTTTTGAAACCGTCGCTTTCGATAGCTTTGAAGTGTACGAACAGGTCGTCACCGCCACCTTGAGGAGTGATGAAGCCGAAGCCTTTTTCATCGTTGAACCATTTAACGGTGCCGGTTTGGCGATTAGACATGGTGTATCTCCAAGAAACATATATTTTCAGTAGTACTGTGCTGCTCAGGCCAACTGGGCACACCGGGGTATCATAGTCGAAATGTTCGATTTGGGAGCCCCCCGGACGTACTGTTTGACCCTCGCTAGCGCATTCTTTGTTGCTTGATGTAGCTGAAAGCCCCGTTTTACAAGGCTTTCAGCCGAAAGTAAAGTCGATAAAAAAAGCTGAAAAACCTGCATAAATTGTGCAAAAACCTTCAAATCCGGCACTTTTTATTGACGCGAGACGTGGTCAAAAGGCCGTTTTTCTCATTTTTTCACAGGTGCATCTGCCTTGCATTTGGCGATCTGACCCAGCGCTTTCTGCTGCAGTTCAGGGGTGGCCTTGTTGTCCATCAATGCTTGAATATCACCAGCCGGATACGATTTGATCGCGTCAGCACCGCATGCGCAGTGAGATTTCGCCGCAGCAGCGCCGATCTGCGGAGTGGCGGCCTGTGTGCACTGAGCCATGTACTTCTCGCGCTCGCCCTTGGGCCAATCGGCGTGAGCGGCCAGCGGCAGCAACAGGACGACAGGGGCGATGAAGGCGAATAAACGTTTCAGATGCATGCTGGGATGCTCCATGTAGGTCAATGTCTTGTTATCTGAGGGGTAAGCGGGGATCTAGTTCAGCACTCTGGCATAAAATCCGAACATTGGCCCCGCTGGATTGCTCGATGCCGCGATGACCGTTCATCTGTGCTAGCATGCCCCGCTCGGGCGTTTGCAGGCTCCGGATGACCTTCAGTCCCGGCGCGGCAGGTTCGAATAACCCTGATTTGAATCCCAGTCACTCTGGTTCGGTTTTCCGGTTGGCCGCAAGGCTCCTGCCGCTGTAAGGCAGGCGTTCGTCATTGAATGGCCTGGATCGGATCTTGTACTGGCTCATCCCAACCCACGTGACCTTTGGTAGGGGTCACCACTAGGAGAGGAGGCGCCATGCCAACTATTACTCTTCCCGACGGCAGTCAACGTTCATTCGATCACCCGGTTTCCGTAGCCGAGGTCGCCGCATCCATTGGTGCTGGCCTGGCCAAAGCCACCGTGGCCGGCAAGGTCAATGGCCAGCTGGTCGACGCCAGCGACATCATCAGCAGCGATTCCACGCTGCAAATCATCACGCCAAAGGATCAAGAGGGGCTGGAGATCATTCGCCACTCTTGCGCTCACCTGGTCGGCCACGCGGTCAAGCAGCTGTACCCGACGGCCAGGATGGTCATCGGCCCGGTCATCGAAGAAGGCTTCTATTACGACATCGCCTTCGAGCGTCCTTTCACCCCGGACGACCTGGCCGCGATCGAACAGCGCATGCAGCAGCTGATCGAAAAAGATTACGACGTGATCAAGAAAGTCACTCCGCGCGCCGAAGTGATCGAAGTGTTCAAGGCCCGTGGCGAAGACTACAAGTTACGCCTGGTCGAAGACATGCCGAATGAACAGGCCATGGGCCTGTACTATCACGAAGAATACGTCGACATGTGCCGCGGCCCACACGTGCCGAACACGCGCTTCCTGAAATCCTTCAAGCTGACCAAGCTGTCCGGCGCTTACTGGCGCGGCGATGCCAAAAACGAGCAATTGCAGCGCGTTTACGGCACCGCATGGGCAGACAAGAAGCAGCTGGCGGCTTACGTCCAGCGCATCGAAGAAGCTGAAAAGCGCGATCACCGCAAGATCGGCAAGCGTCTGGGTCTGTTCCACACCCAGGAAGAGTCGCCGGGGATGGTGTTCTGGCACCCCAACGGCTGGACGCTGTATCAGGTGCTCGAGCAGTACATGCGCAAGGTTCAGCGCGACAACGGTTACCTCGAAATCAAGACGCCGCAAGTCGTTGACCGCAGTCTCTGGGAGAAATCCGGGCACTGGGCCAACTACGGCGACAATATGTTCACGACTCAGTCGGAAAACCGCGACTACGCGATCAAGCCAATGAACTGTCCTTGCCACGTGCAAGTGTTCAATCAAGGCCTGAAGAGCTACCGCGAGCTGCCGATGCGTCTGGCCGAATTCGGTGCCTGTCACCGTAACGAGCCTTCGGGTGCGTTGCACGGCATCATGCGTGTGCGTGCATTCACTCAGGATGACGCCCACATCTTCTGTACTGAAGAGCAGATGCAGGCCGAATCCGCCGCGTTCATCAAGCTGACCATGGACGTCTACGCCGATTTCGGCTTCAAAGACGTTGAAATGAAGCTGTCCACTCGTCCGGAAAAACGCGTCGGTTCCGACGAGCTGTGGGATCGCGCCGAAGCCGCATTGGCTGCAGCCCTTGATAGCGCTGGCCTGCCGTACGAATTGCAGCCGGGTGAGGGCGCGTTCTACGGTCCGAAGATCGAGTTCTCGTTGAAAGATTGCCTTGGCCGTGTTTGGCAGTGTGGTACTCTGCAGCTCGATTTTAACCTGCCTGTCCGTCTGGGAGCCGAATACGTCTCTGAAGACAACAGTCGCAAGCACCCGGTCATGCTGCACCGGGCGATCCTTGGATCCTTCGAGCGTTTCGTGGGGATTTTGATCGAGCACTACGAAGGGGCATTCCCCGCGTGGCTGGCTCCGACCCAGGCAGTGATCATGAATATCACTGACAAGCAGGCTGATTTTGCCGCTGAAGTTGAAAAAACTCTCAACGAAAGCGGATTTCGTGCCAAGTCTGACTTGAGAAATGAAAAGATCGGCTTTAAAATCCGCGAGCATACTTTGCTCAAGGTTCCCTATCTCTTGGTTATCGGAGATCGGGAAGTCGAGATGCAGACTGTCGCTGTGCGTACTCGTGAAGGTGCTGACCTGGGCTCGATGCCCGTCGCCCGGTTCGCTGAGTTTCTCGCGCAAGCGGTTTCCCGGCGTGGTCGCCCAGATTCGGAGTAATTACTATTAAGCGTGAAATGAGACAAGATAAACGAGCTGCACCGAAAGCCCCGATCAACGAGAATATCTCGGCACGCGAGGTTCGGTTAATTGGAGCTGAAGGTGAACAGCTTGGGATTGTGTCAATTGAAGACGCGCTTCTTAAGGCTGAAGAGGCCAAACTGGATTTGGTGGAAATTTCCGCCGATGCAGTACCCCCTGTTTGCAAACTGATGGACTACGGCAAATCGATCTTCGAGAAGAAGAAGCAGGTTGCCGCGGCCAAGAAAAACCAGAAGCAGATCCAGGTTAAAGAAATCAAGTTTCGTCCAGGGACGGAGGAAGGGGATTACCAGGTAAAACTGCGCAACCTGGTACGTTTCCTGAGTGATGGGGACAGGGCCAAGGTATCCTTGCGATTCCGCGGCCGTGAGATGGCCCACCAGGAGCTGGGGATGGAACTTCTCAAGCGGGTTGAAGGTGACTTGCTCGAGTACGGTTCGGTCGAACAGCATCCTAAGATGGAAGGACGCCAGCTGATCATGGTCATCGCCCCGAAAAAGAAGAAATAATCAACAGGGCACGGCAGGCCTTCTGATTATGTTTATCAACTGAATGCGGAGTATCCGAACATGCCAAAAATGAAAACGAAAAGTGGTGCTGCTAAGCGGTTTTTGAAAACTGCTAACGGTATCAAGCATAAACACGCTTTCAAGAGCCACATCCTGACCAAAATGTCGACCAAGCGTAAGCGTCAGCTGCGCGGTAGCAGCTTGCTGCACCCGTCCGACGTTGCAAAAGTCAAGCGTATGCTGCGCCTTTGCTAATTTTTGGTTAAGAATAGAGGAAGTAACTCATGGCTCGTGTAAAGCGTGGCGTCATTGCCCGTAAGCGTCACAAAAAAATTCTGAAACTTGCTAAAGGTTACTACGGTGCTCGCTCGCGCGTATTCCGTGTTGCCAAGCAAGCGGTAATCAAGGCAGGCCAATACGCCTACCGTGACCGTCGTCAGAAAAAACGTCAGTTCCGCGCTCTGTGGATCGCTCGTATCAACGCTGGTGCTCGTATCAACGGTCTGTCCTACAGCCGTTTCATCGCCGGCTTGAAAAAAGCGTCCATCGAGATCGACCGCAAGGTTCTGGCTGATCTGGCAGTGAACGAAAAAGCGGCGTTTGCTGCGATTGTCGAGAAAGCTAAAGCCACCTTGGCTTAAGTACCCCCGACAATCACCCGGCCTCACCTCCGTGGGGCCAGGTGTTAAACGTCATAAATAGGGGAAGAGCCTTCAAGCTCTTCCCCTATTTTGTATCTGGAGTCTGTACATGGAAAACCTGGACGCGCTCGTCTCTCAAGCACTAGAGGCTGTGCAAAGCGCTGAAGATATCAATGCCCTGGAGCAAATCCGGGTTCACTACCTTGGCAAGAAGGGTGAATTGACTCAGGTGATGAAGACCCTGGGGAATTTGCCGGCAGAAGAGCGCCCGCAAGTCGGCGCGCTGATCAACGTTGCCAAGGAGCGTGTCACAGAGGTTCTCAATGCTCGCAAGGCACTGTTTGAGGAGGCCGATCTGGCCGCCAAACTGTCTGCCGAGTCCATTGACGTGACCCTGCCTGGCCGCGGCCAGACCTCGGGTGGTCTGCATCCGGTCACGCGCACTCTGGAACGTATCGAACAGTTCTTCACCCACATAGGCTACGGCATTGCCGAAGGTCCTGAGGTCGAAGACGATTACCACAACTTTGAAGCGCTCAACATCCCAGGCCATCACCCGGCCCGGTCGATGCATGACACCTTCTATTTTAATGCCAACATGTTGCTGCGCACCCATACCTCGCCGGTACAGGTCCGCACCATGGAATCGAAACAGCCGCCGATCCGCATCGTCTGCCCAGGCCGTGTGTACCGCAGCGACTCCGATATCACCCACTCGCCGATGTTCCATCAGGTCGAAGGCCTGCTGGTCGATCGCGACATCAACTTCGCCGACCTCAAAGGCACCATCGAAGAGTTCCTGCGGGTGTTCTTCGAGAAAGAACTGGCCGTGCGTTTCCGTCCTTCGTACTTCCCGTTCACCGAGCCATCCGCTGAAGTCGATATGGAATGCGTGATGTGCAGCGGTAAAGGCTGCCGCGTCTGCAAACAGACGGGCTGGCTGGAAGTCATGGGCTGCGGCATGGTTCACCCGAACGTGTTGCGCATGTCCGGCATCGACCCGGAAGAGTTTTCGGGCTTTGCCTTCGGCATGGGCGTCGAGCGTCTGGCCATGCTGCGTTACGGCGTGAACGACTTGCGTCTGTTCTTCGACAACGACTTGCGGTTCCTCGCGCAATTTCGCTAGTCGTAACGAATTCTTAGGAGAGCAGGATGAAATTCAGTGAACAATGGCTGCGTGGCTGGGTAAGCCCGCAGGTAAGTCGCGACGAGCTGGTTGCTCGTTTGTCGATGGCCGGTCTTGAGGTCGATAGCGTTACGCCGGCCGCCGGCGAATTCAGTGGTGTGATCGTGGGCGAGGTGCTGAGCACCGAGCAGCATCCCGACGCTGACAAGCTTCGCGTTTGCCAGGTCAGCAATGGCTCGGAGACCTTCCAGGTTGTCTGCGGCGCGCCGAACGTGCGCCCGGGCCTGAAGATCCCGTTCGCCATGATCGGCGCTGAGCTGCCAGGCGACTTCAAAATCAAGAAAGCCAAACTGCGTGGCGTTGAGTCCAACGGCATGCTGTGCTCGCAGGCCGAGCTGCAGGTGGGCGAAGGCAACGATGGCCTGATGGAATTGCCCGCTGATGCACCGGTCGGCAAGGACATTCGTGAGTACCTGGGTCTCGACGATGCCAGTATCGAAGTCGACCTTACGCCGAACCGTGGCGACTGCCTGTCACTGGCCGGTCTGGCCCGCGAAGTCGGTGCGCTGTACGACGCGACCGTCACTCGTCCGGCGGTTGCCGACGTCCCTGCCGTGCACGATGAAGTGCGTTCGATTGAAGTTCTCGCGCCTGCGGCATGCCCGCGCTATCTGGGTCGCGTGATTCGTAATGTCGACCTGTCCAAGGCTACGCCGCTGTGGATGGTCGAGCGTCTGCGTCGCGCTGACGTGCGCAGTATCGACGCCGCTGTGGACATCACCAACTACGTAATGCTGGAGCTGGGTCAGCCGCTGCACGCCTTCGATCTCGCCGAGATCAATGGTGGCATCCGCGTGCGCATGGCTGAAGAAGGCGAGAAGCTGGTATTGCTCGACGGTCAGGAAGTCTCGCTGCGTAGCGATACCCTGGTCATTGCCGACCACACCCGTGCCCTGGCGATGGCCGGTGTCATGGGTGGCGAGCACAGCGGCGTCAACACCGCGACCACTCGCGACGTGTTCCTCGAAAGCGCGTTCTTCGACCAGATCGCTGTCGCTGGCAAGGCCCGTTCCTACGGTCTGCACACCGATGCATCGCACCGTTATGAACGCGGCGTTGACTGGCAACTGGCCCGTGAAGCCATGGAGCGCGCCACTGGCCTGCTGCTGGAAATCACTGGCGGTGAAGCAGGCCCGATCATTGAAACGGTCAACGAAGAATTCCTGCCGAAAATCGCCCCGGTCACCCTTCGTGCCCAGCGCATCACCCAGATGCTCGGCATGGAAATGGACCCGGCCGAAGTCGAGCGTTTTCTCAATGCCTTGGGCCTGACGGTTTCCGCTGACGGGGCAGGGCAGTGGCGCGTTGAAGTGCCAAGCCACCGCTTCGACATCAGCCTGGAAGTCGACCTGATCGAAGAGTTGGCCCGTCTCTACGGCTACAACCGCCTGCCGGTTCGTTACCCGCAAGCGCGTCTGGCACCGCAGGCCAAGGCCGAAGCACGCAGCGATCTGCCGGAACTGCGTCGTCTGCTGGTAGCGCGCGGTTATCAGGAAGCAATTACTTACAGCTTCATCGATCCGAAACAATTCGAGTTGTTTAATCCGGGTGTCGAGCCGCTGCTGTTGGCTAACCCGATCTCGAATGACATGGCGGCAATGCGTTCATCGCTGTGGCCGGGCCTGGTCAAGTCGTTGCAGCACAACCTGAACCGTCAACAGGATCGCGTTCGCCTGTTCGAAAGCGGCTTGCGTTTTGTCGGTCAGCTCGACGATCTGAAGCAAGAACCGATGATCGCCGGCGTCGCCTGCGGCAGCCGTCTGCCGGAAGGTTGGGCACAGGGGCGCGATGTCGTCGATTTCTTCGACGTCAAAGCCGATGTGGAAGCCGTGCTGGGCTTTGCCGGTGCGCTGGAAGCGTTCACGTTCGTGCCGGGTAAACACCCTGCTTTGCACCCGGGGCAGACCGCGCGCATTGAGCGCGAAGGGCGTCTGGTTGGTTTCATTGGCGCGATTCACCCAGAGTTGTCGAAGACCCTCGGTCTCGACCGCCCGGTCTTCGTATTCGAACTGGTTCTGGCTGAAGTGGCACTGGGCAAAATGCCGAAATTCCAGGAGTTATCACGCTTTCCTGAAGTGCGACGTGACCTGGCGCTCATTGCGGCTACGGACGTTGCCGCCAGTGCCGTGCTGGACGTAATCCGTGAAAATGCAGGCGAATGGCTGACAGACCTCAGGCTATTTGACGTATATCAGGGTAAAGGCATTGATCCTGATAGAAAAAGCCTCGCGGTCGGCTTGACCTGGCAGCATCCATCGCGCACTCTTAATGACGATGAGGTGAATACCACAACGCAAAACATCCTCACCTCGCTCGAACAAAGGTTGAACGCCACGTTAAGGAAGTGACGTATGGGGGCTCTGACGAAAGCTGAGATGGCGGAACGTCTGTATGAAGAGCTGGGCCTGAATAAACGGGAAGCCAAGGAATTGGTCGAACTGTTTTTTGAGGAAATCAGGCACGCTCTTGAAGACAACGAACAAGTCAAATTGTCCGGTTTCGGCAATTTCGACCTTCGGGACAAACGCCAGCGGCCTGGCCGCAATCCGAAAACGGGGGAAGAAATCCCGATCACGGCTCGCCGTGTGGTCACCTTTCGTCCAGGGCAGAAGTTGAAGGCCCGAGTTGAGGCTTATGCTGGAACCAAGTCATAACGACGAGCTACCCGTCATCCCGGGCAAACGCTACTTCACCATCGGTGAGGTCAGCGAGCTGTGCGCAGTAAAGCCTCACGTACTGCGCTATTGGGAGCAGGAGTTTCCTCAACTCAACCCCGTTAAACGCCGCGGAAACCGCCGGTATTATCAGCGCCAGGATGTGCTGATGATCCGGCAGATTCGCGCGCTGCTTTACGATCAGGGGTTCACCATCGGCGGCGCGCGTTTGCGTTTGTCCGGCGATGAAGCCAAAGATGACACCACCCAGTACAAGCAGATGATTCGGCAGATGATTGCCGAATTGGAAGACGTGCTGGGAGTACTCAAGAAATAAATTCCTGCTTTTAAATACTTCCAGTTTTCAAAAGCTTGCGATATATTCTTGAACGTTCTTCGAGGTGAAGAACGAGTTACACGCCTAGTCGGGGCGTAGCGCAGTCCGGTAGCGCACTAGCATGGGGTGCTAGGGGTCGAGTGTTCGAATCACTCCGTCCCGACCATATATTTCAATGATTTAGCCCAATCTGAAAAGATTGGGCTTTTTCATGTCTAAACAAATACTCCCACATTTACTCCCACGGATATTTTGGATCTGGGTAGCGTTGCCATCCGGAAGGCGCAATTGTGTTCTGATCTCGTGTCCGGAGGCTCCCCGTGCCAAGGCAATGCTCTGAATTGACAAGTGCGTTCGTCAACTGTATTGCCCATATCGAAGGTCCGCGAGGCGAGCACCGGAGGATGGGTATTGGCGGGGTGATAGTCTCGGTTGCTGCTGAGGTGATTCAGACAATCGCTCAGGTTCCGGCAGAGGCATTAGGTATCACGCGGTTTCAGCGGCGTGACGGGGAGAGGGCTGATCAAGCGTGATCCCACTCAGCGAGCCGCAACCATCAGCAGCAACCACGGGTGGACGTGGGTATAGCATTTTGCTAGCTTCGATTCATTTCCCGTTACTCCCTAGGTGACCTTTTCGGCGTCGACTGACCCGTTTTACAGCTCTGTTGGGTACAAGCAAGTACCGCCCAGGATTGAGGTCGCGCGCAAGGACAGTCTTCCAGTCCCTTTCACATCAGTTGCGTGAGGCAAACAAGGAGTTCAGTTTGGGTATCTGGCTGGCGGCTCGCCGACTGCATCAAGGAAAATTCATCTGGCCAGGTTCTCGTCATGGTCTTCAGGTGGCGCTGAGCGACGAACAGTTACTCGCTCTGGTGCTGGGCTTGCCTTGGCAAAGAATTGGGCCAGACAACGCGATTTCCATCATGAAACGTCTGCCATGGCCAGGGTCGCCGTGCAATTGTCCGATGAGCCATCGTCGGTGTTGACCTGCTCTGGCAAAATCGGTGGCATTACTTCGCTTCCTAATCTCGACCAACTAAACCCTGAACAACTGCGCACTATCGCGGCGCAGTTGATGCAGCGCGTCGAGTCCATGGACAAGCAGATCCACCACTACAAAACGGTCAACGACAAGCTGAACCATGAGATCGCACAGCACAAGCGTTTCAAATTTGCCAAGCGCAGCGAGCAACTAAACCCGGATCAAGCCAGCCTGCTCGATGACCTGATCGACGCCGACATCGCGGCCATCGAAGCCGAGCTTGAGGCGTTGCAACCCGCTCTGGCCCCGACCGTGGCTCGGCAAAGACCTAAACGCACAGCCTTGCCGCCCGAGTTTCCACGCATGCAGATCCATCACGAACCGGACAACACGCAGTGCACCTGCGGCTGCGCCCTCAAGCGTATCGGCGAGGATGTCAGCGAGAAACTCGACTACACGCCCGGCGTGTTCACCGTCGAACAACACATCCGTGGCAAGTGGGTGTGCGATCAATGCGAGACACTGATCCAGGCACCGGTTCCCGCGCAGATCATCGACAAGGGCATCCCCACGGCAGGTCTGCTGGCCCAAGTGATGATCGCCAAATACGCTGATCATTTGCCGCTGTACCGTCAGGAAAAGATCTTTGGCCGGGCCGGCCTCGCCATCCCGCGCTCGACCTTGGCGCAGTGGGTCGGCACCTGCGGTGTGCAACTGCAACCGCTGGTCGATGCCCTGCGCGAGTGGTGCTTGAACACAGCATGGTGCACGCCGGTACAGGTGCTCATGCCCGGCGTGAAGAAAACCCATCGGGCCTACGTCTGGGCCTATGCGCCCACCGCGTCTGCCGATATCCGCGCGGTGGTGTACGACTTCAGCCCAAGCCGCTCGGGTGAACACGCTCGCGCCTTCCTGCAAGACTGGAAAGGCAAACTGGTGTGCGGCGATTTTGGTGGCTACAAGGCCAGTTTTTGCAATGGGTGTGACAGAGATCGGTTGCATGGCTCATGCTCGGCGCAAATTCTTTGACCTGCACGCCACGAACAAAAGCCAGCTGGCCGAACAGGCCTTGCGCTATATCCAGGTGCTGTACGAAATAGAACAGCAAATCCGCGACCTTGAGCCTGACGCTCGACGACGAATACGCCAGGAAAAAGCCGCACCGGCAATGGACGCCTTGCATGCCTGGATGATCGCCCAGCGCGAGCTTGTGCACGATGGCGTGGCCATCGCCAGAGCCCTGGATTACAGCCTCGAGCGCGGGACGGCGTTGTCACGTTATCTGGATGACGGCGTCGTGCCTATCGATAACAACCACATCGAGCAGCAGATCCGGCCATGGGCTCTTGGACGCAAAAATTGGCTCTTTGCAGGATCGTTGCGCAGCGGCAAACGTGCGGCGGCGCTGATGAGTCTGATCCAGTCGGCCAAGCTCAATGGGCATGACCCGTATGCTTATCTGAAGGACGTTCCGGCGCGGCTACCGACGCAGCGAGCGAGTGAGATCGCCGGGTTGTTGCCGCATAACTGGATACCGTTACGCAACCTGTAATGCCCGTTTGCTTACACTGATCTGGCGCTATACCAACGATGAAAAAGGCCTGATGCTGCACCGTTACTGGAGTTCGAAATGCTGGGGCTGCGCAATGAAACCGCAGTGCACATCGAGCACGGAACGGCAGGTTCGACGCTGGGAGCATGAAGCCATACTGGAGGAAATGCATAACAGACTGAGCAACGCGCCGGACATGATGCGATTCCGCAAGCGTACTGTGGAGCATCCCTTCGGGACACTCAAAAAATGGATGGGCGCCACGCATTCCTGACACGAAAGCTGTGCGGAGTAAGTGCGGAGATGAGTTTGAACGTCCTACAACTTGAAGTGCGTCATGAAAATTCTCGGTACCAGAGGTTTAATGAAAGCGCTGTCGGCCTGAGGAGACCCATATTTTGGCCACGCAGCAAGGTAAAAGCGGCGCTGGGGCCCCCAAGACCTAGTGATGATCCGCAGGACATGTGTGAGCTACTCAGCTAACAACCGTCGGCTCTGCGCGCCGGCAGTGCATCCGTGCGTTTTTACACACTCTGGGCCGATTGCGGCCATTCACATACAAGTACCTGGGGCTTAAATCTCAACTCCTGCATCCGTTGTACGGCGAGTTAACGGTGGCAGATGGTAGCTAGTTGCCCAGTGCGAAAAGGCAAAAAAATACCGGCGTGTGATATAAAAGCTAAGGCCCAAGCTTGCATGCCTCGCGTCAATCAACAAAGTCTCGCTGGACGAACCGTGAGTTGATGGCCAGACTGAACGATCCCAAGTTGATCGACCTACCGGCCCGGTAAATGACTGTGTTGGGGCAATCGCCCTAACGCGTGTTGCGTTAGCCCACTAAGACCTGCGGGTAGTCGGCACCGATGTCTGTCGATGAATGATAATTGCAATTAAGTCTGTCGGAACCCGCTAACCTGTAGAAAGTAATCCTGGCTCCGCGATATTGGGAGCCATTACCGTTCTGCCCGGCTAGTTCCTCATCCTGCCGGTAGACACTTAGTAGTTCAGGAGGCCTTGTGCGAGTTATCGATCGGCGAAAGGCCATGAGTATTCCGCCCATGTGGCGCCTTGCCTTTCGCCCGTTTTTTCTCGCTGGCAGCTTCTTCGCGATGCTCGCGATTCCGCTCTGGGTCGCCACCTGGACGGGCATCTGGCCCGGTTTTCAGCCAACCGGAGGCTGGCTATCCTGGCATCGCCACGAAATGCTGTTCGGCTTCGCCATGGCGATCGTCGCAGGTTTCCTGCTCACAGCTGGGCAGACCTGGACAGGGCAGCCCGGGGTTTCAGGCAAGAAGCTGATGGTGCTGGCCGGCGTCTGGCTGCTGGCACGTCTGGGCTGGCTGTTCGGATTGCCCCTGGCTCTGATGATTCCGCTGGACCTGATGTTCCTGTTCGGCTTAACCGGACTGATGGTGCGCATGCTCTGGGTCGTCAGGCAGAAACGCAACTACCCGATTATCGCCGTTCTCACCCTGATGATCTCCGCCAATGTAATGGTGCTCTGCGGAATTGCTCTAAGCGACGACGGCCTGCAGCGCCAAGGCACACTAGCCGGGCTTTGGCTGGTGGCGACGTTGATGTCAATTATTGGCGGACGCGTTATTCCCTTCTTCACTCAGCGCGGTTTGGGCCATACCACGGCTGTGAAGCCCTTGGGCTGGCTGGACGTGGCGCTGCTGGTCGGTTCCGGCCTGATCGCGGTGTTCTACGCCGCAGGTGTCGCGTTGCAGCAAAACCTGCTGCTCGGTGTACTGTTCCTCGCCATTGCCGCCGGCCACCTGCTGCGGTTGGTGCGCTGGCACGACGCCGCTATCTGGCGTGTGCCGCTGCTTTGGTCATTGCACTTGGCGATGCTCTGGCTGGTGGTTGCGGCGGCAGGTCTGGCGCTGTGGAATTTCGGTCTGTTGGACAGTTCCAGCCCGTCGTTGCATGCGCTATCGGTTGGCTCCATGAGCGGCCTGATCCTCGCGATGATCGCCCGAGTCACCCTCGGCCATACCGGGCGTTCTTTGGCGTTACCCAGTGGCATCATTGGCGCCTTCGTGCTGCTCAATCTCGGAGCCGCGTCGCGGGTGTTCCTCTCTGGCCAGTGGCCAATAATGGGCCTCTGGTTAGCGGCGATCTGCTGGGCGGTGGCCTTCGCGCTTTACATCTGGCGGTATGCGCCGATGCTGGTCAGCGCGCGGGTCGATGGCAACCCAGGCTGACCCTTGCGCAACGGCATTCCAAACACCTCTGTACCACTTGCGCCCCTAGAAAACGCTGCCCACAGACCCGGAGCGGGCAGCCTGTGGCCTGGCTGCGCATGATGGAAATGACGATGCAAAATCATCTTCAAGACCTCTTGACGACCTTCACCGAGGCTGCTGTGGACTCGGTCAGACACTTGCGCGGCGCTCGCTCTTCCGTGAGAAGCCTCTGGGTGTAGGCCAGCCACTCGTTCAAGTGCCCTGTCTGGTGAGTTCTCTACGAATGTGGCCGATCGCGCCCATGGGGTTGAGACCCTTCGGGCAAACCCAACTGCAATTGCCAATGCTTCTGCAGCGAAACACGCTAAATGGATCGTCGAGATTCGACAACCGCTCGGTCGCCGCGGTGTCGCGGCTATCCACGATGAAGCGCCAAGCCTGCAGCAGCCCCGCCGGGCCAATAAATTTCTCCGGGTTCCACCACCAAGAAGGGCACTGCGAGGAGCAGCAGCCGCAGAGGATACATTCGTAAAGGCCATCCAGCAGGGCACGCTCTGCTGGAGATTGCAGGCGCTCAGTACTTGGCGCGGGTTCTTCGTTGATTAGCCAAGGTTTGACCCGTTCGTACTGTTTGAAGAACAGACTCTGATCCACGACCAGATCGCGAATCACCGGCATTCCAGGCAACGGTCGGATGATCAGCTTGTCTGAACCGCCCAGTGCCTCCGAAACCGGGGTGATGCATGCCAGACGATTCTTACCGTTGATGTTCATGCCGTCCGAGCCGCAAACACCCTCGCGGCAGGAGCGACGGTAAGCAAGTGACTGATCGGTTTCGCGCAAATGCTCCAATACATCCAGCACCATCCGCCCGCGGAATTCATCGGCCACCGACATTGATTGCATGTAGGGCGTGGAGTCCTGTTCTTCGTTATAGCGATACACCTGTATTTCGAGCATAAATATTTCCTCGCGTTACGGTGTCGATTAGGCCGATATCAGTCGTTTGAGCCACTCTAGGAGTACGCCCGGCAGCAGTTCCGGTTTGGGCAGCAAGGCGTATTGCTGGGCCCCGAAGACTCTAGGCAGGTAGTTGGCGGCCTGGCGGTCGATGGTCAGGCAAAAGGGGTAGATGCCCTGCAACTTGGCTTCATTGACGGCCTGGCGCATGTCCTCGACGCCGTAACGGCCTTCGTAGTCGTCAACATCATTAGGTTTGCCATCGGAGAGCAGCAACAGCAGCCGGTGCGTGGCCGGCTCCTTCATCAGCAGGCCGCTGGCGTGACGAATCGCGGCGCCGGCGCGGGTGTAGCGTTCCGGTTCGAGCCCAGCGATGCGCTGGCCGATTTCCTCGCTGTAGTGCTCGTCGAATGCCTTGATGCTGCGCAGCGTCACCATGCCCGGCCCTTCGCCGGAAAAGGTCTGCACGCTGTAGCGTTCGTCCAAGCCTTCGAGCGCCATGCACATCAGCAACAGGGCTTCGCGCTCGACGTCGATGATGCGCCGGTTACTTGATAGCCAACCGTCGGTGGAGCCGCTGGCGTCGATTAGCAGCATGATGGCCATGTCACGACGTGCGCTGCGCTGCGATTGGTAGACGGCCTGGGGCATGTCCAAGCCGGCACGCGCTTCACCCAAGGCGTCGATATAGGCGTCCAGATCCAACTCGTCGCCATCCAGTTGGCGGCGCAGACGTAGCCGGCGGGCGCGCAGCATCTCGAATTGGCGGCGAATGGCGTCGAGCATCGATCGATGGGTTTCCAGTGTTTGCGTGACCCACTGCGATGTTCCCAACGGGGCCGGCAAGAGATGAACTGTGGTGCCGGGGTTGCGATAGCTGCCGCGTTTGTAGTCCCATTCGGGATAACTGAGCTGTTCGGCATGGCTTTCCGACTTGTTGCCGGCTTGCAGGCTGCAGGCATCCGGCGGATCGTCGGAAACAAGAACTTCCTTCGGACTGCCCGGGGTACGCACCAGGCGCGCTTCGTTGAGCTCGGATAGAGAGTCGGCGTATTCCTCGGCCGGGGTGGCCTCGTCGCGGTCGGTGGGGCGTTGCATGCCCATCGGATCTTCCGCCTGCTCCAGCGGAGGAGAGGGTTGCACCATCCAGATGCCATCCGGCTGTTCCTCGTCTTCGCCTTCCACCGCTTCGCGCACCTCGGGGCGGCGTGACAGGCGGGCGCCGTGCGGGTTGGTTGGCGCGGGGTCGGGTTCGCTGCGGTTGTCATTGTCGTGTGAGCGACTGTCGGGAGCCGAACGCAGGTCTCCCGTCCAGTGATCAAGCAGCAGGGGTTGCTTGCCCGGCTGCGCCGATGGCTGTCCGTCATCCAACGTGATTGCCAGGTGGCGCGCCTGAATCAGTGCGTCGTCGGGTGTGACGGGTGGATGCAATCCAGCGATGGGCTCGCCACAGCGCTGCTGCAATACTTGCCGAAGCAAGCGCTCCAACGGCTGACGGGATGGAGAGAACTGACTCAGCGCCGGCCTTTCGCTCAAGGCTTGCCGGCGCAATCCGTTCAGGGCATCGGCGATACCCGGCAGACGTTCAAGCAGCTGAAAGTCTGCGGCCCAGGCTTCGAGCAGCAGATAAAGACTGCGTTGCAGCGGTGTATCCAAGGCGTCGTGGAGCGTGGCGCTGCCACGCCAGGCACGCATCGCCTGTTGCAGAGCGAGGGTGCGATACCGCGGGAGCGCTTGTTGAAAATCCGCGATGCCCAAATGAGCAGGCAGCCAGATACGCACCCCGTCGGTGGCGGGCACGGCGGTTTGTCGATAGGGGCGTTCGACACGCTGAAAGAGTTTGGCCAGCAGTGTCGGCGGCGCCGGTGGCTGAGCGATGCGCAGCGGATAGCTGCAACCGAAGACCGCGTGAGTTAACAGGTCGAGTCGCTCGGCCACATCCTCCAGAGCGATGGGTCTCGCCGTATTGAGCGCGTTGCGTCGGCGTTGCCAGAGCCGTTGTACGTACACGGTGGCATGGCGGGCGACGTCGCTGATGACGTCTTCGGCTTCGGCCATCAGACGAAGGTCATGTCGACCAGATCATGCATGGCGCCCACCAGTGTGGCATCGTCGGACAGCGGCGAAATTAGCGCGGCGTTGCAGGCTGCGCGCGCCGGGATGCCGCTGGCGATCAGACGGGCGGTGGCGATCAGCAAGCGAGTGCTCGGTACTTCGGCGAGGCCACGATCATGCAATGCGCGCAACCGCTGGCACAGCGAGACGAGGGCGGTGGCGATGGCGTGGTCGGCGCCGCTCTCGCGCATTACGATGCGTGTCTCTCGCTCAGGGGAGGGAAAGTCGAAATCCAACGCGACGAAGCGTTGCCGGGTGCTGGGTTTGAGATCCTTGAGCATGCGCTGATAACCAGGATTGTAAGAGACCACCAGCTGGAAGCCGGCCGCAGCCTCGAGGGTTTCGCCGGTTTTGTCCAGCGGCAGAATGCGTCGGTGGTCAGTGAGCGGGTGGAGCACGACTATGGTGTCCTGGCGCGCCTCGACCACTTCGTCCAGGTAGCAGATAGCGCCTTCGCGCACCGCTCGGGTCAGCGGCCCGTCGACCCAGCGGGTACCTTGGTTACCGATCAGAAAACGTCCGATCAGGTCACTGGCAGTCATGTCGTCGTGGCAGGAAATGGTCACCAGCGGACGGCCCAGGCGCCAAGCCATATGCTCTACGAAACGGGTCTTGCCGCAGCCGGTCGGGCCTTTGAGCATGACGGCCAACTGCCGTGCGTGGCATTGCTCGAAAATCATCACTTCGTCGCCGCTGGCTTCGTACCAGGGCGCTTCATCGGCGTGTTTGGCGACCGGTCCGGAGCCGGCCATTCGCAGATCGGTCACAAGCCTGGCCTTGCGGCGCTAGTGGTGGTTATCGGCAGCGGTTCACTGTCGCCCACACTCAGGCGCGGCGGGAAGCGGAAGAAGTCGTAGATGAACATGCCAACGCCAAGGGCGAAGAGCGATCCAGTCGCTACCAGCATCAGGAAATGCACCTGGATCTTCAGCTGGGTATCGAGATAACCCATGCCGAGGATGCGCTCCAAGTAGACCTGGCCGATTCCCGCCGTACCGAACGACAGGGTCATGCCAAACATCCCGGCCAGCTGCAACCAGAACGCCCAGTAGCCGAGGTTAGTGCCGTCCACATTCTCGCGGCGGGTGATCGAGGGCATAGCGTAGGTGATCATCGCCAGTACGATCATCACGTATGCGCCGTAGAAGGCCGCATGTCCGTGCATGGCGGTGATCAGGGTGCCGTGAGTCCACTTGTTGACGCTGGGAAAGGTATGCGCAAGGCCTAGCAGGCCGGCGCCGAACATCGTGAACAGCGCGCTCCCAATGGTCCAGTGCAGAGCCAGTTTGTTCGGGTGTGCAAGCCCGGAGCGGCGCATAGCGTAGTAGGCGTACATCGCCATGCCCACCAGTGCGACTGGCTCCAGCGCGCTGAATAAGCCGCCGATCGGCAGCCAGTAAGTGGGTACGCCGATCCAATAATAGTGGTGCGCGGTACCGATAATTCCGGCGATGAAAACCAGGCCGACGATCACATACAGCCACTTTTCCATCACCTCGCGATCGGCGCCGGAGAGACGGATCAGCAAGTAGGCAAGGAAGCCGCCCTGGATCATTTCCCACACGCCCTCGACCCAGAGATGGATGGTCCACCAACGGTAGTAGATCGACACCACATAATTCTCGTAATGCAGCAGGGCCGGCAGATAGAGCACTGCCGCGCTACCCAAGCCGAGCAGTAACACGCCCTCGGTGGTGGTGAAGCGGCCGGATTTCTTGATCGTCATGCCGATGTTGTAGAGGAAGATCAGCATGCAGATAACAATAACGATCTTGTGCGGTAACGGCTGCTCGAGCAGTTTGTTCCCGGTGCCATAACCGAACAGATAACCGATGACGGCAGTGACACCCATTACTGTCCACAAACCGAGCTGGATGTAGGCGAGTTTGGTGCTGTACAGCTCAGTGCGTGATTCGTCCGGCACCATCCAGTAGGTTGCACCCATGAAGCCGGTCAGTACCCAGACGATCAGCAAGTTGGTATGAATCGTCTTGGTGACGTCAAATGGCAAGATGTTTAGCAACGGATCCGGACCCAGGTACTTGGCTGCCGAGAGCAGTCCGAACACCAGTTGCAATCCAAAAAGTACCATTGCGATGGCAAAGTACCAGTAAGCGACCGACTGTGATTTATAACGCATTGCCCACCCCTGAAAAATAATGTCCGGTCAAATCGTCGACAGCTCTAA
Organism: Pseudomonas fluorescens; assembly: GCF_902497625.1. Lineage (GTDB taxonomy): Bacteria > Pseudomonadota > Gammaproteobacteria > Pseudomonadales > Pseudomonadaceae > Aquipseudomonas > Aquipseudomonas fluorescens_BQ. The sequence continues at coordinate 74,910 of NZ_CABVGX010000012.1, read as the reverse complement.
CACGACCTTGTTATTTGAACGTGGCCAGGTAGGCGGCCAGTTGGTCGATCTGCTCGTCGGTCAAAGACTCGGCGTAGTTGTTCGGCATGAATGAAGTACCGCCTGCTGAGTACATCTCGCCAGGGTGCAGATAGGCACTGGGCTTGGTGATCGACTCGCGGATATAGGCTTCCACGCTGTCGGCGCTCCCCGCATATTCCGGCGAGGCTATGGTTTCTAGCGCGCGGGTAGCAATCCCGGCCAGTGTCGGGCCGGCGAGGTTCACGCCGGGGGCGATCGAATGACAGGCGTTGCAGACTGGTGTGGCGGTGCCGAACAGCGCTTCGCCAAGAGCTATCGGGTCATCGCTACCACTGACCGGACGGGCGCCGGGTGGCATGGGGTCGGTGGTTCTGCCGGGACCTGAAGCATCCTGCTGCGCGACTGTGAGAGTAGTGCCTGGAATAGAGGACCCGGTTACCAAGATTGGGCGCGGTGGCCAGCCCTGGTTGTCGACATTGGCGACCCAGTCGAAAAAGGCGATCAGGTCCGAGATTTCCTGGTCGTTCAGATTTGGCTGGGGCATCAGCCGGCGATGCCGTTTCTCATCATAGAATTTTGACGGGTCTTTCAGGAACGCGGTCAGGTACGGCGCGCCGCGATGTTGAGAGATCTTTGTCAGATCCGGCGCGTAATAGGCGCCTTCGCCAAAGATGGTGTGGCAGTTGATGCAGTTATTCTCATGCCAGACATCCTTGCCGCGAGTAACGGCCGGCGTGATGTTCTCGGAATGTGTCAGTGCCGGGAATTGCCGGTGGGTGTCCAAGGTCATGCCCAGGAAAGCCACAGCAGCGATGGCTGTGGAGATCACAGCGAACAGGCGAGTTTGGCGTTTGTTCATGGGATGCTCTCAGAGACGTGTTACACGCCGATACCGGTCCAGTAATAGATGCCGATGGCGCCGGCATAGACAGAGGCCACAAGCATGAGCGCGATGACCGCGAAACTGAGAATTCTGAAAGTCTTTTCCAACGCAGATCTCCTATTTCAGTGCGGTTAGCGGTGAATGGACGAAGCGTCGCTTTTCATTAGGCACAAGTGAGTGCAGTGGCCGTATCGGTGCCGTGCCGCGCTGATCGTTCGCGTGTTGGAGATAGACTATCGGTCCGGCAGTCGAAAGATAGTCACCAGAACGATCGCGTCGGTAAGAGCGTGCAAGGCATGCTCCGCCCCACCTTCGACGTACATCAGATCGCTTTCGCTCATCGTCTGCCAGACCCCACCTGCCCGGACTTCGACCGAACCCTGATGACAGTAAAGCGTGATAGGACCAGCGACAGCGTGAGGCGGAAGCTCTTTGCCAGCTTTCAGAATCAAACGCATTAGCTCGATCTCTGGGCTGCTGACGAGCGCTTGGGAGATCGGGGCCTGCGATGAGTCGACTGAGCTGAGCAGACTGACCACCTCAGCCGATTTGGCATGTTTTAAAGCCACGTTTATATCCCATTGTTATAGGAGGGTAGTCGCTGATCAGGCCTATGGCCACAACCGAAACGATTCAGGCTACTTTCTACGATCAATGTCAAAGCCCTACGGCCGATAGTAGGACGACTTCACCAGGGTGTATACCTAATACCGTCTAATCGCTCGGGTAATCGTCGTCCATATATGGGTGCCTTTTTGCATGATCGAATGATGGCCGAGCAAATGCTCCAGTTCTGGTAGTATCGATGTAGAAGGAACAGAAAATAATGACCGTGAAACATGCCGATTCTTTTGGTTGCAAAATCATCTCGATAACGAGTCAGACACAGAAGGTGTGGGTGCGGATATCTTTAGACCGAGCTTTAGACCTTCCCCGTCAGTAAAAGGTAGCTTCGCGAACGGTCGATCATAATCGGTCATGGTCGCATATACCCGGCGTAGGAACCCCGTGGATGATCTAGACATCAGCGTAGGGTGAGACCTCCACACCCCCGCATGAGAGTGTGCAAAAATATTTCATGCTTAAAATCAAGGGCTACTGTCACCAGTAGCCCTTTTTCTTTGCCTTTCACAAAATCGTGTAACGCTAAAAAAGCAATTCGCCATGACGGTGCTTATTGAGCGATTTGGCGTCGGTGTGCATGGATTTCCTGAGCATCTGACCATCGATGAGGGCAACACTCACTAACATGTCGCTTGGATTCATATACCCCGATAAAGGCCGAGTCTGCGCAATACCCCAGCCATGCAAGATGAGTTGGCGGAACGCTTACGTTTGTAATGCAGACGCGCTTGCCAAGACTCTTGTTGTCTTTGTCGGTCCCGACAGGGGATGTCGTGTGGAGCTCAAGCATCGAATGCCCACCGCCTCGACTGGGGCCAGCGCGTCACAGTGCGGCCACGACTGTCAGCTTTTGGCCGGCAGACTGTTGCGGATGAGTAAGATCTTGATGAAGTTTTAAAGCGAATGCCTCGCAGACGTAGCTACCCGCCGGGACGTTGACCTGCAACAGAAACGGATCCTGTCAGTGCAGTGATTCAGTGGGTAACGGCTGGAAGCTGGCTCAACAGACGGGCTAGATCGTGCCAGGGTGCAGACCGTACCCGGCAGCCGCACAAGCGGGCAAATGATCAAAGGGTTCATGCGCCAGGCTGATCGACTGTGTCGCCTGGCACTGGGTGCAGATCACGAAATCTCCCATAAGGCTCCATCGCCCCGCCCAGCCAATTTGCCGCTCACAGAGCAGTTTACTGCGATCAAGCGCCACGCAATGCGTGAATACCGCGTCCTTCGTCATGCAAGAGCTCCTTGCAGGGGATGAGGCGAACTTACCGGTTCATTCCCTTGAGCCCAGCAGGCGGATGACAGTCGGCTGTAAATCTGCCGACTAAACTTCTACCTGGAACACCCGGATGCCTGCCGCCTCGGCAAAGCGCCCACCGCCGTCAGGCTCGCCCGGGTGCGCAGCGCTTCGCGGCGTGAGCGCACGGGCAGCCAGCGACTTCCGGCCCCGCCCAGACGGACGGCCAACATCCACTTCTCGTCATGACGATTGACCAGTACATCGCGCACCGCACCGCCCTCGAGCATGGCGCGCAGCGCGTCTTCGTGGATACCTTGGCGCATGATTACGCATGCTTCCTGATCCGGTCTGTAAAGTCACTGACCTGCTCAGGTGACAGACAGTCCAAGTCACCGAAGCGCTCCAGATGCTGGATCATCGCTTCATGACTCCCCGGTTGACCGGCGACAATCCGTCGACAAGTTTTTTCAAGGATTAGCCGCGCCATTTGTGGGTTCTCGATGCTCGACGGATCGAACGCCAGCGCAATCGTGGTGGCCAGTTCACCCAAATCGGGGTCGATGCGTTGCAGTGCTCGCAAGGCGTTCAGTTGCCGGGCGGTGATCGGTAACGACACTAGCTTTCCTCCAGTCCATCGACCTGCCAACACCATGAGCACCGGTAAGGGTAGACCAGACTGCCGGGCTCTGGTTTTAAGCGAGCACAAAAAGCCCGCCGCAGCGAGCTCGTCTGTAGGGGGTGGTTTGACGAATGTCCCGTTATGCGCCCTTTGGCAGGCCTTCATTTTGGCTGAAGGCCTGAGCATCAGCCGCTGTGATCTCGCGGAGCACCTTACATGGGTTTCCGACTGCCACCACGTTCGCGGGCAGAGAGCGTGTAACAACACTTCCTGATCCGATCACTACGTTGTCACCAATGCTCACGCCGGGAAGGATGGAAACACCGGCGCCGATCCATACGTTGTGACCAATGTGAATCGGGAGTGCGTACTCTAGGCCTTCGTTTCTGCGGGCAGCATCAAGCGGGTGCCCCGCTGTATAAAGACCCACATTAGGGGCTATAAAAACATTGTCGCCAATCGTGACCTTGGCGCCGTCGAGGATCACCAGATTGGTGTTAGCGTAAAAGTTTTTCCCAATTTCAATGTTGTAGCCGTAGTCACAGTAAAATGGACCTTCGATGGTGAAGCCATCATCAATTCGGGCGACGATGGCCTTTATGAGTTGGGTACGGGCTTCCGTGTCGCTGGGTCGGGTACTGTTCAATTCGAAAAGTTTGTCTTTGACCTCAGCTCGCTGCTTCAGCAATTCCATGTCGTGATTGGCGTTGTAAAGAAGCCCCGCCGCCGCTTTTTGCATCTCATTTATATTTTTCACCCGTGTAGTTCGATCAGGCTTGCCAGGTACCAGTTAAACATATGGATCCGTTGGTCGAACCGCTACCTGCTCACTTCGAGCAGATGAGTTGATCTCCCTCAGACTAAAAACAAATCGGTCACGGCGCCCCCCTTGCTCATGCAGCTGGATGGGCATAGGCCCCGTCGGCATGGATTGCGTCATCCCGACTGCACCCGATGAAACCACGTAATAAGGACCGGTAGCCCTATACAAATCGCGGTTTCCATAGTGTTGCGACGTAATAAGAAAATCTGTAACACATTGATTCATATGTATAAAGCATCCTTCCTGTAATCAGTTGCTCTGCCTCGGTGCAGAACAATCTTCACCACTTGGAAGTCGTCGAAAGTGAGCGAAACTTGGTCGACTCCGCCAGATGCGAACGGCAGCAATCGACCGATTCTGTTGAAAAAGTAGCTCCTCTGGCTGACCTCCGGCAAAATCTCTGCATTGGTCGGAGGGGGATCACGCAGCATGATGGGACAGTTATCGAGTGGGCAGGATCGGCTGTTTTACTCGTTCAACCTTGAAGATCACATTCCAGCCAATCACCTTCTGCGCAGCATTGATCGGTGTCTCGATCTGAGCGACCTGCGCCATTACCTCGCCGATTTCTATAGCCCGATTGGGCGTCCGTCGATTGATCCCGAACTAATGATTCGCATGCTGATCGTGGGCTATTGCTACGGCATTCGCTCAGAGCGGCGGTTGTGCGAAGGCCCATTGAACCTGGCGTATCGCTGGTTCTGCCGGTTGAGCCTTGAAGATGAAGTCCCCAACCACTCGACCTTTTCCAAGAATCGACACGGCCGTTTTCGGGACAGCGATTTGTTTCGCTGGTTGTTCAATGAGGTGCTGCGTCGCTGCATGGACGCAGGTTTGGTCAAGGGCGAAGGGTTTGCCGTGGACGCTAGCATCATCAAGGCGGATGCGAGTCGGCAGCGCGGCGTACCGGGTGACGAACCGGTTAACCGTTCCGTTGTCCGGGTTTGTCACAGGCATTGTTCTGCCACAAAAATCCACGAAGGACTTGTCTCCAGGGAGGTGGATCTGTCGCATGCTCAGCTTTTGCTTGTTGACCCATTCGCGGTATGCGGTAGTTCCGCACATACGGATCTGTGCGGGGGGTAGCAGGTAACTGCCATCCCTACCGCGACCAGTTCTGCGCCCAGTTCCACAGTTACTCCTTTCGTTTTTGGCAGTCCTGAGATGTCGGCTATTAGCAACAACAAACGTTCCTGAGACTGAGGCGGCGTTGATCAATGGCTCAGGGTTCCAGTTAGCCTGGCTCAATGGACACAGCATGCCTCGCGATGGTCGTAGCGGGTGAATTGTTCGCGGTCACAAGCATCCTGCAACTGAGTCATGTATCCCGGAACGACTCCCCGATTGGGTCTTTGGTTGGGCACAGGCGTGACATCGCTCCATATCAGGGCGGCATCTCGAGGCTGGCAATCAATCAAGGAGCGACTGGTACTGCCGATATAGAGCTATCAAGACTTCGGCGCAGGTGATCGATGTCCGCTAGCGGGAAACGTTTGAGTGAGTAAGCTGCCAAGAAATTACGCGGTTCTTCTGTTTTGTCTGGTGTTATCAGGTTGCTCCAGTCTATTTTCCGGCAGTCGTGAAGTGCCGATTTCCGAAGAGCAGAAAACCAGGCTTCATGACTTGGGGGGAATGTCCTCTTTCATATTGCCGAGGGTCAACGATGGCGAGTCGGGTGTATATACCCTGGTCGTGGCGTTTGATGGCACCAACAACGACCTCTTCAATACTCCTGACTCGGAAAACGCCACGGTGGTTGGCAGGCTTTATCAGGATGTTGTCGATGAAATTCGCAAGGGGAGTGAAAAGGCATCTATCCCTGTGGATGCTTTGTCGGCGATTTACTATCGGGGTCCGGGTTGTCCTTCCTGGGTGGCATGCCCCTTTGATTCGGCGATTGGCTGGAGTACCTGGTTGTCGGCCCGTCGCGCCGTGGCCGACGTACAGTCCAAAATTGCGAATCTGGATTCCGGGGTCAGGGAGATTCGTGTCGTTGTCATCGGCTTCAGTCGGGGGGCGGCGACGTCTCGATATTTCCTTAATCTGTTGGCCAGTAAGCCGTTGGTTAACGTGTGGGGTGAAGCGCTGACAGTGCGGTCCTACGCGTTGTTGTTCGATACGGTAGCGACCGGGATGGCGAACTATCTGGATCTGGCGTTACCAGCGAATCTGGAGTTCGCGTACCACTTTGTGGCTCAGAACGAAACTCGCAAGTTTTTCGGGCTGGTGGTCGATGCCGATGAGGGCTACGAAAGTAATCCTCTGGCGAAACTGTTTTACTTTCCGCAGCGGATTGTGACGATTGAAGTACCGGGAGCGCACTCGGACTTGGGCGACTCGTACAAAAAAGGTGCCGGCATGGCGGTCACGCAGTATGCCCGAATGACGATGGCAAGGATGGGATTGAGGCCAAACTTGAAAAACTACAATTGCGCCTTGCCTGAAAACAGTGAGCAGCCAGGCTGTCGCGTGCTGGATGAAGGGCTCCATGACTCACGGGGTACGATTGATCTTCTGCTGAGAGTGCCATCGCCTTATGGTTGTTTCAAATACCGTGAGAAAACCGTGAGGCCTAGTCAGATGAATCTCGACGATGCGATGAATCTGACGTTGCGGCGCTATGACGGCATTGGGAATTTCCCGTTGGATAATGGAAATCTCTTACGTTTTCAATGGCTGGAAAACTATCGCTTCATCAGTCTGGGTGGCCCTCATCCAGTTCTATATCCACGAATCAGTGACATCGGCTTTAATGCTGTAGTCGTGCCGGTGGGTGAGCGATTGAAAGTGGTGCTTAGAGGCGCGAATAACGATCAGGTGTACACCGTGCCCGAGCGAATTTTGCAGCGGGTGCGTGAAACATCGGGGCGTTCCGAGCTTGAACTGAATCTGATCAAGGGGGAGCCGCGCTGGATCGTCAATGGCTGCATGCCGGACGAGGACTGAGCGGCTGCCTGAGTGGACAGGCACTAACAGTGGCCCTACGTTTATCAGGATCTGTTCTGCCCCAGATCTAGACGTTAAGTGGATGGTTTCGAAAGTGTTGCCGGTACGTATTGATCAAAGATTTGTTCCCGCTCTGCTCAGTGATCGAAAGCAGTTCCAAGCCTTCCCGATACCCTAGTTCATATTTGTCTGTGAGCACCTGTTTGGAAGTGATCAGATCTTTCGATGCATCGGTCAGTGATGCGTTTGTCCACAATTCGAATGACAGCTTGCAATCCTTGTAATCAGTGTGTGCTTTGACAAAGTCGCGGAGCACGGGCAGCCGTTTATTCAGCCACTTTTCGACTTCAGCTTCGTCGACGGCACCGTTTGGCCGGTGCCCTTTGCACTCAATGAACACCAGGCTTTTCCTATCTACCTTGACCAGCACATCTATCTCAGCCCTTGCGCCTGTGGTCTGGCTTACTACCTTGTGGTTGAGAATGATGTCGATGGGCTTGTAGAACTCCCGTGCGATTTCGGCGCCTACGTATTCAAACAGGCAACCTCTGAGAGTACTCGCAGAGCCTTCGATTTTGAGAAGGGTCTGGAAGAGCTTGTCGAGTTTGTCTGGATCGCGCGCTGATTGCGCCGTTGAAGTTAACGTTTGGGTCAGTTGCTTCAGCGCCTGGGCAACCTCCGTACCCAGGAGGGTATCAATGGTGGCGGCGATCGCACCGTTGCCCTTGATACGCTTCATAGCTTCGCTTGAGTAGGAGTCCGCCACAAACATCTGCAGCATGGGGGACACCTTCGGGAAGCCTCGGACGTTCAGGCATTTCTTCATGAACGTCTCGATGCAAGCCTCAGAGACCTTGCCACCAAGGTAGATGTCGCAAACAAATGAGCCTGGCTTGATCTTGTTCTGCTCCGAGGACTTGCCGAGGAGAGGGTATAGATAGCAAGGGGCTGTCAGATCCCAGTAGTTCGGGCCAGCGCTGGGAGGATCTACATCATTTCCTCTGATGGTTACCTGGTTGTAGCCCCCAACGCCTAGCCTGCGCGCCCATTCCTTCACAGCGCTCAGCGCGAGGGTCTCTGTCACCAGCCGGGCTTTGAGGCCAGGGACATCGATGTCTTCTTCGCGAAGTGTTCCAAGGGCAACGCATTCCCCTATCCCATCGATATCAACCAACTTGGCAAGATTCGAGGCCAGAAGGTTTTCCAGGAGGCGGTCAGCATTAACCTGTTTCTTCTGCATCTTCGGAGCGCCGCATGCGGTCTTGAAATGCCCCAATGGTAAGACGCCATCTCTCTCTGTAAGGGCCAGGAGCCCGGAGTAGCAGTGGTGGTTGGATGCTTTCAGAGCTTCCAGAAGCCTGTTGGAGAACATCAACATGCCGTAGTGCATGTCGAGATACAGGAAGCGGGCACGGTGAGGAAAGACGATGCCTTTCAGCCTGCGTACCGTTGAAAAGGAGCGCCTGATTGTTTGTCTGGCGGCGTCGCTGTACATCCCATGAACGCTCATGAGCTTTTTCGTAACGTCTGTGCTGAGCTGGGGGCCATCCTTGGCGAGAATCAGCTCTACCTTGTCGGCTGTGGCCATTCTGGGACTCCTAGGAATACGGTGTCGGGGACTGCAAGAAAAGCGGGGATGTCACACTGCGCTATTTATAAGCCCGATTTACGGGCTCGGTATAGATGTTTTTCGATTGCTCCAACCGTAGCCAGTGTGGCTTGGGTTACAGAGCGGCCATGAGGAGCGTTTCTGAATTTTTGTCACCATGTTGGTAATGTCCACCAAGTATCGCGAAGTTCTCATTGGAAATGTCAGCGCTAATTTGCGGCATGGGATAAGCGCTTCGTTGGCGCATGGAAATCCTGACGTTAAGGGTTATCGCGTCCGCTTAAATATGATCTGACCCCGAAATGTTGGAGTTCGGAAGGTGTGTTCCCGGTACGCTTACGGTGGTGTGTAGGGCTCAAAAACCCATCGCATCAGATTAAAAGTTACCCACAAACCGCGTGGATATTTCTGTGGGTAACTGTCTATTTACTACGACGTATACAGGATGCAATGAATTGATCAAAAACTGAGCATCTCTGTTTTCACCAGCAGGAGTGTGGGCTTGATATTCTTCTGTATCTAGAGACGCTAGACCTTGCGATATGTGCATGTTCATTCTGGTTCAAGCAAGAGAAAAGGATTGTCGGCAGGCATCGTTTCGAACAACAGTTCCGGCCTTTCTAGCAAATAACCTTTGAGTCTTGCTTTCTTCCGAGGACCTTGGACCTGACAGATCCAGATGTTCAAGCCATCTTCCCGTTTCCTGTGGACCTTCATTTTTTCGAACTGCTTCTGCACCCAACGCCATTCTTCAATCTCTTGATCGGAATCCTGTGAGATACCAGGAAACTCCTGCGCGTAGCGTTGGAAGAGACCTGGTGTGACCAATAGCACAGTGCCGCTCACTGTGTGGATTTTAGCCTTGCTGTCGTTGATGATCAGCTTGTGGCTCTGGATGCCTGCCTTGACCCAATTCAGGAATGCCTGGCCAGGGTTGTCCGAAGTGGAATTTGATATTTCGAGAGCTTTTTGTGACGGCGTATCACGCACCTCGGTTTCACCCATTCCGAACATATCCAGCAATGTTCCGAGGTAGTCGGCATCCTCCATCGCCATAGGATCTTCCAGCGATTGGTTTTGATGCGATCCTGTTCCGCCTGCCTTGGGGGCTAGTGCAGGTGCCGGAGCGTCAGTCGGGTGGTCATCGACTGCAATGCTCACCGTTCCGCTGAAAGCTTTTGGGCGGTCTTCGTTCCCCCAGATCAATGCCGGTTGAATGCGCAAAAACGTAAAGGTCTGCTGCCAGTCCCCCTGAGCGACAAGAGCGGTCCAGATGGCTTTGCCTTCTGGAGTCGACTCGGCCAGCCCATGCGATTGCAGTTCGTCGAACACAGCAAGGTTGGAGGAGGGAATGCCCTCAATCGCTTGCGACAGTAGATAGGCTCGCAGCTTGTCCGTGACCGTCTTGCTGACCAGCCAGAGTGCGTCCTGGGTCAGCCATCCCGCGGCACCCGGCTGGTTGAGTTTCAACTCGTGCTGAACCAGATGACGTAGTCCGCTGATCAAGTGATGTTGCAGCGAATGAATCGGCGCTTGCAGCGCCTTGCTCGGGTTACCACCGATGTTCTGTGCGGTGGAAACACGGTCGGCCTGCATCACCAACTCACCGAGCACGCCGGCACGTTCGTACTGGCCCGCCAGGACATACAGCAGACTGGCCCACAGTGGCGGAAATCCACTGAGCCAATCGAGGATTGGGCGGTCGAGAATTTGGGTGTAGAGCAAGCCTGCGGCGGCGCCGTGCAGGTGGTAGTCACGCCCCTTGATGTAACGAAAACGGTAGGGCTGATCCAGGAAGCCCTGCCAAGGATGCCAAACACGGCCATCCTGGCGTTCGATCAGCAGGTCCACGGCGATCTTGCCGATGTCATGCAACAGGGCGCCATAGGCAATACCTGCCGACCAGGCGTCAGTCTGGGCAGATTGGTCTTCGGGCGCGGCGCCGGTGGGTAGCAGATACGACTGACGCAGTTTCAAACTGCAAGCGACCAGCTCTAGGCCATGGTCGAGCATGCCGCCGAGATACGCATGGTGGTGTGTCTCGCTGGCTGGAAGTTGCTGGACCTGTTCGGCGTAGCGATGGATCGGGTTTAAATAGAGCTGGGTGAATTGCGCTTGGGAGAGGGCGGTGTACTGCCAAATCCGATCGAGCAACTGACGGCGGTGCTCCGCCGCTAACAAACTGAGGGCCGACTCGACGGGCAGGTAACCTTCGGCGACGCTCACGGTCGGTGGTGGAGTGGGCTTCTGCCTTTTGTGGCGAAACAGATTGAGCATCGTGACCTCCGGGAAGTGGCTGGGTCAGTAGCCTTTTAGCCTTTTCGGATAGGGCTCTTACCCTTGACTCCCCATTCCTTTCCAACCGTTACCCGTCCTTTTGGCTCGTGTCCCTTTGTGCGGCAATCGGACTATCGATACTGCTACACGTCAGTTTGTTGAGGGCTGGTATGGAAAAGACAAGAGTCGGTACACTGCGGTGCCTATTTTTTGGGTCTTGCCATGAACCTCACTGACGCCACGCTCGTGCTGCTGCTCGCGGCACGTATCCATGGGACCGACGAAGCCGTCAGGGCCTCGGCGAAGAGCGTGGTCAAGAAGTTGCCGCGCAGTAAACGCGATCTGATCTACAAGGTGATCGACAGCCGGAGTCCGCTTGAACTGGTGGATTTTCTGGCGCAGAACCTGGATGCGGAATGACAGTCTGCGGGTGTGTGCCCATCTCTGATTCTTTGCATCAGAGCCCCGCGGCATGGGGATTTTTCTGGGCGCAGAAAAAAGGGCCCAACTCGCGTTGGGCCCTGTGATGCGATTGCAGCGGTGAGGTAACAATCAAACTCCATCGTTCATGCATCGTGAGTCATCCATTACCATCTGCTTCAGTTTCTGCTCCAGGTTGAGTACATACTCCGAGGCGCTTCGGGCGTGACCACTGGCGCGAAAGATCGCGCGTTTGTCAGCCTTGAGCAGGCCGAGCCAGGAATCGATATAGCCCTCGTGCCTCAGCTCTCCCTGAATGTCGGCGTAAGCACATAAAAACGCAGCGCCCATCTCGGCGATCAACTCCTCAAGCGCGTAGCCTGGCGAGCCGAACGGATAGGCTGACGTCACCCCCTCACGTTGCAACCGAGCGTGATGCCCGGTCCAGTGCGTCAGCTCGTGCAGTGCGGTGGCGTAGTACCCGCCTTCATCGTGAAATTGTGCTTTTGTCGGCAGTTGGATGAGATCCCTGATCGGGTGGTAAAAGGCTTCGTCGGCAGGCCGATGAACGATGTGTGCACCTGAACTTAACAGCAGATTTTCCGCAACGCTATTGGCCTGGAATGGATCGGTCGGTTCCGTTTCGAGCAGGGTTTGATTGAACATCTCGAGCCCCTCCGTTTGCTCGATGTTGAACAGAAAATGCGTCCTGAGAATGCCGAAGTGAGCAACCTTGGGCTGACCGTTTTCATCGAGTACGGGTTGGCCTGACTCGGTCTGTTCCTCGCGCTCCATCGGCTTGTAGAGCACAGCCAGAGTGCTGTGCTCACCCTTACGGATGTGCCCACCGGCCTTTTTAGCTTGGTTGAAGGTCAGCCAACGATCTTGAGTGAACCCCTGCAACCTGGCCTCGGCCCAGAGCAGCGGTAAATTGATGCCCGAATACGGACGTCGCGTGATGGCATTGATGGGGTAGGGTTGATGGCCGATGTAAGCGGAGCCACTTGAGGACCAGGGTTTGATCCAGGGAGCAACGCCTTGGTCTAACGCGGTAACGATCTTGTCAGTTACGTCTTGGTAGATATCGCGCATGGCAATTTCCTCGAGAGAAAAATGGAGGAACGCCTTGCCCGCCGGGGGAGAGTTCCCCGGTGGGTGATGGGCTGGATTGATGCAGGCCTGCATGCCGTCCGAATGTGGAGGTGGGCGCCGCCAATTGCGCTTAGCGCTGGTGTTCTCCTGTAAGCGCTATCAGTAAGGCGCCAGGCTGACCCGGTTCTTGGAGTAGGCTGAGACTCAATTGCAGCAACGGGTCGTGGTCGAAGTGATCGGTTGGTTCAATGTGGACTACCTCGAACAGCACATAGGGCTTTTGTGGATAGGCCAGGTGGGCTTCGAAGGCTGCGCGCAATACGTGGCTCAACCGATCGATCTGCAGCTTCCCAGCGTGATCGGAACGCTCGAGCTGTACTGCGCGTTGCCACGCGCCAGGTGTGAACACGATGGGCAACCGAAGGGTGTTCAGTGTTTCCGGTGTAAGTGAGTCGGGCATGGTATGTCTCCGTTGAAAACGCGAAGAAACCTGTCCCGTGCGGGAAAAATTTCCCCGCAGTGGGTTGAAGAAAATCAAGAAGGTTTTCCTGACGAGCAGAGCTCGAAAGGCGCTCAGGAGAGCAGTAGGCGTTCATCACCGTAGAAACGGTCACCGTGCGAGCTACCGAACGCTAATCGCACTTGGGGAGAGCCATCATCGAAGTGACGTAGCCTTGAAGGTTCTGACTACCTGGGAAAGTGCTGTCGATAACAGCGATCCGTACCTTGTATTTAACTGGACGATTTGTATGGGTCAATGACTGTAGAGACGCTGTTTCACGGAGCTTGTCTTCTGTCTTCCAGTGAAGATTTTTCGGCTGGGGCAAACTGATAAACGGTCAGGCACGGGCCGATTTCAGTAGTACGCTATTGCTCTTGTCTCAACCATGAAAACGCTCAGAAGAGGGCGAGACCATGCCGATTCAGCAACCTGTTCAGAGTTCACGTGTCCACCGCTGGGCGTACGTCTGTGGTATGTCGGTGAAGCGTGGTTACCGCAGGTTGAAAACGTTTGAATCCCGCGTGGTTGAGCGTGCGGAGACGGTAGGTATGCCCGCAGATAAAATTCTTGTTCGCGGGAGTTTTCTGGCTGCCAAGTTGGCTCTGCTCGGAGCATTTATTTTTGTTAGCTTCTGGTTGTTTGTGCTGATGTGCACAATCGTCGTATTAGCAGCTATCCCAATTCAAGATTCAGACACTCCAGGTATTGACGATATCGATGATCCAGTGCATAGAACGTCTTGGCCTGAGCGGTACGATAAATGGGGTTCTCTGAAGTAGCCTCTTGGTTATTTTGAGCTCGATTTACCCGAAACAATTCTTGCACCGCTCATCAACTGAGAGGTTCCGTTAGAGCTCGCTGTCTGTGCTGCGTGGGTTCCCCTGCTGAGCATTCCTTCTACGCCTGAACCTACGCTATATCCGGCCCAACTCATGGTGGCTAGAAAAACCATCGGCAGCACGATGAACATCGCCCCCATCACGTACTCGATCACCTGCGCGGTGACAGTCCCATCCATAAACCCGGATGTGGGCAGCGACAACAGCACCTGATTGGAAGCCGAAACCTGGTTGTACAGGGTATCGAGCATGCTGGAGTCGACCCAACGCGCTAGTTCCCACCAGAAGGTCAGCATGTGTAAGGTGAACAGCGCGAACGTCACGGTCATGACGGTCTTCAACTGATAGGTACTGACCAGCAAGATCAGCGGCAAGCTGATGATGATGCCCATGATCAGGAAAGCCTGCACCATCGGCAGGGCGGCGCGTAGCGCATTCATCGCCGGGAAGTTGCTGAAGGAGCCGAGGGCCAAGCCGGTATTGGTGGCCAGGTTATTAAGCCCCTGATTGATCGAGCCGCCACGAGCGCTGGAACCATAGTCCTGGTACACCTGTCCGGGCGACATGGACATCGATTGCTGGCGCGGACTGACCAGTTCGCGCAGGGTGGCATCCTCGATCTCGTTGCTCGAGCGGCCAGTCAGCCAACCTTTCAGCTGAGTCAGCAGAGAGGGATCAACCTGCTGGATCAACCGCTCGAGCAAGCCAACACCGCTGTCGCTCCACCACTGCTTGCAAGTGGGGTAGCCCGCGCCATTCTCCAGCCGCGGCAAGGAAACATCGCGGCTTTCGTCATACGGCCAACTGATTCGCGGTGTGCGTGAACGATCCGTGTCGTAGTAGCCGGGCGTGTCGAGAAGATAGCTTGAGCCGATCCAGGACGCGTCGTGACTTTGTGCCTTGTCCAGTTGCGGGCGATTGGTAAACAACCGAGAACGGGAATAGCCATAACAGTCGCGGGTGAAGTCGGCGACTTCCTGCAGCAGTACCTGGCTGTTGATACGCGAGCTGTCGATCTCCATGCGCATCTGCCGAATATCCGGTGCGCAGGGAATGGAGGCGGTGGCTGCGGCGGTTACCCCTTTGCTCAAGGCATGCACTAGAAACCACCAGATCGGTACGTTGGCGGAGCGTTCGCCGATGGTATTGAAGGTCGTCCCCCAGGCGGTTTCCGCTGGCTTGGCCACACTTACGCCGCAGCGCTGACTTGCCGCATCATCGAACGTCATTGACGAGAGGCTCAACGGAAAGACCGGCGCGCAGCCGAACAATACGACGATGTAGGCCAGCCACAACCGGTTCTCGATCCGCGGCACCGAGAGCAATCCCTTGTTTCCCTCATCCGCGCCTTGCTGACGGGCTGACAGCCATTCCTGGAGGATGATCGCGCCGAAGGGCGCGGCAAACAGCCCGGTGTCGGACAGGACGCTCCAGAGTCCGTTGTTAATGATCCAGGCCAGCAGGGAGAGGTAAAATTCCAGGTAGCTGTTGGTGCTCAGGAGCATGGTGGTGACCTCACAGTCGGGTGAGTTCGACGCAGGTAAAGAGCACGAGCCCTAATGTCCCGATGCGTTTCACGCGCAGTCGATCCTGGGGTCGATGTCGGTAGCGCTGAAGCAGATCCCACCAGAGCGCAAAGAGGGCGCCGTAGAGCAGGGCACGCCACCCCCGCAGATAGGGTCGTACGGATTCGAATGCCTGCTGCCAGGCCTCGAAACTACCTAGCGCAGTGCGGCCGATCCATGCGACCAGTGCAGCGGTCAGGATCATCACTGCGGCAATCCCCAGACTTGAAAGCAAAGTGAATAGCGGTGAGCGTTTCATGGCTCACTTGCGCCTGGCGTCAGCATCATTGAGTCGACCGGGCTCGGGGTCGCCTTGCTCGACGGTACGCGATGCGTCGGCACCACCGGCATGCCGGTCGAGCACCAGGCTGGCGGTGTTGGTGGCCAGCATCTGCCGGACCTGCAGTTCGGTCTGCAGCAGGCGTATTTCGCGCTCCAGGGTGTCGATGTTTTTCGTCAAGGCGCTCTGTGCCGGCTCGGCTGAGGCGATGTTCGGTTCGTGACTGCCCGCCAGCAGGGTGCGCAGTAGCAGCAACGCTTTGTCGAGCACACTGGACAAGGCCGTCTCACTGGCCAGGCGCCGCGCCAACAGGTCCTGATCGGGGTCGTCACGCAGGGCTTCGACCACACCACGGGTCACCGGCAGCATCGGGCTGGAGGCTTTCGCCAGGTTGTCAGGGGTAGGCGGCAGAGAGCCAGACAATAGCCCTTGCAGGGCCTTGAGGCGCTCGTTATAGGCCTCCTGGATCAGCGGCGTCAGTCCGCTGCCAGCGGTCGCACGCAGAGTTTCGCAGCTGTCGCAGGTCGCGACTTCGCTCTCGCCCAACACCCGAACGGCCCAGTCGGACTCCTCTTGGGGCAAAGCCCATGTCTGGCAAATAGCCCCTCCCAGGCAATCACTGCTACTGATCGAGGCACTGTCATCCACCGTACGGTTATGCAGCAGGTTATAGCCTGCGCGGACCACGTCGGCGGTCACCCGAATGGGCGTCTGTCCGTTACCTCCGGCCTTCGAACCGCCGACCCAGGACACCCCATTGTTGCCGTTATGGGCCTCGGTGTTTTTCACCGCTGCCACCGCATCACCTCCGGTTTGCTCCAGATTGCCCTGCATCTCCTGGTTTTTGGCCAGCGCACCCCAGCCGGCTTGACCGACCTTATCCGCCATCTTTTCGGCCATGGCCTGGCAGGTTAGCTTGGAGCGGTCGAAGTCGATCCGACCTTGCATCACCCCGTTACTGAGCAACTCATACAGACCGGGGTTGGCGCGCTGGATGATCAACGCCGGCAGCGACATCACCGCTTGGGTCGCGTTCTGCACGATGCTGCCCATGATCTGCTGGAAACCTTCGGTGACGCCGTTCAGCTGGTTTTGCAGGGTGTTGGTGAGGCTCATGTTTCCGCACATCATGTTCGCTCGCCAGGAGCCGCCGACGCCGAGACCGCTGGGTCGATAGAGCGAGCTCGGTGAGCCCACTGCCGAGCCGCCACCAATGGTGTACATCACTCGGTCGTCGAGTACTTCACCTTGAGTACCCAGACGGTAATCGCCCTCGGCGGCGTAGGCATGTGTGGCAATGGCGAGCAGTCCACAGAGCAACAGACTCATCGTGCCCAACCAGGGCCGCGCGAGAAGCCGACTCATGAAGCACCTCCTTCGAAGTCGATGCTGAACAGGAAGGTCTGTCCCTCACGTTTGCAGCAGCTATAGGGACGCCACAGCGACCAGGCGTAGCCGCCATCCGCGCTCTGTACCGGATCGCTGGGGAAGATGGCGCACGTGGGCTGCACCTGGGGGTAGAGCAATTGCCATTTGTGGGTCGAAGCGTCGTTTTCAACGATCGGGCCAGGCGGCCAGTAGCCGTCGCGTTTGGCGGGCGTGAGTGGTAAGTACACATGCGGCTGCCAGTTGTGGGTAATCACATCGCCGGCGCGTTGCGCCATGACTGCGGCCGCCTTGAAATCGTCGGGCTGTACCAGAAAGCCCTGCCGGGGATAAACGTTGCCCCACATGTTTCCCGAGACCTGACGACCAATTTCACGGATCCCCGGCATGAGCGATTCGGGGTAGAAACTTTCTGGGATGCCATGGCGCCAGGCCAGTGAGTCCAGGGTACTCAGGTAGTAAGGCATTAATGCAGTTGCACCGCTGGCGCAGGCATAGCCGGATTGCGAAGCCAGTTGCGTTGCGACCCAGCCACCGGGGTGGCCGATGCCATCAACGTTCTTGAATCGAGGCAGGTTGTCGCGGCGGGCGTTCGGCGTGATCAGGTTGCCGCCACCTTCTGCACCGCTGATGGGAGCGGAGAGGGTGGTCATCTCGGTCCAGGGGTTATTGCCGGTGGTGGCGTAGCTCGAGACGACCAGTTCAGGAATGAAATGACGAACCTTGGTCGAGGTTTTGACTGTGCAGCCGAAGGGCGTGCAGAGGAGCCAGAAACAAATACCGACGACCCTGTATTCGAGACAGTTTGGCGAAAGCACGGAGGAGGTGATGCTGACGGTGTCCAGCGCCATGCTTAGGCCGCACGCCAGCAGAATGCTTAGCGCCAAGGGCCGTAGTTTTGTGGGCGGAAGTGACGAGCAGGCAACAGGCATTATCCAGGCTCTCGGTGTATGGCCTGGGCAGGTTCGGTTAGGGACTGAAGACTGTCAGTGGGAATTATGAAGGCGGATCTATCGGATTTGTGAGGCGTGGGACTATTATTTGACGTGAAGGGAGCTGCGCAGGGTATCGGGGTCTACAAGTAGTTGATCTGTGGTGATTTCGAAAATATTGGCGAGTTTGCACAGGACCAACAGCGAGGGGTTGCCCGCGCATCGTTCGATTTGGCTGACGTAGGTGCGATCCACCTCGGCCATGAGCGCCAGCTGCTCCTGGGTAAGGTTCTTTACGCGCCGCATCCAGCGGATGTTCTCCGCCAGTTGCAGACGAAGTTGTTCGTAGTCTTGAGTCATGCGCGCAAATTGCGCCTTGAGGGACTCTCAATCCACGGGATATAGTCTACATTGGCATTGAATTAGGACATTTGGTGCCCATGCCTGTTATCGAGCGTTCATTTGGTGTCGTTAAGATTTCGAGGCTGGGTCCAGTGTCTAACAATAAAATCAGAAATCTAGGGTGCGTATGGACGAAAACTACATTTCAATTCCCGCGGCGGATGATTGCCCAAGTCTTCTGACACCTTGGGGCAGCGAATTTTCGCCGATGATCGAGCGTGGTGTGCAATGTGCCCAGGCTTGGCTTGAGGCAACGACCGATATTCCTTTGTGGTGGGAACTGGCGCAAACGCGCAAGACCTTTCCTGTCGGTGACTGCCAAGATGCCTTCGAAGCCGGTTTTCTGTTGAGAATTCAGCAACGGCTTCGGAGCGTGTCACAGTAACCCTGTTGCTTATGGGCGATTGCATCGTCTTGATCGCCCGTTTGCACTCAACCTGGCTGCATCGACACAGACCATGCAGTTTAAGAACGATTGCCGCTTCGCTGGCGCGTTTTTTCCACCGGCTGAACAACTCGGTGGGGGATTGTGCTTCCCTTATTTGGGCGCTGCACCAAGGGCGGCACTTGCTTCAAATGCCACCGGTCATGCATCGAACGTGAAAATCTCTTGAAAGGTATGGTTCCAGACGCCATTCCTCTAGAATGGAGGCTGACAGAAGTAGCTTTCGCCCTGTTACAAACAGGTTTACGTAGCTAAGATTCTGATTAAGTGCAGATTCTGCACGCTCTGAGAACGTGGAGCGCGATATGAAAGCCAAACGAGTGTTGAGTGACGATCTGGTGAGCCGACTGGAGGATAAGATCCCGGTCATGGCTGAAGGCGCCATCAATACCGCCTATATCAACGCCCTGGCTGCCGGCCGCAGTGTGATGGAAGTCATGAACGGCATGCTTGTTGAAACGACTGCTGACGGTAAGCACAAAGTCATTCGGGTGGCCAAGCCCAAGCACAAAGTGACTCTGGGTGGCGTCATTAAGGTGCGCCGTTGCTCATGACTGTCCCTCGGTTGAGGGTCTTTGCTGGACCCAACGGCTCCGGCAAGAGCACGATGAAAAGTGCCATCCCTTCCCACCTGATCGGTATCTACATTAACCCGGATGAAATCGAGAAGGCTGCCAAAGACAGCGGTCGTCTGGAGTTCAGTGATTTTCAACTGGAAGTTGAGGGTGATGAGGTCCTCGGTTTCATTAGGGAGCATCGGCTGGTCAGGTCTGCCCGGCTCGATGAGGAGGCGACCAACATAGGCTTTAGCAGCAACGGCCTGAATTTCCAGACGGTCGCGATGAACTCCTATTTTGCCTCCGTGCTCTCTGACTTCATCCGGAACAAGCTCCTCGAAGACCAGCTGTCTTTCACCTTCGAAACGGTGATGTCTAGCGACGACAAAATCGCTTTTATGCTCAAGGCAAGAGAGTCTGGATACCGAACCTACCTGTACTTTGTGGCAACTGAAGACCCTGACATCAATATCAACAGGGTCAGGAACCGTGTCGCGGCAGGTGGGCACCCAGTTCCCACAGAAAAAATTGTACAGCGCTACGGCCGTTGCCTGAGCCTGCTGCCTGTGGCTATTGCTGCTTCGGACCGGGCCTACATCTTCGATAACTCCGGTGCCGATCTGGTGCTGCTGGCCGAAGTTACGGATGGGACGGACCTTGAGTTCAGGGTTGATGAGGTCCCTGACTGGTTCATGGATGCCTACGTTGAAAAGGTGTCCAACGGCTAGCTGCCGGATTGGCCAAAGCTGGGAGCGCCACACCTCCCTTATATGGGCTCTATTCCTCGTGCGCTATCGATCCGTTCAGCTACCCGGTAAGCCGCTTCCAACTCTGAGCAACTGTTCTCCTGCATCAGTGTCCAGCGCTCGGCTTTTTCCTCGGGCTCCGTCATAGCCAGGGCGAGATAGAGGCTGGGTGGCACGGCCCGAAACAGCGTCTCGAGCTTCTTCGACAGTACGACCCCTTCGGTGTATTTGCCTGGTTCTTTGCTGGCGGACAGCAACAGGTTTTTTTGCGCTGGTGTGAGCTTCTTGAAGCGGGCGATCTCTTCGATTTCCGCCGGCGGCATGTTCAAACAAATCCACCATTCGATCATGTTGAGCATGGTCTGCGCAGCAGTGGGAAAGTCGGCAAGGTTTTGCGTCGCCAGCCAGAACCACGCGCCAAGTTTGCGCCACATCTTCGTACCCTTGACCACGAACGGTGCCAATAATGGGTTCTTGGTGACGATATGGCCTTCGTCGGTGACCATGATGATCGGCCGCCCGAGGTACTGGTCGCGCTCGGCAAGGTTGTTCACGGTGTTCATCAGGCT
Source organism: Pseudomonas fluorescens (assembly GCF_902497625.1). Taxonomy (GTDB): domain Bacteria; phylum Pseudomonadota; class Gammaproteobacteria; order Pseudomonadales; family Pseudomonadaceae; genus Aquipseudomonas; species Aquipseudomonas fluorescens_BQ. The sequence continues at coordinate 54,133 of NZ_CABVGX010000012.1, read as the reverse complement.
GATGTAGCTGATGGACATCTGTGCCTCATAGCCTTCGCGAGCGTAAGTGGCCAGGTCGACAATGGTCACATCGCTCTCGGGCCAAGGCGTGCCCTCGCGATCGAACAGTTCGCCCTCGAAACCCTGGCAAAACAAGTCGATGGACTCGCCCATTTCCTGGGCACGCTCACGACGCTTCTCCGGCAAATGCGGGTCAGCGGCGACGCGCAGCAAGGCGTCGCGCACGTTGCGGGTCAGTACCTGGCGGTCCGCTGCGACACAGGTATGTGCTGCATCGAGGATACACTCGCGGATCAAGCTGCGATCGGCCCGGCTTAGGCGGGCTTCTTCCTCGGCCTCGCCGCCGGTGATCATCAGGCGGGCGGTGATCTCCAATTCGCCGAGAACATCGCGCCGGTCTTCGTGACTGGCTACCGCCTCATCGTCCAGCTCATCGATCGACAGACTCGCGACCTGATCCGGCTGCTCGACCAGGCGCCAAGCATCGACAAAGGGCGCGAGACTGACCGAGGCACCAGGTTTCAATTGGAGCTTGTTTACCGACAGGCCCTGTGTCGCGAAGTAGTCACCCTGCAAACCAAACGAATTGCCGGCCTCGACGATAAATAAGCGAGGACGGTACACGGCCATGACCTGCATCAGCAGGGTGACCAGGGTGGCCGACTTGCCGGCACCGGTGGGACCGAATAACAGCAAATGACCATTCATGGCCCGGTCCAGGCGTGACAACGGATCGAAGCTCAGTGGCGACCCCCCGCGGTTGAACAGGGTGATGCCTGGGTGGCCAGTGCCGGTGCTGCGGCCCCAGACTGGAACGAGGTTCGCCAGGTGCTGGGCGAACATCAGGCGTGTGTACCAGTTGCGCGTGTCGCGGGCTGGGTTGTAAACCATCGGTAACCAACGCAGGTAACTGTTGCAGGCGGCGACTTCATCGCCTTCGCGTACCGGTTGCAGCCCCGCACCCAACAGCGCGTTGGCCAGGCTGACCGAGCGCTGGTGCAATTGCTGCTCATCGTGACCGCGCACGTAGAACGCCAGGGTGCCGCGATACAGCTTGTGCTGGCGACCGATGATCGTACGAGCCTCTTCAACATCTTGGCGGGTCTGGGTCGAGGCTAGGTTTTCACCGATGGCTTTGCGGGCAAGGCGGTTCAACTGATCCTCAAGTACATCCTGCGGTTTGACCACCAAGGTCAGACTCATCACCGTGCCTTCGGGTAACTGGTCGAACAGGGCATTCACCGCGTCGCCCTTGCGAGTTTCTCCGGTGAGTTGACCAATCAAGGGCGCCCGGCGAAGCTTGTCCACCACCATGACCCGGTGGGGCTGATCGTCAAAAAACCAGAGTCCGTGCTGCACATCCGAACGCGGTTCGTTGAAGAACAGCCGCTCGGCAAAGTCATGATCGAAGGGCAGTTCCAGCGACTCGCCCTCGGCAGACTCCGGATAGGCAACGCGTTGGTAGAACTCCTCGGGCGCTTCATTGGTTAGCGTGGGCGCAGGATTGAACCAGGGCACTAACCAGGCATAAAGACCTCGGCCATCGACTCGTGTCGATTGCACCCCGCACGCCTGCAACGAAGCCGCGATACGTTCGCAAGCTTGTTGCAGGGATTGCACTGGAGTGAGTCCCGTCTCCTCAGCGTCAGACTCAAGCCAGCGATAGATCACCAGGCGCACCCGTCGGTTATTGCCACGCCAGGATAGGCGCGTAACCACCTTATCCTCAAACAGACCACCGGGCTTGGTGATGGCCTTCAGATGACGACGGCTGAGCTCCAAATATGCTTGGGTGAAGACCGTGCCTCGCGCGCTGTCCCGGATATAGTCGGTGAGTCGGGTCAGATAGGGGGTGAAATCGTTGTCGTCCTGGCAGAAAAACTGCGCCACCCAAGGCGCTTGATCCAACTCGTCAAAGCTATCCTGCAGGGCATCCTCGAGGGCATCGCGGGCCGCCATCAGCCAATCGGGTTCGCGCCCTTCGGTGCCGATGGGCAGCAACTCGAACACCGCACCCACCGAACGATTGTCATCGAGCAGAAAACACTGCTCAGTGTCGAGGTACTCGACCCAAGGCAGGTGATCGGTGAAGCTGGGGTTGTGCGCATACAGTGCGGTTTCATCGGCTAAGGTCACGCGCGGGCGCGACGGGTTGCGCCAAGCTTTCCACGCGTGAGTGCGGTTGCCCGAATCGCCGGTACGCACTACAAGTCTTCCTGACGTTCACCAGGTAATGCGTACTGCACCCGTTGGTAGAACGGAAAGACGGTTGAGTAACCCGGGACCGGTGCTTGCTCGGTACCGCTCAGGTGCGGATACACGTACAGCACTAGATCGGGATTGGGCAGGCGAGGGAACAGGTTGCGGATCTCATTCGCCGCTGTGCGAGTGTACGGTTCCTGGAGAGAAGAGGAGAAATCTGCCTGAGCCAGCGGGCAGCGTAACTGTTGCCGAGCCTCCAACAGTTGCTGCTGAGTTCCTTGTGAACCGGCGCCGTTCCAGATGTCCAGCATGGTTTGCTCGCCATGGGGCAAAAGCGTTTCCTTATCGGTGGAACACCCCGTCAGGACCCAGCAGAGCAAGCTAATCCAGGTCAGGCAGAGAAGCATGGTCTTTTTCATGGCGAACGCTCCGGCCCTTGGGCTCGTAGTCGATGGTGATCTCATGGTCAAGGTGCAGTGCGACCTGTGCTGCAGGTGGTACGTACACGGCAGCAAAGGTTTCGCCATACAGTTTGTTCACCCACTCGCGGATGTCGCTGACCCCACCACTGAGGATTGAATTCAGCGCGCTGTTGCCCGTGCTGTTGGTGACCCCGAAGGCACTGCCGCCCGAACTGATCACGCTGCTGTTGTTCCGCTCATCCCCGAGCAGGGCAGCGACCCCGGCGCCGGCTGCGGTGATCAAGCTCTGGCTGCCGAGGTACTGTTGGGCGTTCGAGCGGCGCTCGCCGGCAATGCAAGGAATGCCATACGGATCGGACAAGTAACCGAGTCCACCGCGGATCTTGTCAGTGTTCGAGCTCTGGGTGGTGGAGGCATTGCGGCTGGCTACCGCCTTTGGCTGAGGCACCGTGCGGATGGTGCCATCGGTAAACACAAAGGTGATTGACTCGACCTGTCCGCGTACGCAAGACAGGGTCCAATCACCGGACGCCGTGCCGCTCATCACGGCACCCGCGACGTCTGGCAGGTCGATGCCGTTGGCGGTCAGGTTCTCAGGGCCAACCAGCACTTTGAAGGGATAGGGATCATTCACAGTGCCGTCCACCGGGACGCGGCCGATCAGCGCGGTCATGGCGACTGAGCCCATCAATGTCGCGTTTTCGGGGATGGTGTAGACCGGCTTCGCCCCTTCGGTTCGGTCAACGGATCGCGTCAGGTCACGCTCACCCTTGGTGACTGCACGTAGCTGTTTCTGGCTGCGATCAATAGGATTGTCTTTCAAGCCTTCCAGTGAGTTGAAGGCGGTAGGCAGACTCAATGCGGGGGAGGAGGTCTTGGTTTTGCCTCGGGTGTCGGTGCCCGAAGCATCCGAGGGTTCAATCCACTGCAGCGCATCATTGGCAGGATGCTGTCCGTCAAACTGAGCACCGTCGCCAGGCTCGATCCCCAATCCGATTGGCATATCCTTGCCTTTGCCGGTCAGCCCCGACAACTGATCCTGCAATTGCGTGAGCAGGCCGCGAGCCTGACGACTGTCTTGTTCCGCTTTGAGTCGGGCCTCGTTGGCTTGGCGGCGGCCTTCGTCGACCTGCTGGGTCACACTGCCAAGCGCGGTCTGGATACGCGAATCGACACTGTTTTCCCGCTCGCGTAGGCGGTTGTTTTCCGTCTGCAATGAGTCATTGTGTTTCTTCAAACCGAGCATGTCGCTGCGCATGGCCTTCACCTGGCCGACCAGGGTGGCGACCGTGTCGCGTGGGGTATCGCCTGCAATGCCGAGCGACTTGGCTTGCTCGGCGGATAATTGAATATTGCCCTGATCAACTGGGTGCTCTGGAGAAGGTGTGCTGCCACCCGGGACCCAGGTTTTCAGGATGATCAGCACCACGCCCAACAGCGCAGCCGGTACCAGCCATTTGAGCAAGGCGTTAGCTTTCATCGTCAGCACCTCGCGCAACGGGCGGGAGCAGCACGGCTTGCTCGAGGCCGGCACCGCGGGTGACCAGGTAGGCGATCGTGGTGTCTTCAGCGCTGCCGACAGGCCCGAGGAAAGCATGCTGGAAGGCCGCGGCGAACAGCTTGGCCTGAAGTCGACGTGGATCGAGTTGCACCGTCTCTGAACCACGATTGCGCAATTTCACCGCCGTCACCCAGTAATCACCGAGTCGCCAGACGGCGATGGGTGTGCTGGACACGTTTTCGGTCGGCAGCAGGGTCGGCAGTTCGGTACGCAGCTTGAGCGGGACGCGGCGTACACCGGGCAGGGACTCCACGGTGCGCAGCGGCGCGTACAGGCTTTGCGCGGCGTAGCGCGTCAAAGCGACCGGGATCGGTGTGTGTTCTGGAACAGGGACGGTGCTAGATTCAGCCTCGGTAGCTTGCCCCTGAGCATTCTTGAGAATACGTACGGGCTCCAGCGGTTGATCGCCGGGAGTGGCCGCGATATCCAGGAGGATAATCTCGCCAGTCGTGACCGATTGCAGTTGCAGTCGTGTCGGTGCAATGGCTTCTGACGCGCGCAGGTACAGCGTGCCGCCAGTTGATTGCACACGCAGTTTGCCTGTCAGGGTTGAGGGCACACCGACGCGAACAGCCTCATCGATAAAGACCACTCGTTCCTGATTGATCACCAGCGGGACCGCGAGGGGGAGGCGTTCCCAGTGCATCAGCTCGACGGCCTGCGCTACAGCTCCCCATAGCATCAGTGCAACGGTGAGTCCCAGGGTAGAAATCCGCTTCATGGCTCACCTCCAGGCAGGGAGATTTTTTGCGGAGTGCCCTGATAACAATCCAGTGCCAGCCCCCACTTATTGCGTTCGGGGTCCAGATCAAAACGCACCACGCGCAATGGATACCGCACCACCACCCGTTTCACCGGTTCGGCGGCGTAATATTCATCGGCATTGAGATCGAGCTTGACCAGCCAGCTGTCGCGGTCGAGTTGCTTGACCCTGAGTTCCGGATCTTCGCTGTAGCCTCGGCCCAGAATTTCGTAGACGCCACGCACCCGCTGGCGCAGCTCGCCGGCGGCCTTGCGGTACTCATAATCACCGTCGAGGAAGGCCTTGCAGGCGGGTGTCAGGTAGGACTGCAAGCCATAGATGGCGCGGCGATAATCCTGCTCGCCATCCGAAGGCCAGCGGTTGAGTTGGCCAAAGATGTACAGGGCAAAGGCATAGACATTCTCTGGGGGGACATCCCACCACTTGCGAGTGCTGCCCGAGCGCAGATCCGGGGGGACATGCACCGTCAGATCGGTCGGTGCCGAGCGCCAGCCATACCAAAGTCCGGCACAGACCAGGGCCAGAATCACTACCGCCAGACGCAGGCTGAAGATGTGGGCGTGTTGGGCATCCACCTTGTTCCGAAAACGATTCATGGTTGCCACCGGAACAGGGCAGGGCGCAGTCGACGCGAACGGCGAATCGTCCAGGCGCCGGAGTGGAGAATCAAACTTCCGCGCCCCAGGCGCCAACGGCTGGCGAGTATCCATTCGAGCTTGCGGTACAACCAGGTCTCGGGGCGAGCCCGTTTGGCCCGACGCAAAAGCGTACCACCGGCAAATAACACCAGCGCCATGCTTGCGATCATGCTGGTCGGCGCAACGGCAATAGACGAGGTGACGATCCCTAGAGGAACGCCCAGCAGCAGGCCAATGGCGGCGCCAGTGCCGAGAGCTACCCACATCTCATCATTGGTCAAACCGCGCAGTACGGCAGGATCGCGGTTGAGTCGCTCCGGCAGAAAGACCAAGGTGCCGTCGGCAAGGCGTTCGATAGTGTCGTTCATGTCGACCTCACAGAATCGCGGCGGCCTTGGTCAGGAACCAGATGATGATCACCACCAACAGGGCGCCGATGCCGACCACCGCGCCGAGGTCCTTCCAGGTCTTGCGCTGGTTCTGCACGTCGGCATAGACAGTTAGGGAATGCCAAGCCACCCCGAGAAAAGCGAGCAGGGCGATCAACAAACCGAGCAGGATGCCGCCGTCATAGGCGTAGTTTTTGATCGTCTCGATCAACCCGGAACCTTCACCACGCGAAGGAGCCTCCATGGTGGGAAGCTCGGCAAAAGCCAGGCTTGGGCCGAGCACCAACAGCAGGCCGATCAAGCGCTGGCTGGCACGATCACGCAGGTTGTTTTTTAGAGGGGTAAAGCACTTGAGCATGGCAGTGATCTCCTGGATTAGGACAGCGTGAAGAACATCAGGACTAGTAGGGCGAGCAAAACACGTGCGGCGCTGCCGCCAAACGCGCCGAAGCGCACACTGCCGGTGGCCCAGCCCCGGTAAGCCGTCCACATCACCCAGGTGCACCAGAGCAAAGCCAGGACGAGAACCAGGGACAACCAGAGTGTCGAACTGCTCTGTGCCGAGAAACCGGAGGCGTTTTGGAACGCTGCGGTCTGAGCGTCGGTCATGCTCATGGCGACGGTTCCACGGACGGGATGTCGAGGCGGTAATCGCCGACCAGCTCACCAGCGTCGTGAGGTTGAGCACGGGAGGGCGACAGATAGTTCTGCATTCCTTGGCGAATGCGTTGGATGTCCTGAGACAGGCGGGGATAGTCGAAGCGATAGCGTTCGTTTGGTTCGGAGGTCCTGGCTACCTTAGCTTGCGCCGCAAGGCGCTCAATAGTGTCGACCTGCTGCTGAACTAGGCTGAGCTGCTCGCGCTCATGAGCAGATGCGGCATAGCCGCCGCTATGGAACGTCATCAATATGAGCAGTAGGCAGATTCGGAAAAATGTAGTCGGCATGTGGATAGCCCATTTGGAGATGGGGCCAGCATTCAACTAACGTCCAGGACTCAGCAGTAAGAAACACGAAACACGCTGCGTCATTTTATTTCGATACAGTCTCTGATCGTGGAGCGAGTTCGAACACCGTATCGAGAGCTACGAAACGCGGAAAAATGACACGATTGGACCGCAAGTACAGCATTGGTTACTCATGAAAAACGATTAGTAGCCGTTAACTTTTGATTCCGCTAACAGCATTGTTAGCGGGGCGCAGATAAGCGCGGACGAAATCAGTTAACGAAGAGTGATAGCAGAGAGTGAACATCCAACAAGCAATTCGGCGGTACCGTATTCGACAGGCCGTGGGCTTCTCCTTGATGGTCTTCGGGGGGCTATTTTATTTGGTTTCATCGTTGATTTTTCTGCACCATCAAGCAGAGACTCTCGCGAGCACAAAATTTTTTGGGCATTTGGGAGGGGTTGTGCAAAATTTAGTAGCCGATGTTTACCAGGTCACATCACCCTACATCGGTTTTGTATGGGAGCACGCGCCTACCCTCAGCCAGGAAAACCCGCTCAGCTATGGAAATTTGCTGTTTTTCGGTTTGCTGGGTGTGATGATTATTGGAAAGCAAATTCTCCTTTCCGCTAGCCAACTCAAGAGGCGTGTTCAGGTTCAATTCGAACGTCTTGAGGAAGCTCAGTGGCGCAACTCGATGCAAAATGGAGCAGCCACCCAAGTCAACGCAAATCAGATCGGGCAGATCAATTTTTATCAGCAGTCTATGCCGCCGTCCCCTAGCGGTGATTGGTGGCAGCGGCCGTTGGGTATTGTTGGTTTGTCTATTATTGGCGGTTATGTCGTCGCGATTTTGGCTAAATTCACCGGAATGGTTTAACACGTCAGCGTTACATTTTATTAAATGTATTTTTTAAACGTCGCCGCGGTGATGGCTGTCGTTATTCCGAGCATCATCGCGCAAGGCAAAAAGACGGCCATAGGATTGAGCGAAAAGGGCAGGGACAGATACATGATCCAGGGTACGAGCAGCAGGGGTATCACTGCTCGTTTAGCTCGGTGATAGACAAAACTGCTTTCTCGCCCGGCTCCAAACTTGCGCAGGTCGCGGCGCATCAAACCATCGACAAAACCGGTGAACGAGGCCAACAAAAATAGCGGTGTGGCCAGAGCCAAGATGGTTAGGCGCACTACGAAGGTAAAGGTCACATACACCGCCGCCAGTACGAAATCCTCAATGCTCACGTAGAGCTGATTCGCCCAGCTCCAGAAGCCATTGCCCTGGCCCGAAACCCGCGCCTGCCGGGCAAAATCCTCAAAGCCAGTCTTGACCAGCAGCCACTGATTGAGGAGCTCCAGCCACTGGACAATTGTTTTCCCAGGCTGTTGGATGAGAAGTGAAGCTTTTAAGTGCTCGCTGAGCCAGCCCAACTCACTGGTTAGCATAGCCTGACTATGCCGCCAGCCCTGATCACCCCAGAACAGTAGCAGCCCGGCGAACTCGATGAGGATCGAGAACAGCAACGAGGCAATCAGCAAACCGATGATGCGCAGGACTAGGCTGATCGTCGAGATGATCAATCCCGGACGCTGGATCGGTTGTGGCGGCGTGTTCTGGGTGGAAGTCGCCATAGTTCACCCCATTGCGCGCTGCAGAGTTGATGTGGGCAATACGTCTCCTGGATCGTTTTCTGCTGAATCGAAACCTGTTGTGGGGTAGGGCTACCCCACCTGATCCAGATCGAAGTTGGTAGTTGGGCCGCCACCGCTTGCGCTCCACCATTGCCCCGCCTGCGCGTTATAGGCCGCCCGCATCCGTTGAGTGAGTTCCTGTAGGTCCTTGGGCATGGCGTCGACGTTGGAGGGTTTTGGCAACGGCATGCGGACTTTCCAGAGCTGCCCACCGGCCTGGAAGGAGAACATTTGCCCCTTGGGCAAACTGACGATATGAGCAGGCTCGATCAGCGGCACACTGGTGCTGCTGACACGGTCCTGGGAGGACGAGGTGAAGTCCGTGTTGGCGTCCGGATCGGATGTGTCCGTCGCACCCGACATCAGGGTCTTGGTCAGCACGTTAACCTTGGGTAACTGCTGGGTGAGCAGTTCAGCGGTGGCGGTTTCGCGCACGCGGAGCATCTGCAGGGTGTTGAAGTTGCCAATCACCTGGCCAGCTTTGGCGCGGTTGCCGATACGTGCTTCGATATCGCTGAGGGTCTGGGTGTAGGCGGTTACCTGGATACCGGCGCCGCCACCCTTGTTGATCAGGGGGATGAACTCATCGCCCATCAATTCGTTGAACTCATCAGCGTGCAGGTTTATCGGCAGCTTGTCACTGCTGCTGCCTGATGGGGGCAGGCCGTGGTCAATGCCATGTTTGTAGATGTGGCCCGCGACCGAGACCAAATCAGCGAACATGGAGTTGCCCACAGCGGCTGCGACTTCGGCGTCGGTCAGCGCATCCAGGCCGACGTAAACGATGCCGCGTTTGCGAATGATCTGCATCCAGTCGAAGATTGGTCGCGGGTCATCTAGGTCGGTGTAGTTGGGGGCCAGCAGTTGGGCGGTCTTGCCGGTGGTGAGTTTCTCCAGCAGCGGCAGCAGCGAAGCAACGATTTTGTCGAAGTAGGTGCGGTCGTAACGTACTGCCGAGCGCAGTCCATCCAGCACCGGATCGAATACCCGTTTCACCGCCAGGTACTGTTCGATGGCCACCACACGCTTTTCGCGTCCCACCATATGCCGGGGAATGTTCTTCTCAGTGAGTTTGCCTTCCAGTTGGACGATCACTTCCCAGGCTTTCGGATCGGTCTTGGCGAAAAACTGCTGAGCGTATTCGATGAACAGCGCGTCTATATTGACCACATGTCGCTGGATCTGCAGGTAGTCTGGGCGCCGGCCCAACTCGATCAAAGCCCGGGCAATGATGTTGACAAAGCGCCAGGCGAACTCGCGAAAGGCTGCGGAGTTGCCTTCGCCACTGAGTTGCCCAGCGATGCGCGATGCTACCTCCGAGATGCGCCCGAAACGTCCCACCGCGTTGTAACGCGCGGAGATCTCTGGCCAGCCTAGATGGAAAACATAGAATTCCTTTTCCCGACCGGCCCGTTTGGCTTCGACGTACATGCGTTTGAGCAGGTCGGCATCGCCCTTCGGATCGAAGACGATGACCACCTCATGTTCGACGCGGTGAATGTCCTGGGTGATGTACACCTCGGCGAGTCGCGTCTTGCCGACACGGGTAGTGCCCAGCACCAGGGTGTGTCCGACCCGTTCGCCCAGCGGCAGACTGACTTCCGTTTCGTTGGGCTCGACCCCATGCAACAGAGGCGAGCCACCGACTGGGGGTAAAGGGCGCAACGGATTGAAGGCACTGTCCCAGGCGGTGACACGGGCCAGTATCGAGAGCGGAAACGGTGCATGCTCCAGGCGCCGTTCGAGTTCACGGGCCAGCCGGTAGTGGGTCGGTTGGTCGACATAATGGGCGACCGCCGGATCCTGGGCCTCGACCAAGCGCTGGGTGTGCAGGCGGGTCCAGCGAAAGCCGCGACCCATGAACAAACGCTTACGACTGACCGGAATCTGCCGGCTGGTCAGCTCGTAGCGGGGCAGCCGGCGGATATTGCGCCGATAGCGCAACACCTCCCAGGCTTGTCGCAGGCGGATCAGGCCGAACAGGGTATAGGCCAGCGCCGCAACCTGCCCGATCTCGGGTGACAGGGCCACGGCCCAGGGCGAGTACACGCACAACACCGCGGCGGCGATGCAGATTGTTACGGTGTACAACTCGACCGCTGGCCGGAGCTTGGACTCCATCGCATGCTCGGCCATGACCTGACTCACTGTCCCAATGAGGTGGCGGTGATCAAGACGGGGTAGTGCAAAATCTGCAGGCGGGTGGCGATGTCGTTGCCGTTGACCGGCAGGATGGTGATGTCTGGAGCGGCTGCGCGAATTCGGGCCAGGGCTTCAGTGTCGGCTACTTCGACGGCGAGGCCAGCCGCGCCCATTTCCTGCAGTTCAGCAGCGCGCTGACGCAGCCAAGTCAGCGACAGGGGATCGTCACCGACCAGAAAAAATGGCCGCAAGCCCGGCATGTTCAGGGCGCGATACGTGATCTGGCCGGGGCTCAAGTGGGGGCTACGGATGGGCAGTATCCAGGCTTCATCGGCAAACGTGGACAGGTCCGCATGCATGGCCCGATCAGGCTGGATCTTGTTGTTTATTAGCGGCCTGGCAACTTGAAAATGGTGTCGGGTGAAGTCGCTAGGCTGATCCCCGGCTACGGTCAGTTCCGGCTGGGCGAAAGATACCAAAAGCAGGATGAAATAACAGGCGATGGGGATTCGCTTCATGGTGGTGTGCCCTGTTTGAAAGAAACCAGCAACCGTTCGAGTTGCCGGGAAAAGCCGGCGCGGTAACGCGCGGCCGGCGTTCCTCCTGCCGGGCGGTGATATCGGCCGGCAGCTGATACCCAATCACCGGTGGTGGCGTGATGCTCCTGCAACAGCGCGGCGGTCACGGCGAGATTTCGGTAAGGGTCAAGGGCTTCGCAGGGGCTGGAATAACGTTGCCCGTGGTAACCCAGGTTGGTTTGTCCAAGACCGACATCGACCCGCTTGGCGTCATGTCGCGCGAGCGCCTGAAGTAAGGCGTGACAGGCGGCCTGGCGAGTGGCGAAGCGGTAGGGTATTCCGGCGATGTTCAGGGTCCAGGGCCAGGGCAGCAATCGACCACGGACGTGGATACCACTCTCCTGCAGGGCAATTGCGAATAGCACCATAGAAGGGATGTCGGCGTCATGCGCCGCCAATTGATAGGCCGGAGGCGGAAGTTGGTCGGCCTGGACGGCGAGCACCGTCAGCACCAGCGCAAGACCACTCAGTCGAGGCGTTGCCATTGTCCATTCACCTGTTGAAATGTGGCAGGCATTGGCCCCGGGGCACCCAGGCTGAACCAGCGACCACGGTCATGGTTCAGGGTGATCTGCCGGCGTTGAACCTTGACGGGATCGATGCCCGCTTGCCGAGCCCAGCTACGGACGCGTTCATCCTCGCCTTGGCTGCCCACCAGGTAGATATCGAACGCCGTGTCGCTGCTTTGCAGACGCTGGGCTTCGGCGGTACACGCTGAGCAGTGGTCCTCCACAAATAGAGCCTGGCGCGGCGCGGCCGCTGAGCTGATAGGGGGCGGGGATGCCATGCCCTGGATCGGTAGCAGCCCGGGAAACAGCTTGGTCCAGGCCGCGGCGTAAGCGTTTTGGTAGGCCAACTCGCGCTCGGCGCGTTTGGCTTCCAGCGCTACCTGTAATTCGGCATAGCGCTGGCGCTCTTGGTCGGTCTGGGCCTCAACCCCGAGCGCGGTCAACGGATCGAGGTTCGGGCTCCAGAAACCGCGTGGGCCGGATTGGATCTGTTCGAAGCGCGTCCACTCCTGCCCCGTCAGGCCCCAGCTCGCTGCCTGTTCAGAGTCAGAGCGCCCCAGCGGAGCAGACTGCGTGTCCTGGGTCTGTGACTGTGTCGTGACGGGGTTGCCCATCGCAGCGTCCATGGCCAGTAGCGAAGCGAGACAGACGACGGTGGGCAGTAGCGCTCTGTTCATGATCGCTTCTCAAGGGAGGTGCACGGTCTGGTCTGGCTGAGCGGCCACCGCGAAGATGGCTGAGTTCGGCTCCAGCACTTTCAGGTACCAGGCTCCGAGCTGCTCGCCGCTATGCAGCAGCCGAACATCTATGAGAGAGCGACTGTCATGAGGTGCGACTGCCAAAAAGCGCTCACCACCACGGGATTCGACCCCCAACACCGAGAACGGTGGCGAGAGCGGGACGGGCTTGGGGCGAGCGGTCTTTTTCGGTTTAGTCGCGGAAGGCGACGGCGGTGGGGGTGATGGCTGGGTCTTGTGCTCCTGGAACTGCTGCTCGACCTGTTCAAGGTGTGCGCGCAGCGCTGTCAGTTCTGCCACGGTGGCGCGGGCTGCCAGACCATCGCGCAGCTCCTGTATTTCTTGCGCCCACTGATCCAGCATCGGATCGAGGGTATTGGCCTGTTGCTCACTAGTATCGACCATCTGCTTCAGGTCTTTCAGCGCGTACTGCAGCTTCTCTTGTGCATCCTTGAGGGCGCTTGAATCATGTTGCAGGGTGTCCAAAGTTTGTCGGTATTGCGTGTCCGTGCTCTGCAGTTTTGCCATGCGTTGATACTGGTTATACAAACCACCGCTCAGCCCGGCGACCGCCAGGCAAAGGAGCCCGATGATGAGGGTTTGAAACGTTGAGGCTTTCATGACCGCGCCTCCGATTGATGGGGCAAGACGGGTGTAATCAGCGCGACACCGGCATCCGTTTTCTGCTGTTCGAAGCAGACCGAACGGCTGACTTCATCGGTCGTGAGTTGCCAGGCGGGGCCAGCCAGCACTTGTAGCGCGCGGCGCAAAGGGATTGGACCAAGCCGGTAATGGGCTGCAGGCAGAGGCCGGGTAAACAGCAACTTCACCGACGCAGTAACGGGGCAGAGCGAATAGCCCGAGCGCTGCAATACGTACTGCAACGCATCCTGCACTGAGGGGTTTAGGCTGGACGGGATGTTCACTTCAATGATTTGAGCGAGAAGATAGCGTTGTTCCGTGGTGGGCTCGGTGCTGACCAGCGTATAGCGGCCATAGCGGAGTTCTGTCGGATGGTTTCCTTCCGCTGTGTCCCTCGAAAGCTGGGCCCGATTGGAGCCACTGTCGATCTCTGGATGGGTTGGCAATGTATTGGGGATTTGCGCGGTGCAGGCGCTCAACAAACCCAGCAGGCAGACAGGCGTGAAAAAACGCTCCATGGAAAAAACCTCATGACAGATTCAGTGCAAAACCTGACATGAGGTGAAGGAGCAACTCAGTGAGAAAGTTGATTCAAGGCGGGTCGTGTTAACGCTGAACGCGTTGCTATTCATCAAAAATAGCGAGCCCATTCAAGACGGCAGCGTCGGGGTCGAAGATCAACAATCTCGCATCCGCCAATGCCGCCAGGTACAGTACGTTGACTAGGACTTCCGGTGTGCCTGCGTCGAGTTGCTCTTGTCTCAAGCTTGAATAACGTTTGCCCTCAATGTTCAGCAAGTTTTCGTCCGTCCATGGCGTGCCAATCAGCTTGCAACTGATGCCGCAGCAATCCGGCAACTCGAAAAGCTCGAACAAAAGGCCGGTTTGCCTCGGAGCGGAGTTACTTGCCCATCCTTCCAGATAGAACATCGCTTCTTCAGGAAGGTGTGCGGTACTGATCTCCCAGGCTCGACTGTAGTGCCCCGTTTCGAAGCTCAAGCGATGGACCATGGCTTGGGCTTCTTCCAGGGAGTACAGATCGCCGAGGTGATGCCGCTCGTTGAGCATGTCGCCCATCACGGCGTAGATCACTTGGCGCACCAACCCGGTGGACTGGCAGCGTTCATCTAATTCATCCAATTCATCCGGAATGGATTGGCCTTCGCTGATCAAGGCGAAATCGTCATTGAACAGGCAGGTGAACAGTTGCAGCTCATTGTCGGGCAGATGTGCTTGTGAGTCGTGCACTGGTCGAACGCAGGGAGGGCAGTCGTTTTCGTAGGTGATCAGTAGCAGCCGTTCGATATGAAGGTTGTCGTAGCCGCGAGCAAATGGGGTTGAGGCCATCAGCAGAGCTGGGGCTTGGTGTGCGGGGTTCATGAGGGTTCTCCAGAATGAAAATGAACAAGGCGCCCGAAGGCGCCTGTGAGGGTTAAAGCCAGCCGTATTCGGCAAGGGAGAGAGGACGACCTTCACCCACGATGAAGTGATCCAATACACGCACTTCGATCAAGGCCAAGGCCTCCTTCAGCCGTGCGGTCAAGACGCGATCCGCCTGGCTGGGTTCTGTACAACCCGAGGGATGGTTGTGAACCAAAATGGCGGCCGCAGCGTTATGCGCTAGGGAACGCTTAACGACTTGGCGGGGGTAAACGCTGGCGCCATCAATGCTGCCGTGAAAGAGGACTTCGAATGCCAGCACCCGGTGCCTGGCATCGAGAAAGATCACACCGAAGACTTCATGCTCTTGTTGCGCAAGCTGCAGTTTTAGGTAGGAGGCAACAGTGTCAGGCGACGTCAGGATAGGGCCGCGGGCGAACAGCCGACGATCCAGAATATGCTGCGCTTCGTCGATCAGCTGGTTTTCTTGGACAATGCGATCAGCCTCGAAATCCGAGGTCTCAATCAGTGTAAGTTGGGTGCTCATGGCGGTACCTCCGAAGGGAACAATCAGGGGTACACGCCCGAGGGGAGTGGTATCCCCCAAGGTGGGTGTGGAGTCTTGGGCGTTAGCAGATGGCGCGCTGTTTACAGCCGAGTGAATCGGTGGCGTTGACCGTGTAGATGTGAACCACAGCCGTCGCAAGGCGATGGAGAAAAGGTTCTTATTCCCCAGCCGGCTTCGGGATCGAAGTCGGCACTGATGGGCATCAACCGAACTAGCTCACGATGTATCGCGGCGATGCGTTGTTCGACCTCATCCTGCGAGTAATACAGCGATAAGGTGCTGTAGTCCTCGTAAGCTGTAGCGAACAGGCAGTCGTCGCAAAGCCAGAAGGATTCCATAATGGTCCCCTGTGCTGATTGAAGAAAAGGCGCTCGACGGAGCGCCTTGATGAGGAACATCGTGGACTGTTCAGGCGGACTGAACGGTACGGGTGGCATCACGGCGGGCCGTGCGCGGAGCGGGTGGAGATTCAGGTTCCACCCGAGCCTCTATTGGGTTTTCGGTATCCTCAACTTCGGCATCAGCCGACGGTGGGGATGGTTCACTGTTTGGCGCTTGCTCAGCAGGTGCTGTTGCTTCCTGCCTGGCGGGTGCTTTGTATTCGAACGTGCCGTTGATCTTGATCCAGTCGATGAACAGCAAACGACCTTTCAGGCTGGCGCCCGGTTGGCCTTGTTTCTCGCCTTTCTCATAGAGAAACGGATCGATCCACAGGTCGCCGATACGGAACGACAGCAAGACCTTTTTCTCGGCGTTGACGGCGTCCATATAGAGACGAATCAAGCGTTCAGCTTCACCCCCAGCGACTTTGCAGTCGAAGCGGGTGTACTCCACCGCATCGGTGGCACCGTGCAGGGCTGCGATATCGCAGGCAATGAATGGTTGGCCGCGGCGGACTTGGACTTCACGAACACGGTTGAGGTAGCCGATACCGACGGTGTGCAGGTTGAAGTAAGTGGTCGCTTCTTTGGATTGGTTGGCGTGGGCCATGGTGGTTCTCCTGTTTCAAGGGGAAACGGCGACGCACAGTCCCTGATGGGGAAGTGAGCCCCCGTCAGGGTGGGTAAGGTGAAGAAGAGCGATGAACGACTCACCACCGGCAAGCCGATGACGATCAGAACGATGCGTCTGGCGGAATAACGGTGCAGCTGAGGAACGTCTGCGGTAGTGGTTAGCAGACATGGGGTAGTGGGCATTCATCACCGCTGAGGCGGTAACCGTGCGAGCTTCCGAACGCTGATCGCACTTGGGTAAACCACCACGAACGTGGCGTAGCCTTGAAGGTTCAAGCTACCTGGGCTGGGCTGTCAACGACAGCAAACCACGCCCTTTGTATAAGCCTGTCACAGGGGAGCGTCAAGACGCTGCAACCCGATTTTTTATAGCCGGAATACAGTGGCAGTCACTGGACTGAAGAAAGTGAAGAGTGGGCCTGACGGGATGCCAGTCGAGGAAGAAAAAAACCACCTTTGACGGTCTTACGCAGTCGACCAGCGCCTCGCAACACTTGGTTGAACTGCGCCATGATTCGCCAACCGACCCTTGTCGTGGCCTGGGTCGGAACATGCTGGCACGCATCCGCGCACAAAAGGTGCCCAGTGTTTCCCCGGCGGGCTCCGGGACTGAATACGATCGCCGAAGCGGATGACCGCTGTTGCCGGGTAGAGGCAACAGTGGTCATCCGCCACCACGATCAGGTCAAGCACAAAACGGGAATGAAATCCCGCAGAAGAGAAGGCTCCGAACTCGACGAGTTCGACCGAGCTACCCGGAGCAAATCGGTCTTGGGTCGCCATTGGCGATGATCCTGAGGCACTACAGCAGAGAGGGTGGGACGACGTCAAGGCAGAGAACGCACCGTTCTCATAATGATCGTCCCATGGAACATCATGAGCGACGCGTATCTTTACTGATCGACACAGTGCCCTTGCAATCTGGGTAGTGGGAGCATGACCAGAACTGCCCTGATTTTCCTTTACGTCTACGCATCGAGGCATTGCAAATGGGGCAGGCCGGGCCGGCTTCGACAGGTACCGCCAAGGTGAGTGCGCCACAGTGTTCGACCAATTGTGCAATCCAGTTCGCCTGCTTGGCGACGAACGCATCAAGGGTCAGGCGTCCCGTTTCGATTTCGTCCAGGGCCTGTTCCCATATCGCGGTCATGCCCGGATCTGCGATTGCGGCGGGTACCGCCTCAATCAGGGTATGGGCCGCTGCGGAGGCCATTAAGGCGCGTTTTTTCTTCAGCAAGTAACCGCGATCAATCAACCCCTTGATGATGCCGGCTCGCGTGGCTTCGGTACCGATACCGGTAGTGTCCCGAAGTTTCTGTTTCAGGCGTGGGTCGTTGACCAGCTTGGCGACGTTTTTCATCGCCTTGATCAGATCGCCCTCGGTGAGTGGTTTGGGGGCGGCGGTGCGCATGGACTTGAGTTCGACGTCGTCCACTGCGCACTGCGTGCCCTGTTGCAAGACGGGTAAGACTTGGGACTTGTGACTGGGTTCGTCCTCCTCGGTGTTTTCGGAGAGCAAGCCTTTCCAGCCCTGGACCAGGATCTGTTTGCCAACAGCGGTCAATCGTTTTTCGCCACATTCCAGTTCGACCTGGGTTCGATCAAACTCATGAGACGGAAGAAATTGCGCGAGGTAGTGGCTACGAATCAGTTCGTAGACTTGGCGTTCTTGTTCGGACATCCGCGCAAGGTTCGCCGGCTCGGTGGTGGGAATGATGCCGTGGTGCGCGGTGACCTTGGCATCGTTCCACACGCGGGAGTGCAGTGATCGATCGAGTCTTCCGAATGCGGGCCGCAGGGTGGGATCGGTTTTGAGCAGGGCATCGAATACCCCAGATACCTCGTCGAACATACTCTCTGGCAAATAGCGGCAATCACTGCGCGGGTAGGTGGTTGCTTTGTAGGTTTCATACAGAGCCTGGGCGATATTCAGGACTTCCTGAACGCCGAGTCCCAACTTGCGCGAGCAGACTTCTTGCAGCGTGCTCAAGTCGAAGGGCAGGGGCGCCGCTTCGCGGAAATGCTCAGTCTGCAGCGAGAGTACTGTGGCGGTCTTGCTGCAAGAGATCGCTTGGACCGTTTGACTGGCAAGCGCCTGTTGCAGGCAACGACCCGCTTCGTCCTGTCCTGAGCTTGGCGGTAACCACGATGCGATGAATCGCTGACCCCTCGACGATAAGTGCACTTCAACGTTCCAGTAGGGCACCGGAACGAAACTGGCAATCGCACGATCCCGATCGACCACTAGGCGTAAAGTGGGTGTCTGTACGCGTCCAACCGACAGCACGCCGTCGTAGCCTGCCCGCCGACCGAGGAGGGTAAACAAACGACTGAGGTTCATGCCGATCAGCCAGTCAGCACGGCTGCGGGCGAGGGCTGAGTGATAGAGCGGGAAGGTCTCCTGACCAGACTTCAGCGAGGACAATGCTTTGCGAATCGACGCCTCGTTGAGTGCCGACAACCAGAGGCGCTGAACGGGGCCTCGATACTTGCAGAGTTCCAGTAACTCGCGGGCAATCATTTCACCTTCGCGGTCGGCGTCGGTCGCGATGACGACGGTGGTGGCTTTACTGAGCAGGCGCTTGATGACTTTGAACTGTGCCGCAGTCTTGGGTTTGACCTCGACCTGCCACTGCGCGGGAATGATCGGTAGATGATCTAACGACCAACTCTTGAAGTGTTCACCATAAGCTTCAGGCGGTGCTGTCTCCAGCAGGTGAGTGCGATGAACTCGTACGCACCGACATCAGCCTTCTGGCTCAAGGCGTAATAGCTGGAGAGGGTGGGTTGGCTATCCAGATCCAGTAGCAGGACGCGTAGGCCTGCGTCAGCCAGTAGGCCGCCGAGATTGGCGGCTACTGTGGTTTTGCCCACCCCGCCTTTGGTGGAAACCACCGATACCACACGCATGGCATCAGGCCTGTTTGCCTAAGCGTTCAACGACCCACTGCTCGATTTCTAGCGAGTCCCAACCGACTGCCCGCAATCCAATGCGTTTAGCCTGAGGGAATTTACCTTCCTTCATCAGGTTGTAGATGTGCGCGCGTTTGAAGCCGGTTTTTCGCTCCACCTCGTCACGTCGCATGATGTGGCGTTCTACCTGCAGTTGAGGTGCTTCAACGATGGGTAAGGATTGGCTGGACATGCTGGTCACTCCTGGCGCCGATTGGCGCGTGGTGGGAAGTGACCTGAATTGAATAGCAGAAGTGGGGGAGAGTCATTGCACTGCAATCAGAGGTATTGCAGTGCAATTGCTCCACTCAGATACCTTTTTTGAGTATGCGATTGGCTGCGGCGAACTTTGCATCCAGCGTGCGTTTGCTCAGGCCAGGATCGTCTTTGCGATGAGCTGAGATGGAATTGACGATGGAGGATTGACTATCAAATACTGAGTGCGGTTTACCTGATGGCGAGTGTCCTAAGATTAGTTCAAGCAACGCCCCTATGACTTTCAGGTAGCCGATTTCACTGCGGTCACTGAGTTTACTGTTGGACTTTAGTAACTGATGGATATTTTCTCTTTCCAACCCCATTGCCTCAAGCTCATCGAGTAGTTGTTGATAAGACGCTTCTATATTTTTTATCCGCAATTGCATTGCATCTCGGTCGGCTTGTAAGGCCAGATAGGTGCCAGGGCTGATAGCTCCTTGTTGGTTGAAGGACTGTTCGAAAAGAAAGCTTGGTCTTTGGTCAGGGTAGTAGCGCGCCATCCAAACTCTGAGGTCAGTATGGCGGATAGTTATCTGACTGCAATCGATGGGCGTGCCAATCGTGACCGACACGCCGAAGCAGCCATAGGCCAGGTCGCCATGGCGAATGGCATCTATAATTTTTTCGGTATTTGCCTGTAGGCACGGCCATTGGGGGAAGTATTTTGACAGGAGCGCAGGACAGTCCCAAGCCGATTCTAGTATTTGGGTTTCATGAGCCATGAGATTGCACCAGCGTATAGCTGCGTCAATGGGCCGATAAAAAATTTTTGCAAAAACGTTGTAGCTGTCGGGTTCATACATAGGAGCAGCCTCATATTCGAGGGAGCAGATCCGCTAACTACGTTTTTATGGCCTTTACTAGCTGGGCTTCCGTGCGGCAACTGTCCCTTGATTCGGTTTTATTTGTTGGTAAATCGATATCCTTTTTTTCGTGAGAGATCCGAGCATTAAGCACCTAATGCACTCTGGTTATCGAGTTCTTACGCTTGTTTCAATTGACGATTTAGACGCACAGCACCACGGTGCTTCTCCCAATAACCTATGCATCGCTAGACTTTGAAAGAGCTTATTCTGTGGTGCAGCAACTGACTTTGCTTATTCAGGAGTCGTGCTCCATCAGCCAGGTCATTGACATAGTGGGAGACTCCATCACTCAGTCGGTGAATGGTGATGATATTTTCGTTCACCGTTTCCGCGACAGTACTCTGCTCCTGAGCAGCCAAAGCAATGTGTTGGTTCATTTCATTGATGCCCTGAATGTTTTCGCTGATTCGCGTCAGGAACTCACCGACTTGCCGTGAGGTGCCCACCGCATCCTGCAGCGCATTCTGGCAACCCTCCATGGCTTCTCGTGCCTGATGCGCTGCGCCCTGTAACTGGGTGACAATATTTTCAATGACTTCGGTCGACTGGCGGGTTTTTAGCGCCAGGGCACGGACTTCGTCAGCGACCACGGCAAATCCTCGTCCTTGCTCACCGGCTCGTGCGGCTTCGATGGCGGCGTTCAGGGCGAGAAGGTTGGTCTGCTCGGCGATCCCGCGAATAGTGACCACCATCGCACCGATCCCCTCGCTGTCTCGCATCAAGTCACCCAGTTTCAGAGCGGTATGGGCTATCTGTGTCCCCAGGCGTTCGACCATTTGCTGGCTGGCGTCCATCATGGCGTTCCCTTCGCAGACATGGGCTGCCGACTCGCGTGTTTGTGCGCTAGTGCTCGAGGCGTGTCTGGCAACCTGGATGGCGGATCGAGCGAGTTGCTGCACGGAAGCGGCTACGGATTCGACCTGCTGAACCTGCTGGGCGGTAGCGTGCGAGGTGTGACCAGTTGTTATGTCCATTTCACCGGCATGCTGATCGAGAGCGCTAGAGACGAGCCCGACATCCGCAATCAGGTTCGATAGCCGTTCAAGCACTAGGTTGAAGTTGCCAGCCAACTCACCAATTTCATCAGGGCAACTGGCATCTAGGCGTTTACTCAAGTCAGCTTCACCTCGTGCTATCTGCGCCAGGCAAAGGCTGACCTCTTTGACTGGTCGCAGAATGTGACGCCGGGTCAATAGCCACACAGTCCCCAAGGTAGCGAGCAACAAAACTGCGGTGACTGCCAAGTTTTGCAGTAATACAGTTTTCAGGGTCGTTCTCAGCGCCTGGTTGTTGAACTCAATATCCAGCATAGCCAGCGCCTGACCATGATGCATTACCTGTGTGTTGAGCCGGAAGGAGACATTAGCCGCGTTTTTCTGACTGACAGAAGTTGAACGTTGCGTACGGGAATCGCGCACCGTTAGTCCATTAACATCGGGGGCGCGCAACAGTTCATTCAGCAAGTTTTCGATCTGAGCCTGATTACCACTCGCGAGCGGTTCGCTTAGGGATTGTGCCGCAAGCTCAAGTAACGTAGTGGCTTGCCTGAGTTGCTGTCTGCTCAACTCCCGAGACGTGAATTGATAGTTGAGCGTCGCGACAGCGAGTGAAACGCAAAGCATGACCAGTGTGAGCGTCATCATCATTTTGCCTGCGAGCGAATATTGCATCATGGATCTCGTTTTATTGGCGTGGTCTTTCAGCAGAAACGATGCAGGGTTAATTTCATCCTGATGCGACTCGCGGCATTGCGGAGTAGGCGAGATAATCGGCGAAACGCGGATCTGAAATTTGTGTAGAATTAAGCATTACTGAGGTAGCACAAGTCATAGGCGATCTCGGTGTGAACGACGGATATGTTCTCGGTAGCGCTAATCTTCAGTGCAGCCGGACAAACGCAAAAGACACACGAACGGCTATTGTGCTCGGTAGGAGTTACCTGCAGATTGCCGTTCAGCTCGTTGAGGCCCACCTTCCATTTGTCGACCCACTTCCATATCCAATATTTATTTCGACGAACGGTTAACTTGGAAGCCAACGCGTCCGTGGCGGGGAAGAGTTGAGCGCCACCTCGACGTATCGCTACATCGAGGATAATGCTCTTGACCTCAAAAGGTGTGCGCGTAACGTACCTGCACGACGTAGTCGTTGCGTGCGCGGTTCTCTACTTCGGTCTCACGATAAGTGTTGAACCAGACACCATCACCATCGCCTACTTTCCAGAACACCCCAGGGCCAATCCCAAGCACTTTTTCGCGAGAGTCGGCGAGGCGGTGACCATTGACCTCATCATCACTTATTTGTTTGAAGTAATACCCATTGAGGCCAACTGAGACGTTGGGTATCACTTCATAGGAGGCAGTAAAGTTAATCCATGCCGCTTTGCCTGCCTGGGTATCACGCACAGGCTGACCTTCGAACAGTTGCACTGAACTGCTGGCTGGGTCCTTGTTTTTAAAGTTTTGCAGATAGTGCAAGCGCCAGCTCACTTCCCAGCGGGGTGCGGGCATCCAGGTCGCCGCCCAGTAAGGATTGATCGAGTAGAAGTTAGATCCTTGGTTGAGGTCCTTGTGTTCATCGTATTTACCGACGGGTAACAACACATCCAGTGCCAGGCGCTGGACGAAAATAGGTCGTCCATGCTCATCGACAATAGGATCGAACTGCACCAGCGGGCCGGTGGTGACGTCGCCAACTCCAGTGGCGTTGTCCTTGAGTTGTGGACCGTTGCTACCAAAGTCACCGTCGAGTGAAACGATCGGCACAATGATGTTCCAGCCCAGGTGTGCGCCCGCGCCAATAGTGTTGGGCGAGTAATAGCTGAGTTGGTTGATCAGGCTGGTGACATTGATCTTCGGGTTATCAAAGTCTTTGATTTCCTTACCCGAGTTATTTCGAATCGAACTGGCGCTGGTGTACTTCAAGTATTGCTGGAACGAAAAGCCGGGCAGGCCGGCAAATCCATCGTAAAAACTGGTGCCTCCCAGATTGATCCCGTTCGGCTCCCCAACGCTAGGCGGTGGAGGGCCGTTGGCGGCTACAGTTTCTAGGGACGAGAGAGTGGCGAGGACTAGCAAGGCTGGACAAATTTTTTTTATTGTGTTCATCGTTGTTGGCTCTATTGTTATTTTTTTTGGCGCTATTTGGTAATTCCCAGAGTGCTTTTGCATCAAGCAATCTGGTACCAATGTGCTTTTGGCACATTATTTTTTTGCTTGCGTGGTACCTGGGCTCGCGGCATCAGACGCTGAGGGCTTTGCTCTGAATCGATGGAAAGGGCAACCCGCGACTTTCGCCTGCTCGCTCTGCTGATCTGGTGTTTTAGATGCACCCGCAGCGCGCTTGGCGGCATGCGCCACTTGCCGGCGTTCCGTGAAGGTGTCCTTCGGATCAGGGATCACCTTTTCCCCCATCCACAGAAAACCGGCAGTAAACAAACGCAATGCTTTCCTGGCCAACGGTGAGGGTCGTTTGAGTTCGTAGGCGCGGATCAGATGATCGGGATAAAGACTGATCACCCAGGCAAATACCAGAGAGTGTGAGAACTTTGGAAAATAACGATCGGCGAACTGTTGGATTATTGCTCGCGCCGCCGGTGGGCCCATGTCGTGTTTGGGAACATCCTCACTTTCCCAGCGATCCATGAAGGCCATGATTCCATCAAAGGAATCAGGGAAGCCTGTAATCGCTTCGCCCGTCCCGGCGTTGCGAAAAATGGTTGACATCTGGTGCCAGTATTTAACAGCGGCGAGCTTCTCTTTTTCGCTCATGCCCGCCATACCTACGCGTTGCATCAGGCGATGCATGCCGGCTGCTTCATAGCAAAGCGTGTAGACGTAGGTGTCGTTGCGGCTGAAGCTCTCGCCAAATCGCTGAGCGTAGTGGGAGTGTATTTTGTTTATCGACTCAACGTTTTCGCGGGTCTTGTCGTGGTGTGAACCGTAATGCCACCAAACCTGCATCTTCCAGGATGTGTCATCGGAGCGTCTGAATGAGTTTTTTAGAATTTTCCCGTCACCGTTGTCAATGAGAGGCAACGCGTCCAGTTCCCTTACGAAGAAGTGAGGGAAAGTGACGGCGTACACAAGATTCATGATGAAGTCGGTTGGCCGATAAGCCGCAGAGAGTTTCCAGATCTCGTCATAGTCGGTAGCAGGGTCGAGCTGATCAATACGCGCGGCGATCCATTTGCGGGTCATCGGGTTTTCCTCTTATTTTTGTTGTCATCTCACTGGGCGCATGGTCATTGCGCTTCCTGCGGATGGCTTACAAGTTAGAAGAAGTACCGAGCGCAGTCATTAGGCCGGAAAACCAAAATAATGATTGGTTTTGGTATTGCAGTACGGCGGCCCTCGAGCGCTTGAAACGTGCGTTGATGGTCTATCGACTGGGATACATCAATCTCACTGTTTACCTGTTTCTATTCCCTTTCATGCTTGAGGACACGGCCCTCGTACTGGGTGATCAGGTGCAAGGCGCAGCGTATTTCGAGCTCTCGTTGCTTGATAGGACAACCCAGCAGTAGTTCTATCTGTTGCAGTCGATACACTAGCGTGTTGCGGTGAATACCTAGCGCTTCAGCACCGTGGAGCAAGCTGTTGCCTGACTGCAAGTAAGCGCTGAGTGTTTGGCGGTAGCCGCCGGCTTTCTCTGATTTGTTTGCCAGAGGTCCGAGCACGGAGTCGACATACCACGCGGCCTTTTCAAGATCCTGACCGACCAGGATCGTCAGGACATGGTCAGCCCAGCGCATGACGCCTTTGATTGGGGAAAGGATTGCAACGCTACTGACATCTCTGGCTTGAAGATGAGTACGCCTGAACCCAGCAGGGCCCTTCGCTGGTTCACCCAGTGCACATTGAGTTCCACTTAATTGCCCCAGTGTTTCTTCAAGTCGTTTCAGTTGGGTCGGAGTAGGGGCGCGCGGTGTACTGACCCAAGCCCATGTCAAATGCTGAGTGAAGGAAACTACCAGCTGTGTATCGCCGATGATTGCATCTTGTAAATTGCGTTGTAACTCACCCAAGTCTGAGCTGAGCTTGGTGTTGAGATCAGAAATAATGATACCGACATGGAAATGCTCAAGATCCAGGCCATGATCTTTTTTGATTTGCTTTAGCTCGAATGGTTGAAGCGCGCCCGCATTGCCGATCAACTTTTCCACAAGGGCGCGGCGTCTCGCGATTTGACTTTCCATCAGCACCTGACGCTCGTCCAGGTAGCACAGCACAAAGTGCTCGATGATTTCATCCACCACGCATGCACCGTTGGTGACTAACCGTTGAACCGTTGAGGGTGCAAAAGTCCTGGACGCCGACGCGGTGAAAAAATGATTGACCCAGATAGTCTGGTTGGCTCGCATGTTTTTGACGATGCTGCTGAACGGTACTTCGCGACGTGCAGCTTGTCGCGCCATTGAAGGGATCAATTTCAGCGTAAAGTGCTCACTGTTTCTCGATAACGAACTCATGAATATATCGAGGATGAGCGTTTCAAGGTTGAGGCGTATCTCTGGCGTCGGCAAGTCAGGCACCGTTTGAAATTCGTCCTGCAAGCGCTTGAGGGAACTGGCGGCCTCCTCAAGCGCCCAGGCCACCGCACCTTCACCCATCTTCAACACAGCATTGGTCAGATGATGCTGACCAATCACCGCCTTGGAAAAAGCGTCCTCGACCGAGCCTTTTGGCTGCAGGTGAGAATAGAGATCAGTAGTCAAACGGTACTCCCTGTGAGTCGTAATGATTATTTATGTACGCATCACGCAGCCGCCCGTGGGGATCCAGCGCACTGTGATTGCAGTATAGCGTCGCGGTGATACTGCAATACCAAAAACGCCGTCGAGCTTGGATGGACAGACCGGAGACTGGCCCGGGGCGAGGCCCTATCGTAAGTGGTGGTGTTTTTAAATCGAGAGCACCCAGACGTTGCGCCATGAGCGCTTCTGTCTGACGACTGAAGGCCGCTGATCAGAGGCCTCTATTTTCGTATTCACTATGTGCACTCAAGCGAAGAGAGGATCTACATGTCTGCCCCTAAAAAGTGGATTCGAGCCAAAATCCAAAGCCTCGACCCAAGCAAGGATTACATTGAAATCTGGCGTTTATCGAACAGCTACGGGCTGAACGACTTCATGCAGAACTTCATCTACGCGTTGACCTTCCCTAATTTTGTCGTCACCGATTGGGGCTCCAGAGCGGTCTGGCGTGAAGACGGTGGCAAAGTCGTTTCACGGTCCACCTCGCGTGTAGAGCAGACCGGCAGCGCCAATGCGCTGTGGTGGTTCTACGGTCCTGAAGACAGCCGCACCATCAAGTCGGTTGAAGGTATTAATAATCTTCATGCGCATTGGGCCAAGCAGTATCCCGGTGCCTTTTCTTATAATGACGATTACGTGTACGTCTGTGCATTCACCGCCATCACAATGCACCGTCTGAAGTTGAAGATGGGCGCCCCGGGCCTCTCCGAGAACGAGAAGATTGCCGCGCACTTGTTCTGGCGTGACATGTGCAAACTCTTCCGTGCTGAAAACGATCAGCCGATCACTGGTTACCCGGATAGTTTCGACGCGCTCGTGGAATTTTGCGAAGCCTTCGAAAATGCTCCAAAACCCAAGCTTGAACGTGGCAATCTCATTATCACGGCGATTCATGAGCAGTTTGTCTTCCGCTTCTTCCCCAAGGAGTTGCATTGGTTTGGCCATCAGTTACTGCGCGCCATGTCATTGACCACCACGCTCGACACCATGCAGGTCGACCGCCCTGACCCCGCCGCGGCCCAGCTTTTGCCGCAACTGGCCGGCTACATGATGGGCATGATGGAAATGAATGCCGACGATCCGACTGAAGCCTATATCGAAGAGCGGATGAACATGTCCAGTGAAGATAAAGCCGAAGTGCGAAAGGGCATCCAGGCGCTGGACAAGCAATTCCCCGAGCATTACGTCGAAACGTACAAGAATGATCCTAAATTTGTCGGTTGCCCTTTTCATGCCGCTTTGGGCGATGGCGTTACACCGCAAAATGCAGCCGACAAACAAAGCATCAAGTCCATAGAGGCTCAGGTAGCGGCTTTGGGCGGCGACGAGTAACGCCAACTCACCTTGTTGCCCTGCATGACAATCAGCCCCGACAGGGGCTGACTGCGTGGTGCATTAAAAAGGGTAGTGGTGACCACCTGGCTGCCAGGTCACCCAGTGTGCGCGAGTGAATTCATCGACGGCATAATGACCGTTGAAACGCCCGAGCCCGGAGTTCTTTTCACCTCCGAAGGGCGCGTTTGGCTGGTCATCGACGGTGATGTCGTTGATGTGCGTCATGCCGGCGACGATGCCACGAGCGAACTGCAACCCGCGCGCCATGTCTTGGGTGAATACCGCACTGGACAACCCATACTCGCTGGCATTCGCAAGTCGCAGGGCGTGCGCTTCATCGTCGGCTATGAGCATTGGTAACAGTGGGCCAAATGTTTCATCTACCGCCAGGGCGTCATCGGCTTTTACGTTGCCGAAAACATGCGGTGGGAGCAACAGACCGTTGGCTGAAGCGCCGAACAGTTTAGTCAGGCCAGCGCTGTGTGCCTGATCAATCTTGCGTAACAGGCCATTCAATTGCGATTGATTGACGACAGGCCCAATCACGGTGTCCGCATCATTAGGGTTACCCACTTTCAGCTTGCTGACCCTCTCCACCACAAGTTCTGCAAACGCCGGGTATAAGGTGCGATCAACAATCACTCGGTTGACGCTCATGCATATCTGCCCTTGATGCAGGAAACGGCCGACCACGGCTGCGTGAGCTGCCACTTCAACGTCGGCATCATTCAGCACCACCAGTGGCGCGTTACCACCGAGTTCAAGAGCAACGCGTTTGATGTGCTTGCCACCCGTGGCGATGCGCCCGACATTGCGCCCCACGTCCGTAGAACCGGTGAACGAGATCAGCCTGGGTACTCGATGTTCCACGAAGGCGTCACCGATTTCCGATCCGGCGCCCACAACAACGTTGATGGTGCCCGCAGGGAAGCCCGCCGCCTCCAGTAGGTAGGCGATCAACAATCCGCCGCTGACAGCGGTATCACTCGCAGGTTTCAGCACTACGGTATTACCTAATGCCAAGGCCGGAATAACGGAGCGCATGCTTAGATAAAGCGGAAAATTCCATGGGCTGATCACCCCCACAACGCCAAGTGGATCACGGAACACAAAGCTCTGTTCGCCGGGCTTGTAGCTGGTCAAGATCCGACCCTCTACTTGCATCGGCATGCTCGCGCATTCTCGGACCAGGTTCAGCGTGCTTTGCCACTCGATGCCAGCCTTGATTCGAGTGCTGCCCGACTCTTTGATGAGCCAGTCGATAATTTCTTCACTGCGCTGCGCAACGATAACGGCAAGCTTTTCAAGCAACATAACCCGTTGGCCGGCGTGTAGCGCAGCCCACTCCAGCTGTGCCTTTTCGGCGGCCAGATAGGCTTCATCCAGATCGGCGACCGAGGCGAGCGGCATGTCCAACAGCAACTCGTTGTTGAAGGGGTTGCGGTTGTCCAGGCGTTTGGTTGAGCGACCTGGCTGCCAGCGGCCGTTAATGTATTGATGACCTTGAATGGCAAATGGAGCGGGTGCGTTCTGGTTGTTCATTTAGGCGACTCGATCAATTTAATGGATTGACTTCCCTGCAAAATCAGGTGCGCATCCAGGCGCGGCCCCAGGAGTTAAGAGTGTGCTCACTCTGCGGCCATACGCCGGCTTCACGGTCTGCTGGCGCCAGTTCAAGTTCGGCCGAGAATTCCAGTCGGTTCCGATCGGCATCGACCACCATGAAAAACAGATTGTTGCCCGGACCATGACGGCCAGGGCCGAAGAAAATGCTGATGCGCTCCTTGGCAAACCGGTCGCCCCAATCACGAATGTCATTCCACTCATTGGTTTCGTAACAATGGTGGTCCCATTCATTCTTCGACCCACGGAAAAAGGCGAGGGAGTGATGCTCGTCGTCGGAGCGCAGGAAACACACCATGAGCTGGCCGGTTTCCTGGTCGACCACGTTGTCGGAAATGGTGAAGCCAACGGTGTTGACGTAAAAGTCGATAATCGTCTCAAGCTCGGTGGTTTGGAACACA
Organism: Pseudomonas fluorescens; assembly: GCF_902497625.1. Lineage (GTDB taxonomy): Bacteria > Pseudomonadota > Gammaproteobacteria > Pseudomonadales > Pseudomonadaceae > Aquipseudomonas > Aquipseudomonas fluorescens_BQ. Next base: position 24,759 of record NZ_CABVGX010000012.1, on the reverse strand, counting down.
ACGTGCTGCAACCTCGACGGCATGCCTTGCAGTTCAGCACTTGTATCGGGAAGTACTACGCCGAATATTGTCTGGCGACCCTGTGGATCCCGAATGGCAAACGCGCCTGGCTCAAGTAAAGGCGAGGTCACCGGATCCATCTGGCATTCACGCTCAATCAGGTTCTGACGCAGCGCTTCCAGTTTGGCGTTGGAGTGGAGGTTGAAGGCAGCGGCCAGCAGGCCGCTATGGTCGGCTGGCGAAATGATTGCCGCTCGTTTCGGCCCCCGCATCACCTGGCTGCCATCTGCTTGTGGCGATGCGCGCATGTCCATCATTCGCGTATAAAAATCTACCTGGCGTTGAGGTTCTTTGCTTGCCAGGTGCAGGTAGCACAGTTGAGCAGGGGTCGAAGTCTGGAGGGTCGTCATGGAAAACTCCGCGATCAAAGAGTAACTGGGGAATGGGCGGTATTGGCAGCCGCGACGGCGACTGTCGTAGCCTGTGCAATGCCCAACAAGGACTGAAGAGCCAGAGCTGTTTCTGACTCCTGAGCCTGGTCAAATATGGCGGCGACATAGCGGTCGGGACGTAGCAGCAGGAAGGTGCTGGCCTCGGCAAACAGTGCGCTTAACTCACCGTTGCGATCATGTACGATCGTGAGTCCCGCCAAAGGGGGCGGAAGCGGAGCGTCTTGTGGAATGATCACGATGCGCTTGGCATCCAGGTGGGTCCAGAGCGGGTGCTGCAGTTGATCCATGCGTTGGCTGCGCAGATCGCCATATTGAATCAAGGCAAAGCCCGGGCCGATGTGCTCATCCAACAGTTGCGCGCAGCCGTGAGAGTCGAAAAGAGTCGGCTGCGGCAGCATGGTCCCGGCGCGCAGGTTGCCGGCCTTACCTTGGGATAACACCAGGCCCTGGGTAAAACGAGGCTTTGGTTTAAACTTCATTTGCAGAAAGTAATCGCGCAGAGGCGGGATCAGCCCGATCACGCGGAAGGTGCTGGTAATGAGTTTGGCGCGCAAGGCTGAAGCCGGCGCCATGACCACCCCGAGATTCAGCGCCAGCTTGATCAGCGCCCAGGCATGATCGCGGCGTTCGCTTTCATAGGTCTCGAGGGCGCTTTTCGCCATTTGTCCCCGGAGTACCGCCACAAGTTTCCAGGCGATGTTATGCGCATCACGCACACCACTGTTCATGCCTTGGCCCGCATAGGGTGGGGTCAGGTGCGCAGCGTCACCGGCGAGAAAAACACGACCTTCCTGCCAGCGAGAGGCAACCCTGGCGTGGAAGGTGTAGACCACTTTGCGCACCAGCGAATAAGCTTTTTCACCCCGGAACGGCCGCAGCAAGTTGCCAAGGCTAGCGTCGCTGAGCATTTGCTCATCAGTCTCGTCGTCTTTGAGCATGAACTCGAAGCGACGTGTCTGATGAGGGCCGGGCACTTCTACGACAGGTCGCTGCGCGTCGCAATACACACGAGTCTGCCAGAACGGGTCATCGTCCTGATCCAGATCCACGACCAACCATCGGGACTTGAAGCTGGAACCCACCATATCGATACCCAGTTGTTTTCGAACCGGGCTTCTGCCGCCATCACAGGCAACCATGTACTGGGCGTGCACCTCAACCGTGTCACCGGCCGCATTTTGTATTCGAGCGAGAACGCCTGAGGCGTTCTGTGTGAAGTCGATCAGTTCATGGCAGAAAAGCGGAGTCAGGCTAGGGAAACGCTCCATACCTTGCATCAGCGTGCGTTCGAACAGGGGTTGCCTGAACGCATTGCGTTTGGGGTAGCCGTATTGCTTGCCGACAGGTTCGACCTTGCCAAAGCAACGTCCCCCTGGCTTGTCGAAGTAGTGAACGCCGTAGCCTTTGACGACGTCAGCCAACACGGCTTCATCCAGCCCGGCTGCCTGCATGGTTCGCAGCGACTCATCGTCGATCGAAACGGCACGCGGTTCAGTCACGGTGCCGGCTTTACGATCAAGAATGGTCGTACGCACGCCGGCCTGTCCGAGGAGGTTGGCCAACGTGAGTCCTGTCGGGCCGGCACCGATAATCAGTACGTCAGTATTCACGGGTGTAAGGGTTGTCATTTTTATTCCCTCGGTGACCGCCGGGCTGGTCAGTCCAGTACTTCTGGTCTGTGCGCCAGCGCGGTCATGAGTTGTGAAAGATTGTCGGCAAGGGCGAGGATTTGCTGGCCTTGCACTTCATCCTGTTCGCTATCGCGTTGCGAGGTCGGGCGCACGCAGCTGATGCTGCCCACCACTTTGCCGTCGCCATCGAATATGGGGGCCGCGAGGCCAAAGACGTCAGCATCGACTTCGCTGGTGCTCAGCACATATCCCTGGCGGCGCAAGCGTTGGAGCGAGCGCCGGAACACCTCCCAAGTCTTGCCAAGGTTGCTGGACTCGATGTCACTCGGGTTTTCCAGAAACAGTTGGCTTTGATGCCGTGAGCCCATGTTGGCGAGGATCGCTTTAGAGGTCGCTCCCATGAACAAAGGTCTTGGCGATCCTCGCGAGTAGCTCACTTGGTTGGAAAGGTTGCCGGTTTGATGGATACAGACCACTTGATCCTTGAACAGCCGACACACCAACCAGGCTTGCTCGGCACCCCATTGCGGAAAGGTCGACTCCAGGGAGTGCGCCGCGCGTACCAACGGATCACTGACGCGCAGTTGGCGATCCCAGGTGATGATTCTCGCGCCCAGCGCATAGCGACCGGCCTCCACCTGAAACAGCAAATTGGCCTCGGCCAGTTCGCGTACATAACGGTAGGCAGTGGAGCGTGTGAACCCCAGCGCATTTCCCATCCCGTCGACCGTCCAGATGGGATGGTGCTCGGTGAACAGGTCGAGAATTCGCAGCATCCGCTCCAGGCTGGAGCCTTTGCTGTCTGCCAGGTGCTCGGTGGTGTCTTCGGAATCAAACGGTTTTTGCATGTCAGCTCTCGTCTACAATACTGTTGCGCAGGATACCAATGCGCTCGATTTCGATTTCGACGATATCGCCCGGCTTCATCCAGACTGGTGGCTCGCGGAATGCACCAACGCCGCCGGTGGTGCCGCTGACGATTACGTCTCCAGGGGCCAGTTCAGTGAACGCGGTGCAGTACTCGATCAACTTGCGCACATCGAAAATCATGTCGCTGGTGCGCGTGTGTTGCATCACTTCGCCGTTCAAACGAGTCGTCAGTTCCAGGTCCTGCGGGTCGACGATTTCATCGCTGGTGACCATCCATGGGCCGAATCCACCGGTGGCCGGGAAGTTCTTCCCTGGAACAAACTGGATCGTGTGCTTCTGCCAGTCACGTACGCTGCCGTCGTTGTAGCAGGCATAGCCGGCGACGTAGTCCAAGGCGTCCTCCGGTTTGACGTGGCGAGCGGTCTTGCCGATCACCACGGCCAGTTCACCTTCGAAGTCAAGCTTGTGGGACACGGTTGGGCGAACGATGGGCTGCAGGTGTGCGGTCTGGCTGTCGGCAAAGCGGGTGAAAATCATCGGGTAGGTCGGCATGTCCCGACCAGTCTCGCGCACATGCGTGGCGTAGTTGATCCCGATGCAGAGCACTTTGCCTGGGTTGGCAATGACCGGCAAAAAGGTGATTTCACTCAATGCCAGGCGAGGCAGGTCTTTCAGCGCATCAGCCCCCAGTTCGCTCAGTCGATTGCGCGCGATGGCTTCTTTGAGGTCCGCACCCAGGTGAGACTTGAGTGATTCCAGGTCAATGACGTGGTCACCTTTAACAATGCCGTACGTGGAACGGTTTTGGTAAACGAAGCTTGCGATTTTCATGGGTATGCCTCTGGTTGCATCAATGATGTGTAACAGACTGTGAGGGTGTGGGTTGTTGTTTGCTCGCGGGGTCAAGTCGTAGCAAGGTAATCGCCGTCAGCGCGATGATTCCCGGAACCAACGCTGCGCTGAGGATCTCTGTCAAAACCCAGCCGGCTGCCAACATCAAGCCGCCGCAAACGGGCCCTGTAATGGAACCCACTCGCCCGACGCCAAGTGCCCAGCCGATGCCTGTGGAGCGTATTTCCTGTGGGTACAACTCGGCGGCCAAAGCGTTAAGACCTGCCTGCGCGCCTTGCACCAAAATGCCCAGCAACAACATTGCGGGGAAAAGCGAATAAATAGAAACAGGCAATTGGCTGAGCGCCAGCACGATTGTCAGGTAGCCCATGAATTCGATGGTCAATACGTTGACCGACCCCCAGCGGTTCATCAGCCAGCCTTGTACGACCGAGCCGATCACACCTCCCAGGCTGAAGAGAATGATGGCGCGAATGCCCATGCTCAGCGGTGCATGGGCTGCCACTAACAGCGTCGGGATCCAGCTCATAATGAAGTACAAAATCAGCAAGTTCATGGCATACGGCAGCCAAAGCAGCAGGGTGCGGCGCCACATGCCGGCTGTGAAAAGACGACTCAGGGAGGTAGAGGAGGTTGCCTGTTGGCGTAGTTGGCCAAGACTGGCGGGCAGTTCTGCGAGGTTGGGTGCGAGCCGTTTAATGATAGCGCTGAGGGCAGCACGACTGCCGGGTTGGCGACTGAGGAACTCAACCGACTCTGGAAGCCGCCACACCACAACGCCGGCGACCAGCAACGGCAGCGCGCCACCGATCAGGAAAAGGTTTTCCCACCCCCAGGTAGCGAGCAGTTGGTCGACCGTCAAGCCAGCCAGCATGGCGCCCAGTGGCATGCCACAGAACAGCAGCGTCACGGCACTGCGCGAGTAACGTCGCGGGCTGTATTCAGAGATCAGCGCCACCAGGTTGGGAATTGCCCCGCCGAGGCCTATGCCGGTCAGAAAGCGCACGACGAGCAACTGCGAGACGTTGTTAACAAAAGCGGTCAGTAACGCGAATGTGCCGAACAGCAGGATCGACAACACCAGAATTCTCTTGCGCCCCAAGCGATCCGCCATAGGGGCCAGTAGCAGTGCGCCGAGCATCAAACCAAATAAACCCGCCGCGAACACCGGTGCCAAGGCTTGGGGCGTTACGTTCAAGGTTGATGCCATGGCAGTCACCAGAAAACCGACGATCTGGGTGTCGAATCCGTCTAGCACTGCGACCAGTACGCAGAGGGCGAGCCCCTCCCATTGCAACCGGCTGACAGGGAGGGCGTCAACGACGTCGCAGAGGATATTGCTGGGTGTAGGCGTATGCATGAACTGGCCTCTTATTGTTTTTATTGTCTGGGCAGGCAGGTGCCCTTGACTGAGGCTAAATCTATTACGAAGCAAAAATCCTGTAAAGATAAAATAAACCAAAATCCTAAATAGCAGGAAATATGATATTTTGGTTTCTCGTCGGCATGCACCATGGCAATGAGAGCCGCGTGCGGCTGCGTTTCCCTTATCAGGCTGCGGATGTCAGTTCATCAAATGAATAAGTGGATCACTCAATCATTCGGTCGCTTGATAGGCCGTTTTGGCATGCAGCCCGAGCTTCAGTGGCCTTCTCGGTCAGCACTGATTTTCAGTCTGCACACAACCACGGCAGCTCTCTTGGCGCTGGTCATCGCTCAAATGCTGGACCTGCACCATCCTTGGTGGGCTGCGATGACAGTCTGGCTGGTGGCGCAACCTACGCGAGGCCTCTTGATCGAACGCATCGGCGCGCGGCTGATCGGTACGGTGGTGGGAGCCATGGCAGGCGGACTTTTGCTGACGGTGTTCTTTGATCAGCAGCACTGGCTAATGCTCGTACTGGCAGCCTGGATCGCAGCGTGCGCCGGGTATGGAAACCTGTTTCGACATTTTCGAAATTACGGTTTTGTGCTGGCAGGCTACACCGCAGCGATCGTCGCGCTGTTTGGTATTCAAGACCCCGTGCTCGATGTGGACCTAGCCCTTGGCAGAATCTATTGCACCGTCATCGGCGTGTTGGCTTCAGCTTGTTTTTCATGGACGTTTACAGGCAAGTCCGCGTCCCTGGAATCCGTGTACAACCGACTCGATGCGCTGATTGTGGCCAGCGTTCACTACAGCCTCAAAAGGTTGCAGGCAGGCACTGCACACGATGCCAAAAGTTTTAGTGCGCTGTTGCAGGAACTAGCGGCGCTTGATCTGTGCCTGGATGAAATTGCTACAGGTTCTCGAACAATGCGTTTACGGGTCTTTCGCACTCGCGACACGCTGGGCGCGCTTGTCGATTTGCTCGTAAGTAGCCATTTCGATGTTGGCGAAAAACTCCGATTTCCCTCTGACCTGTTGGTAGCAACTCATCCTGAATCGGCAGCTGCAATGGTGCTCGCGGTGATCAATGAGGTCCACAAAAACACTGAAAACCTTGCCGCAGGCACGCTGTTCGTTGAAAAATTACAACGCGTCTTTGCAGCGTTGAATGCTTGTGAAACGCCAGGCAGGGAAGCGTTGCAATCAACTCAACAGCGCGACTGGCACGCAACATGCCTCGCGGGCTCCAGACCCTTGATTGCGATGTCCATCGCCACCGCAATGTGGTGGGGCCTGGGTTGGTCAGACGGTCCAATGATGGTCATGACGGCCGTGTTGTTCGCCTCGCTGTTCTCCAGCCATAGCCACGCCAGTGCGGCGTTAAAAGACGTACTTGTTGGCTCGACCGCTGGAGCCGTTCTTGGCGTGACCTGCCGTTTTTGGCTGTTACCTGAAGTGGGAACGGTGTGGGAGCTGGCCTTGGTTATCGCACCGTTTTTGATGATCGGAGCGTTGCTCATGGCTCGGCCCGGTACAGCAAAACTGGCCATCGACCTGAACATGACCTTTTTGTTAATCGCTCAACCTGGATTGCAGGTAGACACCTCCCTTGAACATACCCTGTTGCAGATGTTGGCAATTCTGGGCGGGGTGTTCACTGCCGTGCTGACCTACCGATGGTTGGTTCCTTCATCGCCAGGCTCCCAGCGCAAGCGCCTGTGCAAGCGCATTGCGCGGCTCGCACTGAAGATCTCGGATACACCTGCCCCACCTGCTCAGGCACGAATTTATGATCAAGTCAGGGGTCTTCTGACAAGTCTGATCAGCCTCGAAAAAAAGGCCTCTCCACTGCTCATTGCTGCGTTCGAATGCGCAGCGATTGCTCAGCTTTTCGCTCACCACCGAACTGATGAACATCACACCCTTGCACTGCACCAGCAATTGGAAAACCTCGCGACTTCCAGGCTGGCAAGCAAGAAGAATACTGGCGCTGACCTACTTTGAATCAACCGGAGAACACCCATGTCTGACCTCCCAACACCGTGGCAAAACTTTACTGGCCAATACATCGCCGGGGCCTGGCGTTCCGGAAGTACGCGCAAGGTCCTGGAGAACCGCAACCCTTATGACAACGCCCTGCTGACCGAGCTTTCGCTGGGTGATGTTAGCGACCTCGACGACGCCTACCAGGCGGCAGCAACCGCGCAGAAAGCATGGGCGCAGACGTTACCTAATGAGCGCTCAGCCTTGTTCATGCGCGCCGTTAGCGTACTGGAAGCCAGGCACGAAGAAATTGTCGACTGATTGATTCGTGAGTCAGGCAGCACGCGTACCAAAGCCGAAATCGAGTGGTCAGCGGTACGTTCGACCATGATCACGGCCGCGGCCATGCCTTCGAGAGTCGTCGGCCGCATTCTGCCAATCGACACCCCCGACAAAGAAAGCCGCGTTTACCGTAAACCATTGGGTGTGGTCGGGGTTATCAGTCCCTGGAACTGGCCGATGCACCTTTCCAATCGGTCTATCGCACCGGCGCTGGCACTCGGTAACGCCGTCGTCGTGAAGCCTGCCGACGATACGCCGGTGACCGGTGGTTTGTTGTTGGCGAAAATTTACGAAGAGGCCGGTTTTCCGCCGGGAGTTTTGAACGTGGTCGTGGGAGACGTGGCTGATTTGGGTGATGCCTTTACCCTGCACCCGATTCCAAAATTCATCTTCTTCACGGGATCGACTCGGGTCGGGCGGCACATTGGGCGCGTTGGCAGTCACAGGCCCGACGCTCAAGCGAGTCGGGTTGGAGTTGGGTGGGAATGCTCCGTGTGTGGTGCTTGATGACGCGGACCTCGATCTGGCGGTGCACGCCGCCGTTGTGGGGCGCTTCCTGCACCAAGGTCAAATCTGCATGAGCAGTAACCGGATTATCGTCGACGCCTCGTTGCAAAAGGATTTCGTCGAAGCGTTTGTCGAGCGCGTTCGCCAGTTGAAAGTCGGCGATCCTGACCTTGCAGATACAGTCATTGGCCCGCTGATCAACCGTCGCCAGTTGGAGGGCGCAGTGGCCCGGATCGAGGCGGCGAAAGCCGAAAGCATCGAGTTGTTGCTCGGTGGCGCTGCACACGGGTAGGTACTGCCGCCTCATGTGTTCGTCAATGTCGATAACATGAGTGACTTGGCCCAGGCTGAGCAATTTTGTCCTGTAGCGCCGATCATCACTGCGCGTGACGAGGCACATGCGCTGGAGCCGGCATGACTCACATCAACGACATCTCGGTCAATGATGATCCGAACAACATGTTTGGCGGCGAGAAAAACAGTGGTATCGGGCGATTCAACAGCGATTGGATCATCGCGGAGCTGACCAGCGATCACTGGAACTCGGTGCAACACAAACGTCGCGCTTATCCGTTTTAAGGTCAGGGTTTTAGTGGACTGATCGTATGGCATGAATGCCCCTTGAAAGGGGCGTTCCTTCATACAAAGACTGCCCTGCAGCGATACGTTATTTGCAGGGCAGTCAGTTGTGCGTTGCTGTTGCCAGAACGCTCGGCTAGACCTCTACCGGTGGGTTATGGGATCCAGTTCCCATGAAAACCCAGCGGTATATGATGATCCAGCTTTACCCGTGCCAATGGTGCGCCCGTGAAGTCGCTCGCGTCGTGGATCACCAGTTCGCTTTTGTTTGTCTGGGGATCCCACCAGACGACCAGCAACCAACCATCGTCTTCACTCACCGCATCGGGTTTGGCCACGAATATCGGCTCGGCAGGGGACACGTCCCTGTCACCTTCCAGTGTTTGGTACTCGGTTTTGCCTGAAATAAAATCGTGCTTTATCAGGCAATTGAAATCGTGGCTGTCACTTTTGGGCTGGTGTACACCGGCAAAGTAGCCGTATTGGTGTTTTGCACCCAGGAGTTTTTCATTGATCCTAGGAAATTCGACGGAGAAATTTCCGACCCGTGCTCGTGTCATCTGACCGGCATCGAGATCCAGGGTCCAGCGGTACAGCGCGGGAGGTGTGAACGGCGAGCGTCCAGCGTCAGGAAAAGGAAACGGAAAGAAATTCTCGACTTTTATATCATCGACAAACTGGAGGTCACTGACGCAGCCGTCGACGATTATTTTGCCATCTTCCTCGTAGGCGTTGACGAAGTGTGTGGTTTGGTAAGCTTCATCGGTGAACCATTGAGTTGCACCGGTCTGCCGATGGACCACCAGGGTTCGATTGCTCTGCTTTGGGTCAAACGTCCACGCAGATTTGCCTGCAGGAACTCGGTCGGGTGATTCTGGACGCCAGTTGATGGGCCCAAAGAAGAAGACAAAATGATTTTCAGTGAACATGAAGTCGTGAATATAGGCGGGGGCGTCAAGTGTAACGACGTGCTGTTTCAGGATGTTCCCTTGTTTGTCAGCCAGTGCACAGACGAATCGGCGGGTTTCGGGTTCGACCGTATACAATAGTAGTTCATTTTTTGCGGCGTCGGTATGGATATGCGCGGTAACCAGTGCATCAATTGCGCCGTGGAAATCAAAGGTACCAATGGTTTCCAGGGTGTTTCGGTCAAGTTCATAATAGTGTCTACCCGCCTCTTGCAGAGCCAATACGCGTCCGTCGATTTCCACGACATTGACGTTGGCTACTTGCTTGACGGCAGCCGGCCCCTTTTCAAGCTGTGGTTGAGCTACTTCGTAAGACCCGTAAATACCGTTGTAGAGCGATCTACCGGCTGCTTCTTCTTCCTTGAAACCCTCGGTGCGCACCCATTTATTGCGGTAGTTGACAGCGCCGTTGCTGATATAAAACCCATGAACCATGCCATCTCCGTCGAACCAGTGGTATCGGTCAGGGCGAGCAGGCTCCCAACGCTGGTTGGATCCGGTTCGAAAAAGCACGCCCTCAAGTTCAGGCGGCACAGTACCTTCTATGCGAAGTTCATTGGCGATGATTTCGTTGGAGAGGGGTTGGCGAATACCTTGTAAAAAGGGGCTGCTATTGTTCCACATGATGTATCTCCCGAAGGCTAATAGGGGTGTCTTATTAAGGGTTAATAGAATGCTAGCCTTTGGTGTTATTGCTGTCTCCGGGTTGTGAGTACGAATTCTTATGGAGTGTTGGTACTGAGGTGCATGCAGTTGTTTATGTTGAGCTCGTCACGGTTTATGTGGTCGCGCGATCAAGGCAGGATTGCAAAGAATACCTGCCGTTGACCTGCCTCAGGTTCGCGGAGTTGGTGTTTTATTTATACCGGCTTGCCAGACTCAACTATCCGTACAGACTTTTTGTGGGTAAATGCCAGGTAGCTGTATCGGCCGTGATATTCGCCCATCCCTGAACCGCCCACCCCACCGAACGGCAGGTATGGCGAAAACGCGTGCACCAGCACGCCGTTGACCTGAGCATCGCCGGCTTGAATGTGGTCGATGACGGGGTTGGCATTGGCTGTGTGGCCTGTGAACACATACACGGCCAGTGGTTTGGAGTGATGTTGATTGATGAGATCGACTGCATTATCCACCGAATCAAAAGTCAGCACCGGCAAAATGGGCCCAAACAGCTCTTCGGCCATCAGCGCATCGTCCCATTGCACTTGGTCGACCACGGTGGCGCTGAATACGCGCCGTTCTGGGTCTGCATCGCCGCCGACCAGCACCTTGCCCGCGCTCTTGCTCAACAAGTTTTGAAGACGCGATACTTGTTGGCTCGTGACGACTTTTCCCGTGGAACCTATGTCGGGCAGGTCCTGCTGAATGCGCTGCGTCAGGCGAGTTAGCAGTTCATCCTTGATGCTGCTGTGGACGTACAAGTAATCCGGTGCGATGCAGGTCTGGCCGCTGTTGATGAACTTGCCAAACATCAGCTGCGACACCACCAGATCGACATCGGCATCGGCCAGGGCAATCAAAGGGCACTTGCCGCCTAGTTCCAGGATCACTGGTGTGAGGTGCGCGGCGGCTGCCTGCATCACTATCTTGCCGACGTTAGGGCTGCCCGTGAAAAAGATGAAATCGAACGGCAAGCTCAGCAGGTGAGTATTCTCATCGCGTCCACCCTGAACCACAGCTATGTAGTTGGGAGAGAACGCTTCCTGAATGATTTTCTCGAGGACCAGTGAAGTGTTGGGGGTGGTTTCGGAGGGCTTAAGGATGCAAGTGTTGCCGCCAATGATTGCGCCTATCAGCGGCGTCAGCGTCAGGTTTACGGGGTAGTTAAACGGCCCGATGATGTAAGTAACGCCAAAGGGCTCTTGCGTGACATAGCACTGGGACGGCGCAATCAGGTCTGCGGTGGGTACCGTTTCTGGTGTCGCCCACTCGTCAAGGTGGGCGAGGGCGAAATCGATTTCGTGGAGGACTGCGCCGATCTCCGCGAGGTCCACATCGGCCTTGGGTTTTCCTAAATCTTCGTCCAGTGCGACGTACAGCGCCTCTTTGTGATTGAGCACTGCCTGTTTCAGGCGCTCCAGGCTGTGTTTGCGAAACTCGATGGGGTGGGTTTGGCGGGAGGCGAAATAGGCACGCTGCGACTCGAATACTGCATCGATGGACTCGGAGCTTGGATAGTTCATGGGTTGTCACCTTATCGAATTCAGTGGATGTTTATGAGCGTCACGCAGATCAGCGAAAGTAATCTTCACAGAGCATTTTGGCAGCGTGCAGGGCCAGCGCCTGAGTGGGCGCGTTGGTGTTGCCGCTAGTAATGTTGGGCATGATCGAGGCATCGATGACACGTAGATGCTCCACGCCTTTCACACGCAGGCGACCATCAACGACGGCACCTTCGTCCTTGCCCATGCGACAGGTGCCGACCGGGTGCCACATGGTGGTGGCGACGCGTTTGACCCATTCGCCAATCTGCTCATCGGATTGCACGCTGGGACCCGGTGAGACCTCTTCGTCGATCACCGGCGCTAGCGATTCCTGAGTCAGGACATGGCGCATGGCTTTCACCGACTCAACGGCCACTTTCAAATCGTATTCGTGGCCGATGAAATTTGGGTTGATCAGCGGCATAGAGGTAGGGTCAGCGTCAGCCAAACGTACCCAGCCGCGGCTTTTAGGCTGAAGCACCACTAACTCGAAGGTCACGCCGGGGCGCGTACCGGTAGGGCTCAAGCCGTCTTTGGAAATGATTGGTACGTGATAGCACTGAACGGTAGGGTCGCCCTGTAAGTTCAGGGGATCCCAATAGCTGACCGTCTCGATACCGCTGCCTGCGGCCGGGCCGTCTTTGGTCAGGATGTAGCGGATCCCTGCCTTCAGCGTCCCAAGGCCCTGGGCAACGCTTTGATAGCCCAAGTTCCCTTTCACATAGGCGCTGAGCGGTACGATAGGGTGGTCATGTAGGTTTTCGCCCACGCCGGGGGAATCGACCATCACCTCAATGCCGAATTCCTGCAACTGGGTCTTGGGGCCTATGCCGGAATGCATGAGAATCTTCGGGCTGTGTACCGCCCCGGCGCTGAGTATGACCTGCTTGCCCTGGATTTGCTGCGTAGTCCCGCCCTGGAGTATTTCGACCCCTACCGCGCGGTGGCTATCGATCAGCACCCGAGTGACCGTTGTGTTCGCCAGCAAGGTGACGCGGCCACTCTCCAGATGACGGCGCAGGTGCGCGACTACGGCACTGCAACGGCGACTGTTCTCGATGTTCGATTGCACCGGTGACACACCGATCTGGCTGGCGCCGTTGTAATCCGGATTGTAGGGCAGGCCGTATTCCTGAAATGCCTTCAGGCAATACTGGTTCAGTTCGTTGATCCCTTTGGGCAGCTGCACGGCCAGATTGCCTTGGGTGCCATGATGTTCATCATGGAACGTGTCGTTTTTTTCTTGCTCGATGAAGGCACGCCACATGCTGGCGTGATTCCAGTCCCCGTCGCCTGCGGTGGCTTCGTCCCACGCATCGAAGTCGCGTTTTTGGCCACGCACATACGCCATGGCATTTACCGACGTGCCTCCCCCCAACACCTTGCCGGAGCGAAAGCGTCGCTCAGTACCATGCTGGGCGACGGTGGAATGGGTCCACACGTGTTTATCCTTGGCCAGGATGGTGCCGAAGCCGGCTGGAATATGGATCAGCGGGTCGGAATCCTTGCCGCCGGCTTCGATCACGGCAATGCTGGCCCGACTGTTCTCGGCCAGATAACTGGCCACCACGCATCCGGCTGCACCACTTCCTACAATCAGCACGTCAAAGCTTTTAGTTGTCATATTTACCCACTGCGGATCGCTCTTGAACGGATGAGTATTGAGGGGGGATAGCGCACTGCCTATCAGACATCGCTATCAAAAGCCGAGATCAGGAATCGTTTAAGCGGGCGCTTTCGCTGTTCAGATTTTACAAATCTGAACAGTACAGTTGGACAACACATAGTACTTTGCCACTCTTTAAAAATCAAAAATAGCGCATTACGATAAAAGCGCTCTATATTGTCTGAGCAAGCTTGCCTACAATCCGGCCAGGCAGGTCCGTAATGATCGATCTGACAAGAGGAGCCTCCAGTGCCCAAAACGCTGCTGCAAAAACTCTGGGAAACGCACGTCGTACGTCATGACCCGGACGGTTCGGCGATGCTTTACATCGATCTGCAGTTGATCAATGAAGTCACCAGCCCCCAGGCTTTTGAAGGTTTATCGGCAGCGGGGCTGAACCCTTGGCGAAGCGGCACGATCATCGCCACCTCGGACCACAATGTGCCGACTAGGGACTTGGCTCTGGGCATTCAGGATCCGGTAGCGAAAATTCAGGTTCAGACGCTTGAGCGTAACTGCGATGACCTGAACCTGCGCCACTTTAAAATGGGTGATCAAAGGCAGGGCATTTTGCATGTCATCGCGCCTGAATCTGGCGCCAGTCTTCCGGGAATGACCATCGTCTGTGGCGACTCTCATACCAGTACCCATGGTGCTTTCGCGGCCTTGGCATTTGGCATCGGCACTTCCGAGATCGAGCACGTTCTCGCCACCCAGTGCCTGCGTGTTTCACCCATGGCGGCGATGAAGGTTCAGATCGACGGCGAATTGCAGCCGTTCGTGACCGCAAAAGACTTGGCCCTGAGCTTGATTCGCAAAATCGGTACTGCGGGGGCCACCGGTCATGCAATCGAGTTCACGGGCAGCACGGTCAGTAGCATGTCCATGGAAGCGCGGATGACCCTTTGCAATATGGCAATCGAAGCCGGAGCTCGCGTCGGGCTGATCGGTGTAGACGAGACCACACTGGCCTACCTGCACGGCCGACCTCATGCGCCGCGAGACGCAGGCTGGGAGGCCGCCGCTACGTTTTGGCGCACGCTTCACAGCGACCCTGGGGCAATTTTCCAACAGGTGGTGAACCTGGATGCAGCAAAAGTTGCCCCTCAAGTTTCATGGGGAACTTCTCCGCAAATGGTGTGCGATGTTCTAGAAAAGGTGCCCGACCCCGCGGACGAAGTAGACCCCGCTAAACGTCAGGCCTTGGTCAGCGCGCTCGACTATATGGGGATTACAGCGGGCACAGCCATCGTTTCAATCGAACTCGACAAGATTTTCATAGGCTCCTGCACCAATGCACGCATCGAGGACCTGCGGGCAGCTGCCCAGGTTGTAGTCGGTCAAAAAGTATCCACGCGTATCAAACAAGCATTGGTGGTGCCGGGATCAGGACAGGTCAAAGCCATGGCTGAAGCCGAGGGCTTGGACAGGATATTCATCGACGCTGGGTTTGAATGGCGCGAGCCCGGTTGTTCGATGTGCTTGGGAATGAACGAGGACCGGCTGCTCCCTGGGGAGCGTTGTGCATCTACGTCCAATCGCAATTTCGAGGGGCGTCAGGGGCAGGGTGGCAGAACTCACCTCGTGAGCCCGGTCACTGCAGCAGCGGCGGCCCTGGCAGGACATTTCGTTGATATAACCGCTGCCCAGATAAGGAGTTGAAAGGCCGTGAAACCATTCAAGCAGTTTTGTGCAGTAGCGGCGCCGCTTGATCGAATCAATGTGGACACGGACGCCATTTTGCCGAAGCAATTCATGAAATTGATCAGCAAATATGGCTATGGCGATTACCTGTTCGATAACTGGCGTTATCTAGACCAAGGCCAACCTGGGGACGACTGCTCGGTACGACCGCTCAACGAGCAGTTCATGCTCAACCAGCCCCGGTTCAAGTCAGCGCAAATCCTGCTGTGCCGAGATAATTTCGGTTGTGGTTCGAGCCGCGAGCACGCGCCGTGGGCCTTGCGTGATTTCGGGTTCAAAGCGCTGCTCAGCACCAGTTTCGCAGATATTTTTTATGGCAACTGCCTTAAGAACGGCGTGCTGCCCATCGTGTTGACCAAGGATGAAATGGATCACCTGTTCTCACTCGCGGCCCGTGATGCTGCGTTGCAACTTGAGATCAATCTAGCGGACCAAACCGTTTCCCAGCCTGAGGGCGTGATCTACCGTTTCGAGATCGATGCATTCCGCAAAAAATGCGTGATGTTGGGGCTCGATGAAATCAGCCTGACGCTCGCTCAAGCCGACGACGTGCGCTTATACGAAAGCAAGCGACGCGCCACCGAGCCTTGGCTGTTTCCAGAGAGCTGACGGCGTTGTGTATTTCATGATCCAGAAGACGCCAACACCGTCATTTTCTGCGTCATCTCGGCCCCGGCCTTCGCAACAATAGGCGCGAGCAGTGTTCTGACTTCCGGGGAGGCATCGACGACGGGTATCACGATGCTGATGCTGCCGATCACCCGTTTATCGTCAAAAACGGCGGCTGAAATACCCGCAGCGCTATTGCCCAATTCGCCTGAAGTGATGACTACGGACTCGTTTCTCAGCGATCTCAGTGTCTGCTTGACTTGCGCCCAATTGGCCCCAAGGCCAAAGCGCTCGAATTCGCCCGTTACGCCTTCGTAGTAGGGTTTGACCTGGCGCAATGGCAGGTGCGCCAGGATGACCTTTGAGGCTGCGCCTTGGTAAAGGGGCCTTGGGAGGCCGCGCTCATAGCTGATGTCTTGCTTGAAACGGGTGGTGAACTCCTCATGCACGCACATGACGTGCTCTTGGAAGTACCGGCATAAAATCGCGATGCTGTCAGCGGGGGCCGCATTCAGCATGTCACCCATGACCAACCTTGCAGCCTGGATCATCGGATCACCCAACCGCATTTTTCTATCCAACGCGATGATTGCTGGGCCCAGCACGTAGCGCCCCGGGGTAAAGGCGCTGATGTATCCGGCACCCGACAGGGTTCGAAAGTAACGGTACGTATGGCTCGCCGATAGTCCTAACTCGATCGCCGCTTCGTCCACAGACCAATCAGATTTGCTGTCTCCACTGAACAATTCGAGCAGGCGCATCAAGCGATCCTGGGAGCTGCCTTTGGGATCTTCTGCGCCTGAGACTTGCATGGCTGACGCGCCGGTTACCTGCTGCTTTATCAACCCTGCCCCCTTAGAAAGGTGTGCTTGACGGAGCCCGCATGTTACCGCCAAGCTCGACCACGAGGTGAGTAAAAACAAAAATAGCGCCATAAGATAAAAGCGTTGACACTTTTTGGAAAAAACATAATTATCGTATTACAACAAATAATACAAAACACCTTAAGGTGTGAGGGTTCCATCATGAGCCAGCTAGCGCAGCCATCGTCCCCCGTCCTCGACATCGCCCCTATTCTCGATCACGGAGAGTGGACGTCCTATCAAAAGCGAATTCTCTTCTTGGTCGCCCTCGTCATGGTGTTCGATGGCGTGGACGCGCAGGTGCTTAGCCTGTCGCTGTCCTCCATTTCAGCCGAATGGGGTATCAGCCGCGCAGCCTTTGCACCGGTGCTTGGATTCAGTTTCGTGGCCATGGCACTGGGGACGGCCCTCGGGGGCCTGTTGGGCGACCGCATCGGCAGAAAATGGACCCTCATCGCGTCCAGCGTAACGTTTGGCCTGATGACGTTATTGGGCGCGCTCGCCGATGACATCGTCTTTCTGGGCGTCTGCCGAGTGATTGCATCGTTGGGCATGGGAGCAGCCATGCCTAACGTCACGGCAATGCTGGCTGAGTACACACCTTTGCGCCGGCGCAGCCTTGCCCTCGCCATCGGGATGAGCGCGTTGCCTTTTGGCGGTATTGTCGTTGGCCTGTTAGGGGCGCAAATTCTTCCTGCCCTTGGCTGGCGCAGTTTTTTCGTGATTGCGGGGTGTGCGCCGTTGATCGTCGCGCTGACGCTGATCATTGGCGTCCCAGAGTCGCTGAGATTTCTGGTGGCGCGCGGCATCAAGCCGGCAGCGTGCCTGAACATCATTCGCCACCTGGGGCATGCGGTGTCATTGACCACCACGTTGGAGGACAGCGGCGAAGCGGCTGCAGTCAAGAAGGCTTCGGTGCGAACGTTAATGGCCAGCGAATATGCCGGCGACACACGGGTTCTGGCGGTCGCTTTCTTTACCGTGATTCTGTCTAGCTACCTCATGTTTACCTGGTCCCCCTCCCTGTTCGTCGAGGCCGGTTACAGCGTCAGTATGTCCAGCGCAAGTATGGCGTTGTTCAGCCTCGGTGGCCTGATTGGAGGGGTGGGCGGCGGCTGGCTGTTCAGTCGCTTCGGTTCGCGCAAAACCATGCTCTGCATGGCGGCGGGGGCGTTGGCCTGCTGCGCTGCGCTGATGGTAACGCCGTTGCAACCTGCTGCGAATTCGCTCCCTATCATCACCGTTAGCCTGCTGCTGCTCGGCCTCTGCGTACCGGGCACACAAGCAATCCTATTCGTGCTGGCGGCGCAGATATTCCCTACCTCAATGCGTGCAAGTGGCGTCGGTTTGCCCGCAGCTTTCGGACGGCTGGGCGCGGTGCTGAGCGCTTTCATCGGCCCCTGGATTCTTGCCAGCACAGGCACTCGGTTCTTCGGTTTTATAGCAGCCATGATGTTGATTCTTTTTGTCGCGCTGACCCTCGTCCGTCGCCACATCGCACGGACCGCAAACCAAGACCGTAGCGATGCACGGCTGAACGAAGTTCGATAGATAGGTAAGGAGATATTTGTGAGTAACAATGCCTTTAGAGATCACATTGCCCATGACAACATGACGCCCCTCTGGGAGGTATTGCGCGGGCTTACCCCGCGCGAGCCCAAGCAGACGGCGGACCCCGTAATCTGGCGCGCCGAAACCATTCGCCAAAATATGAAAATGGCCTGTGAGGTCATCTCCGCCGAAGATGCGGAGCGCCGTGTGCTTGTCCTAGAAAACCCTAAGTTTCGGGGCAAGTCGCAGATAACGTCATCCCTCTATGCGGGTATTCAAATGATCCTGCCCGGGGAGGTCGCCCCCAGTCATCGCCATACGGCGTCTGCGCTAAGACTGATTTTAAGTGGCCAGGGTGGGTTCACTACGGTGCATGGCGAAAAGGTACTAATGAACCCGGGTGACTTTGTCATCACGCCCACGAACGTTTTTCATGACCATGGTGCGCAGGGCACGGAACCTGTGATGTGGCTGGACGGCCTGGATGTGCCTGTTGTGCAAATGCTCAACGCCGGTTTCTCTGCTGATGACCCGAATCTACGTCAGGCCCTGACACGCCCGACAGGCGACTCCAATGCGCGATTCGCCGCTGGCCTGAGACCTGTAGGCGACACCCACGGCGGCCCCGTCAGCCCACTTTTTCACTACCCCTATTCGCGCACGCGTGCAGCGCTTGAACAGTTGTCGCTCGTCGATGAGTGGGACGCGTGCAACGGTTTCAAACTGATGTTTACCAACCCAACGAATGGGCTGTCCCCGATTCGCTCGATGGGTGCCTTTATGCAGATGTTCCCAGCAGGGTTCAAGGGCACGAGCTTTCGTGAAACCGACGGAGCTGTTTGCTGCGTGGTTGAAGGCAGCCTGCGCGTTCAGGTCGGTGACCAAACGTGGACAGCCTGCAAGGACGACGTATTTGTTGTTCCGGGTTGGGCATGGCGTTGTTTTGAGGCGGACGAGCAATGCGTACTGTTCAGCTTTTCCGATCGACCGTTGCAAGAACACCTCGGTTTTTGGCGCAGCGAAATCAATCCGAGCGCAACTACTACACCAGGAGAAAAACCATGAAAATTTGTCTGTTTAACGATAACCGTTTGGGCCTGATTGAGGGCGACATTGTCTATGACGTTTCCCAAGCACTGCGTATTTTGTCACCTGCCCGTTATCCGTTTCCGCGCCATGACCTGCTGATCGCTAACCTGGCCGAGCTACGCCCCGAAATCTCGCTTGCCAAGGGAAGCGCAGCGGTCTTCAAGTTAAGCGATGTCGAGCTGCTTAGCCCCGTCGGTAACCCAGGCAAAATTGTGGCTGCGCCTGTCAACTATCAAGCTCACCTTGATGAAGCCATCGCAGACACGGAGACGTTTACACGTGCCAATGTCCGAAAAATCCAGGAGACGGGCCTCTTCCTGAAAGCTACCAGCTCGCTGATCGGTGTCAGTAAACCGATTGTGATTAATCTTCCAGAGCGCCGTACCGATCACGAAATCGAGCTAGTCGCTGTTATTGGCAAGCGTGCCAAGGATGTGAAGGCGAAAGACGCACTGGCCTATGTTGCCGGATACAGCATTGGCCTGGACATCACGATCCGCGGGCCTGAAGAGCGAAGCTTGCGCAAATCGTTGGACACTTACTCGGTGTTGGGGCCATGGCTTGTCACGGCTGATGAGCTCAGCGACCCACAGGGCTTGGAGTTGCTGCTGGAGGTTAATGGTGAGAAACGCCAGCACGCCAATACTCGGGATTTGATCATGAACGTGGCAGAGCTGATCGAATTCGCCTCGACCTATTACACACTTGAGCCGGGTGATTTGTTGTACACCGGAACGCCCGAAGGTGTGGGTCCCATTGTTCACGGTGATCAGATCAAAGCACGAATTGAAGGGATTGGTGAAATTGTTGTCGAGGTCGTGTCGTCATGAGCCTACAAGATCCAATTGTAATCATTGGGGGGGGCATTGGTGGTCTGGCAGCAGCGCTGGCACTCTCACATAAGGGCTTCAAAACGCTCTTGATCGAACAGGCCGAAGAGTTTCGCGAAGTCGGTGCGGGGATCCAGGTGGGCCCTAACGGTTTTCGCGTGTTGGAGACGCTCGGCGTTGCTGATCAAGTACGCGAACTGACCGTGTTACCCGATGATTTGATCTTCATGGACAGTGTCAGCGCTGAGATGGTTACCACCATCCCGACAGGCGCAGCGTTTCGGGAACGTTTCAAGTATCCCTACGCCTTGGTGCATCGTGCGGACCTGCATTCGGTTCTTCTGGCCGCGTGTCGCGAGTCCGCTGATGTCGAATTCAGGATCGCCACAAAAGTGGTGGGCTACGAAGATGATGGCCTGTCCGTATGCGTGACCACTGACCAAGGTGAAACCATTCGGGGTTGCGCACTGATTGGCGCAGATGGATTGTGGTCGAAAGTCAGAGAGAAAATTGTCGGTGACGGTGCGCCTGTGGTCTCCGGGCACATTGCGTACCGGGCGGTGTTGCCCATTGAGGACGTGCCGCTTGAGTTTCGACGCAACTCGATGATTCTTTGGGGGGGGCCAAAGTCCCACCTGGTCCAGTACCCGCTTCGAGGTGGAAAACTATTCAACCTGGTGGCAGTCTTCCACAGCGACCGCTATGTAGAGGGTTGGAACACCGAGGGCGACCCTGAAGAATTACGCCGTCGGTTTGCCGGCACGTGTGACACCGTACAAACGCTCCTGTCCAAAATTGAAAGCTGGCGGATGTGGGTATTGTGCGATCGTGAACCCGTGAAAAACTGGAGTCAGGGACGTACCACACTTCTGGGCGATGCAGCGCATCCCATGTTGCAATACCTTGCACAAGGGGCGTGTATGGCGATGGAGGATGGCGTCGTACTCGCACAGGAGATCGAAAAGTGTCAGGGTGATTTTGAGTCGGCTTTTAAAGCCTATCAGGCTCGCCGATACCTTCGCACGGGCCGTTGTCAGGTCATGGCACGTGTTCATGGTGAGTTCTACCACGCCGAGGGAGTTGCGGCCGAACTACGTAACAACATGCTCGGCACCCGTACTCCTGAACAGGCGTATGCCGGTCTCTCTTGGTTGTATGACGCGGTAATTTAGAAATCCAGTGACGATCAATTATTCAACGGTGCTCAGTTGCCGGGTTGATCGTCGCTTTCAGCTGCACGCAATGATCATTCTATAAAAATAAAAAGGGTGAAATCGTGAACAACAAAAATTGCGCGCCACTCGTGTGGCCGGCGTTACTGTATTTTTGTGCGCCGGGCTTGGCATGGGCTGAGGATTCGGATTTTTTTAAAGATTCAACCGCTACACTGCAAGCCAGAAATTACTACTTTCAACGCAACTACTTAGATATTCGTGGGACCGAGAAACCCAAGGCTGAAGAGTGGGCTCAAGGCTTCATTCTTAATTTCAAATCCGGTTATACCCCAGGTACTGTTGGGTTTGGTATCGATGCTGTTGCCACCTTGGGTCTCAAACTCGATAGTGGCCGTGGGCGGGTAGGGACGGGCTTGCTGTCTATCAAGGATAGCGGGGCCCCTGCCGACGATTACAGTCGTTTGGGGCCAACCTTAAAAGCCAGGTTTTCTAAAACCGAGCTGAGACTGGGTGAACTTCAACCCGACATTCCCGTGTTGCCCTTCAGCGACATTCGGTTGCTTCCACCATCCTATCAGGGTGTCTCCTTTTCCAGTAGCGAACTTGCTGGACTGACCCTTCAAGGCGGGCGTATCAAATCGACTAGCCTTCGAAATGAAGCCGGGGACGAAAAATTGATCGCCATGTTGGGCTATATCCCGCAACGCGCGTCGCCCAGTGATGCCTTTAATTATATGGGGGGTGACTATAGTTTTAATGAGTCACGTACCACCGTCAGTGGTTGGTACGCCCAACTGGAGGACATTTACCGGCAGAGTTATGTTGGCATTAAGCATAAGCAGTTAGTGGGGCGTTGGTCACTAAGCGGTACGTTGGCACAGTATGATGCTGTTGAAGATGGTGATCACCTAATCGGGAAGGTCGATAACCGCGCTCTGTATGGCACACTCGGGGTGGCAAGGTCCGGGCATGCTGTGACCGTAGGGTACCAAAGAATGTACGGTGACACCGCGTTCCCCCGGGTGTTCGCCAATATTGCGCCCTTGGCCAATGAACTGCCCACTTATGACTTTTCATCACAAGACGAGGTGTCTTATCAGGTGCGTTACGACTATGACTTTGCGGCGGTGGGGGTACCGGGCCTGCTGTTTTCGACTAGATACGTCGTGGGGAACAACGTTGAGACAGGGCGCGGCTATGAAGGTAAAGACAGCGAACGCGATATCGATATGTCTTATGTTTTCCAGAGCGGGCCTGTCAAGGGATTCGGCATCAGGCTTCGCGACGCGGTAGCGCGGTCTAATTACAGAACTGATATTGACGAGTATCGCGTCGTCCTCAGTTATACCTGGAAGCTCCTATAGCGTTGCGTTCGCCCCAGCCCTGCGTGCCAACATCAGGCTTAACCCCAGGACCCGTGCGCGGTCACTGTGGGTCTTCTGCTCAGCCCCCCCCCCTCGCGGCTGCACCCCACTACTTAGTGGGGGGAAGGTTTTGCAGGAGCTTGACCTTGCTTGTTAGCACGGTCAGTACAGTCGATATCCACGCGCGATCCTGGGACACCCAAGGAAACTGTGAGCACTGTCTGGATGTGTTATCCCACAAAGTTTTGACTGGCTCTGGTACGAGTTCCGGGGGAAACACGACCCAAGAATGGCAGTCGTGGATTTCACGCTAGATGTCCGCTTCTCGCGGATTTCTATAGCTAGATAGGCCGTCTGTCCGTCGATTGATCTTGAACTGATGATCTGCATGCTGGACGTGGGCTATTGCTACGGCATTCGCTCAGAGCCGCGATTGTGCGAAGGCCCATTGAATATGGCGTATCGCTGGTTCTGCCGGTTGAGCCTTGAAGATGAAATACCCAATCATTCGACGTTTTAAAAATCCACACGGCCGTTTTCGCGACAGCGATCTCTTTCGCTGGTTGTTTAATGAAGTGCTGGGTCGCTGCATGGACGTAATCTACGAATCTATGAGAACTCAGCACTAATGATGCCGGCTTATGAAAGTGGTAGTGATCCAGTGGCGGCGTACGCTGGAAAAGACATCATTGATTCGGTCGGTTGATGATCGTAAGTGGAGGACAAAACTGCACTGGGTCGATCACCCAGCAGGTTCCAAGCGCGCTTCTTTTCTTCGGCGTAATCATGATACAGGTAGTGACGTCTCACCCGAGATCCGGCCAGTACATGGTTTTGGCACCGATCGATAACATCCAGATCTGACTGCTTGCAGGCCCTGGCAGGAATTGGCACAGTGCCAACAAGTCTGCATAACTGCGTTCGGACAACCAGCGCCGTCGTGTGACGAACTCGTCACGGAAATAGCCTAAGTGCACGATGGGGCCGCCGAAGGAGCTCAGTCCAAGGCGCAGAAAGATGAGAAAGACAGACCACGGGCTGTGGTGGTCAGTGTGGGTGTTTGTCATGCGTTTGCCTTCGTGCATGAAAGTAGCCGAAGGTTTGCCAGGTACCCGGCCGTCCGAGTGAGGCAAACCTGCTGGGCTGAATAGCTGGCGCTCTTGCGCCCAGGAGCAGTGCCAACGACACACCGAGCATGACCGTCAAAGAGCCTTCATTGGCCAGATTGACGCCATCAAGGCTTACGCCGGCATTGGCGAGCGCAAATAACGGCATGATTACATAGGCGACCCAGATGACCGGCGAAGAGCGAACCACGCCGTGGCGCACTTAGCGGATGGCAGCATTTTTTTCGACAGGGAGAGTTCATAGGCAGCGTAGATAGGGGGAGCAGGGACGGGCATAAAATTATTAAAATTACATATTTACAAATCTATATATGGCGAATAGCATTTGCATGTCCGTGAAGTAGCCACGCACCGGACACACAGACCGAAGCGACGTTGTAACGCGCGGGGCGGCTAACCTGCGCCAGCCAAGGGCTGGCTCGCTGCTCCCATCCCTCAATAGAAGGAGACCCAAAATGACCCGTGTTGTCCGTTTTCATCAGATCGGCGGCCCCGAAGTCTTGCAGATCGAAGAGCTCGAAGTTGGCGCTCCGGGCTCCGGCGAGCTGCGCATCCGCGTCGAGGCGATCGGCCTGAATCGCGCGGAAGCCATGTTCCGCTCGGGTGTGTACCTGGAGCCGACGCATCTGCCGGCCCGGCTCGGCTACGAAGCTTCCGGCATCGTCGAGGCGCTGGGCAGCGGCGTTCACGGCTTCGAGGTTGGCGAAGCGGTCAGCGTGATTCCGGCTTTTTCCATGAACAAGTTTGGCGTCTATGCCGAGCAGGCGATCGTGCCGGCCACGGGGGTTCTGAAGCGGCCGGCGGGCGTCGGCGCGGTGAAGGGGGCGGCGATCTGGATGCAGTATCTGACCGCCTATGGCGCACTGATCGAGATTGCCCAACTCAAGCGCGGTGATGCGGTGATCATCACGGCGGCTTCGAGCAGCGTCGGCTTGGCCGCGATCCAGATCGCCAACAGCGTCGGCGCCATTCCGATCGCGACGACCCGGACGCGCGCGAAGGAGGCGGCGCTACGCGAGGC
>NZ_CABVGX010000011.1 GCF_902497625.1 Pseudomonas fluorescens | reverse complement strand
CTTTCTGTGGTGAGGGGGCTTGCCCCCGTTCGGCTGCGCAGCAGTCGTGAAACCATTGAACCCGGTACACCTGATTCCCCTCGATGACTGCTCTGGGGCGGCTTCGCCACCCAACGGGGGCAAGCCCCCTCACCACAATGTATCTGCTGCTCACATCGCTGATCTTGCGTGACAGGGATTGCCCGTGATGAGGCTTCCTGTGGTGATGGGGAATTTTCGGTGATGAAGGCTCCCTGTGGTGATTGGACTTTTCTGTGGTGAGGGGGCTTGCCCCCGTTCGGCTGCGCAGCAGTCGTGAAACCATTGAACCCGGTACACCTGATTCCCCTCGATGACTGCTCTGGGGCGGCTTCGCCACCCAACGGGGGCAAGCCCCCTCACCATAGTAAAGCTCTTACCACAGGAAGCCCTCACCACAGGAAGCCCCACCACAGGAAGCCCCACCACAGTAAGCCCTCACCACAGAAAAGCCCTTAATACAGGCGATCCCTCGCTTGTCACTACACATCTGCTGGTCACTTCGCTGGATCCTGCAAAAGACTCAGAAATTTCACTCATCCGTCTCAGCGTCTTAACAGATCACTACCTACTAGCCTGAAAGCACATTTAACTCTCTTGCAAGGAAGCAATGGATTGCCAACTCAACCTAACTCCCATCGCCTGCGCTATGGCCGACATTCCGAACCCGGTCGCGCCTATCTCGTGACCGCTGTCGTTCACAAACGCGAACCTGTATTTTCCGACTGGCGAACAGGACGCCTGCTGGTAGCAGAGTTCCGGCGCGCTCAGAACGAAGGGTTCGTGGACTCAATCGCTTGGGTAGTGATGCCCGACCACTTCCACTGGCTCATGCAACTGCGGGACAGCGCTCTGCCCCAGATTATTGGCTCGACCAAGTCACGTTGCGCTCAAGCCGTGAACAGAATGGCCGGTCGTTCTGGCCCGCTCTGGCAAACCGGATATCACGACAGAGCAATCCGCGATGGCGAGGAGCTGCTGCCTTTCGCTCGCTACATAATTGCCAACCCTTTGCGCGCAGGTTTGGTCACGCGCATTGGTGATTACCCGCTGTGGGATGCGTGCTAGCTGTAGTGCCGAGCCAGCACCTGATTGATTAGCTGGGTGGGTGGCTGGCTGAATATTTATGGCGAGAGGCTACCTGTGGTGAGGGGGCTTGACCCTGTTCGGGTGGGCAGCAGACGCATTCCTTTATATAGATAGCAATTTGGGGGGACTGCTTCGCAGTCCAACGGGGGCAAGCCCCCTCGCCACAGGCAAGCCCCCTCACAGGCAACCCCCATCACCATAGGAAGCCTCATCACAGGCAACCCCCATCACCACAGTAAGCCTCATCAAGGGCAAGCCCCCTGACTACAGCCCGGCCCGTGTAGCACAAGGGACATGTGTCCACGGAAAAATCCCTCTTCACAATTTTTTCACCAACGCCAACCACCGGCTAAGCTTCAAACAAGTCCGATCAATCTGCGTGAATGGATCAATCGACTATGGGCGCTTTGTGGCAAACAGATTCGAGTAAAACTGTGGTTCCGACTGAACGAGTGGATGAAGCGCCTTTACCTGAAAAACCCGGTCACTTCCGGCACGGCTGGGGTGCGTTCTGGTTGTTGCTGTTGATTATCGCGATTGTCGTGGGCCTGGCGGCCGCCAAGGAAATGCGCACTGCCCAGTTTCAATCCCGGGAAATCAGCAAGTTCGCCGCATCGCTTACCTACGACATGCACTCAGGCCCCAGCGACGCTATTCGATACCCAGGCGCCGGGCCCTTCGATCTGCGCCTGGGTTACAGCTCCATGGACGAATTCCTGCCGCGCCTGCTCAAGCGCGACTACGTCATTTCGGCCCAGACTCGCTTTTCTCAAGCGCTGATGGACTACAACGACAACGGGTTTTTTGTCCCCTACGCCGAGAAGATCCAGGCCGGCCTGTCGATCACCGATTGCCGAGCGGCGCCGCTGTATCAGTTTCACTACCCGCAGCAGCTTTATTCAGACTTCAACGCAATCCCGCCTGTCGTCGTGAAAAGCCTGTTGTTCATCGAGAACCGTTTCCTGCTCGACCCCAAACAGCCGCAGGCCAATCCGGCAGTGGACTGGCCACGTTTTGGCATGGCGGCCTGGTCGCAGGTCGCCAAGCTGCTGCACCTGCCCGGCCAGTCCGCCGGCGGCAGCACCTTGGCGACACAGCTGGAAAAATACCGCCACTCACCGGACGGTCTCACCGTCTCCGGGGCGGAGAAACTGCGGCAGATGTTTTCCGCCACCGTCCGCGCTTATCAGGCCGGGCCGGACACGCTGGCGGCGCGGCAGAATGTCGTGCGCGATTACCTCAACAGCGTGCCGTTGTCTGCCGTGCCAGGCCACGGGGAAGTACATGGCATGGCCGAAGGTTTACGGGTCTGGTACGGCGCCGATTTCAACAAAGCGAATGAGCGCCTGGCCAGCCCACAGACAGATGCGCAAACCATGGCCGAAAAAGGCCTCGCCCTGCGCGAAATGCTCTCGCTGATGATTGCCCAGCGCCGCCCTTCCCATTACCTGACCAAGGGCCGCGATGAACTGGCCAGCCTGACCGACAGCCATATTCGCCTGCTGGCACAGAACGGCATCATTGACGCGCCGCTCGCTGCGGCGTCATTGGCGAGCAAAGTGACCTACCGTGATTGGGCCACTCAACCGACCATTCAGCCGATCGAAACAAATAAAGGCATAAGCGTAGCGCGAAGTCGTTTGGCCGGCCTGCTCAACCGGCCGCTTTACGACCTCGACCGCCTCGATCTCTCCGCCACCAGCACGTTGCAGGGCGAGCTGCAAACCAGAGCCACCGAGTATCTCAAGCAACTGGCCGACCCAGCGTACGCTGCGCAAATCGGCCTGATAGGCGAACGCTTGCTGACGCCCACCAGCACCACACAAGTGCGCTATAGCTTCACGCTGTTCGAGCTGACACCCGACGGGTCGCGCGTACGCGTACAAACAGACAGCACCGATCAGCCGTTTGACATCAATGAGGGCAGCAAACTGGAATTGGGCTCCACCGCAAAAATGCGCGTGATGACCACGTATCTGCAGATCATCGCCGAGCTCCACGAAAAGTACGCCGAGATGAGCGTTGCGCAATTGAAGACAGTCGAGGTGCCGGATCAGGACCGCCTGAGCCGCTGGGCCGTCGACTATCTGATTCAGAACAAGGACCACAATCTGCAAGCCATGCTCGGTGCAGCGCTGGATCGCAAATACTCGGCCAGCCCCGGCGAAGCCTTTTTCACCGGCGGTGGGTTGCACACCTTCGTCAACTTTCGCAAGGAAGACAACGGACGTTTGCCGACCCTGCGCGATGCCCTGCGCGAATCGATCAACCTGCCGTTCATTCGGCTGATGCGTGACCTGGTGCGCTACACCACGTATTCGGGCCCCAACAACAGCGCCGAATTGCTCAAGGATGATCGCGACCCGCGCCGGCAAGAATACCTAGCCGGTTTCGCTGACCGTGAAGGGACCTCGTTCCTGCTCAAATTCTGGAAAAAATACCGCAACAAAGACACGCAAGCGCGGCTCGAAACCTTCCTCGACAGCATGCGACCAACGCCCATTCGCATGGCGGCGGTGCACCGCTACCTCTTCCCTCAGGCCGAGCAGGAAAACTTCAACACCTTCGTCCGCTCACACCTCAAAGGCGCCACGCTCACTGAAAAACTCACCGACGACCGCCTGCAACGGCTGTACGACAACTACCGCCCCGGCGCTTATGACTTGCCGGATCAGGGCTTCATCGCCAAGGTTCACCCGCTGGACTTGTGGCTGATCGGCTACCTGCTGAACCACCCCGAGGCGACCTTCAGCCAGATCGTCAAAGCCAGCCACTTCGAACGCCAGGAGGTCTACAGCTGGCTGTTCAAGAGCCGACACAAAGGCGCCCGCGACAGCCGCATTCGCACCATGCTGGAAATCGAAGCGTTCCTCGACATTCACCAGCGTTGGCAAAAAGTCGGTTATCCATTCGATCACCTGGTGCCGTCGCTGGCCACCGCCATCGGCAGCTCCGGCGATCGTCCGGCAGCGCTGGCCGAACTGATCGGCACCATCCTCAATGACGGCGTGCGCATGCCGACCTTGCGCATCGACAGCCTGCACTTTGCCGCCGACACACCTTATGAAACCAAGCTGATCAGCAATCCGGACGCGGGCAAACGGGTCATGCCATCCGAGGTCGCCACGGCCATGCGCGAAGCCTTGTCGCAAGTGGTCGATGCCGGCACGGCCAAGCGGGTGTCCGGCAGCTTCATCACCCCCGACGGCGTACCGCTGGCGATGGGCGGCAAGACCGGAACCGGCGACAACCGCATCGAAACTGTCGGTTCAGGCGGGCGAATCCTCAGTTCGAAATCCATCAACCGAACCGCCACGTTTGTATTCTTTATCGGCGACAGCCACTTTGGCACCATGACCGCGTTCGTCCCGGGGCGCACCGCCGAAGCGTTCAAATTCACCTCGGCGTTGCCGGTGCAGGTGCTCAAAGGTATGGCGCCGATTCTGACGCCTTATCTGCAACCGGGCAGCGCTTCGCAATGCCATCCGGTTGAGGGCCCCGTTATGGCGGCTGCAGTGCAACACTAAATGTCGTTGCAGCAGGCGGTACTTAATTATTTTTCAGATTCGAATATTCAACGGATAACCGGCCAGAGGCGCCAACAGGGCGCTAATCTTTAGACTGTTGTTTTGCCGCCTGACAGATAGGCTGGTCATTCTTAATCGATCAAGGATGATTACCATGTCTGCCACTTCCACCCTCGACCAAGACAAGGGTCGGCACTACCACTTCATCAGAAATACCGTCCACGACACGTTCAAAACCGCAAGCCTCGATAGAGGCAAGGCCTTGTCGGTCGCCCCGCTAAAAATCCAGCCGTGGTACAACACCGCGTCCGCCGTCCACCATGCCCAACTGAAAGCCGCAAACCTGAAAGCGTGGGGCTCGCAGAACCAGGTCGACAAACTGTTCGAAAAACTGCAAGACGTCCATGCTTTCGCCGCGCCTCTGTTACAAGCGAAACTCAAGCAAAAATACGGCGTCACGGCTGACGTCAAGACGACCTTTCTGCGCTTGTACCTACCCAAGGATTTGCCTTGGTATACGATCGCGGTCACAGGCGGTGTCACCACCCGAACCGTCTCGCTGCTGGATGCGGCGCTGCATAACTTTGCGGAAAACGAAACGGTAGACGACGACTCGCAATACATTTCCCAACCCGACAAGCGCGGGCAATTCGATGTTCTGCCGCTGAAAAACCAGATGACCATCAGGCAGTTTCAGACGCTGTGCCGGGAACTGGACATCGGCGGGCTGTACAAGCAACACCTGGAAAGCTGGCTGTTGCCCGGCGAGCCGGTGGCCGTCGCCGTGATCAAGCACAAAGTAACGCAAAGCCTGAAGGACGCCTTGGGCGTTGCCGCACAGCTGGCATTGACCACCGGCGATATCCAGTATGACGCCTACAAGCTGATGCGCGCGTTGGCAAACGATGAACCTCTGCCGCTGCTGAACGGCCGACAGATGCTGTGCCGCGATCTCTCGATAATGGAGACGCGCCTGACCGGTATTCTTCTGTTGATCCCCGCCCGACAAGATAGCCGAGGCATCCGCCGGCTCATCGCCTACGTCCCCCATGACCCGGATCACCCGCTCAAGGAATATGGCTCGACCAACGCGTTTACCAGCGAGTTGACCCGGCAACTGCGCGAGAACAAAACCGGTGCTGCCTCGCAGCTCAGCTATCGCCAGTTTTTCAGCCAGTTCGTCGATCAGCAGCAACGCGGGCATTTCTTTGCCGATCTCGATCAGCGTCTCAGCCATGTGGTATGGCACGACAAGGATGATCCGACGGACTCACGTCCAGCGTGGCGCAAAGAAGACGTGCCCAATGCTCACCTGATGTTCGAGCCCGTGGCGCTGCCCCGCGATTACTGGACTCACGCCTACCAGCAAAAACTCAACAAAATCCTTAACGATGCCAAGGAAATCGCCGTATCGACCGCCGACACGGACACCAAGGCGCGCTGGGCCTGGTGGGACAATTTCAAGAAAATCGTTTCGGATATTTTCAATGTTGCCCTGTTGATTGCGACACCCTTCGTGCCAGGTCTCGGCGAGTTGATGATGGCCTACACGGTTTATCAACTGACCTATGACGTGATCGAAGGCATTGTCGATCTGGCGGAAGGCCTGGCGCTGGAGGCCGCTGAACACGTGGTGAGCGTGGTGACCGATGTCATTCAGCTGGCGGCTTTTGCGGCAGGCGCGGAAATTGGCAGCGCGCTCAAGTTGAAATTGTCGCCGCTGATTGAAGGAATGAAACCGGTGAAGCTGGCAGACGGCGTGAACAAGCTGTGGCATCCGGATCTGAGTCCATACGAACAGGAGCATCTCACCCTGCCCTTGGGCTCCAAGCCCAACGAACACGGTCTGCATCGACACATCAATCAAGACATCCTGCCGCTGGATGGCAAGCTTTATACGGTCGATAAAGTTTCGACCGAGCCGGCCTCGCGGACACATCGCGTCAAGCACCCCAATCGTCCCGGTGCTTACTCGCCGAAGATTGAACACAACGGCCATGGGGCGTGGGTGCACGAGGGTGAGACACCGGCTAACTGGAAGGGCGAGACATTGATGCGGCGCCTGGGCCACAGTGTTGATCGCTTCTCGGCCACGGAACTGGAGCAAATCCGCATCAGCAGCGGCGCTGACGAGGCTGTACTGCGCCGGATGCACGTCGAGAACACCCCGCCATCACCGCTGCTGACAGACACGATCAAGCGCTTCAGTGCCTATGCCGACATTCAGACAGCGAGCACCAATATTCGTCGTGGTCAGCCAATCGATCTGTCCAATACCTGGTTCGAACCACTGGTCACGCAACTGCCGGGATGGCCGCCGGAGCGGGCGCTGAAGGTGTATGAGGGCGCCGATGCCACCGGCCATTCACGCCTTTATGGCAACATCAACGCAATGGACAGCAATACCCTGAGCATCAGTGTCAACGAATTCATGTCGGGTGAAATGTCTCAGCGACTGATCAACTTTCTCCACGAAAGCGAAATTGAGGCCTTGTTCGGACGCAACGTGCCCGTGGAGCAACGCGCTCAGGCACTGCGCAACCTGCTTGGCAATGTTGTCGATCGGCGACAGGTTGAATTCGCCGAACACCTCTACCGGGCAGGTGAAAGCTCCGACAGCGCTGAATCGGGCGTGCTGCGACAGGCGTTTCCTGACCTGCCCCTGCCTCTGACGGACACCCTTCTCGCAAACGCGAGCCCCGCCGAATTGCAGCGAATGCACGACGAACAGCGCCTGCCGCTGCGGCTGAAAAACCAGGCCAGGGAGCTGAATTTCGAAGCGGCTACCGCCCGTGCCTACGACGGCTTCTATCGGGATGCGCAGGCGGTGCCGGACACCGAGCGCCTGGCGCTCAACACCCTCAAATTCAACACCGACACGTTTGGTGATTTGCGGATTGAGGTGTTCGAGGGCAGCCCTGAAGGCACATTGCGCTGCAGTGCCGGACCGCTGGACGCCACGCAAGTCCGCAAGCTCATCAGAAAAGAACAGGGGCAATATGAAGTTCTCGATGAATTCAACAACACACTGCACAACGCCGCCGATTTCTACGAATCAATTCTGCGCGCCCTGCCTGAAGAACAGCGTGAGGCACTGGGCTACAACAAGGGTCAAGGCTGGTGGCTGAAACTGTGGATCATGGAACATGCTGCGTCCGCAGCCGAGCGCCGGAGAGTGTTGGCGGAGTTTCCCATCCGCCCTGTGGCTCGTGTCGAAACCGAGTCATTGGTGCGCGGCTGGCCGTGGTTTTTCGGCGCAAAAACCCCCGAGCAAACAGTCAAGGAGCTGTATCCGTTATTGAGTGAACTGGAAGTGAGTCGCTTCATCGAAGCCTTGCCGAACCCCGAACAGGATCTGCGGCGACTGACAAACGAACGTAAGCAACTCCGCGAGCTACTGAACGGTTGGGAGGAGGCTCAACAGCCGTTTGTGGATTCGGACGTCGTCGGCTCCACCAACAATCTGCAAGACTTTTTGCGTAATGGCGGCCGTTTCATTCAGGAGCGGCTCCTTCAGTGCTTTGAACGCAGAACGGGCAGCGCTGACGCGAGCAGCCATCCCGACGCGGGCTATACACTTGACCTGTCGACCGATTTTCCAGGGCCCCCGCTCGATCGCTGGTGGCGCGATCTGCGCGAAATGCCTGACCTTTACAAGCACCTCGAGCAGGTCACTGTACTTACCCTGAATAACGCTCGTTTTACGCCCGATGCCCACGGTTTGCTGAGCGATTTCCCCAACCTTCGCCACCTGCAAATTGTCGCTGCCGGGTTGACCGAGTTGCCGCCGTCGATTGCTGCAATGCCGAAGCTTGAGTCCTTGAATCTTGCCGATAACAACATCCGCTTTCCAGCTGGCACCACCACTCACTGGAACGCGTTGAAACTGCTGGAAACACTGCGGCTGGACGGCAATCCGTTGGGCCAGGCGCTGGACGTCAGTGCCCTGCCCAATCTGAAAGTCCTGCGCCTGGCCAATACGGGTATTACCGAATGGCCGTCCGGCATCTTCAATGACGTCAACGGAATCAATCGGCCGCGCAACTTTTATCTTGACCTGCGGGACTGCCCGATCACCGATGTCCCCATCGTAACGCCTGGATCAGACCAGGCCTTCATTGTCGCCACGGCAAGGTTCAATATGACCAATCTTGCCGAGTTAGACCGGCTCCGTTTAGGCGATTACCGCGAATCCCTGGGCTTCGCTCGCGAGCAACATTACTCGCCGGCAGTCTCCGCTGAATTACGTTATTGGACCCAGAGAGCCGATGACATTTCGGTCTTCAGTCGGTCAGCCACCTACCACATTGATCGAGAAATGTTCTGGCATGACTTGTACGCCGAACCGGGCTCCAGTGGTTTCTTCAGGATTTTTCCAAAGCTGCGCGCCGGCGAAGACTTTCGTCACGGGGCTTCGCGCCGCCAGCTGACAAAACGGGTCTGGCAAATGATCGAAGCCGCCGCGCAGGACACTAAATTGCGTGAAGAGCTTTTCAAACAGGCTCGGCAACCTGAAACCTGCGCCGATGCAGGCGCTCAGTTGTTCAACAGCATGGGCATGAAAGTACTGGTCGCTGAAGCGCGTGCGACATCCGGCAGTGCAACCGAGCTGGATAATGCATTGGTTAAACTGGCCCGCAGCGCGGCTCGCCTGGAAAGTGTCGGCGAGATTGCCAGGGCCGAAATCAGCAGCCAGCAACAGCAACACCTGATCAATCCACAGCGCAATCTACCCCCGGACGATGTCGAGGTGCATTTGGCGTTCGAGACAGGGCTGGCCCAACGACTGGATTTGCCATGGCGCTCGGAAAGCATGCTTTATGGTGATCGATCGGGTGTCAACCAGGCGAAAGTCAACACCGCCTACGACACGATTATCGAACGTGAAAAAGGCGATGGATTGGTCAACGCCATGATCGGGCTGTTTGAACATCCGTTCTGGGAACAACACTTGCGCAGCACCCACCCTGCGGAGTTTAGAGCCAATGATCGGTTGTTCGGCGAAAAATTCGGACTGCTGGAAGATTTGCGAGAAGCCCAGAATGACTATGCGAACATGACGGATGCGAAGCAGGTCAACCAGCGCAGCAAAACATTGACCCGTCTTGCCGACCAACTCAACGTGCCGCACATCGACGTATTCAGCGGCGAAGAAATGAGTACGTCTTACTACAACAGCCTGTTGAGTAGATTCGGCTATGAGCGCAATGAACTGGCCAGAACCCTGACCCGTGAGGCAATGGCTAACGCCGGGCTCTGACATTGCATCATCACTTTGAAGCGCGATGATGCTGAGGGCCGACAATGATGTAGTCCACCGGCCAACCGCTCTGCGGGCAAACCCCTCTCCCGCTGGGAGTGGGTCTCTCCGCCCGGCTGCAAGACAGCGTCGATGCAGCCGGGCGACAACTCGCAGCGCTCATTACTCCCCCGGTGCGCGGGCATTGAACAACAGCACGACAGTGCCGCCGTAATCCCCCGGCAGATAGCCGGTGGGCGGCTTGATCGGCTCGATTTCCAGCAACACCCGTTTGCCCGCGGCAGCTTCCTCTTTCGACAGTACTTGCCGCGCCTGGGTATTGAGCGACACGCCATTGAACAACACGCGCAAATTGATCACTCCGCCCGGTGTGCCGTTGAACAGATACGGGATGCTCTCCAGACGCGCCTCGATGGCGCTGGAGTCGTGGCGTACATCAAAGTTCTTGCGCAGACCGCTCAGCGTCGAATCCGAGTAATTCCACTCGAGCTGTTGTGCCCGGTGAATCCAGTCCGGCTCTGCCGGGATGATGTAAAACGGCCGGGCAGGAATGTCCAGGGACACCTCGAAAATGTGTGTTTCCCGAGCCGCCCAGCTTGCGGTAGCGGTCAGCCCCGTCATGGCCATCAGCGCGACAGCCGTGCATTGCTTGATCATGGTGGTTACCCGTTGCGTCAATGGAAGGCTCGCCTAGCGACTGACGACTTTGAGGGGTTTTCTCTGCGTGCCTTCGATAAGGGAGAAGCGATATTCGCGGCCCTTTTCTTTACCGAAAGCGAAGCTCTTGCCGGCCAGCACGTGATATTTGGTGGTCGCGCCGCAGTCGCTTTCATCGCTCAGCGAACAGCTCTTGAACTCATCGACGATCAACACGGTATTGCCGGTGTTGCGCAGTTCATAGCGGCTGTCAGTGTCATTGATAGCCATGGCGTAGTGGGGGTCTTTGGGCCGCACGAAAAACACCGTGCCGAAGCCGGTCATCACGTTGACCCCGGCGGTGATCGCCTTTTTGTACTCGTCGCGCTCTTCGGGGCTGACCGCGAACTCATCTTCCTTTTCCGGCACCACGGGCAAAAACCGCACGCGAAAGTAGCGTTCGCGATCGCGCTCGCCCATGTACAGCAAGCGCGTGCCCTGCATGCCCTGTGCCGGCACGATCAGCCGTGCCGGGCTGGCCATCAGGCCGTTGCGCGAAGCGCCGTCGGCGGCGTCTTGCACAGGTATTTCCTGCTGTGTGCCATCGGCGCCGTAGATGATTTCCAGGACATCGATCTTGACGAACGCAGTCGCGTCGCCACTGTTGAATACCCGTTTGAGGTAAGTGCTCTGAGTGCCATCCATATAGTCATACACCGTGCCGACATTGATCTGTGGGCCGGCCTGCGCCGTCAGGCAAAACACACTGAGCACGCCCAGCAAATAAACACGGTTCATCGTTTACAACTCCTTGAAAAATGAAATTCGCCCCTGGCAACCGCTCATACTTCCGAGTCCCAGATGATGGTGATGTTGCCGCTCAGGGTGTCGCTCAAGCCGGGCTTGAGCAGGAAGTCGATCGCATCTTTGGGCATGTCAAACCTGAGCGACCCGGCCTTACGATCGACATAGAGACTGGGCTCAAAGGGACCCGCCCACACGCTGTGCCGCAAGGGATGCAACGTGACGTTGCTGCCGGGGCCACCTGGGCCACTGATGCCATGGGGCAGCGTGAGGTAGGTTTCCACATCGGTGACATTGCCCTTGGGGCTGTAAAGTTTGCAGCGCGAACCACCGGTTGAATTGCATAGCATCATCACCTTGAACCGCGATGAAGCAGATATGTAGAACGGCTGATCGCGGTAAATTTTCGTGGGTTTTCGGCCGCTGTTGATCCAGCTCGCCCAGCCGCCTTCGGGTTCGAGCATCACTTTGTTGCCGCCTGGCGGGAGGTCGACTTTGAGGGTGTGCACCACGTCCAGCACGAAATTCATATACAGCCAGCCGTCGTCCGCCTGCATCAATGGCCCCAAGTCGAAATCCCCGCGGTATCCAACCATGAACGGTATAGAACCGGTATAGAGCCCGGTGGACAGCTTCAGAGGATTGGGCGTTCGTAACTCGTAGGCGATATCAAGGGAATTGAATTCGATGCCCGGAATTTCGTAAGCGTTGACCTTTGTGCAGTAAGCCTCCAGCGGCGTTTTCCAGAAGAACCGGTAAGTCTTGGACGTCCACGCACCTACGCCGCTGTACTGACAAGGGGACGCAGGGTTGACCCAGTCCGCCCCCTCCCAGAGTTTTACATGACCCTGCGCATCAGTCGCCGCTCCGGTCAGCTTGGACGCCGTATCACTCAAGACGAACCGGGAGCCAGCACCGATGATGCGTACTTCAACAAGCGCCGATTCCTGAGTCACTGGATTGGTCACTCGCGTTTGCCGCCAGTCGGCCGGTACCTTCAGTGAAACACCCCGGCCAGGTTCCAGCGCCCGACTTGAAGTGAAACGGACCGGCATTTGAATGCTGAAGATTTTGTTCTCGATGCACTGGTTTGGCCAATCCGCGCAATAACCGCTGTTCGGCGTCGTGTTGATGAATTCGTTTTTGCCCGGCCGGCTTGGGTCAAGCCGGAACTCGGCGCGGATTTCCTGATTCGCCGCGTCCACCGCTGGCAGGGTCGTGGCCAGGCAAAGCCCCAGGCCCCACGTGAATTTTTTCATCGGTTCAACCTGCCTTCTGGTGAGGGGTGGTGACATCGGCCAAGGTGTCTGGCGTACAGCGCAGGTCACCGATCATCAGCACGTTGTTTTCACTGCGGTACCGGCTTTCGTCCAGGCGGAACTGGCACAGCAGCTGGTCGTTGCGACGGACTTCCAGGGTGGGCGAGCCCGCATTCATTTCCATCGAAAAGAAGCCGTCGACCTCGGTGACGCCACGGCTGGCGTGGTTGATAACGTGGTGCCCCTTGAGCGGCCGGCCTTGCGCATCCACCAGGCGACCGAGTACGGTCAAGGTTTTCATCACGCGGATCTTGCGGTACTCGACGCCGCCCTTGTTCAGGTGATAACGGGTGCGCGGCGGCTCGATGGTGGCTGCCGGTACGTCATTGCCCAGAAAGTCGAAAGCCACCGAGCTGTTTTTATACGCCGTGACCGGAATGAAGTTACGCCCCGGCTTGAGCGCCGCGCTGCCACCGCTGTAATCGTCGGCACGCAGGCTGATGCCTTCCAGGTCTGACTCGACGTCGACAATCATCCCGGCGCCGCGCATTTCGTTCAGGCTGGTCATGAGCATCTGCTGCCCACCGACCACCAGCGTGCTGTCGAGGTTGAGGCCGCCGGTGAAATTGCCGCTGTACGAGGAGCGCTGGATAAAACCGTCGCCACTCACCGTGTCTGTACGGAAACTCGCCAGGCTGGAAACGCCCAGGCCGTAGGTGTCGGTCAGCGCCGTCACCGAAACGCTTTGCAGCACGTGGTCCTTGAAATCCTTGCGCCAGCCAAGCGAGGCATTGTTGTCACGGCCGCCATCACGCGCCGTGCGCGAGCCGATGCTGCCGGAGATCTGCTGGCCCGGCGCGCCGAGCGCCAGGTTGACGCTCAAATCGACCCCGCGATTGCGCGCATCGCCACTGCTGTAGCTGCCCGGTCGGTCGAACAGCGACAGGCGCCAACTGGCATCGCTGCCAAACAGCTCGGTGCGCTGCGTCCAGCCCAGATCCAGGGCGATGCCTTCGACGTTGCCCTCACTGTGCGAAACCCGCGCATTGAGCGAACTCTTGCTGCTGACCCGATGGTTGATTGCCAGCGCTGAATTGCTGGTCTGGCCGATGAACACGTTGCGCGGGCGGATCCGCGTGCCATCGGGCAAGGTGTCGTAGGTGTTGGTGGTATCGAGCCAACTGCGGTTGTGGCTGAGCACCATGCTGCCGCCGCCGTAGTTGTACAGGCTTTGCAGATCCAGGCCGGTGCCGTAGTCCTCGGTCTTGTAGACGTTGGCATACAAACTGATGTGGTTGGCCAGCGTCCAGTCGATCGACGTACCGTACTGCAACTTCTCACGAACCTGCCGTGCTGATACGCCCAGGATGACCCGTGGGTGCAGCAGGTAGTTGAGCGCCGCGCCCGCCGTGGGACTACCGCTGGACTGGGTCTCCCAGTTGCTGAATAACTTGGACTCCTGCCCGGCAAACACGTTGTAGCGCCAGCGTTCATCGAGGTTGCGCCAGTTGCTGGGCTTGTACACCAGCTCCTGCGTGGTGGAGGTGATCTGACCGTCTTCGACCAGTCGAACTTCCACTTCGTAAATGCCACCGGGCAACGGCCGGGTGTCGAGGGTTTGCAAACCGGCGGGCACTGACTGAGTGTTGATCAGCAAGCCATCACGATAAATCTCGACCGAACCCTGGCGGTTGGCAGTGACATAGATCGGATAGACGCTGGGCATCGGGCTGTTGATGGCCAGGCTGTCGGAGCTGCCATACATGATGCCGACCGCGGTGTCGGGGCTGTTGCCGAACGTGCGCGGCTGGCGCGTCAGCCCTTCGGAATTGGGGGTGAAAAAGCCCAGGCGAAAAAAACTGCCTTCAAGTTCGCGCTGGGTGTGAAGCTCATGGATCGCGTGATAAAGCTTGGTATCGGGCCCGCCCAGGCGCGCCACTTGCAGGTTCAGCGTCTGGCTCCAGTTGCCCAGGCTGCCGCTGGCCTCAAGGCCAAAGCGCCCACCCAGGTCCTGATCCTGACCACCGTTAAAGTTGAGCTGGTTGCGCACCATCAAACCACTGCTGCCCTCTTTGGGCTGCACGTAGTAACGCTTGGCCTCGGCGTCGCGCTCGGCGTTTTCGGTGAGGATCGAAACCAGCGAGTTTTCCAGGCTGTAATGCACCGCCAGAACCTGATCCGGACACGACCCGTTGCAGTTGCCCAGGGCCACGCCGGGCTTGAGATAACTCGCCCACTTTTCCCGCTCGGCAGGGCCGAAGCGGTTTTCGCTGGTGTCGGTGAACTCAAGCAGGGTGATCCGATCATCACGGGACAACACCACCATGGCTTCGCCCAATGGCTGTTGATCGAGCTCGACCCGGACCGCCAGAGGTACGTCAAAGAAGTGCTCCTCGAAATCCGCCGGCAGCCCCTTGGCCTGGGCCAACAGACTTCGCGGCGTAGTGCCCGCAGAGTTGGAAGCCACGGCAGCGCTGGCACAAAACAGCAGCGCAAGCGCAGCCGCGATGGGTGTCATCGGGAACATGAACTCTTACTCTGATTACGAACGATGAAAGTCCGTCGGGGCAAACAAACACGACTTGCCCCAACGGTGAACGCGGCTGCCTGCAGCCGACGCTTATTACCCGATCAGGCAGTCTTAACGAACAACGGCGTCATGCACCATCGAGATGGAACCGGTGTACTCGCCCGCTTTGGCATCCACACCCTTGACCAACGCCTTAGCCTTGAACTGCGCACGGAAGTTAGTGTTGGACGGGTCATCTTCAACGGTCATTGATGGCGTCAGGCTGAGGACGACATTATTCAATGAAACCTCTACCGGGATCCTGTCAGCGCCGGACTGCAGCACGGCCGGGCTGGTCAGACTGGATTCGATATGACCGCCGGTGTGCAGCATTTCGAAGGTACCAGCCACCTCATCCAGTTCACCGGTGCTTGGGTTGTAGTGCATCGGTTGGGTTTTGTTCACCAGGTCCGGG
Organism: Pseudomonas fluorescens; assembly: GCF_902497625.1. GTDB lineage: Bacteria > Pseudomonadota > Gammaproteobacteria > Pseudomonadales > Pseudomonadaceae > Aquipseudomonas > Aquipseudomonas fluorescens_BQ. The sequence goes on along the minus strand of NZ_CABVGX010000011.1, from coordinate 106,246 downwards.
TTGGTCGGGATCACATAGAAATCCTTGGCCGGAACGCGAGCTTCGAGCTGGATGGTATGGATGGCGCTATCAGCGGCGTAGGTCACCGACGAGCTCAGTGCCAGAAGTGCCAGAGGAGCAGCAATTGCGATTTTTTTGAACATTGATAAGTACCTGTTTTCTTGAGTAGTCGGTCCATTGACAGATCACATTGTTCGACTCATTGATAAGTCGGTTTTAAGTGATATCTCAACGCCAGTGCATCTTCGACTGGTTGCTCTTGAAAGTAAGCAGGCAACTTCCCACGGCTGCGTAGTTCCACCACCCCACTAACAGAAGGAAAAAAAGACATAAAATAGAAAAACAAAATAAAGGCTGTAAGTTACGACCTACCGACAGTTTTGAACAAAAAACCGTACAGCGCTTGTAACTAGACAGGACGGCGACTTGCAGGCCATTTAGTACAGTAACTCTAAAATATTAGAGTAATAGCTTTAACTTTCGCTAAGTTTTCGCTCCGTATGAAAAGTCCTCAGGGTAAATGACAAAGGTTGGGCGCTTGCCACTCGTCCGGCAGACCATCCTCTGCATCACAAACGCCTTGCAGAAAACATAAGATATATCTTAAGTTATATCTAGACATGACGAGAGTGCAAAAATGAGAGACCATCATTCCCCACACCGCGAACACGGTGACGGCCGCGACGGCTTTGAAAAACGCCCTGTCCGCGAACGCGGCGGACGCGGCCCCAGGGTGTTCGCGCCCGGCGACCTGAAACTGCTGCTGCTCGCGCTGATCGCCGAGCAGCCCTGTCACGGCTACGACCTGATCCGCCAGATCGAAAACATATTCGATGGCGCCTACAGCCCCAGCCCAGGCGTGATCTATCCGACCCTGACCTTTCTGGAAGAAAGCGAAATGATTCAGGGCGATGCCGAAGGCGGAAAAAAACGTTACAGCGTGACCGACGCCGGACGTGTTTCCTTGAGCGAGCAAGCGATTGCGCTGGACGGCGTGCGCATGCGCATCGACGTCAGCAAGCGTTCACTGCGCGGGCAAGATCGCCCGGCCGAAATCCATGAAGCCGTGCACAACCTTCGGCACGCCTTGCAGATGCACCACGGGCGCTGGAACCCGGAAGAAATTTTGCGGGTTCGCGACCTGCTCAACAACGCCGCCAGGGCCATCGTCGACGGGCCCTCTACTCCATCCGTTCAGGAGACAGCCGAATGAGCGCTACTGACACTCGAACAATCCACCGCGTGATGCATGAAATCAAACGTCGCCGCCTCGAAGTATTACGGGTGGTCGACCTGACCCCGCGCATGCGCCGCATCACCGTGGGTGGCCCGGAACTGGCAGGTTTCGTAAGCCTTGGCGCCGATGATCATGTGAAGTTGCTGTTCCCGCAGAACGCGGCGGAGCAGGCAGCGTTGGAGACCTTGGTCCTGGGCGCGGGCAAGGATGACGGGCCGAAACCGGCGATGCGCGACTACACGCCGAGGCGCTACGACCTGGCAACACTCGAGCTGGACATCGACTTCGTGCTGCACGGCGATGGCCCTGCTTCGACTTGGGCCGAACAGGCCACACCCGGGCAATTCCTGCACATTGGCGGGCCACGCGGTTCGATGATCGTGCCGGACATCTTCGACAGTTATCTGCTGATCGGCGACGAAACCGCCTTGCCCGCAATCGCTCGTCGGCTGGAAGGCCTGGCGGGTAATCGTCGGGCGTTGGTGATTATCGAGGTGGAAAACGGCAAGGAGCAACAAGTGCTCAACAGCGCTGCTGAAATCGATGTGATCTGGGTACTGCGCGAGGGCGGTAAAGATCACCTGCTGACCACGGTGCGCCAGGTGCAGATTCCGACTGGCAATTTGTACGCGTGGGTAGCGACCGAAAGCAAAGTGTCGCGGCAGATTCGGCGAGTGTTGCTCGATGAGCACGGGCTGGATGAGCAATTTGTCAAAGCGGCCGGGTATTGGCGGCTGGATGGCAGCGACGAGGAGTGAGAGACCTTCGCGCCTGCTGCCACGGGCATTTTGGCTAAGCACAGACTGGCGGTGGGCTTGGGGCTCATCGCTGGCTCGCTACCGTTGCGCCTGGTTAACCCGCCTGCCCTGCCATCGATCCAGCCCGATCAGCGCCAACGCAATCAATATAAACCCCACCAGCAAGCCCAGCGCATTGATAAACACCTGTGGATAACCCAGCTTGTCGACATCAATGAACGGGTACGGATAAACCGCCAATTCATGACCGCGCACCATTGAATAGGCGAAATACACCAGCGGATAAATCGCCCACAGCGCGATATGCCGAATGCGTAACAGGCCTTTGGGCACGCACAACCACCAATAGCCCAGAAACAGCAGCGGGGTGACAACGTGCATCAATTCATCAGCCAACCGCTGCCAGCCTTCCGGATGCCAAAGGTGACGCAGCAACACGTTATAGGCGAGGCCGACCACAGCGATACTGACGGCAACGCCACTGCTGACCGAGGGCTGCAAAAACCCGCGTCGCGCGGCTGACTGACGGGACGTGAGCTCGAAGCTGAACACCGTGGCCACCAGCGTGTTGGTCAGTACGGTGAAATAGCTGAAAAAACTCATCAGCCCACCCAGCAGGCTCGCCTCGATACTCCAGCGCGAATACAGTACCAGATACAGCTGAATGACCAGTCCCGCCCAGGCGAGAAAGGCCGCCACAGCGACAAAAGGACGACGCGCCGCCGACTGGACGAGCACGCTCAGACCGGTCGCTTGGTGCGCATCAACTTGACGTACAGGCGCTCGACTTTTTCCCGTGCCCACGGGGTTTTGCGCAAAAAGGTCAGGCTCGACTTGACGCTGGGGTCGCTCTTGAAGCAGCGGATATCGATGCGCTCGGCCAGCCCCGACCATTCGTAATGTTCAACCAGGGCGTTGAGAATCTGCTCAAGCGTCACGCCGTGCAGCGGGTTGTCATGTTGTTCGGTCATGCCGGGCCTTTCGAGCGAAGTGGGAATTGGAAGCCGCGCACCTTAGCCGAGGGCTTCGTTGGGGGGAAGTGATCTGTGGTGCTGTAGTAAATGTAGGTGAGCTTGAAAAGATCGCAGCCTTCGGCAGCTCCTACGCTGAAATGCGTTTCTCTGTAGGAGCTGCCGAAGGCTGCGATCTTTTCCGGCGACCCGACTGGCCTTCGCCGGCAAGTCGGGTCGCCGCATCGCTCGCGCCTATAGATATCGATCTCCCTGCGCACTGTTACCAAATCTGAAAGTATCCATCTTGGCAAAAGGGCTTTCTCTATTTGTAACAGAACATTATCCTTGCGCCCGTCAAGCTGAAACGCTTCTTCTGCCCGCGACAAAGCGCCGCTCCAGCTCACTTCCATAAAAGATCAAGAATTAATTTCCCTATGCCTTATTTCCCCCATTCGCGAGACAGCGCTGTCCGCACGACTGCTGCCAATCGAAAAACCCTCAACCTGATCGGCGGGCTCACTGCCCTGGGTTGTGCCGCCTGCGCACAGGCGGCACCCGCGTTCGACAGCGACTCCCCTTGGATGCTCGGTGACTGGAACGGCACGCGCAGCGAACTCTCGGAAAAAGGCTACGACTTCAAGCTCGATTACACCGGCGAAATGGGCAGTAATCTGCACGGTGGCTACGACCACGATCGCACCGCGCGTTACAGCGACCAGTTCGGCTTGGGCACGCACCTCGACCTGCAGAAGATTCTCGGCTGGGACGATGCCGAGTTTCAGCTGACGATCACCGAACGCAGTGGCAATAACATCAGCAATGACCGCATCAACGACCCGCGCGTCGGTGGCTTCACGTCGGCCCAGGAAGTGTGGGGGCGCGGGCAGACCTGGCGGCTCACGCAGATGTGGTATCAGCAGAAATTCTTCGATCAGCAACTCGACATCAAGGTCGGCCGCTTCGGCGAAGGCGAAGACTTCAACAGCTTCCCGTGCGACTTCCAGAACCTGGCGTTTTGCGGCTCGCAGGTCGGCAACTGGGTCGGCGGCATCTGGTACAACTGGCCGGTCAGCCAGTGGGCAATGCGCGTCAAATATCACCTGACGCCGCAGCTGTATGCGCAGGTCGGCGTGTATGAGCAAAACCCGTCCAACCTTGATCGCAACAACGGGTTCAAGCTCAGCGGCAGCGGCACCCAGGGCGCGGTTCTGCCGGTGGAACTGGTCTGGTCGCCGAAGCTCAACGGCCTGCCGGGTGAATACCGCGCCGGTTATTACTACAGCAACGCGAAAGCCACGGATGCCTATAAAGACAGTAACGGTCAGCCCGCTGCGCTGAGTGGCGAGGCTTATCGCAGTGCGTCGAGCAAGCACGGCATGTGGCTCGGCGTGCAGCAACAACTGACCAGCCGCGCCAGCGATAACTCGCGGGGCTTGAGCGTGTTCGCCAACGCGACGATGCACGACAAAAAGACCAACGCCATCGACAACTACGTGCAGGCCGGCGTGGTTTACAAAGGGTTGTTCGACGCCCGCGCCAAGGACGACATCGGTTTCGCCATGGCTCGTGTGCACGTCAACCCGGCATTCCGTAAAAACGCTGAAGCGACCAATCAGGCGCGCGCGGTCTACGACTACGATGACCCGAGCTTCCTGCCGCCGCAGGACACCGAATACAGCGCCGAACTTTATTACGGCGTGCACGTGACGAACTGGCTGACCGTGCGGCCCAACCTGCAGTACATCCGCCACCCCGGTGGCGTGGACAAGGTCGATGACGCGCTGATTGGCGGGATCAAGATCCAGTCGTCGTTCTAAGCAACACCACAAAACCTTTTGTAGGAGCGAGCTCGCTTGCGAAGAACGTCAACGGTAACGCTGGGAACCTGACACCCCACGGCGTCCTCAGGTTTTTCGCGAGCGGGCTCGCTCCTACAGGGGATGTCGCGCCCAACCAGTTTTTATCTGAACCATGCCCGCACAGGATCGTCATCTACAGTGAACCTGTGCGGGAACACTTAAAACGTCACGGAGAACCACACTATGAGCACTGATGGTGCTTTGAGTCGAAGCCGTCTGCTGCCAACGCTGCTTGGCATTTTGCTTCTGCTAATGGGCCTGGCCATGCTGGCCGGGGGAATCAAGCTGAGCATGCTTGGCGGCTCGTTGTATTACCTGCTGGCCGGTATCGGCCTGACGCTGACCGGTGCGCTGCTGATCGCCGCCCGCCGTGCTGCGCTGAGCCTGTACGCCATCGTGCTGTTCGCCAGTACGGTGTGGGCATTGTGGGAAGTCGGCCTCGACTGGTGGCAACTGGTGCCGCGTCTGGCGTTTTTGTTTGCGCTGGGCATCGTCATGTTGCTGCCGTGGTTCCGCCGTCCGCTGCCGCGCGAGGGTACTGGGCCGATGACCACCGGCGTACTGGCCGTGGCCGTGATCCTGGCGGGCGTCACTGCACTGGCGAGCCAGTTCACCAACCCGGGCGAAATCAAGGGCCAACTGGACCGCGACAGCGTGCCGGGCATGACCAACACTGCCCCGCCCATGGCCGACGGTGACTGGAATTCCTACGGCCGCAGCGCCCACGGTGATCGTTACTCGCCACTGGCGCAGATCACCCCGCAAAACGCGCACAAGCTGGTCGAAGCCTGGAGCTACCGCACCGGCGACATCCCTGGGCCAAACGACCCGGGCGAGACCACTGCCGAAAACACCCCGCTGAAAGTCAACGGCATGCTCTACGTGTGCACGCCGCACAGCCAGGTGATTGCACTGGACCCGGACACCGGCAAGGAAATCTGGCGTTTCGATCCGAAGCTCTCTACGCAGAACGCGGAGAACTTCAAGGGTTGGGCGCACATGACCTGCCGTGGCGTGTCGTATCACGATGACGCTGTCTACGCCTCCGAGCAAAGCCCGACAGGCACCGCCAGCCCTGCACCGGCCAGCAACGCTTGCCCGCGTCGCATCTTCCTGCCGACTGCCGACACCCGCCTGATCGCCCTGAACGCCGACACCGGCAAGATGTGCGAAGACTTCGGTAACGGCGGCCAGGTTGACCTGAGCGCCAACATCGGCGGCTTCAACGCCGGCGGTTACTACTCGACCTCGCCACCGGCGGTCACCAAGGACCTGGTTGTGATTGGCGGCCACGTCACCGACAACGTTTCCGTTGACGAGCCAAGCGGCGTGATCCGCGCGTTCGACGTGCACACCGGTCAACTGGTCTGGAACTGGGACAGTGGCAAGCCGGACGACACTGCGCCGATTGCCGAAGGCGAGGTTTACACCCGTAACTCGCCGAACATGTGGTCCATGTTCGCCGTCGACGAAAAACTCGGCATGCTCTACCTGCCGATGGGCAACCAGACGCCGGACCAGTTCGGCGGTGCGCGCACCCCTGAATCGGAACTGCATGCCGCCGGCCTGACCGCCCTCGATATCGGTACCGGCAAGGTGCGCTGGCACATGCAGTTCACCCACCATGACCTGTGGGACATGGACGTCGGTGGCCAGCCAACCCTGATGGACCTGAAAACCGCTGACGGCGTGAAGCCGGCGGTACTTGCGTCCACCAAGCAGGGCAGCATCTACGTGCTGGACCGCAGCAACGGTCAGCCGATCGTGCCAATCCAGGAAGTGCCGGTGCCTCAGGGCGCAGTTGAAGGCGATCACACTTCGCCAACACAACCGAAATCTGACCTCAACCTGATGCCGCCACCGTTGCAGGAACGCGACATGTGGGGCGTGACCCCGTTCGATCAACTGATCTGCCGGATCGACTTCAAATCCATGCGCTACGACGGACCGTTCACTCCGCCATCGTTGCAGGGTTCGATCGTTTACCCAGGCAACTTCGGCGTGTTCGACTGGGGCGGCATCTCGGTTGACCCGGTGCGCCAGCTCGCTTTCGTGAACCCGAGCTACATGGCGTTCAAATCGAAAATGATCCCGGCCGCTGAAATCGCCGCGCAAGGTCCGCGTAAAAGCGAAACCGAAGGCGTGCAGCCAAACAAAGGCGCGCCGTATGGCGTCGTCCTCGAGGCCCTGCTCTCGCCAATGGGCCTGCCGTGCCAGGCACCCGCTTGGGGTTACGTGGCAGCCATCGACCTGACCACCTCGAAAGTTCTGTGGAAACACAAGAACGGCACCGTGCGTGACAGCTCGCCAGTCCCGATCCCGCTGAGCATGGGCGTGCCAAGCCTGGGCGGCCCGATCATGACCGCTGGCGGCGTCGGCTTCCTCAGCGGCACTCTCGACCAGTACCTGCGCGCCTACGACGTGAAAAACGGCAAGCAACTCTGGGAGGGCCGCCTGCCCGCCGGCGCACAAACCACGCCAATGACCTACACCGGCAAGGACGGCAAGCAATACGTGCTCGTCGTCGCCGGTGGCCATGGCTCGCTGGGCACCAAGCAAGGTGACTATGTGATTGCGTACAAACTGTCCGAGTAAGTTTCAACGACGGTAATGAGAGGCGGCTCCTGCAAGGGGTCGCCTTTTTTTTTCTCAGGCCAGTCAGAGGCGACGGATTCGCCCTACTTCCGGATCAGCAACAACAGACTTCTCACGTCGCCACCTGAGTTGACGGTATCTCACCCTTAAACCGTCGGCGAACTTCCGTGTCCTCACCACATTGGCCAGCTTGTCGACAAGTTTCAGGACCTTGCCTGTGGATACCAGACCAGCTCCAACCGCTGCAATTGGCTGCCCCACCGCATACCCGCTCGACCGTACCCCCCAACCCACTGCCGTTGTTATATAGCCTGCGCGAGTTATTACCGTTGCCGCGCAAGCCAGCCCGCTGCCCGCTGGCTTAAGTGTCAGGCTGTAACTTTTCCAACTGAATTTGAGCCCTTTATGAACTGCGTTAAGCGCTTGCAAAATCACTTCGAAGAACTGTCCAGTCGGATCATTGAAATTAACAGGGTCACCTTTGCAATAGGCGTAAACGTTCATCCCGCCCCGACCGAACGGGCTGAGCTTGTCCGGACTGTTGAACCGCATAAGTGCCGGATTGTAAGCGCGGTGGCCGTTGCCAAGCAGATAGTCTCCCGTTGCCAGGTTCGGTCGCTCTCCGTTGAATGCCAGCAGGCTTTTCCTGGAGTTCAGCGGGCACCGATGACCATAGGGACTGTATGCAAATGGGCTGAGTCGCGGCCCCTGCGACTCGCATAACACCGAGCGTTGTAAATCGGTGGCCAGCAGGCTTATGGATACCTCGCCCGCCACTATTAGATGCTGAGCGAGCAAACAATCGTTACTCCTGACAATGCGCAGGCCGTTATCACCCTGCACTTCAATATCAAGAAGGTCACGACTGTAAAAACTGCGAATTGTCACGTCGCCAGTCGAGGCAGTGCAGACAAGCCTATCCAGTGCGTCGTAGCTCAATGAAGTTTTGGTCACCATAAATCTGCTCTCCATGCATGATTTACAATCATCAACCCTGATTTCGAAGCTCACAACTAGCCGAACTGACAGGGGGCCGCGCGAGCATTCACTGCTCTGGTCCCAGAGGCCGCCGCGCCCAAAACACACCCCGAAATATCGACGACCATTGAAACCACCCCCGACCCGCCCCATCTAAGAGCCATACTCCATTGTGCAGGTGCCCCATGAGCGACCAGCAAGAATTGCCCGAAGACCTGAGCGAATACGCCGACCCCGAAAACGCCGAACACTCCTCCACTGGCAAAGGCCTGGCCCTGCCCGGGCAAAACCTGCCAGACAAGGTCTACATCATCCCGATCCACAATCGCCCGTTCTTCCCGGCGCAAGTCCTGCCGGTCATCGTCAACGAAGAACCCTGGGCCGAAACCCTCGACCTGGTCAGCAAATCCGAACACCACTCCCTGGCCCTGTTCTACATGGACACCCCCCAGGAAGACCCGCGCCATTTCGACACCTCCGCCCTGCCTCTCTACGGCACACTGGTCAAGGTGCACCACGCCAGCCGCGAAAACGGCAAACTGCAATTTGTCGCCCAGGGCCTGACCCGCGTACGCATTCGCACCTGGCTCAAGCACCATCGCCCGCCGTATCTGGTGGAAGTCGAATACCCGCACCAGCCCACCGAGCCGACCGATGAGGTCAAGGCCTACGGCATGGCGCTGATCAACGCGATCAAGGAACTGCTGCCGCTCAACCCGCTGTACAGCGAAGAGCTGAAGAACTACCTCAACCGCTTCAGCCCCAACGACCCGTCACCGCTGACCGACTTCGCCGCCGCGCTCACCTCGGCCACCGGCAACGAACTGCAGGAAGTGCTCGACTGCGTGCCGATGCTCAAGCGCATGGAAAAAGTCCTGCCGATGCTGCGCAAGGAAGTCGAAGTCGCACGCCTGCAAAAAGAAATCTCCGCTGAAGTGAACCGCAAGATCGGCGAACATCAGCGCGAATTCTTCCTCAAGGAACAGCTCAAGGTCATCCAGCAGGAACTCGGCCTGACCAAGGACGACCGCAGCGCCGACATCGAGCAGTTCGAGCAGCGCCTGGAAGGCAAGGTTCTGTCGCCCCAGGCACACAAACGCATTGAAGAAGAAATGAACAAGCTGTCGATCCTCGAGACCGGGTCGCCAGAGTATGCGGTCACCCGTAATTACCTCGACTGGGCCACCTCGGTGCCTTGGGGCGTCTACGGTGATGACAAACTGGACCTCAAACACGCGCGCAAAGTGCTCGATAAACACCACGCCGGCCTGGATGACATCAAGGATCGCATCCTTGAGTTCCTCGCTGTGGGTGCCTACAAAGGCGCAATCAGCGGCTCGATCGTGCTGTTGGTCGGCCCTCCGGGCGTGGGTAAAACCAGTGTCGGCAAGTCCATCGCCGAATCCCTCGGCCGCCCCTTCTACCGCTTCAGCCTGGGCGGCATGCGCGATGAAGCCGAGATCAAGGGCCACCGCCGCACTTACATCGGCGCGCAACCGGGCAAACTGGTGCAGGCGTTGAAAGACGTTGAAGTGATGAACCCGGTGATCATGCTCGACGAGATCGACAAGATGGGTCAGAGCTACCAGGGCGATCCGGCGTCGGCGCTGCTGGAAACCCTCGACCCGGAGCAGAACGTCGAATTCCTCGACCACTACCTCGACCTGCGCATGGACCTGTCCAAAGTGCTGTTCATCTGCACCGCCAACACCCTGGACTCGATCCCCGGGCCGTTGCTCGACCGGATGGAAATCATTCGCTTGTCGGGTTACATCACCGAAGAAAAGATCGCCATCGCCAAACGCCACCTGTGGCCCAAGCAGCTCGAAAAAGCCGGCGTCTCGAAAGGCAGTCTGGCAATCAGCGACAGCGCATTGAAAGCCCTGATCGACGGTTACGCCCGGGAAGCCGGCGTGCGTCAGCTAGAGAAACAGCTGGGCAAACTGGTGCGCAAAGCCGTAGTGAAGCTGATCGACGAGCCGAAAGCCGTGATCAAAATTGCGCCAAAAGACCTTGAAGCCTCCCTCGGCCACCCAGTATTCCGCAACGAACAAGTACTGTCCGGCACCGGCGTTATTACGGGCCTGGCCTGGACCAGCATGGGCGGCGCAACACTGCCGATCGAAGCAACGCGTATCCACACCCTGAACCGTGGCTTCAAACTCACCGGGCAACTCGGTGATGTAATGAAAGAGTCGGCGGAAATCGCCTACAGCTACGTCAGCTCGAACCTGAAATCGTTCGGCGGCGATCCGAAGTTCTTCGACGAAGCCTTTGTCCACCTGCACGTTCCTGAAGGCGCCACACCGAAAGACGGCCCGAGCGCCGGCGTGACCATGGCCAGCGCCCTGCTCTCCCTCGCCCGCAACCAGGCGCCGAAAAAAGGCGTGGCCATGACCGGCGAACTGACGCTCACCGGTCACGTGCTGCCGATCGGAGGTGTGCGCGAGAAAGTGATTGCAGCGCGGCGGCAGAAGATCTTTGAATTGATACTGCCGGAGCCGAACCGTGGCAGCTTTGATGAATTGCCGGATTATTTGAAGGAAGGGATAACCGTGCACTTTGCCAAGCGCTTTGCGGATGTGGCGAAGATACTGTTCTGACAGGGATTCAGTGCCTGCTCGATAGCTTTCGTCGGAATGCCGCCCAGACCAGACTCGCTCCTACAGTTGAAACGCGCATGGTCCTCCACCGCCAATCCCTGTAGGAGCCGGGCTTGCCCGCGATGGCGGCTGCGCAGTCACCCCTGACCAAGGCGCCGTCACAATTTGTCTCATCTTCGGTTATGCTCGCCGTTCGTCGTGAACATCCGGAGCCGCTGATCCCATGTCCCCCACCCGCCTGCTGGTCCCTATCGCCCTCGTCTTGCTGGCGGGTTGCGCCTCGCCATCGAAACAAAACCTGACCGTGGAAAAACAGAGCGCGTGCCCATTGAAAATGCGCAACGGTCAAAACCTGATATTGACGCTGCCCAGCAATCCGACCACGGGCTATCGCTGGGCCATTCAGGACTCGGCCGGTGGCGTGCTGCATGCGTTAGGACCAGAGGTTTATCGCAATCCGGAAGACGCCGGTGTCGTTGGCGCTGCCGGCGTCTCCACCTGGCGCTTTCAGGCATTCGCTTCCGGTAACGGTCGTTTGCGCCTGACGTCGCAGCAACCGTGGGCGCCGGAAGTGTTGCCGGTTGAAACATTCGACTGTGCCATTTCGGTGAACTGATCGTGGGTTGGCTGATCCTGGCGTTGATGGGGGCAGTAACTTTTATCTACGGCCTGACCGTGCACGCCACGCTGCTTTGCCTGCTGGTAAAGCCGCTGCCGGTGCTGGCCTTGCTCGGCTGGCTGCACGACGCTCCGGCCAGCGACTATCGGCGCTGGATCAGCCTGGGCCTGATCTTTTCCCTGCTGGGTGACGTGCTTCTGGCATGGCCGGGGGATTTATTTGTCTTCGGGCTGGGAGCGTTTCTGGTCGCTCATCTGGCTTACCTGAAAGCCTATTTGAGTGATTGCCGGCGCTTGGCAGTGTTGCCGCTGCTCATCGCTTGCGGCGTAGGGACTTTATTGCTGGGCATCCTGATTGCCAATGATCTCGGTCCACTACTGGTTCCGGTGATTATTTACGGTGTGGCCATCAGCACAATGCTCTGGCGCGCGCTGGCACGGCTGGGCACCGACGTGCCCAAGCGTTCGGCGTGGTTGGCAGCGGCTGGCGCACTGGCCTTTGTATTTTCCGACAGTGTGATCGGCATCGACCGTTTTGTAGCACCGTTCCATGCCGCGCCCTACGTGATTATCCTCAGCTACTGGTTGGGACAATGGGCGATCACGGCGTCGGCGTTCGATCTAAAAAAGCAAAACCACCGCACTCTGTAGCAGCTGCCGTAGGCTGCGTCCGAGGGCGAAGCCCTCGCCCTGCATGACCTCGATAGACCTGAAGTGACGTGGTGGAAAGTCACAACGGCCTTGCGGCCGGACGCAGCCTTCGGCAGCTGCTACAGACTTGCTAACGCTACGGAAGCGGTTTATCAGACAACCCGCGCATACCAGCGCCAACTTGGCTAAAATGCCGGCCCTTTCCACCAAAGCCGCCGGAACCGCCGTGAGCAAAGAACCCGATCGCCTTTTCGCCCAGCCTTTGGCCCAGGTGCCTGACTTCGCCTTCAACGAAGACGTGGTGCGGGTGTTTCCGGACATGATCAAACGCTCGGTGCCAGGTTACCCGACCATCGTCGAAAACCTCGGCGTGCTCGCGGCACAATTTGCCCAGCCGAACAGCGTGCTCTACGACCTCGGCTCGTCCTTGGGCGCGGTGACTCAGGCCTTGCGCCGTCACGTACGCACCGACGGGTGCCGCGTCATCGCTGTGGATAACTCGGCGGCGATGGTCGAGCGCTGCCGCGAATACCTCAACGGCCAGGACTCGATGTTCCAGGAGCTGCTGCCCGTCGAAGTGATCGAAGGCGACATTCTGGCCCTGCAGTTCCAGCCGGCCTCGGTGGTGGCGCTGAATTTCACCCTGCAATTCATCGCCCCCGATCAGCGTACTGCGTTGCTCGCGCGTATCCGTCAGTCGCTACTACCTGGCGGCGCGCTGATTCTCTCGGAAAAACTGCGCTTCACCGACCCTGAAGAACAGGCGCTGTTGACCGATCTGCACGTCGCGTTCAAACGCGCCAACGGCTACAGCGAACTGGAAATCGCCCAGAAGCGCAGCGCCATCGAAAACGTCATGAAACCCGACAGCCTCGAAGAACACCGCGAGCGCCTGCTGGCGGCCGGTTTTTCGAAAGTCGTGCCGTGGTTTCAGTGTCTTAACTTTGCCTCGTTGATTGCCTTGCCATGATTGATCTGTCCCCCCTCGCCCGCCGTCTGGCCGGCACACCGCTGGCCGAGTGGGCTAACACCCTGCAAGCGCAGCTCGACAAGAAAATGGAAAAAGGTCACGGCGATCTGGAGCGCTGGCAAAGTGCGCTGGACGCGTTGCCGAAGATTCAGCCGAGCGAAGTCGACCTGCTCAACGGCCTGAAGCTGGACACCGATTGCGACGAAGAAACCCGCGCGCAAATGCACAGCGCGCTGATGGGCTTGTCGCCATGGCGCAAGGGCCCATTCGATCTGTTTGGCGTGCACGTCGACACCGAATGGCGTTCCGACTGGAAATGGTCACGCGTCGCGCCGCACCTGGATCTGCAGGGCAAACGCATCCTCGATGTCGGCTGCGGCAACGGTTATTACATGTGGCGCATGCTCGGCGCCGGGGCCGACAGCGTGATTGGGGTCGATCCGAACTGGCTGTTTTTCTGCCAGTTCCAGGCGGTTCAACGTTACCTGTCCGAACCGAACGCCTGGCATCTGCCCTTCCCGTTCGAAGACCTGCCGCCGGAACTCGAAGGCTTCGACACGGTGTTTTCCATGGGCGTGTTTTACCATCGTCGCTCACCGATCGAGCACTTGCTGGCGCTGAAGGATTGCCTGGTCAAGGGTGGCGAGCTGGTGCTGGAAACCCTGGTGATCGAAGGCGATCAGCAGCAGGTGCTGGTGCCGGAAGACCGTTATGCACAGATGCGTAACGTGTGGTTCCTGCCGTCGGTGCCTGCGCTGATGCTATGGCTGCGCCGCGCCGGGTTTACGGATGTGCGATGTGTGGATGTGAGCGTGACCACGGTCGAGGAACAGCGCGGGACGCAATGGATGAAGTTTCAGTCGCTGAGTGATTTTCTCGATCCCGAGGATCACAGCAAGACCATTGAGGGATTACCGGCGCCGATGCGTGCCGTTATCGTGGCGCGCAAATAAACACCGATCACCCGGCCAATGGAGATTCCACTGTGGGAGCGAGCCTGCTCGCGATGACTGTTTCACATCCAACAAAATGTTGGCTGACACACCGCATCGCGAGCAGGCTCGCTCCCACATTGGGTTTAGGTCTGGTCTGTTGGTCTGGCCCGCCGGGCCTTGAAGAATTCGCTCAGCACCGCCCCGCACTCCTCCGCCAACACCCCCCCCTCAAACAACACCCGGTGATTCAAAAAACCCTGGGTAAAAAACTGCCCCTGACTCTGCACGATCCCGGCCTTGGGCTCCAGCGCGCCGTACACCACTCGCGCAATCCGTGAATGCACGATCAGCCCGGCGCACATGCTGCACGGTTCAAGCGTCACGTAGAGGGTGCTACCCGGCAAACGATAATTGCTGGCAGCCAAGGCAGCGGCACGAATCGCGACCATTTCCGCATGGGCGCTCGGGTCGTGGCCGCTGATCGGGCAATTGAAACCGCGACCGATGATCTCGCCATCCTGCACCAGCACCGCACCCACCGGCACTTCGCCCAGCGTTGCGCCTTGTGCCGCCAGCGTCAGGGCTTCGCGCATGAAATCTCGATCACGACTGCGGTCGATGATCGCTGCGGGTCGAATCTGCCGCATCACGCCACCTCGATGGCGGCCATCAGGCCGGTTTCCATGTGGTCGATAACATGGCAATGGAACATCCACACGCCCGGGTTATCCGCCACCAACGCGACTTGCGCGCGCTCATTCTTGCCCAGCAAATAGGTGTCGGTGAAATACGGGATCACCTTGTGCCGGTTCGAGGCGATGACCTTGAAGCTCATGCCGTGCAGGTGAATCGGGTGCTGATACTGAGTCATGTTCTTCAATTCGAAAATGTAACTTTTGCCCTTCTCGAGTTTTGCGATGGGGCGGTCGGCGCAGGTCTTGTCAGTGATATCCCAAGCCTGGCCGTTGATCTGCCACAGACTCGGCGGCTTGCCGTTGTCGACGTTGACCGACACCGAGCCGACCCATTCGAAATTGAAGTTGAGTTTCTCGGCATTGGCCAGGTCCGGCTCGGCTACCGGATTGGCCGGCAAAGCCGGCGGCCATTGAGTTGGCGCCTCGCTGTTGGCGACCGAGCGCAACGTGCCCAGGCGCACCGGGCCGTTACGCAGGGACAATTCCTCGCCAGCCGCCGGCGCCTTGATCGCCAGACAAATGCGCATGCCGGGGCCAAGCCAGTATTCCTTGCCAAGCGGGCGCGGCTCGATCGGGTTGCCGTCCAGCGCGTAGATCTGCGCTTCGACGCCGGGAATGTTCAGACGATAAGTCAGGGTATTGTCGAGGTTGAGCAAGCGAACGCGGGTGATCTGCCCGGCGGGTAAATCAATCACCGGCACCGGCACGCCGTTGATGGTCGACAGCCGCCCGGCGGTGCCGCCGCGCGCCGCTTCTCGGGGAATGCTGAACGCGACGAACGCGCCCTCTTCATCGACGTGCCAGCTTTTCAGACTCAGGGTTTTCTCGTACTTGAAACCGGTGGGCTCGCGCTCTTCGATAATCAGCGGGCCAACTAACCCGCGACCGAGTTCTTCGCTGCTGTTTACGTGTGGGTGATACCAGTAGCTGCCGGCGTCCGGCACACGGAATCTGTAATCGAAGTATTCACCGGGCAATACCGGCAGTTGAGAAACGTAAGGCACGCCGTCCATTTCCAACGGCAAGCGGATACCGTGCCAATGAATGGTGGTGGCGACCGGCAAGTGATTGATGAATCGCACCCGCAGCCATTCGCCCTGACGCACGCGCAACTCGGTGCCCGGCGCCGACGGCCCGAAGGCCCACGCCGGCGTCTTGTGCCCGGCGACCAGTTCGACATCCAGCGGTGCGGCGATCAGTTCATAGTCGTGACCGGCGTCCGCATCGGCCATCTTGCCCAGCCAATACCGCGAGGCGCCCCCCGCTCCGACGCCAACGACAACAAGACCGGCCAGGCCACCGAGGATTTGGCGACGGGTAAAGGACATGAACTCAACTACCTCACGAATCAACATCAGGCCCGTGGGCCTGTAAAAGGCGAATACGATACACCCGCAGTTGAGAAACAGTAAGGGTGGGGCGGCGGATGGCCGCAGGGTATCGGTCTGGTACACCCACTGTGGCGAGGGGGCTTGCCCCCGTTGGGGCGCGAAGCGGCCTCGGCATCCTTCCAGCCGAGCCGCGTCAGCCGTTTTCAAGCTGCCGCGCAGCCGAACACAACGCTGCGAAGTTTCGCCAAGCCTCTTAGCCACAGCAAGACCTGTTCACAGCAGAACGATCAGTGCGCGTGGCCGGCGATCAGATGCACAATGCCGTCATTCAGGGTCATGACTGCCGGCACACCGGCCAGACTCAAAGCCTGTCGATCCATCCGCGCCACATCACGCAACTCCACGCGAACCCTGGTCAGCGCCACAGGTTGCTGCGATTTGAGGTTATCGACACCCCCCAACGCCGCCACAATCTGCGGCACGAGGCCAGACATCGGCGGCGCGGTCTCCTGCGACTCATCCACCACCAGATCCGGCGTCAACGCCTTCCAGAACGCCCGCTGCATTTTCTCGAACATTTTCAGCCCTCCAGAAACTGTGAAGTATCGACCGTTGCCTCGTGATAAATCCGCAACGCCTCGCGCACCTGTTCTGCACTTTCCAGGCCGAGCACTTGCTCGGCGATAGCCTTACAGTCCAGTTGATTCACCTCGCGAACGGCGGCTTTGACCGCAGGAATCAGCGGCACGCTTACCGATAGCTCATCCACCCCGAGCCCGAGCAACAACGGTGTCGCCAGGGTTTCCGAAGCGAGCGCGCCACATACGCCGACCCATTTGCCGTGAGCGTGCGCTGCCTTTACCGCACAGGCGATCAATCTCAATACGGACGGATGGAAACTGTCGGCCTGACTTGCGAGCCGCGGGTGATCGCGGTCCATGGCCAGGGTGTACTGGGTCAGATCGTTGGTGCCAATCGAGAAGAAGTCCACTTCGGGCGCAAACAGATCCGCCATCAGCGCGGCTGCAGGCACCTCGATCATGATCCCCAGTTGCGGCAGTTGCGCGAGGCCGAGCGCCTGCGCCTCTTCTTCCAGCAGCTGCCGAGCCGTGCGCAGCTCCGAGAGTTGCGTGATCATTGGCAACATGATGTGTAAACGGGCCAGACCGGCGCTGGCGAGGATGGCCTTGAATTGATCACGCAGTAACTGCGGACGCTCAAGACACAGGCGAATCCCGCGCATACCCAGAAACGGATTGGTTTCCCGCTCCATCGGCATGTACGCCAGTGGCTTGTCACCGCCGACGTCCAGCGTGCGGACCACCAGATTGCGCATTGGGCCCAGTGCCCGGGCGATCGCGCCGTAGGTGGCGGCTTGTTCATCATGGCTGGGCGCGTGGTTGCGGTCCAGGTACAGGAACTCCGAACGCAGCAAACCTACGCCCTCACCGCCCAGGGAAACGGCCTGTTCGGTTTCGCTCAGTGAGGCAACGTTGGCCGTCACTTCGATGCGATGACCGTCACGGGTACAGGCTGGCAGCGAAGCATTGGCCAGCGCCTGCTGCTGACGTTGCTGTTGTTGCTGACGGAGGGCTTGCAGCTGCTCGATGGCCGCGATTTCCGGATCAAGATGCAGCTCGCCCTTGTCGGCGTCGAGCAACACTCGCGTACCGGTGGCCAGCGTCAGCACGTGCACCGGCAAGCCGCAGATCGCCGGCAGTCCGGCCGCCCGCGCGAGAATCGCGACGTGACTGGTGGCGCCACCACCGACTGTGGCAAACCCTCGCACTTTGCGCGTGTCCAGCGCAGCGGTGCGGGACGGTGTCAGCTGCTCGGCGATAACGATCGCCCCGTCGGGCAGGTCCATCGCGTGATCCTGCACGCCGAGAACCAGTTGGAGTACACGCTGGCCGACATCCGCCAGATCGGCGGCGCGCTCGGCCAGCAACGGACTGCCCATATTCATGAACAGTGCAGCCGTCGTTTCGGTAGCCGTACGCCAGGCGAACGCGGCGCTCTTGCCCTCGCCGATCAGGGTATGTGCCTGATCCAGCAGGCTCGGGTCCTGAAGCAACTCCTGATGCGCCTTGAAAATATCGGCCTGAGGCTCTCCGGTTTTTGCCTGCGACAGCAGGTGCAAATCCACATCCGCAGCAATCAGGGCACGGGAAAGATGGTCCCGCTCGGTCTGCAAGTCTGCACCGAACTCATTGACCTCAAAGGTACTTTCCGTAATTTGCACCACCTGGCCAAACGCCGAACCCGCAGAAGCACAGATACCGCGCAGCACTGTCGGCGATGAATCCTTGAGTGTCTTCACTGCGACCGGTGCGACGGTGGTCACTTCAGCGCACCCTGCAGCGAGCAGCCGCGGCAGCGTCCTGATCGCATTGTCGGCGTCGGTGCCCGTCGCGCTCACGTGCACGATGTCGTTGAAAGCCGTCTGCAGCGCCATGATCGCCACCACGGATTTGGCGTTAGCCTTGTGTTGCCCTTTGTGCAGGTAAACGTTTCCTGAAAAACCCTTCGCCGCTTGGGCAAAAACAGCGGCCGGTCGTGCGTGCAAGCCGTTCGGGTTTGGCAGTGTCACCGACATCGAAGTCAGAGATGTTCCCTCCTCCGGCAGCAGAGCCTGCGTGACTGGCGCCACAGGTTGCAAATTGATCAGTGGCTGACCACATTCCACCAGGCCAGTGTCCTGTGCCAGCCAGGTGAACGCCTCGCCGCTGACCACCAGCATCAATGTCAGCAGGCTGCGCGCATTCAGGGCGATGTAATCGGCATCAAATTCGATCAGCGCCTGGCCGGTCGTGACCCGTTGACCCTCCTCGACCAGACGCGTGAAGCCTGTGCCGGCGAGTTTTACCGTGTCGAGCCCGACGTGCAGCAAAACCTGTACGCCATTGTCGTCGGTGATGCTGATGGCGTGCCCACTGGCCGGCGCATTGCTGATCACGCCAGCCATCGGGGCGCACAACGTCTGCGAGGTCGGATCAATACACAACCCGTCGCCAATCACGCGACTGGAGAACACCGGGTCGGGCACTTGATCCAGAGGCATAAGCAGGCCGGACAGTGGCGCGAGCAGTTGCAAGGGTTGGGGCGTGGCCATGACATCACCTGGGGTTGTGTTCTTTGAAGAGACTTGCGATCTCGAGGCGTCTGATTGATTGGGCATTATTTCCACCAGTACTCAACCTGCAAACCGACATTCGCACCGTGGCGCGCGCGGCCGAATGCGCCGGTGTCGGATAAAGCCGATCCTTTCGCCAGCTCATTGGCCGCTCGTTTGGCAGCCTGGTTCCAAGTGGCGTAGGTGTAATACAACCGTACCTCGGGCCGTGCCCAGAATTCCGGGCCCTTGGGCGACCAGGTTGGCGCCACGGTGAACTTGCTCAGCTTGCGCGTGCCACCCGCGGCCTCGACCTGATCATGACCCAGTTCAGTGACCAGTTTGAACTGCTCGCTCAGCGCATACGTGGGACGCACGCCGAGGGACATCCAGTTCTGATCGCGACCGCCCGCTCGAATGTCTTTCTGATAAACCGCCTGAAACTGTCCGCCGAATCGCGGCGTTGTCTGCCAATCGAAGAACTCTACAATCCGATAGCTTCTATTGCTGTCATCCAGTCGTACATTACCGGTATAGCCCAGCCCGGTGCCGGGCCCTTCGCCGTACTGAAAGGCCAGTTTGTTCTTGCCGCCCAGAAATCCCTGTTGCACATGCTGAGTGCTGATCGCCCAGCCCCGGTGTGTATCGCGGCGATCGGGCTTGTCGATATAGCTCAGGCCGAACTCCAGCTCTCCGCCGGCATTGGTATCGAAACCGCCCACATTGAAATCGTGTCGATTGATGGAGTCCTTCTGATACAGGTTGTCCTTGCGTGAGAAGGCGTAGCTATATTTCAGACCGCCGATCAGTACGTCCTCGATACCGCCACCCGTGCCGCTCTGGTTCCAGTAATAAAAGTCGGTGATGTGGATATCGTTGCGCTTGTAATAACGTCGCCCCGCCCACAACGAGCCGCCATTGAAAGCAGGCATGTTTGACCATTGCGCGTACAACTGCGGCATACGGACCGAACCGGTATCGCCTTTGAACGTCAGGCTGCGATCGTATTGGTTATACAGCGAAGCCATACCGTCGACGCTGAGTGTCGAGCCGTCATCCAGGGTGACTAAATCCTGGCGCAGTTCGAGTTCGCCGTACTGCTCGCATTCATTACCCAAACGATATTTCGTTTGCGCCCCCGGCAGTTGAAAACACGATTGAGAACTACCGTTTACCGAGGTCCCGACACCGCTACGCAAGTAGCCACCAAACTCCAGCGCTTCGACGGTAAATGGCATTGCGAGGGATACGCCGGCAATTGCGAAGCCAAGTTTTATTGTTCTGCTCATGAGCCACTCCATTATTTTTATTGTGTGCAGCAGCAAAATCGACGCGCAAAAATCCCCCGCGCAGCGTTCTGCGTGTTTTTTAAAGTTGTTGTTCTTTAGCGGTGGATCATTCGGTCATGTGCAAGACCAAAGACTCGTAAGGTCTTAATACGATCTGCCTTCTGCGTTGAGGACAATCCGGATAGTTGCTGATGACCAAGCGCTGCGTCATCGATTCGCTGAGCATTTCAGGCGGCAAAAGCACTTCACAAGGCGAACCGTAGAAGTTGTTCAGCACCAGCAAACGTTCTCCATCGCCCTCGCGCGCATACGCCCAGATCTGCGTGTGCTCCGGCAGAATTTGCCGGTAGACGCCGTCCGACATCAGCGCCTCGGTGCGACGCAATGCGATCAACTGGCGGTAGTGATGCAGCACCGAATCGGGGTCGTCGAGCTGCGCTGCGACATTGATCTGCGCGACATTCGCCGGCACGCCGATCCACGGTTGCGCCACGCTGAAACCGGCAGTCGCCTCGGCGTTCCAGTGCATTGGCGTGCGGCTGTTATCACGGGATTTCTGCATGATCGCCGCCATGTTATCGGCATCACTGGCCCCCGCGCTGCGCTTGAGTCGAAAGATGTTCAGCGTCTCCACATCGCGGTATTGATCGATGTGATCGAAACCCGGGTTGGTCATGCCGAGCTCTTCGCCCTGGTAAATGAAGGGCGTGCCCTGGAGAAAATGCAGCGCAGTGGCGAGCATCTTCGCCGAGAGTGCGCGGTACTCGCCGTCGTTGCCGAAACGCGAAACCACGCGCGGCTGGTCATGGTTACACCAAAACAATGCGTTCCACCCGCCGCCAGCCTGCATACCGGTTTGCCAGTCGGACAAAATGCGCTTCAACGCCAGGAAATCAAAGTCAGCGCGAACCCACTTTTGCAGGTTCGGGTAATCAACTTTCAGGTGATGGAAGTTGAATGTCATCGACAGTTCTTTTGATTGCGGCCGTGAATACTGGATGCAGTGTTCAAGACTGGTCGATGACATCTCGCCGACGTTGATCAGGTCATGGCCGGCGAAGACTTCGCGGTGCATTTGCTGCAGATATTGATGGACGTTCGGGCCGTCGGTGTAGAAGCGCCGACCATCACTTTCATCGTCCGGAAAATCCATCGGTTTCGAGATCAGGTTGATCACGTCCAGACGAAAACCTCCGACCCCTTTGTCGCGCCAGAACCGCATCATCCTGAACACTTCGGCGCGTACTTGAGGGTTTTCCCAGTTCAGATCGGCCTGGGTGTGATCAAACAAATGCAGATAATACTGACCGGTCTGCGCTTCGTACTCCCAGGCCGAACCACCGAATTTGGATTCCCAGCTGTTCGGCTGATCGCGCCAGATATAGAAGTCGCGGTAAGGGTTGTCGAGACTGCTTCGGGCCTGCTGAAACCAGCTGTGTTCGATGGAGGTGTGGTTGACCACTATATCGAGCATCAACTTGATGCCGCGCTTGCCGGCCTCGGCAATCAGCAACTCGCAGTCGGCCATGCTGCCGTAGCTAGGATCGATGGCGTAGTAGTCGCTGATGTCGTAGCCGTTATCACGCTGCGGTGAGCGCAGAAACGGTGTGAGCCAGAGATAGTCGACACCCAGCCACTGCAGGTAATCGAGTTTGGCGACCACCCCGAGCAGATCGCCGGTGGGGTTGCCGGCGCTGCTGTGAAAGCTCTTCGGGTAGATCTGGTAGATCACCGAGCGTTGCCAGTCTTGCATGGCGATATTCCTTCAGTAAGTTTTGTGCTGCCCGTCCGGGCCTTATCGCGAGCAAGCTCGCTACCACACAGCAATGCGCTCATCCTGTGGGAGCGAGGCTGCTCGCGAAGGCGGTCTGTCAGGCAACCCGATAACCGGGCCGGACAATCTTCATGCTTAACACGCAGGTCAGTACAAACGGCACGACCATGGCAATCACCATGCCGATCACGAACATCGGGATGTATTGCGGAATAATCGAAATGAAGCCTGGCAAGCCCCCGACGCCGATGGCTGACGCCTGGATCCTGTTCAATGACAGAAAAATGCAACCCAGCGCAGAACCCGTCAGTGCTGCGTAGAACGGAAATTTGTAGCGCAGGTTGACGCCAAACATCGCCGGTTCGGTAATGCCGAAGTAGGCCGATATTGCCGAAGTCGATGCCATGCTCTTATCCCGCGCATTGCGGGCCATGTAGAAGACGGCCAGTGCTGCACTGCCCTGAGCGAGGTTGGACATCACGATCATCGGCCAGATGAACGTGCCGCCTTGCGTGGAAATAAGCTGCAGGTCGACCGCGAGGAACATGTGGTGCATCCCGGTGATCACCAACGGTGCGTACAGCAGACCAAAGATCGCCCCACCCACCATCGGCGCAAGTTCGAACAGCGTGACCAGGCCTTCTGTGATCAGAATCCCCAGATGCCGCGTCACCGGACCGATAACGGCCAGCGCCAGTACGCCGGTGACAACGATGGTGGTGATCGGCACGACCAGCAACTGCACTGCGTTCGGCACCCGCGCCCGCAACCATTTCTCGATAACGCTCATTACGTAGGCCGCCAGCAGAATTGGCAGGATCTGCCCCTGGTAGCCGACCTTCTCGATCTGGAACAGCCCGAGAATGTCAAAGTACGGCAGACGCTGACCGTCCAGCCCGGCCACGGCCTTGCCATAGTTCCAGGCGTTGAGCAGATCAGGGTGCACCAGCATCAAGCCGAGCACGATGCCGAGGATTTCACTGCCGCCAAAGCGTTTGGCCGCTGACCAGCCCACCAGTGCCGGCAGGAACACAAACGACGTGTTGGCCATCAGGTTGATCAGGCTCCACAACCCGTCCAGCGCCGGGTAGGCCTCAAGCAGCGTCAGGCCTTCGATGAACATACCCTTGGCGCCGATCAGGTTGTTGATACCCATCAGCAGGCCGGCAATGATCAGCGCCGGCAGAATTGGCATGAACACATCGGAAAAAACCCGGACCAGCCGCTGCATCGGGTTGATCTTGTCGGCGCTTTTCTGTTTGACATCTGCGATGGTTGCCGCCGCCAGACCGGTTTGACGGCGCAGTTCGGCGTAAACCTTTTCGACCTCACCGGGGCCGATGACCACCTGGAACAGGCCGCCGGTGAAGAACGAGCCTTTGACCAGATCGATCTGATTCAGCGTGGCGCTGTTCACCAGATTTGAATCCTTCAGCGCCAGGCGCAGGCGTGTCACGCAGTGCGCGGCCTGCTCGATGTTGTCACTGCCACCGAGGCTTTGCAGCAAGGCGGTGACGATGTTCGGATAGTCGTGGCTCATGCTTGTTCTTCCGCTATGGGTTTTTGTTATTGGCAGCACGCCGACGTGAAAAGTACTCGTCTGTACGAGTTTAATCAACCACTGGTACAGACGAGTATGATTTAGTTTATTTCGCGTAAATCACGCGATGACTTTTCCTACTGATAAAAGAGAAGTCGCCCAAACCTGCATGGACAATTGCCTACCCTGCCCTTAAGGTTCGACACCTCGAGCAATGCGGCACAGAGCCATTCCCATGAGTAAATACAACCAGATCTACAGCGATCTGCTTGCCAGTATCACTACCGAACGTCTGGAACGCGGCGCGCGGTTACCTTCCGAGACCGAACTGATGGACAGCTATCAGGCGAGTCGCGGCACCGTGCGCAAGGCCATCGAGCAACTTCAGGAGCGCGGCTTCGCGCAAAAAATTCACGGCAAAGGCACCTTCGTGCTGTCGACCAGCCCGATCGAACTTCAGCTGGGCGGCATCGTCAGCTTTCAGGAAACCGGACCCGGGCTGGGCGATGACGTCAGTACCGAAGTGGTCGAGTTCGAACAGCTGCCGCTCGAGGGCCCGTTGCTCGAACATATTCAGGCGCAGGAAGGCAGTTTGATCACCCGGATCAAACGGGTGCGGAGGATCGACGGGAAACGCGTCATTCTGGACATCAACCATTTCGTCAGCGACGTGATTCCAGGCCTGACGCGGGATATTGCCGAACACTCGATCTACGCCTTCATCGAACAGCAACTGCAACTGCAAATTGCCTACGCCCGGCGCACCATCGAAGCAGTGCCGCGCAACAGAGAAGACCAGCAGCACCTCGACCTTGACGACCAGAGCCATGTGATCGTGGTCAGCAATCAGACATTCTTGCAGGATGGTCGGCAATTCGAATACACGGAGTCGCGACACACCCTGGACAAATTCTATTTTTCGGATGTCGCACGGCGCTGAGCTGACACACACTCAACGCTCTTGTGCGGTACATATGCAGTGCATTCTCCGAAAGCGAATGGACCAAGCTCATTGGCCATTTTCTCAAGGATGAACAGCGTGAACTCTTCCGAAATCCACCCCTTGCCGAATGCCCGGGACAAGGCCGCGCTCAAGGCAATCGCGGCTACGCTCATTCCGGCCTGCCCGAGCCTGCAGGACGTTGCGCATGAGGTCGCCAGCGACCTCCTCATCAGGAGAGGCCTTCAGGGCATTGATCCCGACCAGGTTTATTTTCACCGATTCAAGACCTCTCAAAGCAGCGCGAAGTCGTTCACCGGCTGGGAACATCCCTTCGAAAAACCCTATGAATCAATGACGCTCACGCAACTGGTAATCCACCGTTTCCGCGTCACTGACAAGGACAATGCCGATCTGCTGGACCTGTACAGCGGTTTTTACTCGGCCGGCCCCGACGCTGAAAGTTTCGATGACACCAACGAGGTCCGTCTGCACGGCAACGAAGTCTTGAAAGCCTTCTGGGACCTGGATTTCAGCACGCTGTATCGAGAGCGGCTGGCCCATTTCTGGCGCACATCTTCGGACGATTTTCGCACCCTGGCCAAGTGCAACTTTCTCAGTTGTGCCGTTCAGGCGCTGGAACAGAAGCAACTCAGTGGCGATGACTTCCAACGCCTCATCGACTCGGTCATAGGGCCCATCAGCTGGCCAGTCAGCCTGAAAATGCTGAAAACGATGCACCCCGCAGGCAATGACGTGAGAGCCCTGGATGTCGCCGGCCACGTCGCCACCAACCTTATACGCATCGTGGATCCTGGCGGCCGACAGATCGTGTATCTGCCGGGTGAAGTGCAGGCGTTTCATGTCGTGGACAGTGAAGCGGACATGCACTGGTGGATTTTGCAGCAGATGAATGAAAACGCGCCGCGCAGCACATTTCTCGACCACTTTCCTTTGTCTGATCGCCACGAGATCGAGGAAAACATCAGCGATATCATGAACCGGCTGGTCAGCGGTTGGGGCAAGGCCGATCACCGCCTGATCAACCAGACTAACCAAGCGATAAAGGGTGACGCGTTCAGTTGGCTGCGCGAATCAACCCGCAGCGCCATGTCAGCGGACGCCAGCCTGTCGCTGACCTCCAATGGCGAGTTACGCAAAAAATTGTGGATCGGCTACTTCAGCGCCGGCCTTAAAGTCTTTGGCCCGATGGCGGCCGTTGGCTGGCCTGTCGCACTGCCGGTTATCGGAGCAAGCATCGCCAGCATGGGCCTGAACATCGACCAGGCAGTGAATGGCAAAACCGCCGCCGATCGCAAGCAAGGCGTTATCGGCGCGGTGCTCAATGGTATAGATGTCCTGTTCAATGTGCCCTTTCTCAAAGGTACTGGCGCAACGCTGGAGATTGGTGCGCAAGTTGAAGCTGCTGAAGCCGCCGAGATGGCAGAGCTCACGGAATTTTTCGAACCGGCTGAGGCTGATTTGCAGACCGGCGTCAAGCCTGAGGTCAACACGCCGGTTGAGAGCGACCGTGTGCCGGTCAACATCGCAGAGCCCGCCACAGTTGAGCCCGCAACAAATGCACCGCCTGAAGTGCCGTCCAGGTATCAATGCAATGAAATCCTCGATGACGGTTCAGTGGTTAACGAATCCGGCAAATTCGAGGGAATTCACCGGCTCGATAGCGACCCGTCCTACGCCATACTGCTGGATGACAACGCCTACTACGTGCGTTACTTCAAGGACTCCAGAGGCGGCGGTTACTGGGCCATCGTCGACCCGGAAAGACCCAACCAGTTCGCTCATTCGTTGCCGGTTCGCTTGAATGCCGAAGGCCGATGGGAGCGGATGCGCGCACTGAGGCTCAACGGCGGTGGGCAATGCATGGGCAAGGGATGTACGGCCACGGTTGATGTCGAGCCCGACGTGCTGCCGTCCACTGAGCCCGGCATGGCGCCGCAACCGTCGAGCGCTCGAGCGGTTCGCCTGGTGAGCACCAATTATGACCTGCCGCCGCGGTTGCAGACATCGTTGAGAAGCTGGGCGCTGGATCTGTCCGATACCGAGGCAGGCATAGACCCTTACAACGACACTTATCGGGCTCAGCTCAATAACCTTATCAGGGCAGCCGAAAGATATCTTGCAGGGGCTCCCTGGGCCAACTTGCCTCCGCGGCCTGTGATGCCCGTAATCAGTCGAGCCATGCCAATGGACGATCTCATAGCGCGTATTTTCGAAGCGGCGCCTGGCCTGGTGGTTGGCGAAACCTTTGACCGCATTACCAGCATGCGTTTCATGATTGAAAACATGCCCTCGCTGGCCCGACACGCTAAAACGATCTACGTGCGCCGCTTGCTCAATGATTTCGCGCAGTACGAGCTCAATACATTTTACGAAACCGGCGATATGTCTCAGGACCTGAAAACCTACCTGTCCGGCCTTGGCACAGACCCGGCGGAACGGTTCGACATGCTGCAGTTGGTCAAGACGGCCAGAGACAACGGCGTGCGTATTCAGGCGCTCGATTGCGCGGTCAGTTACAAAGCGCCGGACCGTGGGCCTCAACAGCAGTTGAGGAACAACTTCCTGGCCGATCAAATCATGATTACTGATAGGTCGTATAACTCCCCCGGTAAATGGGTTGTATTGAGCGGGGCGGAAAACATCAATACGTTCAGAGGGATACCAGGCATCAGTGAGATGCAGGGAGGCATCGGATTGCGGATAGAGGAAGTCAATCCGGGAGAGACCTCAGGTGTCGATATCGATCCGGGAGTGGAAGTGCCCGGACAGTCGTTTCCAGGCGACATCATGATGGGTAATTCCGGCGTTTTATACGGCGATCTGCGCCTGCGGATCCCGGCATCGCCAGTCATCTGGAGCGAGCAGAAGATTCAAACTCTGCTTATTAATCCAGGCTATTTCCTGTTCGAAAAAACGGCTGGAAATTACACGCTACTGCATCGCAGCCGACTCGGAATGATTGTTCGCACGGCGGTTCAACAATCCGCAGACGGTCACTTTTCAATCCATAACCCCAACTGGCCCGATTTGAACGATGTTGCTTTCGTCAGTCTTGAACAAATGGCCGGGAAAATGGCTCCATTTGGCCTGGAGTTACAGAGTCGTATTCCTGACTGAACTCAGACATTCACTTTCTCAAGGAGCGAGAATTGAGCACATTGAACCTGTCCCCGGCGTTATTGCTTCCCGACCCCGCGGACGAACTGGCGCTAAGGGCGCTGGTATTGCCTTTCACCGACGCCTGTCCCGATTTGCACGCCATGGCGCATGACGCCGCGCAGGGTATTCTGGATAAGCACGGGATCAAAAACATAGACCCGAGCCAGGTCTGGTGGCATCGCTTCAATAATACGTCGGTCAGCAGCCCCCGTGCATTTCTGGGGTGGGAGCACGATCCCACACCCTCGCAATCCCTCACCTTGCCGCAATTGGTGGTCAAGCGCTTCCGCGCACATGACCAGGACAACGCGGACCTGCTGGATAACTATGGAGGTTTCTACAACGAAGGCCCCGACGCCGCCATATACAACGAAACCAACGAAGTCCGCATGTACCCGAGCAAAGTGATCAACGATCTCTGGGCGATCAACTTCAGCGATTTGTATCGGCAAAAAATGCAGCGGTTCTGGACCCTTCATTCGGCGGACTATCGAACCCTTGCCAAGCTTAACTTTTTGACCCAGGCACTGGACGAACACGATGGCTCACGGCTGAACAACGACAACCTCAAGACCGTGATCAAAGCCGTTGCCGGCAATGTCACGTGGCCGATCAGCCGCTCCATGCTCGAAGCGCAGGCGTCAGTTGACGCTGAGCTGCTGGTTTACCCACTGGATATCGGCGGTTACACCGCCACTGATATCCTCTGTATCACCGACCGCCATGGCGTGCAGATTCTCTATACACCGGGTGAAGTCGACGGCTTCCATATTTTCGCGAGCCCCACCGATCTGCATTGGTGGCTTCTGGGACAAAACAATCAGGCGCAAAACAGGGCCCGTTTCATGGCGCATTTCCCCCTGGCCGCGCAGCAGCAGGACGACGGTAACATTGGCCTGAACGCCATGATCGACCTGCTCTACTCAAACTGGGGGAAAAGCGATCACCATCTGATCAATCAGAAAACCAGGCCCATCACTGGCGACGTTTTCAGCTGGCTGCGAGATTCCGTGAAGTCACGGATGGCCAGTGATGCAGATTTGTCATTGCACTCAAATGGCGAACTGCGCGAGAAGATGTGGATTGGCTATCTGAACGCCTTCCTCCACGTCTTTGGCTCAATGGCCGTGGTCGGCTGGCCGGTGGCACTGGCTGCGGTAGGTGCGGGCATCGCTTCGATGGGCTTGAACATTGATCAAGCGGTCAATGGCAGTTCAAAGACTGATCGCAGGGCCGGCGTCGTCGGAGCCATTTCAAGCGGCATCGAAACCCTGTTCAACTTGCCCTTCCTGCGCGGGGCATCGGAGCTAGCTGAAGCAGCTGAAGCCAGTGAAACCTTCACGGTTCAGGAAGACGTTGCCGAGCCGGTGCTCGATGACTCGTCGGGCCTTCCCGCTATCGCCCGGCTGGCCCCCGGCCCGGCTTATGCCAAAGAGGGAGAGGCACTGCTTTCAGAGTTCGAAACCAATGAAATTCTGGACGGTCTGGAGCCGGTGGCCAGCGACGGCAAATACCAGGGCATCTACCAACCGTCCAGCGGTGGCCACTATGTGTGCATCGACGACAGCTTTTATCAGGTGCGGTATGTCAATGAGTTGAACACCTGGGTCATCATCGACCCGGGCAACCCTTACTCCTTCCACCGAAACTTGCCCATTCGCCTGGACGAGGCGGGAACCTGGCAGCCAATCCAGCGACCCGGGCTATTGGGTGGCGGCAAATTCGATGGGCTGTGGCCTTGGGGCCGAGCCAGCGAACCATTGCCGGACATTGACAGCCCGCCAACCCTCTACGACATGCCTCAGGCTCTACGCGAAGATCTCAACAACATCGCCCAGGGCACCAGCAGCAAATACGAACTCAAGGACTATCTGCTCCAGCCAGCCAAACCTGATGGCAGCAACCCGATCGAAGCCTTCAAGGCCATGAGGCAGACGCTGTACCGTGACGCCACAACCTTCTTCGAGTCGCGTCCCTTGCCTCCCCGCGCCGAAATTCCGCAATTACCAGCCCGCTCAGCCAACAAAGACATCATCAAAAAATTGTTGAACAGCGCACCGGGGCTGGTGGTCGGTGAGAAGCACGCGAGCGTCGGCAGCAAGCAGTTTCTGATAGAAAACATGGAAGTGCTGAGCAAGCAGAAAGTCAGGACACTGTACATGGAGCACCTGCTGACTGACTTTCACCAGGCCGATCTGGACGCTTTCAACCGCACCGGCACCTTGTCTGAAGAGCTTGAGCGTTACCTGAAAAACCTGGACACAGGACATGGCACTGACCCCAGCGGGCAATTCAACTTTCTGGAACTGGTCAAGGCGGCTCGAAAAAGCCATATCCGGCTCCAGGCCATTGATTGCCTGGCCAGTTACAGGAGCAATGGCATGCAGAGTGTCACCAGCACTTTCCGCCAGAAGATGATGAATTTTTTCGCGCATGAAGTGATCGTTGCCGATCAATTCGCCCGAGGTGCTCACCGCTGGGTGGCACTGGTCGGCGACAGCCACTCAGCCATCTGGGAAGGTGTGCCTGGCGTGAGCGAGCTGGAAGGCGGGATCAGTCTGCGGATCGAGAGCGCGCCGGCAGGCACGGCCCGAGGGATTGAAGTCGATCCGGGGTACATTGCGACCGATGAATTCAATCGACCGCTGACCAGCGTTAAAAACGACTTGCGGCTGCAACTGGATACACCGGCGAGTGTGACCCTGGCCGAGTCACTGGAGAAAGCTTTGCTCGACCCGGGCGATTGCACGGTCATGAATATCGACGGAAACAGCACGCTCATCCATCGTAGCAATGACGGCACGCTGGTTCGCACACCAATCCGCCACTACCTCGGGATGCTCTACATCGAGCGACCCGCGTGGCCAACTGTCAGCGGTCGACGCTACGCCAATCTGGCAGAGTTCGCGGCGGCGCTGCGGCTGATGGGGCTCAGATCGGTTCGGGTCTCGGGTAACTGATAATAAAAAGGCCGTGTGAAATCGAATTTCACACGGCCTGTTCATTTCAGCGCCTGATCAGTCGATCATTCCCACTCAATGGTCGCCGGCGGCTTGCTCGACACGTCATAAGTAACGCGCGAGATACCTTCGATTTCATTGATGATGCGGCCGCTGACGGTTTCCAGCAGTTCGTAAGGCAGGTGTGCCCAACGCGCGGTCATGAAGTCGATGGTTTCCACGGCACGCAGGGCGACGACCCAGGCGTAACGACGGCCATCGCCGACGACGCCAACCGATTTCACCGGCTGGAACACCACGAACGCCTGGCTGACCTTGTGGTACCAGTCGGCTTTGCGCAGTTCTTCGATGAAGATGTGGTCGGCGCGACGCAGCAGGTCGGCGTATTCCTTCTTCACTTCGCCGAGAATCCGCACGCCCAGGCCCGGGCCCGGGAATGGGTGGCGGTAGACCATGTCGTAAGGCAGGCCGAGTTCCAGGCCCAGACGACGGACTTCGTCCTTGAACAGTTCGCGCAATGGCTCGACCAGTTTCAGGTTCATCTCTTCCGGCAGGCCACCGACGTTGTGGTGTGACTTGATCACGTGGGCCTTGCCGCTTTTGGCGCCAGCCGACTCGATCACGTCCGGGTAGATGGTGCCCTGGGCGAGGTATTTGATGTTGTCCAGCTTGTTCGACTGGGCATCGAATACGTCGATGAAGGTACGGCCGATGATCTTGCGCTTCTTCTCCGGGTCGGACTCGCCGGCCAGGTTGTTCAGAAACTGATCTTCAGCGTTGGCGCGGATGACTTTGACACCCATGTTCTCGGCGAACATGGCCATCACTTGCTCGCCTTCGTGCAGACGCAACAGACCGTTGTCGACGAACACGCAGGTCAGTTGGTCGCCGATGGCTTTGTGCAGCAGGGCCGCCACTACCGAGGAGTCAACACCGCCGGACAGGCCGAGCAACACATTATCGGTGCCGACTTGAGCGCGCACTTGAGCGATGGCGTCTTCAGCGATTTTCGAAGGCGTCCACAGCGCTTCGCACTCGCAGATGTCGAGGATGAAGCGCGACAGGATGCGACCGCCCTGTTTGGTGTGGGTCACTTCCGGGTGGAACTGCACGCCGTAGTAGCGGCGCTCATCGCTGAACATGCCGGCGATCGGGCAGCTCGGGGTGCTGGCGAGGATGTGGAAGTCTTGCGGCATGCGGGTGACTTTGTCGCCGTGGCTCATCCACACGTCGAGGCCGAACAGGCCGTCCGCGTCGATGTGGTCTTCGATGCCATCGAGCAGGCGGCTCTTGCCGACCACGTCGACGCGGGCGTAACCAAACTCACGCAACTCGGAACCTTCAACCTTGCCACCCAGCTGTTCAGCCATGGTCTGCATGCCGTAGCAGATACCGAAAACCGGTACGCCCAGGTCAAACACGGCTTGCGGGCAGCGAGGGCTGTCGGCTTCGTGCACGGACTCGGGACCGCCGGCGAGGATGACGCCTTTCGGTGCGAATTCGCGAATCGCTTCGTCGTCCATGTCGAACGGATGCAGTTCGCAGTACACGCCGATTTCACGCACGCGGCGGGCGATCAGCTGAGTGTACTGGGAACCGAAATCGAGGATCAGGATGCGGTGGGCGTGAATGTCGAGGGACATGGGAAAGAACTCAAAAAGCAGTTGCAAGCTTCAAGCTGCAAGCTGCAAGTAGTCGGAAGCTGCGCGGTAGCTGCGTAAACACAGTACCGCTTGCAGCTCTTAGCTTGTGGCTTATAGCTGTCGGCGTCAGCCGACCCGATAGTTTGGCGCTTCTTTGGTGATCTGCACGTCGTGAACGTGGGACTCGGCCATGCCGGCGCCGGTGATCCGCACGAACTCAGGCTTGGTGCGCATTTCTTCGATGTCGGCGCTGCCGGTGTAGCCCATCGAGGACCGCAGGCCGCCCATCAGCTGATGGATGATGGCGCTCAGGGTGCCCTTGTAAGGAACACGCCCTTCGATGCCTTCCGGGACGAGTTTCTCGGCACCGGCCGAGGAGTCCTGGAAGTAACGGTCGGAGGAGCCTTGAGCCTGGGACATGGCGCCCAGCGAACCCATGCCGCGGTAAGCCTTGTACGAACGACCCTGGAACAGTTCGATCTCGCCCGGCGCTTCTTCAGTACCGGCGAACATCGAGCCCATCATGACGCAGGAAGCACCGGCGACGATGGCCTTGGACAGGTCACCGGAGAAGCGGATACCGCCGTCGGCGATCAACGGCACGCCCGTGCCTTCAAGGGCGGCGGCAACGTTGGCGATGGCACTGATTTGCGGCACGCCGACACCGGCCACGATACGGGTGGTGCAGATCGAGCCCGGGCCGATACCGACCTTGACCGCATCAGCGCCGGCTTCGGCCAGGGCCTTGGCCGCAGCGCCGGTGGCGATGTTGCCGCCGATGACTTGTACGTCAGGGAAGTTCTGTTTGACCCAGCGAACGCGGTCGATCACGCCTTTGGAGTGACCGTGCGCGGTGTCGACCACCACCACGTCAACACCGGCATTGACCAATGCCGCAACGCGGTCGCCGGTGTCTTTACCGGTACCGACTGCAGCGCCGACGCGCAGACGACCTTGATCGTCCTTGCTGGCCAGCGGGTAGGCCTTGGCTTTTTCGATGTCGTTGACGGTCATCATGCCTTTGA
Organism: Pseudomonas fluorescens; assembly: GCF_902497625.1. Lineage (GTDB taxonomy): Bacteria > Pseudomonadota > Gammaproteobacteria > Pseudomonadales > Pseudomonadaceae > Aquipseudomonas > Aquipseudomonas fluorescens_BQ. The sequence goes on along the minus strand of NZ_CABVGX010000011.1, from coordinate 72,597 downwards.
GGGCAAATTTGTCGTCGACGATCAGCACGCGTTCGATGCGGTTCTTGTGCAACAGCTCGCGCACGTCGTTCTTGTCGGCGCCTTCCTTGACCGTGACCAGACGCTCTTTAGGCGTCATCACTTCACGGACAGTGGCTTCCAGACGGTTTTCGAAACGTACGTCGCGAGACGTGACGATGCCGACCAGGTCGCCATCGTGCAGCACCGGAACGCCGGAGATGTTGTGCTGGCGAGTCAGTTCGAACAGTTCACGCACCGTGGCATCGGCCTCGATGGTGATCGGGTCCTTGACCACGCCGGCTTCGTAACGCTTGACCTTGCGCACTTCGGCAGCTTGCTGCTCGATGGTCATGTTCTTGTGGATGATACCGATGCCACCTTCCTGAGCCATGGCGATTGCCAGACGGGCTTCAGTGACGGTGTCCATGGCGGCAGAAACCAGAGGAATATTCAGCTCGATGCCACGGGTTAGGCGGGTCTTGAGACTGACTTCGTTAGGAAGCACCTCGGAATAACCGGGCACTAGGAGAATGTCGTCGAATGTCAGAGCTTCTTGGCTGATACGCAGCATCGCGGGGGCTCCCGAGCGGGAAAATGGAAGCGCGCCATTATAGTCAGACACCCCCTCGGGTTCAATGTAAAACTCCGGCTATTATTGCCAGTATTGATATACGGGGATTGAATGCTGTGTAGGAGCCGCCGAAGGCTGCGATCTTTTGACGTTGAAGGTTCTGAAAACAAGATCAAAAGATCGCAGCCTTCGGCAGCTCCTACGTGGGGGATGCGGCGTTTAGAGTTCGACCTTGACCCAACTCACCGGCTGATCCAGCCAGTCGGCAAACTCGTCGATAAAACTCTGCTTGAACCCCGCCTCCGCCCAGTTGTTGAAAATAAACCCCAGGTTGGAAAACCCGCACTCTTGCAGGAACAGAAATCCGTTGATGTCATCTTCATGACCGCATTCAGGACAGGTGAAATTGTCGGTGCGCCCGGGCATCCACTCTTCCAGGCTTTCGAACAACGCTTCGCCGACTTCCTTGCGACACTCTGCGCAGCCCGCCTCGCCCAGAAATCCCTTGGCCGGCGTGTAGATGCAACGTTTGGTGATGATTTCCAGGCCATTGATCGGCTCGCCAAACGGCAGCGCCTGCGGATGCAACACTACCGCGCGGGCACCGTCAGCAATGGCGTGGCCCATGCGATTGCCGGTCCGGCCGCAGGTGCTCAGTTCTTCCTTGATGATGTTCTTGCGTGCCAGCCAACGCACGATCGCCCGCGCCCGAGGTTCGTGCACGGGTAACTCGGAGATTTTCGGGACGATAATGCTTTGCGAATTCATGGTGAAGGCCTGCAAATACTGAGTGAACACCTTTGTGGGGCGAGCCTGCTCGCGAATGCATTCCGTCTTCTGACAGTGATGTCGACACAAGCACCCCATTCGCGAGCAGGCTCGCTCCCACAAGGTTTGGCGCCGGGCAGCTTAAAGGCTGGCACTCTGAGGTCAAGTACTCAAATTCCACACGATCAGATCACCGCCGGCAACAAATACGCCGCCAACAGCCATAAGGTTAGCTTGGCCGACACATCCGTATCAGCAAACAGGCTCAGACGCATCATGGGCCTGCCACTGATCAGCGCCAAACATGATTTAAAGCTCGCATCCTGCGGCAGCCACTGCAGGTGATCGTGCATTGCACAGGAGATTGCCTTTAAACTGCGTCCCATGATTAAAGATCCTTTTGCAAGACTCGGCCTGGACCGTGAAGTGCTCACTGTCAGCCAGCTCAACGGCCGCGCGCGGGTGTTGCTGGAAGACGTGTTCAGCAATATCTGGGTCGAAGGCGAAATCTCCAACCTCGCCCGCCCGGCATCCGGCCATGTGTATTTCACCCTCAAGGACAGCGGCGCCCAAGTGCGTTGCGCGTTGTTTCGGCAGAACGCTGCGCGGGTGCGGCAGGCACTGAAGGACGGTCTGGCGGTGAAGGTTCGCGGCAAGGTTTCGCTGTTCGAAGGGCGCGGTGACTATCAACTGATCCTCGACACCGTGGAACCGGCCGGCGATGGCGCCCTGCGTCTGGCCTTTGATGCGCTCAAAGAAAAACTCAGTGCCGAGGGCCTGTTCAGTGCCGAACGCAAAGTGCCGCTGCCGGCTCATCCGCAGCGCATCGGCATCATCAGTTCGCCTACCGGTGCGGTGATTCGCGACATCATCAGCGTATTCCGACGTCGGGCGCCACAGGTGCAACTGACGCTGATCCCGACCGCCGTACAAGGCCGCGAAGCCACCGCGCAGATTGTCCGCGCGCTGAAACTGGCGGATGCCCGTGGCTTCGATGCGCTGATCCTGGCCCGTGGCGGCGGCTCGCTGGAAGACCTCTGGTGCTTCAACGAAGAAGCCGTAGCCCGCGCGGTGGATGCCTGCGTGACGCCGATTGTCAGCGCCGTCGGGCATGAAACCGATGTATCGATCAGCGATTTTGTCGCCGACGTTCGCGCGCCGACGCCATCCGCCGCCGCCGAACTGCTCGCGCCGGATTCCAGCGATCTGGTGCGCCGAGTCGAAAGCCTGCATCGCCGCTTGGTCATGCGCATCCGCGACCGCCTGATGCGTGATCGCTTGCGCCTGGAAGGCATGGCCCGTCGTTTGCGCCACCCCGGTGAACGTCTGCGCCAGCAAGCGCAACGTCTGGATGACCTGGACATGCGCATGCGTCGCGCCTTCGAGCGCAGCCTCAATACTCGCCGCGAACGCCTGATCCGTCTGGAAACCCGCCTCGCCGGGCAACATCCGGGACGGCAACTGGCGATGCTCCGTCAACGCCTCGACAGCCTCGCCGAGCGGTTGCCTCGCGCCATGCGCGAAGGGCTCAAATCGCGGCGCCTGGAGCTGCAGAGTCAGGTGCAGACACTGCAAGTGGTCAGCCCGCTGGCGACCCTGGCGCGCGGTTACAGCATTTTGCTCGACGAGCGCGGCCATGCGATCCGCAGCGCTGCGCAAACCCGCAACGGCCAGCGCTTGAAAGCGCGCCTTGGCGAAGGCGAATTGCACGTCAGGGTCGAAGACAATCACCTGACGCCCGTCACCCTCTCTCTACTGGATTGATCAATGCCGCGTTTTCTTGCTCCGTTGTTGTTGCTGTGCCTGACGTTCAATGCCCACGCTGACAGCTACATCACCCGCCTGCTGAACAAACCGGTGCCGGGCGGTGTGGCCGTGGTCGATCTCGGCGCCGCCGCTCAGCCGCCGAAAGCCAGCTATCAAGGCAAACCGGTGCTGGTGGTCAAGGAACAGAACAACTGGCTGGCGATCGTCGGCGTACCGCTAACGGTCAAACCCGGCGCTCAGCAGATCAGTAGCGGTGGTCGCCTGCTGAATTTCACCGTAGGGACCAAGAAATACCCGGAACAACGCATCACCTTGAAAAACACCCAGCAGGTCAACCCCGATCCGGACAACCTCAAGCGCATCGAGCGGGAACTGGCGGTGCAGATCGCTGCTTACCGCACTTTCAGCCCGAACACCCCAAGCAATCTGTTGCTGGACAAGCCGGTCAAAGGTCCATTGTCGAGCAAATTCGGCGTGCGCCGCTTCTTCAACGGTGAAGAGCGCAATCCCCACTCCGGGCTGGACTTCGCCGTACCCGCCGGCACGCCGATCAAGACGCCGGCGGCGGGCAGGGTGATCCTGATCGGCAACTATTTCTTCAACGGCAACACGGTATTTGTCGATCACGGTCAGGGCTTCATCAGCATGTTTTGTCACATGTCGAAGATCGACGTGAAGGTTGGACAGCAGATGGCCCGGGGCGGTGTGGTCGGCAAAGTCGGCGCCACGGGCCGGGCGACCGGGCCGCACATGCACTGGAATGTCAGCCTGAATGATGCGCGGGTGGATCCGGCGATTTTTATTGGGGCTTTTCAGCCTTAGAGAGTGGGAGGAGCTGATGGCCCCCTTCGTCGGAATGCCGCCCAGAGCAAGCCCGCTCTCACAGGGGATTTGTGACACGCCGCAGAACCACTGTGGGAGCAAGCCTGCTCTGGGCGGCATTCCGACGATAGCGGAAGCCGTATCACCACCCTTCCACAATTGCCGACGTTCAACTATCGCCGCAATCAATAATGCATAACGAGCAATTTGGCGCGATTAAATCTCACTAAACTCAATCAAAGCAGAAATTCTCTCAATTTTTTTCGACTGCTTGCCAACCTTCAGCCTCGCGGTTAGGGTTGAGGGCATGAAAACCTCTCACACCCTCATCCAGCTTCGCCAGCATCGCAGTCTGTGCCTTGTCAGTGCACGACTGCCGGGCTGAATCGCGGTACCTCGCCCTGAGCTTTTCCCCAAGAACATTTGATCCACCGGCAGGCCGCCTTTTTTCGGCCACACAATAAGGATTTCCCGATGAGCATGCTCAAAGACCCGTCTTCGAAGTACCGCGCGTTCCCGACCATTGATATTCCAGACCGTACCTGGCCGTCGAAGACCATCACCGCGGCGCCGATCTGGTGCAGCTCCGACCTTCGCGATGGCAACCAGTCGCTGATCGAGCCAATGGACGCGGTCAAGAAGCTGCGCTTCTGGAAAACCCTGGTGCAGGTCGGCGTGAAAGAAATCGAAGCCTCGTTCCCGGCCGCGTCGCAAACCGATTTCGACTTCGTGCGCACGCTCATTGAAGGCAACCACATCCCGGACGACACCACCATCCAGGTGCTGACCCAAGGCCGTGAAGACTTGATCGAGCGCACCTTCGAATCTCTGCGCGGGGCGAAGAAAGCCATCGTTCACCTGTACAACGCGACCTCCCCGTCCTTCCGCCGGATTGTGTTCAATCAGGACAAGGAAGGCATCAAGGCCATCGCAGTCGACGCCGCCAAACTGTTCGTCAAGTACGCCGCGCAACAGCCGGACACCCAATGGACGTTCGAATACTCGCCGGAAACCTTCAGCGCGACCGAGCTCGAGTTCGCTAAGGAAGTTTGCGACGCGGTGATCGAAGTCTGGAACCCGACGCCTGAACACAAGATGATCCTCAACTTGCCGGCCACCGTCGAATGCGCCACCCCGAACATCTATGCCGACCAGATCGAATGGTTCGGCCGTCACATCAACCGTCGTGACAGCGTGATCATCAGCCTGCACACGCACAACGACCGTGGCACCGGCGTCGCCGCCACCGAGCTGGGTCTGATGGCCGGTGCCGACCGTGTCGAAGGTTGCCTGTTCGGTAACGGTGAACGTACCGGCAACGTCGATCTGGTTACCGTGGCGTTGAACCTCTATACCCAGGGCATCCACCCTGAGCTGGATTTTTCCGACATCGACGGCGTGCGCAAAGTCGTCGAAGAGTGCAACCAGATTCAAGTGCACCCGCGTCACCCCTACGTCGGCGATCTGGTCCACACCGCGTTCTCCGGCTCGCACCAGGACGCGATCCGCAAGGGCTTCGCCCAGCAGAAACCGGATGCACTGTGGGAAGTGCCGTACTTGCCGATCGACCCGGCGGACATCGGCCGCAGCTACGAAGCGGTGATTCGCGTCAACAGCCAGTCGGGCAAGGGCGGTATCGCTTACCTCCTGGAACAGGAATATGGCATCAGCCTGCCGCGTCGCATGCAGATCGAATTCAGCCAGGTGGTGCAGCGGGAAACCGATCGCCTTGGCCTGGAAATGACCGCCAAGCAGATCCACTCGCTGTTGATCAGCGAATACTTGCAGGCAAACACCCCGTACGCGCTGGTCAGCCATCGTCTGCAGGAAGAAAACGGTCACAGCGCCGTAGAAGTGGAAGTGTCCGGCAAAGGCCAGGGCGAAACCAACCTGCACTGGCGGGGCAAGGGCAACGGCGCACTCGAAGCGCTGGTGGCCGGCCTGCCAATTCCGGTGGAAATCATGGACTACAACGAACACGCGATTGGCGCAGGCACCAATGCGAAAGCGGCGGCGTACATCGAACTGCGGGTGGACGGTCAGCGCGCGGTCCACGGTGTAGGCATCGATGAAAACATCACCACGGCGAGCTTCAAGGCGCTGTTCAGCGCGCTGAACCGCTCGCTGAGTCAGCCGGAAGCGAAAGCGGCGTAAGTCATCGCTGCAATGCAAAGGCCCCGGGGTGTGAACCTCGGGGCCTTTTTTTGTCTGCTTGTTCTGTATTGTCTGCCAGTGCCTCTTCGCGAGCAGGCTCGCTCCCACAGTGGAGCATTGGTGTACAAAAATCTGTGTTCACAATGATCAAATGTGAAAGCGAGCAGGCTCGCTCCCACAGTGGGGCATTGGTGTACAAAAATTTGTGTTCACAATGATCAAATTTGGAAGCGAACCTGCTTGCTCCCACAGTGGAGCATTGGTACACAAAATCCATACTCACAATGATCAAATGTGGGAGCGAGCCTGCTCGCGAAAGGGCCGGGTCAAACAGCGAATGTGTTAGGTGAATTCGAAGGTATCCGCATCCAGATTCGCCGGAAACCGCGTGCGATACGCCGCCAGTTCAGCCGCATCCAGAACCACCTCGAACACGCCGTCCGCCTCCCCTGCACTGAGCAATGTCTCACCCTGGAAGTCCAGCACCTGACTGTCGCCGGTATAAGCGAAACCCTTGCCGTCCGTGCCAATGCGATTAACCGCCGCCACGTAGCACAGATTTTCGATGGCCCGCGCCGGCAGCAGGCGGTTCCAGTGTTGCCGGCGTGCGCCGGGCCAGTTTGCGGTGTACAGCAACAGGTCGGTGTCCTGGGCGTCGCGACTCCACACCGGGAAGCGCAGGTCATAGCAAATCAGCGGTCGAATCCGCCAGCCCTTGAGCTCGAACTGCACCTGGCGCTCGCCGGGCGTGTAGTGGTTGTGCTCGCCGGCCATACGAAACAGATGGCGTTTGTCGTAATGCAACACTTCGCCGTCCGGCCGCGCCCACAGCAGGCGGTTGCGATGACTGCCATCGGCGGCCTGAATGATCACGCTGCCGGTGATCACCGCGTTGAGCCTGGCCGCCTGAAGCCGCAGCCATTTGCTGGTCGGGCCATTCTCGGCTTCAGCGAGGGTTTGCGATTCCATGGAGAAGCCGGTGGTGAACATCTCCGGCAAAATGATCAGATCGGCACCACGCGCCTGTTCCAGGAGTATTTCGAAATGCTCGAGGTTGGCCTGCCGGTCATGCCATGTCAGCGTGGTCTGAACCAGCGCAAGTTTCAGATTGGGCAATGCACTCAGATCACGCATAGTTTCTCCGCCGCTTCACGCAAGGTTTCTTCGCGCTTGGCGAAGCACAGCCGTACCAGGCGCTGGCCTTCCGGCGGCGATTGATAAAACACTGAAATCGGAATGCTTGCCACGCCATGCTCGCGGGTCATCCACAGCGCCATGTCGACGTCGTTGAGGTCGGGGCGAATCTGCGAGTAGTCGACCAACTGAAAATACGTGCCGGCCACGCGGTTGAAGCTAAACCGCGACGGTGTCAGCAGGTCGCAGAACAGATCCCGCTTGGTTTGGTAGAACGCCGGCAGTTCTTCGACGTGCTGCGGGTGCTCGGCCATGAAGTCGGCCAAGGCATATTGCAGCGGCGTTACCCCGCAGAAGCTGACGTACTGGTGCACCTTGCGCAGTTCGGCCGTGAGCGCCGGCGGCGCGACCACGTAGCCGGTTTTCCAGCCGGTGACGTGGTACGTCTTGCCGAACGAGCTGACCACGAAGGCACGCTGATACAGCTCTTCGTGATTCAGCACGCTGACGTGGGGCACACCGTCAAACACCAGGTGTTCGTAGACCTCATCGCTGATCAGATAGATGTCGCGGTCACGAATCAACGCCGCCAACCGGTCCAGCTCGCCACGATTGATCAGGGCACCGCTCGGGTTGTGCGGGCTGTTGAGGACGATCATTTTCGTGCGCGGGGTAATCGCGTCAGCAAGCTTCTGGAAGTCAATGGAAAAGTCTTCCAGTCCGAGTTGCACGTGCACACAACGACCGCCAGCCAGCTCCGTGGCCGGTGCATAACTGTCGTAGCAAGGATCGAACACGATCACTTCGTCGCCGCTGTGGATAACCGCCTGGATCGCGCAGAAAATCGCCTGGGTCGCGCCGGGTGTGATGGTCACTTCGTTGTCGGGGTCGACATTGACGCCGTAGCTGCGAGCGATCTTCGCCGACACCTGCTGGCGCAGCGCTGGCAGGCCGGTCATCGGTGAATACTGGTTGTGGCCACTGGCGATGTGCCGACCGACCGCCTCGCACAGAGCCTGCGGAGCATCGAAATCGGGGAAACCCTGAGACAGGTTGATCGCGCCGGTTTGCGCCGCGAGCTGAGACATCTGCGTGAAGATGGTGATGCCGACATTCGGCAGCTTACTGGTGATCATCGGTAGCCCCTTGCAGGTGAGCTGCAAGTTTCAAGCGACAAGCTGCAAGCGGTCAAGCGGCAAACCGCCGCACAATAAAACGGGCCCTGTCAGGACCCGTATGTTTGGCGGTTTGAGCTACAAGCTGCAAGCTGCAAGCTGCAAGCTGCAAGCTACAAGCAGATCCGCTTTAGCTTGAAGCTTGCAGCTTGAGGCTTAAAGCTGCTTCTATTTCTTATCGCGGCGTTTTTTGTCGGCCTTTTTGTGGTGCGACATCATGCGACGCTTCTTGTTGACCTGTCGGTCGGTGAGCGAGTTCTTGTTGCCTTCGTACGGGTTCTCGCCGCCTTTGAACTCGATGCGGATCGGCGTACCGACCAGCTTCAAGACACGACGGTAAGTGTTTTCCAGATAACGCACGTAAGACTTCGGCACCTTCTCGATCTGGTTACCGTGAATCACGATGATTGGCGGGTTCGCGCCACCCAAGTGGGCATAACGCAGCTTGATCCGGCGGTTGTTTACCATCGGTGGCGCGTGTTCGCCAACCGCATCTTCCAGAATCGTGGTCAGACGGTTGGTTGGCCAGCGGGTGACCGCAGACTTGAACGAGTTCTGTACGGACGCGTAGAGGTTGCCCACGCCCGTGCCGTGCAGGGCCGAAATGAAGTGGATGTCAGCGTAATCGACAAAGAACAGTCGACGTTGAAGCTCGACCTTGACGAAGTCGCGCTCGCCGGGCGTCATGCCGTCCCACTTGTTGATCGCGATCACCAGCGCACGACCCGCTTCAATGGCAAAGCCCAGCAGGTTGAGGTCGTGATCCACAACGCCTTCGCGGGCGTCCATCACGAAGATCACCACGTTGGCGTCCTTGATGGCCTGCAGGGTTTTGACTACGGAGAATTTTTCAACTTCTTCGTGGATCTTGCCGCGCTTGCGCACACCGGCAGTGTCGATCAGCGTGTACTTCTCTTCGTTACGCTCGAACGGGATGTAGATACTGTCGCGGGTGGTGCCAGGCTCGTCATAAACGATTACCCGGTCTTCACCGAGCATACGGTTGACCAGGGTCGACTTGCCGACGTTCGGGCGGCCGATGATAGCGATCTTGATCCCGTCTTTTTCGCTCGGGCCAGGAATGCGCTTGGCTTCCTCGCCTTCAGCAACGATCTCTTCATCGCCCTCTTCTGGCTCTTCTTCGTCTTTCGGGAAGGTGCTCAGGGCGATTTCGAGCATCTGCGTGATGCCGCGACCGTGGGCACCGGCGATCGGGATCGCGTGGCCCATGCCCAAAGGGGCGAACTCGGCGCGCGCCATTTCAGGGTCGATGTTGTCGACCTTGTTGGCCACCACGTAGGAACGCTTGTTACGTTTGCGCAAATGCTCGGCGATCATCTGGTCGGCGGCGGTAAAACCGGCCTTGGCATCTACCAGAAACAAAACCACATCGGCTTCTTCAATGGCCAGCAGCGACTGCTCGGCCATTTTTTCGTCCATACCGTGCTCGTCACCGGAGATACCACCGGTGTCGACCAGAATGTAGGAACGCCCTTGCCACTTGGCCTCACCGTATTGGCGATCACGGGTCAGACCGGACAAGTCGCCAACGATGGCGTCACGCGTCCTGGTCAGGCGGTTGAACAAGGTGGACTTGCCGACGTTTGGTCGGCCCACCAGGGCGATTACGGGAACCATGCGGCTCTCCACTTCGTTATTTCAGAAAATACAAAAGCCGCTGCGAGGCAGCGGCTGGTGCTCGGGGCAACACCGTAGGTTTCATTGTGGGAGCTGGCCTGCCAGCGACTAAGCGCAAAGGCACCGCGTTTATTCAGGATGCCAACGTTATCGTTGACGTCCATCGCGAGCAGTCGAGCGTCGACCGGCTGCTCCCACATTGATCACCACAGATGAAGCCGCTTGGGGTTTGACCCAAGCATAGTCAAATCTTTACTTGATGGTCAGGGCTTCCAGTTTGCCACTGTTGCCATACACATAAATCGTGTCACCCACCACCAGCGGACGGGCGCGCAGGCCATCGCTGTCGATGCGTTCGCGGCCGACGAAGCGACCGTCCACCTGGCTCAGCAGGTGAAGATAGCCTTCCATGTCACCGACGGCTACGTAGCTGGAATACACTTCCGGCGCCGAGAGCTGACGGCGAGCCAGCGAATCATTGCTCCACAATGCAGAGGTAGAACGCTCGTCGACACCTTCAACGGTGCCCGACGACAGGCTCACGTAAACGCTACCGAAACCCTGAGCAACACCGGCATAGCTGGAAGCATCACGCTGCCACAGCTGACGACCGCTTTCCAGGTCCAGTGCCGCAACGCGACCCTGATAACTGGCGACATACAGCGTACCGCCGGACAGCAGCAAGCCACCGTCGATATCGACTACACGCTCCAGTTCCGAACGCCCCTGAGGAATCGCAACCCGCTGTTCCCACACCGGCACGCCGTTGGAGATATCGAGCGCAACCACTTTACCGGTCGACAGGCCAGCCACCGCAAGGCGGTTGGTCACGATCGGTGCACTGGTGCCACGCAGGGTCAGGACGGCTGGCGTGCTGTCGTACAACCAGCGCTGGTCGCCGGTGGCAGCGTCCAGGCCGATCAGACGATCATCCTGAGTCTGCACCACGACAACGTCACCGTTGTTGGCTGGCGGCGCGAGTACTTCGCTGGACACACGCGTGCGCCATTTCTCTTCACCGCTGCTGGAATCCAGCGCAACGATCTCGCCTTTGATGGTACCGAAAGTGACCAGACCGTAACCCACGCCAACAGCGCCGGAGACAGGCAGTTCGAGATCCTTCTCCCACTTGACGTCGCCATTGCTGCGATCCATCGCCATCACCACACCGGTGACGTCCGCGGCATAAATGGTATCGCCCTCGATCGCCGGAACCAGCATGTTGTAGGTTTTGCCCTGACCGTCACCGATCGAACGACTCCACTGCTTTTGCAGAACCACTTCTTCAGTGAAGTCAGTCAGCTCGGCCGGTGGCAGTTCTTTTTTGCTGTTGCTGCTGCAACCCGCGGCCAAAATGGCCAGAGCCAGCAATGCTGCATGTTTCCAACGAATCACGTCACGCATCCCCTTTGGCCAGATCGTCCAGCTTGATTTGTAAGCCGCCGACCGCCGCTTCATCCGACAGTGCCGCCTTGGCTTTTTGATACGCCGTGTTTGCTTCGTCGGTACGACCCAACTGCACCAGCAGGTCGCCCTTGAGTTCTTCGCGAGTGGCCAGGAACGCTGTGTCGGCATCGCCTTCCAGCAGCTTCAGAGCTTCATCGGCCTTGCTTTGCGCCGCCAGAACCTGGGCCAGACGTTGACGGGCAATTTCGCCCAGCGCTGGTTTGGCCGGTTTGGCGATAATGGCTTTGAGCTCGGTGGCGGCGTCGTCCAGTTTGCCGCTGTCGACCGCGACTTTCGCCACGAACAGGCTGCCGTACTGTGCATACGCGGTGCCGCCGAATTCGTTGTTGAGCTTGCCGGCCAGGTCCGAAACACGGGCGGCGTCAGGCTTGCCGTCCGGCGTCAGCGTGGTTTCGAGCAGTTGCTGATAGAGAATCGAGGCGCCTTGCGACTGATTGCTCTGATATTTCTGCCAGGCTTGCCAACCGAACACGATGACCAGCGCCAACAGGCCGCCAGTAACCAGGGGCTTGCCGTTGCGTGTCCACCAGTCCTTCAAATCCGCCAGCTGTTCGTCTTCGGTACTCGACACCCCAATACTCCTTAATCGCTAAATCGGCTGTTTGACAGCTTCAACCCTGCACGACGCAGGTGGCCAGGTGTGCAGCAAGCGCATCCCAGGCAATGCTTTGTTGTTCGCCCTGGCCACGCAGGGGTTTGAAACCTACCACTTGCTGGGCCATTTCGTCGTCACCAAGGATCAGCGCATACAGCGCGCCGCTCTTGTCGGCTTTCTTGAACTGGCTTTTGAAGCTTCCGGCGCCGGCATTGATCTGCAGGCGCAGGTTGGGCAATTGATCACGCACCTTTTCGCTCAAGGTCAGGGCGGCCAGCTCGGCTGCCTCGCCGAACGCGCAGAGGTAGACGTCGACCTGGCGGGAGATCTCTTGCGGGATCTTTTCCAGGGTTTCCAACATCAACACCAGGCGCTCGATCCCCATGGCGAAACCCACGCCAGCGGTCGGCTTGCCGCCCATCTGTTCCACCAGGCCGTCGTAACGACCACCGGCACACACGGTGCCCTGGGCGCCCAACTTGTCGGTGACCCATTCGAAAACGGTCTTGCTGTAGTAATCCAGCCCGCGTACCAGCTTCGGGTTGATCACATAAGGAATGCCGGCAGCATCGAGGCGCGCCTTGAGGCCCTCGAAGTGCACGCGGGATTCGTCATCGAGGTAATCGGCCATTTTCGGCGCGTCGACCAGGATCGCTTGGGTGTCGGCGTTCTTGGTATCCAGAACCCGCAGCGGGTTGGTCTTCAGGCGGCGCTGGCTGTCTTCGTCCAGTTTGTCCAGGTGAGCGGACAGGAACTCGACCAGCGCCTCGCGATAGCGACCACGGGATTCGCTGGTGCCAAGGCTGTTGAGCTCGAGCTTGACCGCATCGCGGATCCCTAGCTCGCCCCAGAGGCGCCAGGTCAGCACGATCAGCTCGGCGTCGATGTCCGGACCGTCGAGGTTGAACACTTCGACACCGATCTGGTGAAACTGGCGATAACGGCCTTTCTGCGGGCGTTCGTGGCGGAACATCGGGCCGATGTACCACAGTTTCTGCACCTGGCCACCGCCGGTGATGCCGTGCTCTAGTACGGCACGCACGCACGCGGCAGTGCCTTCGGGACGCAGGGTCAACGAATCGCCGTTGCGGTCCTCGAAGGTATACATCTCTTTTTCGACGATGTCGGTCACTTCACCGATGGAGCGCTTGAACAGCTCGGTGAATTCAACGATCGGCATGCGGATCTGCTTGTAACCGTAGTTATCCAGCAAACGCGATACGGTGCCTTCGAAGTGACGCCACAGCGGAGTCTGTTCGGGCAGGATGTCGTTCATGCCACGAATGGCTTGCAGAGACTTGCTCACAAAAAATCCTTAAATTCGTTTGATCAGCCGCGCGCGATAACCGCTGCATCGGCTTCGACCTTCTCGGCCGCTTTCTGACGGATCAAGCGTTCAAGCTCATCCACCAGATTGTCATTCGTCAGCTTCTGCGACGGCTTGCCGTCGATGTAAATCAGGTTTGGCGTGCCGCCAGTCAAGCCGATATGCGCTTCCTTGGCTTCACCCGGCCCGTTGACCACGCATCCGATGACCGCGACGTCCAGCGGCACCAGCAGGTCTTCGAGGCGCCCTTCCAGTTCGTTCATGGTCTTGACCACATCGAAGTTCTGCCGCGAGCAGCTCGGGCAGGCGATGAAGTTGATGCCACGGGAACGCAGGTGCAGGGATTTGAGAATGTCGTAGCCGACCTTCACTTCCTCGACCGGGTCGGCCGCCAGCGAAATGCGGATAGTATCGCCAATTCCTTCGGCGAGCAGCATACCGAGGCCTACGGCGGATTTCACCGTACCTGAACGCAAACCGCCGGCTTCGGTGATACCCAGATGCAGCGGCTGGACGATTTCCTTGGCCAGCAAGCGGTAGGCGGCGACGGCCATGAACACGTCGGAGGCTTTCACGCTGACCTTGAAATCCTGGAAGTTCAGGCGCTCGAGGTGCTCGACGTGGCGCAGCGCGGATTCAACCAGCGCGGCCGGGGTCGGCTCGCCATATTTCTTTTGCAGGTCTTTTTCCAGCGAACCGGCGTTGACGCCGATGCGGATCGGGATCCCGCGATCACGGGCGGCATCGACCACGGCCCGCACGCGGTCTTCGCGACCGATGTTGCCGGGATTGATGCGCAGGCAGTCAACGCCCAGTTCGGCTACGCGCAAGGCGATCTTGTAGTCGAAGTGGATGTCGGCGACCAAGGGCACCTTTACCAACTGCTTGATCTTGCCGAACGCTTCGGCGGCGTCCATGTCCGGCACCGAAACCCGCACGATATCGACGCCGGCGGCTTCCAGACGGTTGATCTGCGCGACGGTGGCGGCGACATCGTTGGTATCGCTGTTGGTCATGCTTTGCACAGCAATAGGTGCATCGCCACCGACGGGTACGTTACCGACCCAGATCTTGCGGGATTCGCGACGTTTGATTGGAGATTCGCCGTGCATGACTTATTGACCCAACTTCAGGCGAGCAGTCTCGCCACTGGTGAACGGAGCGACATCAACCACTTGCCCGTTGTAGCTGACCTGCGCGCCGCGGGCAAAGCCCAGGCGCACGGCAAAAGGTGGCTTGCCGCTGACAGAAACGTTTTCGCCTTTACGCTTGAGGCCGCTCAACAACACCTTGCCGGTGCCATCGGTGACCTGCGTCCAGCAATCGGCGGTGAATTGCAGTTGCACCTGACCCTGACCGGCAACCGGCGCCGTCCCTGCCTGGGCGGGAATGGTCGGAGTCACCGAGGCGCTCGCTGGCGGGTTAGGCACGACCGGGGCAGTCGGTGAAGTCACGGCTGGCGTGACCGGTGCTGCAACAACCGGCGCGGTGCCTGGTGCCGGTGCCGGCGCAACAGGCACGGCCGCTTCAGCAGCCGCTGGCGTTTCAGCAGACGTTTCGGCTTGCGGCAACGCCAATTCGCTGGAAGCTTCAGCCTGACCTTCCACGACGGCCTGGTCTTCCGGCTCGTCCAGCGGATGGATCTGGGTCGTGCCGTCAGCCCCTTCGACTTCAACGTGCTCCGGGCTCAGGCTGGTGACTTCCTTGGTGCGCTGGGAGGTTTGATCCTGCCACCAGAAGAAACCACCACCGATCACCGCGAGCAGCAACAGCAGGCTGACAATCCGCAGAATGGTGTGGGACACCCGAACCGGCTCTTCGATGCGGCCCAGGCTGTGAACGCTGCTGCCCTGAGAATCGGTGCCGGTGGATTGATCGAATTGCTGAACCAGAACGGTCTGGTCCATGCCAAGCAATTTGGCGTACGCGCGAATGTATCCGCGAGCGAAGGTGTGCCCCGGCAGCTTGTCGAAAGCGCCGGCTTCCAGATTGCTCAAGGAACTGACGGTGAGGTTGAGCTTGAGGGCCACTTCGGCCAGCGACCAGCCATTGCTTTCGCGGGCCTGGCGCAGTGTCTCACCGGGGTTAACGCGATTCGCTGCTACAACTTCGGGATGCGCCGCTTTCATCATTGCTCCGACAGGTATTGCTGATATTCCGGCGAACCGGGATAGAGTCGTTTTAATTGCAGGCCAAAACTGGCCGCCTTGTCGCGATCTTCAAATACTTTTGCCAGCCGAACGCCGAGCAATAGACTACGTGCATTTTGTTCAGTCAGCAGGCTAAAACGGTCGTAATAGTCACGCGCCGGCACATAATGCCTGTCTTCGTAAGACAACTCAGCCATTTCCAGCAATGCCCGCGGCTGTTGCCGGTTCAGACGCAAGGCTTTTTCCAGTTGCTGCTGGGCAAGATCACGCTGACCGAGCTTCGAGGCGGTCATCCCGAGGTTTTCGAAAACTCGCGAGCGCTCAGGATACAGGGTATCGGCGGCAGCCTGTTCGAAGCGCTCGTATGCCTCTTTATAACGCTTCTGCTCGAAAAGAAAACTGCCGTAGTTGTTCAGGATCCGTGCATCGCCAGAGCGCGAGGACAGCGCCTTGCGAAAATGCTCGTCAGCCAGTTCCGGTTCCATCTCGGCTTGAAACACCAGCCCCAGCGCGGCGTTGGCATCGGGGTCGGAGCTGTCCAGGTCCAGCGCTTTCTTCAGCGGGACCTTGGCGCGCTCGGTCATGCCTTGTTGCAAGTACCCCAGGCCAAGCTGCACATAGGCAGCACGCGCTTCGTCGCGGCCCTTGCTGGTCTTCATCGGGTTGAAATCGCCCGACAGGACACAGCCAGTACAAAGACTGGCCAGCAGCACAAGCAGCGCAAAGCGCAGTGACATAGAGATCCTCTCTTAAGTGTTGTTTGCGGCGTTCTGCGCCAGATCGTTCTCGGCGCTCAACTCGCGCACGGCGATATAGCGTTCGCTGCGGCGGGTGCGATCCAGCACCTGCCCTACCAATTGCCCACACGCGGCGTCGATGTCTTCACCGCGCGTGGTGCGCACGGTGACATTGAAGCCGGCATGGTGAAGCTGATCCTGGAACCGACGAATCGCGTTGTTGCTCGGTCGCTCGTAGCCGGAATGCGGGAACGGGTTGAACGGAATCAGGTTGATCTTGCAAGGGATGTTCTTGAGCAACTCGATCATCTCGACCGCGTGCTCGACCTTGTCGTTGATATCTTTCAACAAGGTGTACTCAATGGTCAGCACGCGTTTTTCGCCCAGGGACGACATGTAGCGCTGACACGACTCGAGCAGCATCTTAAGCGGATATTTCTTGTTGATCGGCACCAATTGGTTACGCAATGCGTCGTTCGGTGCGTGCAGGGACAACGCCAGGGAGACGTCGATGTGCTTGGACAGCTCATCGATCATCGGCACCACGCCGGAGGTCGACAGGGTCACGCGGCGCTTGGAAATGCCGTAACCGAGGTCGTCCATCATCAGGTGCATGGCCGCAACGACGTTGTCGAAGTTCAGCAGCGGCTCGCCCATGCCCATCATCACCACGTTGGTGATGGCACGGTCGGCGGTCGCCGGGATGCTGCCGAACGACTTGTTGGCAATCCACACCTGACCGATGACTTCGGCGGCGGTGAGGTTGCTGTTGAATCCTTGCTTGCCGGTGGAGCAGAAACTGCAGTCCAGGGCACAGCCTGCCTGGGACGAAACGCACAAGGTGCCGCGTTTGCCCTGGGGAATGTAAACGGTCTCGACGCAGCTGCCGGACGCCACGCGCACCACCCATTTACGGGTGCCGTCGGTGGAAATGTCCTCGCTGACGACTTCAGGACCGCGAACTTCGGCAATCGCCTTGAGCTTGTCGCGCAAGGCCTTGCTGACGTTCGTCATGGCGTCGAAATCATCGACGCCAAGGTGGTGAATCCATTTCATTACCTGACCGGCACGGAAACGCTTCTCCCCGATCGAGTCGAAGAATTTTTCCATTTCCTGTTGAGTCAGACCCAGCAGGTTGGTTTTTACAGTCGATGTAGTCATGGATTCACCTTCACTCTTAAGCCAATGCTTAGCGAGTGGTTACTTCAGTAGCTGCGAAGAAGTACGAGATTTCGCGAGCAGCAGCGGCTTCGGAGTCCGAACCGTGCACAGCGTTGGCGTCGATGGAATCAGCGAAGTCAGCACGGATGGTGCCGGCAGCAGCTTCTTTAGGGTTGGTAGCGCCCATCAGTTCACGGTTCAGAGCGATTGCGTTTTCGCCTTCCAGAACCTGAACGACAACAGGGCCGGAGATCATGAAAGCAACCAGGTCGCCGAAGAAACCACGAGCGCTGTGCTCAGCGTAGAAGCCTTCAGCTTCGGCTTTGGACAGTTGCTTGAGTTTCGAAGCTACAACGCGCAGGCCAGCTTTTTCGAAACGAGTGGTGATCTCGCCGATGACGTTTTTTGCAACAGCGTCAGGCTTGATGATGGAGAAAGTACGTTGAACAGCCATGGTGTAACTCCAGAAACGGTAATTTGTGAAAAATTAAACCCGCGAATTATACGCGGGTTCTTGGGTATTGCCTAACGGCGTGCGGTGCGGTCAGTCTGCTTCTTCGATCCACAAGGTCTGAATCGCTTCGAGCACCTTTTCCCCGCCCCGGTCAGGCACGTCGTCGAACTCGGGCAGCGCCATGACCAGATTACGCAGTTTAACGAAGTTCACCGTCAGAGGATTAATGTCCGGGTGTGCCTCAGCAAGCTGTATAGCGATCTCTTGTACATCAACCCATTTCAGGCTCATGACATTTCCTTGAATCAGTGCGGCGCTTCGGCCGCATGGTTGAGCGAGTATTTCGGAATTTCCACGGTCAGGTCTTCAGTCCCGACGATCGCCTGACAGGCCAGGCGCGACTGCGCTTCCAGACCCCAGGCACGATCAAGGAAATCTTCCTCCAGCTCGTCCGCTTCTTCCAGCGAATCAAACCCTTCGCGAATCAGGCAGTGACAAGTGGTGCAAGCGCATACACCGCCGCAAGCGTTCTCCATCTCGATGTGGTGCTCGTGCGCCAGATCCAGGATGGAAGTACCGGGCTCAGCCTCGACCACCATGCCTTCCGGGCAAAACTTCTCGTGGGGCAGAAAAATGACCTGCGGCATCAAATATCCTCGATTTCATTCAGGTTGCGCCCCGACAGAGCGGCTTTCACCGTCAAATCCATACGGCGGGCAGCAAAGGCATCAGTGACTTGCGACAGACGCTTGGTCTGCTGCTCGATGGCGAAACCATCGGTGCCTTTCATCAGTTCAGTGAGTTCCTGCATATGCAGTTCGATGACCATGCGCTCTTCGGCATCGAGCAGGCGTTCGCCGTCGACATCCAGTGCGGCCTGCACGGCTTCGACCAGACGCTGGGCATCGACCTGCTGCTCACGCAACACACGGGCGACCTTGTCGTCATTGGCGTGCTGGAACGAATCCTTGAGCATCTTAGCGATTTCGCCGTCGGTCAGGCCGTAGGACGGTTTGACCTGAATGCTGGCTTCGACGCCCGAACCCAATTCCCGAGCCGCCACGCTAAGCAGCCCATCCGCATCGACCTGGAAGGTCACTCGAATCTTCGCCGCGCCCGCCACCATCGCCGGGATGCCGCGCAATTCGAAACGCGCCAGGGAGCGGCAGTCGCTGATCAGCTCGCGCTCGCCCTGCAACACGTGAATCGCCATGGCCGACTGGCCGTCTTTGTAGGTGGTGAAGTCCTGGGCACGAGCGACGGGGATGGTGGTGTTGCGTGGAATCACCTTCTCCATCAAGCCACCCATGGTTTCCAGCCCCAGAGACAACGGAATCACATCAAGCAGGAGCAATTCGCCGCCATCGCGCTTGTTGCCTGCCAACGTATCGGCCTGAATCGCGGCACCAATGGCCACCACTTGATCCGGGTCGATTTCCGTCAGCGGCTCGCGACCGAAAGCTTCCGCCACTGCTTCGCGAACGCGCGGCACGCGGGTCGAACCACCCACCATGACCACCGCGTGCACTTCTTCCAGTTCGATAGCGGAATCACGCACCGCACGGCGGCAGGCTTTCAGGCTGCGAGCGACCATTGGCTCAATCAGCGCGTCAAAGGCTTTGCGGGTGAGCTGCGCTTTCCAGTCGCCGTAAACGACTTCAACAGCGTCGGCATCGGTCAGCGCTTCTTTGGCCGCACACGCGGTCTGCAGCAGATGACGTTGCGCGCCCGGGTCGAGGTCGGCCGACAAACCGGCGCTGGTGATGATCCAGCCAGCGATCGCATGATCAAAATCATCGCCGCCCAGGGCACTGTCGCCGCCAGTGGCCAGAACCTCAAAAACTCCGCCGGTCAGGCGCAGGATCGAAATATCGAAGGTGCCGCCGCCCAGGTCATAAATCGCGACGAGGCCTTCAGCGTGTTGATCCAGCCCATAAGCCACCGCCGCAGCCGTTGGCTCGTTGAGCAGACGCAATACGTTCAAACCGGCCAGCTTGGCGGCGTCCTTGGTCGCTTGGCGCTGAGCGTCATCGAAATACGCCGGAACGGTAATCACCGCACCGACCAGCTCACCACCCAATGCCGCTTCGGCGCGCTGACGCAGCACCTTGAGGATATCGGCGGAGACTTCGACCGGGCTTTTCGGGCCCTGAATCGTTTCGATGAACGGCATGTGCGATTCGCCACCGACAAAGCGGTACGGCAGTTGCTCGCCCAATTGCTTGACGTCGGACAGACCACGACCCATCAAGCGCTTGACCGACAGCACAGTGTTCAAGGGATCGGCAGCGGCAGCCAGCTTGGCGGACTCGCCGACTTCAACGCGATCGGCGTGATAGCGCACAGCCGATGGCAGGATGACCTGCCCCTCAGCGTCGGCCAAAGGCTCGGAAAGACCACTGCGCAACGCAGCGACCAGCGAATTGGTAGTGCCCAAGTCGATCCCCACAGCCAGACGACGCTGGTGCGGTTGAGGACTTTGGCCGGGTTCGGCGATCTGCAGTAGGGCCATCGTTATCAGGACTTATCTGTATATCAGGCGTGCGACCGGAGCGGCACTGGGTTAATCGTCGAGGCGCTCTTCTAACTGGCGCACTTCGTAGGTCAGCTTGTCGAGGAACTGCATGCGTCGCATCAGGCGCTCGGCCTGCTCACGTTGCGCTGCATCGTCCCAACAGGCTGCAAAGCTTTGGTTCAAGACTTCCTGAGCGGTTTTCAAACGACGCTTGAACACCGCAACACCGTCGAGATCGGCGCTGTCTTGCAGGTCTTCGAGCTCTTCACGCAGCTCCATCTGCTGCAGGAGGAACTCCGGATCATGCACCGTGACCTCCAGCGGCAACTCGCGACCGCCCATGGCGAGCAGGTATCGCGCGCGCTTGGGTGGGCTTTTGAGCGTCTGGTAGGCCTCGTTCAGGCTCGCGGATTGCTCCAGCGCCTGCCGTTGCTCGCGCTCGGAAGCGTCCGCAAAACGATCGGGATGAACGGCTCGCGCCAACTCACGATAGCGCGCTGCCAACTGCTCGAGGTCCAGATTGAAACTCGGTTGCAGCTCGAATAAAGCGAAATGACAAGGAGTACCCACAAGAAGCCTCAGATATTGAAGCTTTCGCCGCAGCCACATTCACCGCGTACGTTGGGGTTGTTGAACTTGAAGCCTTCGTTCAACCCTTCCTTGACGAAATCGAGCTCGGTGCCGTCCAGGTAGGACAGGCTCTTGGGGTCGATAATCACTTTTTCGCCGTGACTCTCGAACACCTGATCCTCTGCAACCACCTCGTCGACAAACTCCAGCACGTAGGCAAGGCCGGAACAGCCTGTGGTGCGAACACCCAGACGAATCCCTTCACCTTTGCCGCGCCCGTCGAGGGAGCGCCGCACGTGTCGAGCAGCCGCTTCTGTCATGCTGATAGCCATCGGTGACTCCTTACTCGTCGCCAAAAATCAGATCAAGCCTTTCTTCTGCTTGTAGTCGCGAACGGCCGCTTTGATAGCGTCTTCAGCGAGTACGGAGCAGTGAATTTTCACCGGCGGCAAAGCCAGTTCTTCGGCCAGTTGAGTGTTCTTGATGGTCTCTGCTTCATCCAGAGTCTTGCCTTTCATCCACTCGGTCGCCAGGGAGCTGGAGGCGATGGCCGAACCGCAGCCGTAGGTCTTGAATTTGGCGTCTTCGATGATGCCGGCTTCGTTGACCTTGATCTGCAGGCGCATGACGTCGCCGCACGCCGGAGCGCCGACCATGCCGGTGCCGACATCAGGGTCTTCCGCGTCCATCTTGCCGACGTTGCGCGGGTTCTCGTAGTGGTCGATGACCTTTTCGCTGTAAGCCATGATTCAATCCTCACTCATCAGAGAGTCGCTCTTCAGACCCTGTAAAAACCATCGCGCTCGCGACGTTTTTACAGCGCCTGCCAACGGCGACTTAATTAGTGTGCCGCCCACTCGATTTTCGAAATGTCGACACCGTCTTTGTACATGTCCCACAGCGGCGACAAGGTGCGCAGCTTGGTGACGGCCTCGCAGACTTTCTGCGCGGCGTAATCGATTTCTTCTTCGGTGGTGAAACGGCCGAAGGTGAAGCGGATCGAGCTGTGCGCGAGTTCGTCGTTGCGGCCCAGGGCGCGCAGTACGTACGAAGGCTCAAGCGACGCCGAGGTGCAGGCCGAACCGGACGACACGGCCAAATCCTTGAGCGCCATGATCAGCGACTCGCCTTCAACATAGTTGAAGCTCAGGTTCAGGTTGTGCGGAACGCGGGCGGTCATGCTGCCGTTGACGTACAGTTCTTCGAGGCCTTCAACCTGTTTGAAGAAACGGTCGCTCAAGGCTTTGATGCGCACGTTTTCGGCAGCCATGTCTTCCTTGGCCACACGGAACGCTTCACCCATGCCGACGATCTGGTGAGTGGCCAGGGTGCCGGAACGCATGCCGCGCTCGTGACCGCCGCCGTGCATGGTCGCTTCGATGCGCACACGCGGCTTGCGGCTGACGTACAGTGCGCCAATGCCTTTAGGGCCGTAGGTTTTGTGGGCAGAGAACGACATCATGTCGACTTTCAGCTTCTGCAGATCGATTTCGACCTTGCCAGTGGACTGAGCGGCGTCGACGTGGAACAGAACGCCCTTGGAGCGGCACAGTTCGCCGATCGCCTGGATGTCGTTGATGGTGCCGATTTCGTTGTTCACGTGCATGGCCGAAACCAGAATGGTGTCGTCACGCATGGCTGCTTCGATCATCTCTGGCGTGACCAGACCGTCGGTGCGCGGCTCGAGGTAAGTCACTTCGAAGCCTTCACGCTCCAGTTGGCGCATGGTGTCAAGGACAGCCTTGTGCTCAATCTTGGTGGTGATCAGGTGCTTGCCTTTGGTGGCGTAGAAATGCGCCGCACCCTTGATTGCCAGGTTGTCGGACTCGGTGGCACCGGAGGTCCAGACGATTTCACGCGGGTCGGCGTTGACCAGATCGGCGACCTGACGACGGGCGTTTTCGACGGACTCTTCAGCCTTCCAGCCGAATACGTGGGAGCGGGACGCCGGGTTACCGAAGTTTCCGTCGACCAGCAGGCATTCACTCATTTTTTGCGCAACACGCGGATCAACCGGGGTGGTCGCAGAGTAATCAAGGTAAATCGGCAATTTCATGGACTCTCTCCTAAATCAGGCTGGCTGGCGCGCCGCTTGGCTCTTTGGCTGTCATTCGACGGCGGACGCTTCAATCTTGTCCAGGCGCGGCGTCTTGCTATTGCAACGACGCTGGTCCTGACGCTGGGCTACTTCTTGTACCTCACGGCGAGTGACAAGATCAGCCAAGCTGATACCGCTCAGAAATTCGTGAATCTGCAGGCTCAGGTCGCACCACAAATGGTGAGTCAGGCAGGTGTCGCCTTGATGGCAATCGCCCTGGCCCTGGCACTTGGTGGCATCGACCGATTCGTTGACCGCGTCGATCACCTGAGCCACCTGGATGCCCTGCATGTCGCGCGACAGCTGGTAGCCGCCACCCGGACCACGAACGCTGGAGACCAGGTTGCTGCGGCGCAATTTGGCGAACAGCTGCTCGAGGTAGGACAGGGAGATGCCTTGGCGCTCGGAGATATCGGCCAGGGACACCGGCCCGTGCTGCGCGTGCAACGCCAGATCGAGCATGGCGGTCACGGCGTATCGGCCTTTTGTAGTCAGTCGCATGGACAATTACCACGGAGTTCGGAATGGGGCGAGTATGCAATTCCCGAGTATTTAAGTCAACTATAAGACCTAGTACTTTAGTCAGGATTACCCGCAAAAGAGCGGCCGCATCATAGCAGGATCTGCGGCGCAATGGCACACCTGCGCCCCGCATCCCTCCTGTAGCAGCTGCCGAGGCACGAGGCTGCGTTCGCCCGTGAAACGAGCCCTGTAGCAGCTGCCGAGGCACGAGGCTGCGTCCGGCCGCGAAACGAGCCCTGTAGCAGCTGCCGAGGCACGAGGCTGCGTTCGGCCGTGAAACGAGCCCTGTAGCAGCTGCCGAGGCACGAGGCTGCGTCCGGCCGCGAAACGAGCCCTATAGCAGCTGCCGAGGCACGAGGCTGCGTTCGGCCGCGAAACGAGCCCTGTAGCAGCTGCCGAGGCACGAGGCTGCGTTCGACCGCGAAACAAGGCCTGTAGCAGCTGCCGAGGCACGAGGCTGCGTCCGGCCGCGAAACAGTCATCAATCCAGCGTGCGGTCATCCAGAATGAGCTGCCAGCGCAATTGCGAGCGCTTCGCACTCGGACGCAGCCTCGTGCCTCGGCAGCTGCTACAGCGCGTGCGGTCAGCTGGCCTGACTCTGGTCTTTGTCCTTGACGCAGGCGAAGTCTTCTTCGCGCAGCTCAGGCAGATCTTTTGCACAGTAATTGCTGCCCAGGTCCTTCAGCGCGCCGCACATGCCTTCCAGACGCCCGTCAACTGCCTGCAAATGATCGAGCAGTTGATTGATGGCGCGAGCCACCGGATCCGGCATGTCCTCGCCAACGCCATAGGCATCGAAACCGATCTTCTCGGCCATGGCTTTGCGTCGGGCGTCCTGCTCTTCATCAGGTTTGACGATAATCCGCCCCGGAATACCGACCACAGTCGCACCGGCAGGCACAGCCTTGGTCACCACTGCGTTGGAGCCAACCTTCGCGCCCGCACCCACCGTAAACGGGCCAAGCACTTTCGCGCCGGCACCCACCACCACGCCATCTTCCAGGGTCGGGTGACGCTTGCCTTTGTTCCAGCTGGTGCCGCCCAGCGTCACACCCTGATAAAGCGTGACGTCGTCGCCGATCTCAGCGGTTTCCCCGATAACAATGCCCATGCCGTGATCGATAAAGAACCGCCGACCCACTTTAGCGCCCGGATGGATCTCGATTCCGGTCAACCAGCGACCGAAGTTCGACACCAGCCGCGCCAGCCATTTCAGATCCGTGCGCCACAGCAACGACGACAAACGATGGATCCAGATGGCGTGCATGCCGGGGTAGCAGGTCAACACTTCAAAAGCGTTACGCGCCGCCGGGTCTCGGTGGAATACGCTTTGGATATCTTCACGCAAACGCTCGAACATCATTAATCCTTCCGCTTTAGAAGCTCGCCACGGGCCGCTTTCTGGGTTTCCGTGAGGATGCCACGCAATATGTTCATCTCCGCCCGGCTGACCGAGCTTCGTCCGTACAACCGGCGCAGGCGCGCCATCAAGTGCCGTGGTTTCTCCGGGTCAAGGAATTCGATGGCCACCAGGGTCTGCTCCAGGTGCTCATAGAATCGCTCCAGCTCATCCATGGTCGCCAGTTCAGCACTCTTGGTCGAAGCCACTTCTTCCTTCTCGACCTTGCTCGGCTGGCCTTGGGCCGCGAGCCAGGCCATGCGCACTTCATAACTCAACACCTGCACCGCGGCCCCGAGGTTCAGCGAGCTGAATTCAGGGTCTGAGGGGATGTGCACGTGGTAATGACATCGCTGCAGCTCTTCGTTGGTCAGGCCGGAATCTTCACGACCGAACACCAGGGCAATTTCGGCGCCTTGCGCAGCTTCCTCGACCACTTTCGTTCCGCACTCGCGGGGATCAAGCAGCGGCCAGGGAATGCGGCGGTCACGGGCGCTGGTGCCGAGCACCAGGTTGCAGCCAACCAAGGCATCTTCCAAGGTGGCGACGACTTGAGCGTTTTCAAGGATGTCGCCGGCGCCCGAGGCTCGCGCATCGGCCTCGTGGTGCGGGAACAACCGCGGCTCGACCAGCACCAGCCGCGTCAGGCCCATGTTCTTCATGGCACGCGCAGCCCCGCCGATATTCCCGGGATGACTGGTATTGACCAGGACGACACGAATGTTATGCAGCAAGGGAGGCGCTCTCGAACACAATAAAGGGGAGCAGAATCTTACAGCGCCAACTACCGTTAAGCTACGAAAGCGAACACCGTCCTTCACCTGCAGAAACTTTCTGAGTAGAATGCCCGGCTTTCTTTAACAACCTTAGGTGACACATCCATGCAGCCCATGCTGAATATCGCGCTGCGCGCCGCCCGCAGCGCCAGTGAATTGATCTTCCGCTCCATCGAGCGCCTGGATACCATCAAGGTCGACGAAAAAGACGCCAAGGATTACGTATCCGAGGTTGATCGCGCTGCTGAACAGAAAATCATCGACGCGCTGCGCAAGGCTTACCCGAATCACTCGATCATGGGTGAAGAAACCGGCATGCACGCCGGCACCGGGATCGAAGGCGAAGAATACCTGTGGATCATCGACCCACTGGACGGCACCACCAACTTCCTGCGCGGCATTCCTCACTTCGCTGTCAGCATTGCCTGCAAATACCGCGGTCGCCTGGAACACGCTGTTGTTCTGGACCCGGTTCGCCAGGAAGAATTCACCGCCAGCCGTGGTCGCGGCGCTCAACTGAACGGTCGTCGTCTGCGTGTCAGCGGTCGCACCAGCCTTGACGGCGCCCTGCTGGGTACCGGCTTCCCGTTCCGTGACGACCAGATGGACAACCTCGACAATTACCTGGGCATGTTCCGCGCTCTGGTTGGCCAGACCGCCGGCATCCGTCGCGCCGGCTCGGCGAGCCTGGACCTGGCTTACGTTGCAGCCGGTCGTTTCGATGCGTTCTGGGAGTCGGGCCTTTCCGAGTGGGACATGGCTGCAGGCGCCCTGCTGATCCAGGAAGCGGGCGGTTTGGTCAGCGACTTCACCGGCGGTCACGATTTCCTTGAGAAAGGCCACATCGTTGCCGGCAACACCAAGTGCTTCAAAGCAGTACTGACGGCGATCCAGCCGCACCTGCCGGCCTCGCTGAAACGCTAAGTTTGCGGGCACAAAAAAGCACCCTTAGGGGTGCTTTTTTGTGCCTGGGATTTACCCCTGCCTCACCACAAACCCCATGTAGGAGTGAGCCTGCTCGCGATAGCGATGTAGCAGTCACCACCTATTTTGAATGATGGATTGCTATCGCGAGCAGGCTCACTCCTACAGGGGTTTTGCTGTGTCGCTTAAATCGTGGACACAAAAAAGCACCCCGCAGGGTGCTTCTTTATATGCCTTGAATCGAGGCTTACTGCGCCGGCTCGTTCTGCGACAGGATCAACTTGCCTTCTTTGTCGACCGGAATCTTGTCACCCGGCTCGCGATCCATCCGCACTTTGCCTTCCTTGCCATCCAGTGAATAACGAACGTCGTAGCCGACAATCTTGTCGCTGATGTCATTCACCGTGTTGCAGCGAGTCTGGGTCGTGGTGTAGGTGTCGCGATTCTGCATACCTTCCTGCACCTTGTTGCCCGCATAACCACCGCCGACTGCGCCCGCCACCGTGGCAATTTTCTTGCCCGTGCCGCCGCCGACCTGATTACCCAGCAAACCACCCGCAACCGCGCCAATCGCGGTGCCGAGAATCTGGTGTTGATCTTTGACCGGTGCCTGGCGGGTCACCGCTACGTCCTTGCACACTTCACGTGGCGTCTTGATCTGTTTCTTGACCGGGTCAACAGCTAAGACTTGCGCATACTCAGGGCCGCTATTAACCAGGCTGTAGGTGGCAACAGCACCCCCGGCAGTCACACCGACAGCACCCAATACCGCACCAACCAGCAACGACTTGTTCACATGAACCTCCTGACCATCACGTGCGGGATAGCCCGCGCTTCTCCCAGCCTTGGAGCATAAAAAAAGGCGCGAGTTCAACACTCGCGCCTTTTCGGCCGACAGCTGGAAGACAATCGCCGTTATGGGCGGTCGTCAACTTCCTGATCGGCAACCACCGGAGGAATCAGATCCTCGGTGCTCAGGTTCAGCCAGATCAACACCACGTTGGCGATGTAGATCGACGAGTAGGTACCCGCCAGAACACCGATGAACAACGCCAGCGAGAAACCGAACAGGTTGTCGCCACCGAAGAACAACAGCGCCGCGATCGCCAGCAATGTGGAGATCGATGTCGCCATGGTCCGCAGCAGGGTCTGCGTGGTCGAGATATTGATGTTCTCGATCAGCGAAGCCTTGCGCAGCACGCGGAAGTTCTCACGCACCCGGTCGAACACGACGATGGTGTCGTTGAGCGAGTAACCTATGATCGCCAGTACCGCTGCGAGCACCGTCAGGTCAAAGGTGATCTGGAAGAACGACAGAATACCCAGCGTCACCACCACGTCGTGGATCAGCGAGACAATGGCACCGACCGCGAACTTCCATTGAAAGCGGAAAGCGAGGTAGATCATGATCCCGCCCAGCGCCATCAGCATGCCCAGGCCGCCCTGGTCCCGCAGCTCTTCACCGACCTGCGGGCCGACGAATTCTACGCGCTTGACCACGGCCGGGTTGTCGCCGCCGACCTTTTGCAGCGCTTCAGCCACCTGATGACCCAGTTGCGGATCCTCACCCGGCATGCGCACCAGCAAATCGGTGGTGGCGCCGAAGTTCTGCACCACGGCGTCCTGATAACCTGAAGCCACCAGTTGCTCACGCACCTTGGTGACATCGGCCGGACGCTCGTAGGTCAGCTCGATGAGCGTACCGCCGGTGAAGTCCAGGCCGTAGTTCAAACCCTTGCTGAACCAGCTGAACAACGCCAACAGGGTAAGGAGCACGGTGATGCCGAACGCAACGTTGCGAACGCCCATAAAGTTGATTGTACGTAACATGGCAGCCCCTTAAATCCACAGCTTCTTGAAGTCACGACCGCCGAAGATCAGGTTGACCATAGCGCGGGTCACCAGAATGGCCGTGAACATCGAGGTAAAGATACCCAGGGACATGGTCACCGCAAAACCTTTGACCGGGCCAGTGCCCATGGCAAAGAGAATCCCGCCGACCAGCAATGTGGTCAGGTTGGAGTCGAGAATCGCGGTGAATGCCCGGCCGAAGCCTTCGTTGATTGCACGCTGGATGGTCATGCCCGCCGCGATCTCTTCACGAATCCGCGAGAAGATCAGCACGTTGGCGTCGACCGCCATACCCATGGTCAGGACGATACCGGCGATACCCGGCAGGGTCAGCGTTGCCCCCAGCAGCGACATCAGGGCCAGCAGCAGCACCATGTTCACCGCCAGTGCGACGGTGGCGATGATGCCGAAGAAGCGGTAGATGGCGATGATGAACAGCGAGACGAACAGCATGCCCCACAGCGACGCATCGATACCTTTGGTGATGTTGTCGGCACCCAGGCTCGGGCCAATGGTGCGCTCTTCAGCGAAGTACATTGGCGCCGCCAGACCACCGGCACGCAACAGCAGCGCCAGTTCGGACGATTCGCCCTGACCGTTCAGGCCAGTGATGCGGAACTGGGCACCGAGCGGCGACTGGATGGTCGCCAGGCTGATGATCTTTTTCTCTTCCTTGAACGTCTGCACCGCAACGTCTTTCTCGACGCCATCAACCACTTGCTTGACGTAAGTCGTCACCGGGCGCTGCTCGATGAAGATCACCGCCATGCTGCGACCGACGTTATTGCGGGTGGCACGACTCATCAGCTCGCCACCGTGACCATCCAGACGGATGTTCACTTCTGGCGTGCCTTGCTCGCCGAAGCCGGCCTTGGCGTCCGTTACCTGGTCACCAGTGATGATCAGGCCACGCTCGATCTGCGCCGCAGGGCGACCGCCTTCGCGGAACTCGAAGCTTTCGGAAGTGGCTTTCGAAGCGCCCGGCTCTGCCGCCAGACGGAACTCGAGGTTGGCCGTCTTGCCGAGAATACGCTTGGCTTCTGCAGTGTCCTGCACGCCTGGCAGCTCAACCACGATGCGGTTGGCACCCTGACGCTGAACGATCGGTTCGGCAACACCCAGTTCGTTGACGCGGTTACGTACCGTGGTCAAGTTCTGCTTGATGGAGTATTCGCGGATTTCCGCCAGCTTGGCCGGGGTCATCGCCAGACGCAGCACCGGTTGGCCATTGAGGTCAGCCGGAACAATGTCGAAATCGTTGAAGTTTTTGCGGATCAGCGTACGCGCTTGCTCGCGAGCTGCTTCGTCGGTGAAGCCCAGCTGAACGGCACCATCGAGTTGCGGCAGGCTGCGATAGCGCAGCTTCTCTTTACGCAACAGGCTCTTGACGTCGCCTTCGTAGACTTTCAAGCGTGCGTCGAGGGCTTTGTCCATGTCCACTTCCAGCAGGAAGTGCACACCACCGGACAAGTCCAGACCCAGCTTCATCGGGTGCGCGCCGAGGCTGCGCAGCCATTGCGGAGTGGTTTGTGCCAGGTTCAACGCGACGACGTAGTCATCACCCAACGCCTTGCGCACAACATCCTTGGCTGGCAATTGGTCTTCAGCCTTGGTCAGGCGAATCAGCCCGCCCTTGCCGCCTTCTGCCAGCGTGGCAGCCTTGACGTTGATCCCGGACGCCTTGAGCGCTGCGCTCACACGGTCCAGGTCAGCCTGATTGACCTGCAGCGCAGTGCTCGCGCCGCTGACCTGAATGGCCGGGTCATCAGGGTATAAATTGGGAGCGGAATAAACCAGACCGACCGCCAGCACTGCCAGGATCAGAATGTATTTCCACAGAGGGTATTTGTTCAGCATCACGCCGCCCGCTTATGACGCGGGGCGCCTTGCGCGCCCCGTCGATTGAGTAGAAGTTGAAACTTTAGATCGCTTTCAGCGTGCCTTTTGGCAGCGTGGCGGCGATGGCGCCTTTCTGGAACTTCATTTCGACGGTGTCGGAAACTTCCAGAACCACGAAATCATCAGCCACTTTGGTGATCTTGCCGGCGATGCCGCCGGTGGTCACAACTTCGTCGCCTTTCTGCAGGCTGCTCAGCAGGTTCTTCTGCTCTTTGGCGCGCTTGGCCTGTGGACGCCAGATCATCAGGTAGAAGATGACCAGGAAGCCGACCAGGAAAATCCACTCAAAACCGCCACCCATTGGGCCGGCAGCAGCCGGTGCAGCAGCGTCAGCCATGGCATTAGAGATAAAAAAGCTCATTTAGCACTCCAGTTGCAAATGTTGAATCTTGGGGTCAGAAAACTCAGTCCAAAGGCGGAACGGGAAGTCCGCGTTTGGCGTAGAAGGCATCGACAAAGGCGGCCAATGTACCCTGTTGAATAGACTCGCGCAAACCAGCCATAAGCACCTGGTAATGGCGCAAATTGTGGATGGTATTCAACATGCTACCCAGCATTTCGCCGCACTTGTCCAGGTGATGCAGATAAGCGCGGGAGAAGTTCTGGCAGGTGTAGCAATCGCAGGTCGGATCGAGCGGCGAATCATCATGGCGATGGAACGCGTTTCGGATCTTCAGCACGCCTGTATCAATGAACAGATGCCCATTGCGGGCATTACGGGTTGGCATCACGCAATCGAACATGTCCACACCGCGGCGCACACCCTCAACCAGATCTTCCGGTTTGCCAACGCCCATAAGGTAACGAGGTTTGTCAGCGGGCATCTGGCCCGGCAGGTAATCCAGCACCTTGATCATTTCGTGCTTGGGTTCGCCCACCGACAGACCGCCAATGGCCAGGCCATCGAAGCCGATGTTGTCGAGGCCTTCCAGCGAACGCATGCGCAAATCCTGGTGCATGCCGCCCTGAACGATACCGAACAGCGCCGCCGTGTTGTCGCCATGCGCTTCTTTCGAACGCTTGGCCCAACGCAGCGACAACTCCATGGAAATGCGCGCGACGTCTTCATCAGCCGGATACGGCGTGCACTCGTCGAAAATCATCACGATGTCCGAGCCCAGATCGCGCTGGACCTGCATCGACTCTTCCGGGCCCATGAACACTTTGGCGCCGTCGACCGGAGAGGCGAAGGTCACGCCCTCCTCCTTGATCTTGCGCATCGCGCCCAGGCTGAAAACCTGAAAACCGCCGGAGTCGGTCAGAATCGGGCGTTTCCACTGCATGAAATCGTGCAGGTCGCCGTGCTTCTTGATGACTTCGGTGCCCGGGCGCAGCCACAGGTGGAAGGTGTTACCCAGAATGATTTCCGCGCCAGTGGCGGTGATGTCCCGGGGCAGCATGCCCTTGACCGTGCCGTAGGTGCCCACCGGCATGAACGCCGGGGTCTCTACGGTACCGCGCGGGAAGGTCAAACGACCGCGACGAGCCTTGCCGTCAGTAGCAAGCAACTCAAACGACATACGACTTTGGCGACTCATTCTTTGTCCTCAGGGCCACGCGGTGCGGGATTACGGGTGATAAACATCGCATCACCGTAGCTGAAAAAGCGGTATTCATTCTCCACGGCGGCTTTATAAGCGGCCATGGCTTCGGGATAACCGGCGAACGCCGAAACCAGCATCAACAGCGTGGATTCGGGCAGATGGAAATTGGTGACCAGGGCGTCGACTACATGAAACGGTCGGCCCGGATAGATAAAGATGTCGGTGTCGCCACTGAACGGCTTGAGCACGCCATCGCGAGCGGCGCTTTCCAGCGAACGCACGCTGGTGGTCCCCACCGCCACCACGCGACCACCGCGAGCGCGGCACGCGGCCACGGCATCGACCACGTCCTGGCCGACTTCCAGCCATTCGGTGTGCATGTGGTGATCTTCGAGCTTCTCGACGCGCACCGGCTGGAACGTACCCGCGCCCACGTGCAGCGTGACAAACGCCGTCTCGACGCCCTTGGCGGCAATCGCCTCCAGCAGCGGCTGATCAAAATGCAGCCCCGCCGTCGGCGCCGCCACCGCACCCAGGCGCTCGGCGTACACGGTTTGATACCGCTCGCGATCCGAGCCTTCATCCGGGCGGTCTATATAAGGAGGCAGCGGCATGTGCCCGACGCGATCGAGCAGCGGCAACACCTCTTCGGCAAACCCCAGTTCGAACAACGCATCATGGCGCGCCAGCATCTCGGCCTCGCCACCGCCGTCAATCAGGATCTTCGACCCTGGCTTGGGCGACTTGCTGGACCGCACATGGGCCAGCACGCGATGACTGTCGAGCACCCGCTCGACCAGAATTTCCAGCTTGCCACCGGAAGCCTTCTGGCCAAACAGCCGCGCCGGAATCACTCGGGTATTGTTGAACACCATCAAATCGCCCGAGCGCAAATGCTCCAGCAAATCAGTGAATTGACGGTGTGCCAGGGCGCCGCTGACCCCATCCAGGGTCAACAGGCGACTGTTGCGACGCTCGGCCAATGGGTGGCGAGCAATCAGCGAATCAGGGAGTTCGAAAGTAAAGTCAGCAACGCGCATGATGGGGTTCGTCTAGCAGGGGCCGGAAGTCTAGCCGAAATAGTGAAAATTCTCTATGTACCTGATTGACCGACGGTAATCTCATCTCTATACTTCGCCGCCATTGAGCCCTGATGGCGGAATTGGTAGACGCGGCGGATTCAAAATCCGTTTTCGAAAGGAGTGGGAGTTCGAGTCTCCCTCGGGGCACCAACCATATGTTTCTAGCTGTCTCAGACAGTTCACGAAACAGCACACGAAGCCCGCCTAGTGCGGGCTTTGTTGTTTCTGACTGTATCTCCCTATCTCACCTTATCTCTTCCCTCCGTGTATCCCACCTTGTATCCTCAGAAAAAGCCCTAACTCTGGGATACAGATCATGAAGCGTTCCGATATCAAGCGCCGCCCGTTGGCTGATACCGTACTGAGCAGTCTTGAGCCAGACACACAGGAATATCGAGAACTACATGAGCGCGGGCTTTACTTTCGGGTGAAACCGAATGGCGGTAAATCGTGGCAGCTCCGATACAAGAACGCGGCAAGTAAATGGGCGTGGATGGGGTTAGGCAGTTATCCCGAAGTGAGCGCTAAGCGCGCTGGCGAGGAAGCGGACAAGCTGAGGAAACTAATCAGCGACGGTATTGACCCACAGGAACAAAAGCTCGCCACCAAGGCTGCCACTGTAGCTGCCAAAACCCGGACATTCCGCGTAGCGGCGGATGGCTGGCTTAAGGCCAAAGTCGATAAAGGGCTGGCCGACTCCACCCTGAGTAAGATCCGCACCTATCTGGAGAAGGACATACTCCCTGCTCTGGGTGACATGCAGTTGGACGAAATCACCCGCACCGACTGCGCCGCCCTGCAAGCCTCACTCGAAGCGCGCAACGCTCATAACGTTGCCGAGAAGTGTCGCACTTGGATAAATCAGATATTTGGACGGGCCATTGGCCTAGGGCTGACGGAGAACGATCCGGCCAGCAGGCTGCGCGATATTGCTGCACCCGCCCCCAAGACTCAGCAACACCCGCACTTACTGGAGCCCGAACTGCCAGAGTTCATCCGGGCATTGAAATCTACAACTAGCCGCCTGCCTGCCAAGACCGCTGCATGGCTTTGCATCTGGACAGCATCCCGGCCCGGAATGGTGCGGCTGGCGGAGTGGGCGGAAGTAAACTTTGATGTCGCCACTTGGACGACACCCGCCGCCAAGATGAAGATGCGCCGGGATCATGTGGTCCCCCTGCCCAGCCAGGCGATCGATGCCCTACGCGAACTGCACAGGGTGACAGGCCGTAGCCGCTGGCTGTTCCCCGGCGTCGGACCGAAAAACCCGACAATCAGTGAAAACACGATCAACAAAGTATTCGCCGGGATTGGGTACAAAGGTCGCTTGGTCGGACATGGCACCCGCCACACTGCCAGCACCCTATTGCGCGAAAACGGCTGGCAAAAAGATCACATTGAGGCGCAACTGGCACACAAGGAGGAGGGCATCTCCGGCATCTACAACAAGGCCCAGTACCTTGAGCAACGCACGACCATGATGCAGTGGTACGCCGACCACTTGGACACGCTAGCCGCCGGCAACGTGGTGCAAGGCCAGTTCAACAAAAAAGCATAGTGCGTTGATTGCCGACCTTCCCTATGGCCCATAGACAGATATAGACTAAATACAACGCTGCTTGGATATACCGCATCCAATCAGTCGACCTCCGGCATTGCTCCGAGAACGTAGGAATAGTGCAATTCGGCGGCCCTTTGGGAGGGGGCGAAGCGTGGGTACTCGCGAGCACTTTCAGCCGAAATTAATGCGTTGCCGCTGGAAGCGATGAGATTGAAAGACGAATACATACCGCCAACATATAGGTCAGTCAAAGAGAGCCATGATTTAGCCGCAGAACGATTTGAGGAAATCAAAAAAAATAACGAACGCATCCAAATTGAGGATCTAGCGCTTTTCGCAGCGAGTATGACCGAGCACCTGTCTGGGGAGGATCGAGAAAAGACCGCTGAGATGCTTGGTCGTTCCTTGGTGAACTTGACCTTGCTGCTGGAGAAGCACCCGGAAAGTGAAGAATTGATCATGGGGAGCGCTACAGCAATAATTTTGGTAGGGGTCCGCGCCGTTGAAGATTTGATCTTCAGGTCTAGTGAATCCGAGTTCAAGAAAGCGCGTCCATTCTTGGAAGCCAATAGGAAGAAATCGATTATTGTTGAACGCGCCAAAACCATCGCAAGTCAAATATGGCAAGCCGACACCGGGCAGGAGTATCGAGTAACGGACATGGCCAAACTAGTCATGGATATTTTGAAGCGAGAGGGAACTGCGGATCTTCCAGCCATAGGACGCGTGGCGGACTGGATCAAACCAATAGCACCGCACTACGCCCGTTTAGCAGGTCGCCGCCGTAAAACCCCTTAACCGTATCGGATAACCCCTTTTACGTGCCGGATATCCCCATATCCGGCACGTTGAGGGGATTTTTTTAGCCTGTTTAAGTCATCAGTCTGCTCCCGTCTCAATCAATGGCGGGAAACAGATATGCACAACACCCAACCCCTCAAAGCAGCAAGCCGCGCGGCCAGCCTTCCGTTCGACTCCGGCACCACCATCATCCGGATGCCCGATCTGGCAGCCATTACCGGCCTTGCTCGGCCGACCATCTACAAACGCCTCAAAGACGACCCCACGTTTCCTCGTCCCGTTCAACTGAGCGACAGTAAGTCCCGTGGCGCACCCGTGGGTTTCGTTCTGTCTGAAGTCCAGGAATGGGTACGCAAACGCATTGAAATGCGTGAGGTAGTCGAAGTGAAAAAGGCTGCCAGCACCAATAAGTCCGCATGTAACGCCCTGCAGCGCTTCGACTTCATCTCCGAGGAGTAATTGAATGAAGCCTGCAGACAAACTTTTGCCACTCCTCGACAAAGTTCGCCAAGTGAAATCGGGTAAGTGGACGGCTCGCTGCCCGGCACATGATGACAAGACTCCCAGCCTGCATATCACAGAGGTCGAGGACGGGAAGCTGTTGGTGAAGTGCTGGGTCGGCTGTTCGGTGACCGAGATCCTCGCCTCCGTCGAGCTGGAGTTGCGCGACCTGTTCCCTGATTGCGGCAGCAAGCCACGTCGACTGGGTCCGAGCAGAGCTGCCATCGAGCGTGAGCGTATGGTCCACCTCATTGGCCAATCCCTAATCGCCCAAGGTGCAGAACTGTCTGAAGAGGATCGCCATCGCTTCGAGCTGGCGCGTGATCGCTTGGCAGGCTTGGAGTTGAAAGCATGAGTGCGAAAACAAAAGATCTCTACCACAACCAGTGGGCAACACAGCGCCAGCAGCAGATCAGCACTCCCGACTTCCGTTTTGTAGCGGCCTGCCATATGCCAATCAAGCCTGTTGCCTGGCTGGTTGAAAGCTATATCGAGGAAGACGCACTCACGGTGATGTACGGCCCTCCCGGTAAGGGGAAATCGTTCGTTGCTTTGGACTTGTCTTGCTGTATTGCTAGCGGCATGCCGTTCCACGGCCATTTGGTGAAACCGGGAGTTGTAATTTACATAGCAGGGGAAGGTCACAACGGTATCGCTCGGCGCCTTCACGCATGGGCGCAGCATAACGACACTGCCTTGCCGGAACTGCTGTTCGTATCAGAGGCCCCTACGGATCTGTCCAGCGAAACAAATGCTGCAAAAGTAGCAGAAGCGGTTAAGCAGATTGCCGAAGCTACTGGCGAATCCCCGGTGCTGATTGTGATCGATACCATGGCCCGTAATTTCGGAGGCGACGAAAACAGCGCAACTGACGTGGGGCATTTCATCCGCAACGTTGACGCACTGCGTCGGCACTGGAAGGCCACTGTCTTGATCGTCCACCACAGCGGCAAGGATGGCGAGCGAGGCGCACGCGGATCGTCGGCACTGAAAGGTGCTGCAGATGCTGAATTCGAAGTGAGCCGCAGCAACGAAGACAACCTGGTTCGACTGATCCCGCGCAAGATGAAGGATGCAGAAGAGCCGTCCTCACTTGCCTTCGAACTGGTCGGAGTATCAGTGCGCGACGACAGTGGCAGCCTGATCAGCGGTGCCGCGCTGCGTCTGACTGGGTACACAGCACCAGCAGCGCCAGTGTTGGCAAAGTTGGGTAAGCAGCAAAAGGCTGCGCTGGAAACGCTCGAGCAGATGCACGCGGAGATCGCCCAACGGTTGAATAGCCAGGGCCGGGAGGATCACCCGGTACTCATCACACTTGACGCATGGAAAGCGAAGTGTGAAGAAGCCGAAATTTCTCGCCAGCGGTTTCACGATGTCAAAAACACGCTGACTGATCGTCAGCAAATCCGAATCGACGGTGCACATGTATTTCTTGTCCGTCCTGTCCTGCAGTCCTTAATGGAACCGGACCGGACGGACAGTCTGAAGATCGTTAATACCGGACAAACCGGACGGGAAGCGGACGAAAACCGGACACAGAACGGACAGCATGCCAAGTCGCCTGCAGTCGACTTTGAGGAGTTTTGATCGTGGCCGCCCTGGACTACCTGCTCCGGGCCGGCCTCACCGCCGAGCTCAACGGAGATAAACTTCGCCTGCGCCCCGCTGACCGCATCACGGATGCCGACCGACTCTATGTATGCAAGCACCGCGTCGAGCTCATTGCCGAACTGAATGCGGCTAATGATCCGACCCTTTGCTGGTTGCACCTGCTGGTGTTGGCCAACGGGTACGTGGTGCAAGCATGCGGCGATATCGACACCGCTATTACAAAACAAAAGGCTCATCAGCAGCACGGCGATACCCTGTTGGCGGTAGTTGCAGTCCCAGGCTTCGAGCGTCCTCTCTCCGAGGCGGAGATCGTCAAGGCGCTAATCGGCACACTCGCCACGCCATCGTCTAAACCTACTCCGTCGAGCCTCTGGCTGCCTCGTGTCGCGCGTCTGCTCGGCACCCATCCTGCTGTACTGCTGGACGAGGGGCATTTGGAGCCGCACGACCTTGCCGAGCTGGCCGATGCGGACGTCGTGCTGGTGGCCGACACGATCCACGTTAGCCCGGCGTGGATCAACCGGCCGCAGCGGGTTGAGCAAACGGCCGAGATCCACACCGTGGAGGAAGTTAAGCCGCAGCACATCATCCACACCGCAGCTAAGGCGTCACAGGCATGGCGAGAGGCCGATGCGGCACACACCAACCATCTGATGAGCTGCCGCGCCTGCCATGCGGCAACCGGCCGTTACTGTCCGGCTGGCGTTGATCTGCGCCAGCGTTATAACAACACCCAGATGGAGACGAGCGAATGAACGATGCCCCGTCAGTGGAGTTTGCCATTGAGGAGAATGAGGAACGGGCCAATGCCCGTAATTACCTGACTCCGGAGTGCAAGAACGCCGCATTGCTTGTCAGCAGTAACCTGCTCGGCAAGACGTCGTTCCTCGAGGCTGTCCTCGAACTGGGTCGGCAGACGACTGCAATCAACCGCGGCGACATGAGCCGAGCAGAAGACATGCTGGTATCGCAAGCGCACTCTCTGGATGCTCTATTCGTGCATCTTGCGAGTCGTGCACTGTCGTCTAAAAACATGGGCGGGCTTGAGTCCTACATGCGTCTCGCACTTAAGGCTCAGAACCAGGCCCGGGCGACCTTGCAGACCTTGGGCGAACTTAAAACCCCCAAGCAGGTCGCTTTCGTGAAGCAGGCGAACATCGGCAATCAGGTCCAGGTCAATAACGGTATTCAAGAGAAGCCCGCGCGCACGCGGAAAACCAAAAAAGCGCAGAACGAACTATTGGAGGTTGAGCATGGCGAACGGTTGGACGCCCGAGCGACGGGCGCGGCAGGCGGAGCTGATCCGGCAATGGCGACCTTGGGAACAAAGCACCGGGCCACGAAGCACCGAGGGTAAGGCCGCCGCGGCGCGCAATGCCTGGACAGGTGGAATGAGGCCGTTGCTGCGAGAGCTGGCCGAAGAGCTGCGAGAGCAGGACAAGATTCGTCGCGAGATCCTAGACTGAGCGAAACGCCACGGATGGCGATTACCAAGTGCTTACCCGCCCTGGATTTGCTGACGCGTATCACTTTGAGTTGTCCCGACAAAGTGCAACGAAAAATACCTTTCCTAAGCCTTGAAATCAAGACTCGTCCGTTCCGTTTTGTCCAGTTGTGTGTTGCACCTGAGGTGCACCTAAAAGAAACTCCCCATCAGAAACATGGCAACACACGAATGGAGTCAGAGCGACGATAAAACACCATCGTAGTCGGGAACCCACATAGCACCGGCTCCGGCGTGCCTGGGCGCCGCCGTACTGATCAGCGCCTAGGAGAAAACTGGAACCTGACGTGGTTCGAATTTAGAACCATTGAGCTGCATTCAATAGTCGTCACAAAGAGAATGGTGATTTCTGGAGCCAATGAAAGGCAGGAAGATCTCATAGTTTCTTAAGCAGTACGCGCGTGTATCACCCCAGTCGGCCCGACTAACCACACTGCCATGGAGCATCCCGTATGACTCCTTGCTCCACCTAGGAGAAACTGGAGCTTGAAGTGGTTCGTTCACAGAACCACTGAAGTGTTTTCAGCAGTCGCCAAAAAAATTGATGATTTAGAAAGCCCTAACTGGCGAGGGGATTTGATAGTTTTCGGAGCAGTACGCGCGCGCGTGGACCATCACCAAGCGGCCTGTCAACGGCATAGCCAACCGGGGCGGCGATCATCATCTAATTGATTTGGTGTTGACGGCTGTTTTCAACCGAATTGACCGGTGCCACACCGAAGATACGACCGGCAGCGAACGGCCATTTCCGGTCAGTCGTGAAAAACATAAACTCTCCCACATATCTCGCTGCGGCATTGCACAGGGTGGTACCAAGCGTATCGGGCTCACCTCGCATCCTTCTTAGTACCACATCGTCGCATGTCATGCCGCAGTTCATAAAGTACCTGCGACAGACTCACGCGACATCGTAAAACCGTTACCGTCAGGCCCGATGAGTTGTCGAATAACTCAGGAGGAAAGCGACGGCTGTGGCTTTGGCCGCGGACTGGTAAGCCCTAGCTATGGTAAGTTGCACATCTAAAAATCAAAGACTGCCCATGACCCGCCCGAATCGCAAAACCCTCATAGCAAGCCTGCTGATTATGCTCTGGGGCCTCTCCATGCTAGTTGCCTACTGGTGGTACGAAGTGCGCTACCTGCGCAGCTTCAGTGAGCAGACCGCGCTGTTCTACGGTGAACAGCTGCGCCTGCCTGATGAGCTTGCTGGTCCAGGCCAGATCCGCCTGATACATTTCTGGGACCCATCCTGCCCGTGCAATATAGGCAACCAGCAACACCTGACCGAGCTGATCAAGCGCTTCGGCCCACAGGGTGTAAGTTTCTACGCGGTACAAACCCCAGGTAGCAACGGCCAATTATCTGGTGGCCTGAACGCCCTGAAAACCTTACCGGCTTTGAGCGGCAGCTACAAAATCCCCGCCAGCCCGGCTGTGGCAATCTGGGACCGAACAGGCCAACTGGCATATTTCGGCCCCTACAGTGAAGGCGCTACCTGCACCTCTAGTAACAGCATTATCGAGCCCATTCTAGACGCCCTGAGTGCTGGCAGACCCGTAAACGCAGTCAACACAATGGCCATAGGCTGCTTCTGCGACTGGCCGAGCAATTGACGACGAACCGGCAGCGCGCTATGGCGTTATGCGCAAATTCATGCTCATCCCTAGACTCAACTTGCCGATACAGCAATTGTGAGCAGTTGCCGCTCGCCTAAATCGAGCTAACGCTATTTACGAATATATGATTGCCGCACTCACCACGACTGCAGCACAACCTCTCGAGCCTCTCACCATGTCATCTGACCTATCCCCCACCCTTCAAGAGCACTACCAAAAAGCAGACCGAGTCATGCTGGGGGTGCTGTGGCTGATGTTTGTGTACTCGGTCGGCCTCGCGTTTTGGAATGGTACTTGGGGTCAAGCGCTCCTGGTCGCTGGTGGTACGGCTGTAGTAATGAGCGTACTTAACCAACTCATTAGCGGCCAACGCCTGTTGCGTTGCGTGATGGGCGCGGCGTATATGGTGATGGCGGCCCTGCACATCAACCAGGCAGGCGGCATGATGGAGATGCACTTCAGCATCTTTGTGTTACTTGCCTTCTTAGTGTATTACCGCGATTGGCTGCCGATTTTGGTCGCAGCGTTGGTGATTGCAGTGCACCACCTGAGTTTCTTTGCATTGCAAGCACAAGGTGTAGACGTGGTTGTACTGCCGAGCGGCAGTTGGTCAATAATTTTTCTGCATGCAATGTACGTCGTTGCAGAAAGCGCCATCCTGATTTACTTGGCGATGCAGAACCACGCGGAAGCCGTTGAAAGCGCGGCGCTGATGCAAGCGGCCGAAAAGCTAATTGAGAATGATGACGAAATAAACCTCGTTTGCCGCAGCACTGCCCAAGGCAAAGTTAGCCTAGGCTTTAACCAATTTCTCAGCACCTTAGATGAGTTGGTCGGTGAAGTGGTTAACCATACCCAAAGCCTGAAAAAAATGGGTGACAGTCTGCTGCAAACCACCGGCCACCTAAGCTCCGGTGCGGAGCAGCAGCAAAGCGAAATTACCTGCATGAGCTCAGCCATGCTGCAGATGAGCACCGCTATTGACGAAGTTGCTGGGCATGCCGATGGCGCCGCAACGGCAGCTCGAACCGCGAATCAACAGGCTGCCGAGGGCAGCCGCTCGGTCAACCATGTGCGTAGCGAGATTGGCAAACTAGCCACACAAATCGATGTTACTGAAACCGAGGTTCAGGCGCTGGCAGAGCAGTCCGAGAAAATCGGCAAGGTTCTGGAAGTGATCCGTTCAATTGCGGATCAAACCAACCTGCTGGCCCTAAACGCAGCGATTGAAGCCGCACGTGCTGGCGAGCATGGTCGTGGTTTTGCCGTCGTGGCTGACGAGGTACGTAATCTTGCGCAGAAAACAGCGTTGTCCACCGCTGAGATCCAAGAAATCATCAGCGGCCTGCAACAAGGCAGCCGTCAAGCAGTGACTGCCATGCAGGAAAGTCGAGACAGTGCGCGCAGCTGCGTGCGAGACAGTCAGGCAACTGCAGAACTGCTCGGCGCCGTAGCGCAAGACATCAGCGCCATTACTCAAATGAACGAGCTGATTGCCGCTGCCACCCACGAGCAGGCTGCGACCAGTGCAGAAGTCAGTCAGCATCTTCACAGTGTGCAAAAAGTGGCTGAGCAAACGTTCGGCGATGCAAACAAGCTTAATAACGATGGCCAGCAACTCAGCCAATTTGCCGATCGTTTGAGCCGGTTGAGTGGTCGCTTCCGCGTTAGCCGATAATCGCTGAATAGCCCCGACTTGGCAGGCAAATCTTACGGACTCTGTCGGGTCCGACATAAACGGTCGGACGCGTGCCAGTGCGAGCCCCGCACTGGCACGCGATAGGATCTTGACCCGGCTTACCATAAGCGCCGTTATTCGCAGTCTCTCGCTCGTTTACCTTGGCTCGGTTTGCCGGCCGCTTTGGGTCGTTCACTGACGGTCATGTTTGCTAAGGGGGCGGGTCAAATCCGGCGCAGATGGCTGGTTAGGTCGAATGCAAATGGGTGGTCAAGTCAGTGTAATTGCCTAGGCGTCAGCGGATCTGGAGAAGTGGCTCGAGCCAGCGGCGAGTTCAGCTAGTCTTCCCGCACCAGTTACTCAAGGACGATACCCATGTCAGATAACTCTGAAGCCAACATAGCCACAGCAGACGCACTCACACTGCTCCTGCACAACCAGCACGCCATATGTGCAGCCATTGAGGAGGTGACCAAGTGGCTTTCTGAGAATGGAGTGGGGAGCGTTGCCGCTAACGCAATTGCGGCCATCGAAACGCTGGACCGGAATGCTCAAGACATCACAGGCGCCATCATGCGACTACGGCAGTTATAGGTATGCCTTAGCTGATACGGGCATATTCAAATTTATTTGCCCTTTCCGCTTGATAAGTGACACCCATAGTGCAACAGTATTAGTAGAACACCCTAACTGATACGGAAGGCACATCATGTTCATCCGCGCATATCTCCGAGCATCAACCGAAGAGCAAGACGCCAGCCGCGCCCAGGCCTCGCTTGAACAGTTCGCCAGCGACCATAACAAGGTCATCGCGAGCGTATATCTGGAGAATGCCAGCGGCGCCTCCGCAGACCGGCCCGAGTTGCTGCGTCTGCTCAAAGATGCGCGCAACGGTGACGTGTTGCTGGTGGAGTCGATAGACCGGCTCTCCCGCTTGCCGGTGGAGGATTGGCAGAAGCTCAAGGCCACGATTGATTCCAAGGGCCTGCGCATCGTCGCGCTCGATCTGCCGACCAGTCACCAGGGAATGCAGGACACGAAGGGCGACGAGTTCACCGGGCGAATGCTGGGCGCTATCAACTCCATGCTGGTGGAAATGATGGCCGCCATTGCCCGCAAGGATTACGAGCAACGCCGCGAGCGCCAGGCCCAGGGTATCGAAAAGGCCAAAGCGGCAGGTAAGTATCAGGGTCGGCCGATTGATGACGATCTGCACAAACGCGTTACGGAATTGCTCGGTGCCGGCCTTGGCATCCGCGCAACAGCCAGGCACGCCAACTGCTCAACGACCACAGTCCTCAGGATCAGGGACTTGGCCAACGCCTGAAAGCACTTTTCCAGGCCACATACATCTACAATATTCAGCCGTGGCTGAGGCACCATTTATTAGCGATACAACGCGTTATTACTAACTACTAAAGGAACGGTGATGGCCACGACTGAGCCGTTAAGATCAAGGAAGGCTGGGTTCGGTCGACACCATGTGTCGACACCTGTGCCATTATTGCTGAACTCGGTTTTGCGCTTTTTTTGGATGACACCACAGACCATAGCCCGCTGCTTTGTACTTAGTACGACCCTAAGGTTGCTTCATCGCGCAATGCCTGGACAGACGGGATGAGGCCGCTGTTGCGAGAACTTGCCGAAGAGCTTCGGGAGCAGGACAAGATCCGTCGCGAGATCCTGGATTGAGCGAAACGCCACGGATGGCGATTACTCTCAATCCATCTCATAACGACGCGCTAAATAGCGCCGAATCCGCTCATTGCTCCAGTCGTTAGCTCGACCGAGTATTTCGTCCCGAATGTAATCGACCACATCACCTTGGAACACCGGGTAGGATTCGCGTTCACCTTCCAGTTCACAATCCCAAAACTCACCTTCGCGAGTCAGCAGCCACAGAGCGTCCAGCTCGTAAGGATGCAAGCCCTCAATGCGGCCTTCGACGCAGGCGGTAATTGTGTCTTGGTAGGCGCGCCAGTAAAAAGACAGCTCCCACTGCTGCTGGACACAGATCTCTTCCCAGATGCTGCTCAGCGGCGTGTCATCACCAGACAACAGGCAGCCCTGCATGCGCTGGAGATCACGGATACAAACCATAACCAGACGCTGAGCCAAAGCCGCTCCTAGGTCACGGGCGATACTGTATTCCGAGAGTTTGCG
Source organism: Pseudomonas fluorescens (assembly GCF_902497625.1). Taxonomy (GTDB): domain Bacteria; phylum Pseudomonadota; class Gammaproteobacteria; order Pseudomonadales; family Pseudomonadaceae; genus Aquipseudomonas; species Aquipseudomonas fluorescens_BQ. The sequence continues at coordinate 28,061 of NZ_CABVGX010000011.1, read as the reverse complement.
TTGCCGTTTCATCCATGAACTTTCCTGTCTGATGGTCATTGGTTGGTGCGGACCTCTTGGCCTATCCTCAGAAGCGTAGTCAATCCTTTGTGTAGAGCTACAGCTCTGAACTCGTTAGAGCAGTAACCGCGCCAGAAATTGAACGCATCGCCCGCAGCAATGCATAGATCAACCGGATCGGGCTTGTTTGGATACTTGACGAAAAAGCAGAAAACACCGTGCTCGCCCGGGTCGTCATAGCCAGGATTGCGAGGTCTTGAGTCGAAAGAATGAAGTTTGTGTGCTACGTGCTTCAGGTCGTTTGAAAAGTGACGGCACGCATCTATTTGCAACAAAGCAACCGGCGAGACGGCCTCGATGAGTGGCTCCAACTTCTTCAGACGATCCTCGCCCTTTTTCACACTGGGCCAAGAGCACTACCGCGATCTTGTCTGAAAGTGGTTCAGCAGCATGCTGGCAGCGACCAAGCGCCTGTACACCAGTGAGAAGTTGCGCCGATCGAGGGGCCTATCGGCCTGGTAAACACACCAGAAGTCGTCAAAAGCCGGAATGGCCAGATCCCTGAAATATCCGCGCGATCCATTAAGGTCCAGATCAACCATTCTCCGCCGGTCCCATATCGGATTCCCACCCTACCGGGCCGCTATTCTTGCCCGATAAGCGGTCGGAGGGTTGCTTGATCAAACTCGATCGGCGATGTCAGCGATAACGGTGCAAGCTGCAGATTTGTGCTCCGAGCCACCGCCTAACTAGTCGACTTGCCCGCCGAGAATTGCCACGTTTACTTGCTGAATCAGATCATCTTCGTGCGGCCCTGCCGCCTTTAGCAGCCCCGTCGGCCGACAGATCGAAAGGCGAAGGCGTATTCGTGCTCAACACGATATTTGATCTCCGCTCCCCTACCACCGCGCAAGATCAACTCTTTGAATATGCTTCAATACTCTCAACAAGCGTAGTGGGCAGGCTAATGACCAATCGTCGAGAACGCAGCGGTTTGTGCTGCGTCAAGGCACTTTGCCTTTACGTTGCTCTATGTGCTGGATATTGTGACATCCATGAAATTCTAGGCTGGTCGTTTTTTCCAAGGATGGCATCTCGCGCTCCGAGCTATCGGCAGTGCCACTCAAAGCCTTTCTTGTAATCGCGGCCAGCTCAAGCTGAGCATCGGTTCATCGTGCCCAGAACAATCCAATAGGCAGTAGCCCAAAAAAATAGCGGTGATCGACGTGAACTCAGGCCCTGAATCATTGGCTATCCAACGGTATGAACTTGTTCAGCAATGGATACTGGAATTGGTCCCGGCAGACGGGACGGCCGTTGGCAACAAAACACTCCGTGACAGGATTGACCGTCGAGCCGAGCTTCAGAGTTTTTCCATCTCTGAAGAGGAGTACTGGAACCTTCGCGACGAGCTCGTTACCAAGGGGCTACTCAATAAAGGGGCTGGTCGTGGCGGATCGGTTTATCGGTTTGATGCTGAGGCCAAGAAACATTCGAGGTCCATTGAGCCTGATCCGCTTACCGATTGGGATGACCTTGATACACCCCCAAGCGAGATACCGGATAGCCTGGAGAAACTGAGAAGCAGGCTTCTTGATCTCAGCGCTCGCAATCGGCTGCTGAATTTTTCACATGCACGCTCCAAGCGGTTCGTACGAATCATTGATGAATTGCCTGACCACTTGTTTGAGTCACTGGCAGACGAAAAAGCCATGCGATTTGCTGCCGTACCCGAACCAACGGAGAGGCAGCTTATTACCCATGGTTTTTTGAAGCTGGACGAGAAAACTGGTGCCGTTGTCGAGTTAAAGAAACAGCCGACAGCGGAGGTTTGGGCGCAGATTCTTGGTATGGCAATCAACTATGAGTTGCCACGCCCCCCTGAAAGCGGGCAACCCGCCAAGCACTCTGACGATGCAATTCAGACACTTTATTACCCTGCAGAGATGGAGTCGCGGTTACAGGTTTTGTATGCCCAATCGCGATCAGCACTCGAAGAGACGGGGGCGAACATCCTTTATCTTGCGCTCGGGTTTCTGGAGTGGGATGAGTCGGTCGCAGGGAAAGAAAGCACCCGCCTGGCGCCCCTGATGTTGGTGCCAGTGAACCTGGAAAAAGGCAAGCTCAACCCTCAAACCGCGACATTCGAATACCGCCTACATCCTACTGGCGAAGACATCCTTACCAACTTGTCATTGCGAGAAAAGCTTCGCGTCGATTTTGGTATCGCGTTACCGCGGATAACCGACGACAGCACGCCCGAGGAGTATTTCGAGCGAATTGTCGAAACGGTGCTGAAGGTCAAACCTGACTGGAAGGTTCATCGCTTCGCTTCGCTTGGTTTGTTCGAGTTTGGCAAGTTGATGATGTATCTCGACCTTGATCCAGGGCGTTGGAAAGACCAATCGTTACTGGACCATGGTCTGGTCAAACGACTTACAGGGATGGACGGCTTACCGGCCGATTCGTCAGGAAAACAAGGCGCCTTTTGCGTCGAGCATTCAATCGACGATATCGAACAGGTGCACCTGCAGTTTCCTCTGATCGACGATGCCGACAGCTCACAGCACAGTGCCTTGATCGATGTGATTCGCGGTGATGATCTTGTGATCGAGGGCCCGCCAGGAACGGGTAAGTCTCAAACCATCACCAACATGATTGCAGCGGCGCTGGCCCAAGGTAAAAAAGTGTTGTTCGTTGCCGAGAAGCGTGCAGCGCTTGAGGTGGTTAAGACCCGATTGACGAGAGCAGGTTTGGGCGATTTTTGCCTGGAGTTGCACAGCCATAAGAGTCAAAAAAGCGCTGTTATCGACAGCATTCGCCAGCGAATTCAGAACGGAGGCGGCTATCGCTCGCCCAAGCAGCTGACGGATCTGATCGCCAACTATGAGCGATTGAAGCAGCAACTCAATAAGCACGTGCAACACTTGCATGCTCAGTTCGAAGAATCGGGCATGAGTATTCACGAAGTGCTAATGCAGGCAACTCGGTTGCGTGAGGCATTGTCGATTAAACCTGCCGATCTCCATCCGCAGTCAGAGGTGCGAATCGATAAAGCGCACCTGCAAGAACAGGCCGGCTTCTATGCACACATCTATCGCAAGACGGCTGAGGAAGCTGGTCACGCTGGCAAACTTGAGACGCACCCATGGTTTGGTAGCACCAAAACTCGCGTGACGGGCGCAGAGCGCTCTGCACTTCTAGAGAGTCTTTCCCTGGCTCAGCAGGCACTGAGTCGTCTAGCCGCCCTTCGACCTCAATTAGCCGAGCAGTTGCAGGTAGCTGTTCTGGAAACCTATAGCCCAGATCAACTGCGAAGTTTGGCCGCTTCAATCCCGGTACTTGCGCTACCTAAAGGTGACGAGGATTGGGATCTGTTGGGGCGACTGGAGATCGAGTCTTGCGAGGCATTGAAACTCTGGCTGCAAGGTATGGACTCCTTGTTGGACGAGCAAGTTGTCTTGGCTCGGTCGCTGCGCGCAGATGTAATTGGCTCTGGGCAAGCGATAGCGTCAATCAAAAAATCCTGCGCGGCCATTCGTTTGCATAACGGCGATGAGGCCCTCTCCCTCAATGCGTTGCTCGATGTCATCGAAGAGGCTGAGGAGTTATTGGAACTGGCCCCGCGCGCTCAAATGCTGATTCGGCTGTTATCGAAAGAATCTGGGGTTCAGGGTTTGCGAAGCGATTTGGTCGGGGTTGAGCAACTAGTGCTCTTTCTGCAAATGCACGCGGCGATGCCCGAGGATTTGGCACACCTCCGCCATAAACGCTTCGAAGATGAGGGCTTGGACGAGTTGGTCGCAGAGTTGGATAGCGACATCGCGGTGGTCAAGCAGTTGCAGGAACAGGCTGCGAATCATTTCACTCTGGATCAATTGCCAAGTCATACGCGACTGGAAGATTTGAGTCGAGTTCTGGCGGACAAATCACTTTTCCGTTGGTTCAAGGGGCAATGGCGCGCTGCGAAGGCTGAAATCCTGACCATGGCGCGACCAGGGCTCAAGCTGAACCAGCTTCTGGTTAGCTTGCCTGATGTCATCGCTTATCTGAAAAAATACAGTCAACTGAATGAAAGCAAACAGTTCACCGAGAAACTGGGTGAGCACTTCAAAGGGCTTGATACTCCTATCGATGCGCTTAAGCGCATTCGGGGTTGGTACAAACTCCTACGTACTGAGTGCGGACGGGGATTTGGAGCAAAAGTATGGATTGCAGAATACCTACTTAAGGCTGATAGCAATCTTCTGGCCAGCGTTGCATCCGATAGTGCGGAGCTTGAACCTTACCTGCTGGATGTTCTGGATCATCGGCTGGATCTGGAAGAACTATTGCCTTTCGACAGTCATGATTTGCGCTCAGAAGACTTGCTCTCCTCAGAGGGGTTGTATGTTCGCCTGATCAAGGACATCGGAACCGCACTGCGCTCTTTGTTACCCGTAATCAGCGAAGAGCAGCCAACCATGGGGAAAATGCTCCAGCTGATTCAGTCGGTGGAAAGTTGGCAAACCCGCTCGGCAGCCTTACAAAACGACGCGGTACTACAAACTTGCTTGCAGGGTGAAGAGCTACCTCGGATCGAAAATCTTTCAGCGGCACGACCCCGGTTGACGAGTTGGCGGCATACCGTCGCCTTCGTTCAGCCCATTCTGGCATTGCCGATTCGGGATATTCTCATTCCGCAGTTGACTGCATGTACGTCAAAAGAAGCCGAATCCCTGATTCTCCATTGGCATCAACAAGCTAAAACACTCGCGTTCGCTGTGGAGAATTGGGAGCAGTCGATCTCATCATTCTACCAAAGTGCTGGAGTTGTTGCTGGTCAGTGGTGGCAGACCATCGAAAAAAGAGACTTCGACCCAATGGCTGGCCGGCTGGCCTGGGCGGCTCAGAACCCTGATTTGCTCGACCATTGGTTCGAGTACCGTCGCTTACGCTTGCACCTGGCTGAGTTGGGTTTCGAGACAGTTGTCGAAGCAATCGAGACACAAAAACTGGTGTCTGAGCGCTGCGTCGATGCCTGCCTGCTTGGTCTTCTTGATAGCTGGGCATTGAAAGTCCTTGAGCTAAATCCCGCCCTGGGCCAGTTTTCGGGCAAAGAGCAGGAGGCTATCCGTGCTCGTTTTGCAGAAATCGATGAGCAGCTCAAGCGCCTTCAGCGAGAACAGGTTTCGTCACGTATCAGTCAGAACAATATCCCAACTGGGAATAGTCATGGCGCAGTTAGAGAGTTCACGCAATTGGCCCTGCTGCAGCGCGAAGCCGAGAAAAAGACGCGGCATGTACCGATTCGTAGCTTGATGAATCGTGCAGCTGAAGCACTGCAAGGCCTTAAGCCCTGCTTCATGATGTCGCCAATGGCCGTCGCTCAATATTTACCTGCAGGGCACGTCCACTTCGATCTGGTCGTGATGGACGAAGCCTCTCAAATGCGTCCGGAAGAAGCACTGGGAAGTATCGCAAGGGGCAAGCAACTTGTGGTCGTGGGAGACCCGAAACAGCTGCCACCTACGAACTTCTTCTCCCGCAATGGCGGCGATTCGGATACCGACGAAACCGATGCATCATTAGCTGAGGACTCGGAAAGCATTTTGGAAGCCGCCATGCCGCTGTTCAAGCTGCGACGTTTGCGTTGGCACTACCGTTCGCGCCACGAGAGTCTGATTGCCTTCTCCAACAAAGCATTCTATGAAAGCAATTTGGTGGTGTACCCGTCACCACACCGTGAATCCTCAGAGTTTGGCGTGAAGTTTGTCAGAGTGCCACGCGGGCGTTTTGTCGAGCAGCGCAACCTGGAAGAGGCAGAGGTTGTCGCCAAAGCCATTGAACACCACGTTATTCATCGCCCTGATGAGTCACTGGGTGTAGTGGCCATGAACGTTAAACAGGCTGACCAAATCGAGCGGATGCTTGAGCATCTGGCTAAACAGAGCCCGCAGCTACAAGTCGCGTTGGATCGCAATCAGGGTCAGGATGAGCCGCTGTTCATCAAAAACCTGGAAAATGTTCAGGGTGATGAGCGAGATGTTATTTACATCTCCGGTACCTACGGTCCTATGGAAGTGGGTGGTAGCGTCCCTCAGCGTTTCGGCCCAATTAACGGTGCCAGCGGATGGCGGCGTTTGAACGTGCTCTATACCCGTTCGAAGAAACGCATGCAGGTTTTCTCCTCGTTTGGCTCAACCGATGTCCTTGTAACCGGGACCTCCAGCAGAGGCGTGCAGGCACTGCGTGATTTTCTGCATTTTGCTGAGTCTGGCCGGATGCCTCACATCAAAGAAAACGATCGTGCGCCCGACAGTGATTTCGAAGTAGCAGTCATCGAGATGTTGGCGCGCCATGGCTACCAGTGCGAGCCCCAAGTTGGAGTGGCTGGCTTCTTCATCGATTTGGCCGTCCGCGATCCGGGGCAACCAGGCCGCTATCTGATGGGGATCGAGTGCGACGGAGCTGCGTACCATTCGGCCAAATCGGCGCGTGACCGTGATCGCTTACGCCAAAGCGTGTTGGAGCAATTGGGCTGGAATATTCGCCGCATTTGGTCGGTGGACTGGTTCCGTAATGCTCGCGTGCAGATTGAGCCGATTCTTCAGGAGCTGGCGCGGTTGAGAACCGAGCCGGTAGAAGTGGCCGAAGTGCCGGTTGAGGAGTCGGAAGAACTAGCCATACAGCAAGTAGCCGATGACCAGAGCGAGCATGCTGAACGTATAACTATCGAGGGGGGGCACAGTCTGCGAGAAAAGCTAATCTGGCTCGACGAAAATGTCATTCGCTCGAAGCTACCTGATGTGCCAGATCACCAGCGTTTGTTGAGACCTGCGATGTTGGAAGCATTGCTTGAGTTTCAGCCTTCAGACCGTCTTGAGTTTCAACAGATGATCCCTGGGTATTTGCGCACAGGAACCCATAGCGCAGAAGGTCGTTACATTGATGATGTACTGGTGCTGATTGGTGGGCAGTGATCTTCAAGCTGCCTTTGTAATGGGAAGCATAGTGCGTGCTCAATTTTTGGTTTTAGGAGTTTGGGAATGTTTGCTACTGCAGCTGATGGTCGAAAGGTCGTACTTAATAAAGACGGAACTTGGGAATATCAAACGAGTATTGTGGCCAGCTCAGGTGCAGGCAATAATTTTCGGAAGCTTTCTTGGGGGACGCACCGATTAAATATAAAACAGTCCGAGCCAAGTACCTCTTGGCTGGAGGGTGAGGGCTATTTGGGGTTTGAGTCGGCGCTTGGTGGGAATGAGTGCCTAGTATTGTTTGTTTTGTTAAATGATATATTGGTTCGGGGCAAATATGTCTTTAACCAAAAATTTGCCAATGATAATACATACTTATCGAAGTTTGATGAGTTCAAAGAAATGCTTCAGAAAAAGTACGGTGCGCCAGAGAGCGATAACGAGTATTGGCTCAACGATCTATATCAGGATGATTATCAAAGTTGGGGGATGGCTGTAAGCGCCGGTCATATGTCTCGATTTACAACTTGGATTGATGGTGCGACAAAAATTTGTTTGTCGTTGGCAGGGGAGAGCTTTCAGTGCGATCTGTCAATAGAGTATTCATCTATTGAATACGAAGCTGAAGAGCGAAAACACAATGAAGACACTGTGTTGGATCTTCTTTGATTCCGAATCTTTTTTGTCGCATATAGCTTGTGGAAGCAGTGATGGGCTCACCGCTTCCAAGACGACAAATGATGTTCAATTTCGTTAATAAAAACATTAAGGGGCTCTCATCGTGCCAATCAAAACGGACGTCTGGACCGTGGGCCTTGTGCCGAACAAGCTTCGTCAAAGCCGATTGGCCAGTGAGCAGCTGCTGGAAGATATGATCATGAGCTCTCCCAGCATCCTCTCGGATGAATGGATGCTGATAGGCAGGCAAGAAAACACCGGAATGGGGGCCGAATTGATTTGTTAGCCATCGCTCCTGATGGCGCTCTGGTGTTGATCGAGCTCAAACGAGACCGCACGCCTCGCGAGGTCGTTGCCCAAACTCTCGACTATGCCGCGTGGGTTGAAAGTCTGCGTGGCGACGAAATCGCGGCAATCTACAAACGCTTTCGGCCTGGAAGCAGTCTGGATGTAGATTTTCAGGCTCGCTTTGGACGGGTATTGGATGAAGATGACCTGAACAAAAGTCATCAGCTGATCATTGTCGCCACGGCGTTGGATACCAGTAGTGAGCGAATTGTTGAATACCTCAGCAAACGAGATGTTCCAATCAACGTTCTTTGCTTTCAGATTTTCCAGGTTGGTGGCCAGCAACTGCTGAGCAGATCCTGGTTACTCGATCCTGTGCAAACCCAAGTGAATGCAGTGTCGACGAGTGAAGGGCACAGCGAGCCCTGGAATGGTGAGTTCTATTGCTCGTTCGGTGACTCTGTCTCGCGCTCTTGGGCTGATGCCGTCGAGTTTGGTTTCATTGCCGGGGGCGGCGGTGCGTGGTACAGCAAGACTTTGCAGCTGCTGGCTCCAGGCGATAGGGTCTGGGTCAATGTTCCGCAACAAGGCTATGTTGGCGTTGGGCGGGTTCTCGGTACAGCCTTACCGGCAAAGGATTTCACGGTGTTGCAGGAGGGTGTCGAGCGACCTGTGCTTGAGGTCGCGACCCGTGCCAAGTACCACGCCGAGTTTGTGGACGATCCTGAGTGTTGTGAGTACTTCGTTCCAATCCAATGGTTGGACACCGTTCCTGTGAGTCAGGCGGTACGGGAGATCGGGATGTTTGGTAATCAGAATACGGTTTGTCGTCCGAGTAAGCCGAAGTGGCGTTGGACGATTGAGCGGTTGAAACAGCGGTTCCCCCTGTTTGAAGCGGTAGCAGTCACTGAAGAGGTTGGCATTTAACCGGCCAGGAATTTTCTAGGTCGGCATCAGCGCCAAGATTTTTGTCCTACAGCCCAGCCACCGCAAGCTCTAGGGCAACCTAACGCTTCACGTCCATTTGAGTCTTCTTAACCCGGCCCTAAGGCGGCCTGCTTGAAAAACTGACGGTGAATAGCATTGAGCAGCAACAGATCTACCGCGATTCACTCAATGCCGAGCCGCAAGCTTCTTTCGGATCTGCATGGTGTTCGGCAGCGCTTTTGCCAGACCGAGGAAGGTGATTAATTCTGGTCGTTCAAATTGATACTCGTGAAGGTGAGGGTTTGGACTAACTCAACAGAAGCGGCAGGGTTGAAGGTTATGCTATGTCGCGAAGCAGTGATTTTTTGCTCACGTGGATTAGTGCCTGTGGAAAGACCGACCGTCCGTCGGGCTGCTCGCGACCCGCATCACGGCTGGGTAGAACAAAATCACGGTACGGCTGTTACTCCACTGAAAGATCCCAACAGCGGGCACCGTGTATCCCAGCGTGTATCCCTGACTGTATAATCGAGCTGCAAGCCACGTAATTTATGGTACCCGACAGTCTCCCTCGGGCACCAAAATTAAGAAAGGTCTTGCTTTGCAAGGCCTTTTTTTCGCCTGCGATAACGTGGCTGACCCCCCACCGTCCCGCGTAGGAGCTGCCGAAGGCAGCGATCTTTAGACCTTGCTTCTCTTCCCCGCCGCCCGCCGTGATGGGCCCATTCACAAGGATTCCTCCATGGAACTGCTGCTGGAAACTGTTGCTTTGTTCTGCATCAAGCTTGCGTATGAGACGGAAGATTCGAGTCCGATTCTGCGGGATGATTTGATGATGAGCAATTATGAGCGGGAGGTTTTTGGGTTGCTGGTGAGGCGGGGGGATGTTGAGGGGATTCAGGGGAAGGCGAATGAATGCCTTGCACTTGCGCTGGGTGCTGTTGGTGGTGTTGATTCAGTTTTGGGGCGTGAGCTGCATAGATTGTCGGCGGATTTCAATGCTGAGGAGACGATTGAGCAGCTTGATGCCCCGCTCATCGCGCTCAAGTATTATCTGAAAGGCATTCAGTGAGTGACGGTCAGCCAAAACAGCGGTAGCGCTCACTAGAGCGAGCCGCCAGCCATTTCGTCCCATCCAGTAAAATCTGTTCCATCACCCCAATTCCCCCACTAACAAATACGATAAAAAGTGAACAGAAATATGTATGAGGAATGGAAAAAAGAACTGCTGGATGCGAAAGAGCGTTCTAGTAAGCGATCAAATATACGAGCTTTCAAAGGGCTTCATAAGGAACAGCTTGAGAGAGCATCTTATTTTTCAGAATTATCTGGTGTAATTAACAAACTAGGTCTTTCAAACCCACATGAAAGGTCCGCCCTAAGCATTGAACCTACGCATCCCGTCCAACAGCAGCACTTGGATAAGGCTTTTGACAATCTAAATATAACCCCGCTTCTTCGTAAAACACATCGAACAAGCAAACTTTCTCTAATATCCTTGGAAATGCTGAGCCGTTACGCTCCAGACTCCGACGCACAAAAAATTATAAGGTCAGGATTTAATTCACCCCTATATCTACTCGACCCATTGTATGGATTCATTTTCCTCCCCCAGAATAAAAAACTCAGCAACCATTGTCTTGCAATCGACATATGGTCCGCGCACCTCAAATCGATGCCCACCCAATTATCGAAGGAACTATGGGAAAAGCGGGCTGACAATATGTTATCGGGAGGCGCACTTGCGGGAAGGCATTTGTTCAAAAACTTGATACCAAAAGAGCATGACCCCCTGAAATTTTCAACGCCTCCTGTCTTGCAGGCAGGCTCAGAAGCAGAGCTTATAGATATACTAAAAGAAATAAGAAACAGTGCTAATAGTATCCCAGGCGTAGAAATATGGCTCAGGGGGCAGAGTCGAGATTACTTGACCCCGGATCGCTCTGTTTTAACTAGCAAGGGTATAGCCCCGTACTCGAATGTAAGGGACTCTGACTTTACACCATCGCTATATAGAAAATACGATGATTTTTTAGGAAGCACAGACAAGTACGAAGATTTGGTGCTCGAGCTTGCCGAATGGGTTCATTATGCAAGTGAAACCATATCGCTTAACGGTTCAAGCGCAAACAGAATCCAGACTGCCGGTGTGGCAGCTATTAATCCTCGAGGTTTAGAGTCCTATCAAAACGGTTTGCTTTTACAGCAATATGGAGCGCCTTCTGCATATTTGGATATCACAAGCGACCACACCGTTGCCGCTTGGTTTGCAACCAGGAAATGTATGCTTAATGATGGAAAAATGGTTTACGAGGAACATTTGTGGAATGGTAGGCCTCCAGAGGAATGGCCCACTATTTACATCTTCCCCTTAATTAAAGGCCTGCACCCGTACCTTGATCTAAACTCAATTATCGCTGATAGTAGAGCTACAAGACCAGAAAGACAGAAATGTGGATTGCTAGGAGGTGCTGGAAATTTGGCACGAAACTACTGCGCTAGATATTTGGGGATGAAGATAAGGCTAAGCCCTGACTTTAAGTTATCTAACCCTTATGATGCGAGTTTTTTATTCCCATCGGCATCGGAAGACACCGTCCTACAACAGCTTAAAGAAACAAATTTAACTAACAAAAATCGGAAATTTATTCTGTCCGAACTTGCTTGATCCTTGCTTAACATGGCGCTATCCCTAGCTTAATATGGCGCTATCCCTATCTAAAACCACCATCTTTTTATCAGCAATACATAACAATATTCAAAGGAGAGAATAATGCAATTTGCAGTGGCACTAATAGAGTACTTGATATCTGGAATCATCGCATCGATATGGGTTTTAGCGATAATCACAAACTACATCAAACTCCCACTGGACAGCATCAAAGATTACAAGGAGATATTCGTTATAGTCTACTTCCCTGTTGCCTACATACTTGGCATATACGTCGATACGACATCTTCGTTCTTGATAAGACGAATCAAGGAACTGGGGTGCATGCTCGGATCATACAAGCCTTGCTCCAGAATTATAAAATTTTTTTTACCGGCTTATGTATTTCTTGTAGGCAAAGCCAAACCGGACTCGTATGAACGAAGCGCAGAAGTTCTTGCGCACTCAATTCCAGACGCGGTTAGAACGATGGAGGCATATGTAAGTAGAGATCGGATTGCACGTGGAGCAGCGCTGAATGCATTTGCAGGCGCTACTACTGCTTTTTTTTATGCGCCATCTGAAATTATGACTCCAGTACTTGTCGGGTGTTTATTGATGCTGGCATACTCTTTGCTTATGTATAAAAGATTGCGACGCCTTTCATCTCGATTCAAAAAGGTAGTAATTTCTAAAATAAAAAAATAACCACGAAATAAAAGGGGGACGGATCTATCTTAATACTATCGGTTTATTAACACCCCCCCCACACCCACTCCCCCCTAGTGACTTTAGTATCTGTAGTACCTAGACGGAGATGCGTTCACGAAGTACTAACCTCCATGTCTGCAATCGCTTTGGGATCGCAGAAAGGGGCAATCTCATAGAAGCTCACCCAAATCCTCTGCTCTCCTTCTGCATAACAGGCAATTCTGTACTCCGGAAAGGTAAACGTGAGGCCGTTTTGCTCTATATTGAACAGAGAAAAGTTTTCCAAGGTTGGTTCGGTTCCCGTGATGAGCCAGTCTGCCTCGTAGCGACCGGTGCCTGCCAATTTTTGACGGATATGGTCAGCTAGAACTGGGAGTCGGGTGATGTCGCCAAGCAAATACTCCAAGGTAATTGGATTGAATGGCCTCAACAAATAGTTGAGTACTCGAGTACTTCGCCCTCCATGTGCAGCACCTGAATAATAGTAATCAATAGTGTACCTGATGCTGATAATTCGATCATCTCGGCGAATAATTAGATAATGACCATCCAACAGGTTTTTTATATGGGATAGCGGATATTCCGCGACTGACTTGTCGGAGTCATCACTCTTCTGAGTCTCTTGAAAGGAGGCGAGAAGCTCGCACCCCCAAGCCTCAATATTTCTTGAGACTATGCGTTCTACCACAGACGGAAAGTCAGGAAAGTCAAATTGAAAAGAGAAACCAGGAGTTCCGTGACTCTCATCCTTAATTCGACGACGGAGTTCGATAACATCTGCTTGGAAAGTACCGTTGTCGTGTATCCCAAACTCCTTGGCAAGATTTTCCTTGTAAATCATTAGAGATTTGCGATCAATGTCCCCATTATGAGCTCGACGATGGCAAATAGGGCAAAGTGCAATCAGGTTCAAATATTCGTGAGTTTGACAGGTTTCCCACGGAACGATGTGGTGTATATCGAGTTCAGTCTGATTGCATCGGGGTATGGCACAGCGGTGACCACATTCGACTAAAACAGCGCGCCGGATCTCTGCGGGTATGGCGGGTCTAGCCAAGGGATACCTCTCTGAAAAAAGCAACGAGACATTGAATTAGAGGGCCTGAAAATACGCCTTCCCTCGGAGACTGTCGATATCTGACTTAGGTCTATAAAAAACGAGATAGTTTAAGCTTTCTGATCTTACAGATGAACGAAAAGGTAGCCTACCCCTTACTTTTTCCAAATTTCCTTCTATAGACACCACACGAACCATTAGTTGAGAGCAGCCTCTTTTTATCGCATTCAGCTTCATTGGCTTTTCGAGCATTCGCTGCGTGCAGGACTAGAGTCAGAAAAGGAGAGATTGGGCGACTCCGACCTAACGGTGGAGTTATTTGCTGCGATAGTCAAAAGACGCGATTGTCAGCCGCAGAACTTGAACGCAGGGCTACGAAGGTTGCAGGAGAGGAAGCTGCACGGTACCCTCCCACCGTCGCTGCAAATTCAGCGACCGGGTGTGGAAACCCGCGTAAATCAAGGCGCAACAGCGCCCCAATCACGTTTGCCGGCGCTATTTTTATGCCAGCAGCGTGAGTTATGGCGGCTGTGCGTGGGACGTCTTCGGGCGTGCCGGTTTCCTTGATTACCGGTTTTCCACCCTGCGCACAGCTGTCACCCATTCGTGTGGAAACGAACGTGGCAGCTCCCATATCAAGGAGTTGGATAATGCGCAGCATCAAACCGTACGAAGTTTGGCTTCCCCCTTTACGCAGTTCCCAATCGCATACCGCCCTCCCCCATTGCCTCTCCATCCCCGGAGGTGCCCAATGACCGACCAACCAAAGCTAACAACCATCGGCCTAACCCCCGCCATCTACTGCGGCGATCAAGCCCTCTTCCACGTTACTTGCAACGTCCCACTCGGCGATGCATTAATCATGGCGTCCGATTTCCTCTTCCTCGCGAAAGCACTCACCAAGGATGCGGCTTACCCAAGCGACACGAATTACCACGCGTGTGCTGCGCATTACCTGACGGCGATGGGTATGGCGGTGGTTGATGATGTGCGGAAGGTGGTGGAGCGGGATCAGGCTTGCGGGTCGGACGCTAAGCGGACCGAGGGTGACGGCTGACATTTAATCTCGCTGAAGTCTGTGTGGTGTGGGTTGCTTGTGATGGTGGTAGTTGAGTCAGCATTTATGTTGGCTGGGCTGGCGTCATCGCGGGCAAGCCCGACTCCCACAGGATCCACAGGACCCACAGGGATTGTGGTGGTTTGGCGGGCATTGTTTGGCTGTTTGATGTGAGTGGGTTTTAGGTTCGGCTTTGGGATTTTTGTTGTTTGGGTTGGCGCTATCGCCAGCAGGCTGGCTCCTACAGGGGTTGTGTGTGGGGGCTGGTGTTCAGGATCCGCCTCGAGACATTTCGGGACTTTTTGAGTGTTCGGATTTGGGTGATTTGGCTTTAGGTTTGAAGCTGATAACTACTCGCCCCCCTTTACCTTGATCCCGTTTTTCTGAAGTAGTGATCGTTCGAGTTGCCCGCCAAAATCTAGAAGGCCTTGCATTGCGGGGCCTTTTTTTCGTCTGTGGATAACATGGATGTAGCAGCATCCAAAACTCACAACGCTTGATCTCCATGTCTGAGCGATATGACATCTGAACCGCACGCCATCCCCCATGACCTAACCCCGCTACCCCATGACTTCCGGGAATACCCCCATACCCATTCATCGATTGCACCCTGTATCGAATAAACGTTTATCTAAGCCCCAGCGAAGACACAAACCGAATCACCCGCAGCAACACGCTGCCCGGTTCGCTCCTAAAAAATGCCTTTAAAGGCGATAAGAATAATCAGTCTGGGGAATCGCACGATATGAAGTATCCATTGCGGCCGTTGGTTTTTTGGCCAACGTTCCTGATCTTGCTGGCAGCGGTGATTGCCAGTTACGTCGACCTGAATGCTTTCCTTGCGGTGAGCAAACAGCTCAACACGATGATCCTCACGAATTTCTCCTGGCTGTTCAGCGCGGGCTCTTTCGCGATGGTGGTGCTGACTGCGATTGTGTACTTCTCGCCGTTGGGCAAGGTGCGCATCGGCGGCGAGCAGGCCCAGCCGTTGCTGAGCAAATGGCGCTGGTTCATGGTCGCGCTGTGCACCACGCTTGCCGTCGGTGTTCTGTTCTGGACCACGGCCGAGCCGCTGTATCACCTGTATTCCCCACCTTCCAGCATGGCGATCGAGGCGGGTTCTTCGTCGGCCAAGACCTTCGCGATGTCGACGATGTTCCTGCACTGGACCATCACCCCTTATGCGATTTATCTGGTGCCTTCGCTGGTGTTCGCGCTGGTGTTCTACAACCTGCGCGCCAATTTTTCCATTGGCTCCATGCTGCAACCATTGCTGGGTGCTGCACGAGTCAAACGCTATGCGGGACTGATCGACACCCTGGCGATGTTTGCGCTGGTCGCGGGTATGGCGTCCTCTCTGGGCACCGGCGCGTTGACCCTGGCCGGTGGTTTGAGTCAGTACATCGGCGGTGACACCACACCGCTGCGTCTGGCGATCATCATTGGCGTGATCGTCATCACCTTCGTCGCCTCGGCCGCCAGCGGTTTGCAGCGCGGCATCGTGATGCTGTCGTCATTCAATACCTGGATCATGCTGGCGCTTGGGTTGTTCGTGCTGCTCTGCGGTCCGACCCTGTTCATGATCAGCCTGGGCGTCGAATCCCTGGGCGTTTACCTGGACACTTTCTTCAGCCGCAGCCTCTTCACCGGCGCCGCGAGTGGTGACAGCTGGCCGCAAAGCTGGACGATTTTCTACTGGTCGGTCTGGTTCGCCTGGGCTCCGGTCAGTGCTTTGTTTCTCGGCAAGATCGGTCGTGGCTACACCGTCCGCGAGTTCATCCATATCAACATGCTTTACCCGGCGCTGTTCACCGCGCTGTGGATCTGCATTTTCTCCGGTTGCAGCCTGTACTTCGACGCGCTGGGCGATGGCAGCTTGAACCGTGTGCTCAACGAGCAAGGCGTCGAGCATGTGCTGTACCAGATGTTCCAGCAGTTGCCGGCCAGTGGCCTGATGGTCGCCTTCCTGTTGTTCATTGCGTTCATTTCTTTCGTCACCGCAGCGGACTCCAGCACCGACGTGATCTCCAACCTGTGCAGCAAGGGCGTCACCGCGGATTCGGATCTGGACGGTAACCCGATGCTCAAAGTGGTGTGGGGCGTGATCATCGGGACGGTGTCCTGGGTGATGGTCGCCTTCGTCGGGATCGACGGGGTGAAGATGCTGTCCAACCTGGGCGGATTGCCGGGAATAATTCTGGTGCTGCTGGCCAGTACCTCACTGATCTACTGGCTGAGGAATCCGGCGCTGCTGGACGTGAAAACCGTCCCTGTCAGCCAGGCCACCCGAGCCCGGGAGATGCCCGTCGGCGCCACCCCAACGCCGGAGCTCTCGCGCTAAAACCGGATCTGGCCTGACCCCTTCCCCTTTCAGCAAGCGCCTGCCTCCCCGTACATGAGGGGAGGCATTGGCTCGCGATCAAAATCTTGAATATTGCTTTGGAGTCTCCGATGGAAATCATCACCGAGTTTGCCCACACGGTTCGTGAAATCGAGCACTGCCTGATCCCGTTGCGCGATGGCACTCAACTGGCTGCGCGCATCTGGCTGCCAGAAGCGGCGGGTGAGCAGGCGTTCCCGGCGATCCTTGAGTACCTGCCTTATCGCAAGCGTGACGGCACTGCCGTGCGCGATGCGCTGACCCACCCGTGGATGGCCGGTCAGGGTTACGTGTGCATTCGCGTGGACATGCGCGGCAACGGCGAGTCTCAAGGCCTGATGGCCGACGAGTACTTGCTGCAGGAACAGAATGACGCGCTGGAAGTGATCGAGTGGCTGTGCCAGCAATCCTGGTGCGACGGCAACGTCGGCATGATGGGCATCTCGTGGGGCGGCTTCAACGGCCTGCAAGTGGCGGCACGTCAGCCTGAAGCCCTGAAGGCGATCATCACGCTGTGCTCCACTGATGACCGTTTTGCCGATGACATCCATTACAAGGGCGGCAACCTGCTGATGGAGAACTTCGGCTGGGCGGCGACCATGCTCAACTTCAGTGCGGCGGTGCCCGATCCCCTGCTGGTGGGCGATAGCTGGAAAGGCCTGTGGCAGGAGCGTCTGGACGCCATGCCGTTGCTGGCCGAGACCTGGCTGCAACACCAGACGCGCGACGACTACTGGCGCCACGGCTCGGTGTGTGAGGATTACTCGGCGATCAAGGCGGCGGTCTACGCCGTGGGCGGTTGGGGCGATGCGTACAAGAATGCCGTACCGCGCCTGATGGAAAATCTTCAGTGCCCGAAAAAAGCCATGATCGGGCCGTGGATTCACAAGTACCCGCACTTTGCGGTGCCCAACCCGGCCATCGGTTTCCTGCAGGAAGCCAAGCGCTGGTGGGATCACTGGCTCAAGGGTATCGACAATGGCGTGATGGACGACGCCGCGTGCACGTTTTATCTGCAAGATGTACTGCCTCCCAAGGGCAGCTACGCCGAGCGCCCGGGCATCTGGGTCCAGACCACCGGCTGGCCGGACCCGCAGATTCAATGGACGGACTTCAGCCTCGATGATCAAGGCCTGAGCCCGGGCCA
Source organism: Pseudomonas fluorescens (assembly GCF_902497625.1). Classification (GTDB taxonomy): domain Bacteria; phylum Pseudomonadota; class Gammaproteobacteria; order Pseudomonadales; family Pseudomonadaceae; genus Aquipseudomonas; species Aquipseudomonas fluorescens_BQ. The sequence goes on along the minus strand of NZ_CABVGX010000011.1, from coordinate 10,207 downwards.
ACAGTCGTTGAACGCCTCACGCAGCGTCTGTTCACCGCTGACTACCGGGCTGCATCAGGGCGAGTACTGCGCGATCTGGTTCGGTCCCGATGGCCCGACCGATCAGCGCCGCGACGATGCCCAGTCCCTGTGCTTCGACTCGCCACCGCTGACCGAGCCACTGGCGTTGCTGGGGGATGTACGCCTGAAGTTGCGCCTGAGCAGCGACACTGCCTGTGGACAACTGGTCGCCCGACTCAACGCCGTCGCGCCGGATGGTCAGGTCAGCCAGCTCACCTATGGCGTGCTGAACCTCAACCTGCGCGACGACTTCGCCCAACTGACGCCGCCTGTGCCGGGCGAGCCAATGGACGTCATGTTGAGCCTGGATCAGGTAGGTGTTCGACTGCCGACCGGTTACCGATTGCGCCTGGCGCTCAGTACCGCCAGTTTCCCGCTGCTGTGGCCGAGCCGCGAACTGACCACCCTGACCTTGTTGCCCGGGCTGCAAAGCGTGCAGTTACCGGTGTTCACCGGCGACGCGGTGGAATGCCCGTTCGACGCGCCGCAAAGTGCGCCACCGGCAGCTTTGGAAGTCCTGCGCGCAGCCGCGCCCAAGCGCACCCTGATCGAAGATGTCAGCAGCTGTGAAGTGTGCGTGCGCATCGAAGACGATCTGGGGGCGGTGCGCTTTCTCGACCATGGCTTGTGGGTCGATCAGCGTTGCACCGAGGAGTACCGAACCTTGCCGTGGGACCCTCTGTCGACGCGGGCCGATATTCAATGGCAATACCGCGTCGGGCGCGAGCAGTGGTCGGTCGAAGTCGATAGCAGCCTGCACCTGCGCGCGGATGACCAATGGTTCTACGTGGAGGCCGAGCAGGTGGCACGGGAGAACGGCGAGCAGGTGCATCACCGCCAGTGGAGCAAACGCGTCGCCCGGGTCGCACTGTGAGGCCGGGAATGGCAGGATGCTCCGGAATCTGATTACCGGTCGACCCCAGTTCGCTGGGGTTACCTCTTGCCAGTGGATACCTCATGTCGCGCCGAAACGTCGATCTCCCACCGCTCAACTGTCTGCAGACCTTTGAGGCCGCCGCCCGTCATTTGAGTTTTACCCAGGCGGCCCACGAGCTGAACCTGACTCAAAGCGCGGTCAGCCGACAGATCAAGCGTCTGGAAGAAGACCTGGCGCGCCCGCTTTTCCACCGTCTGGCGCTGGGTATCAGCCTGACGCCGGCCGGCGAGCGTTACTTCCGCACCATCCAGCGCCTGTTGCGCGAGCTGGATCGCGAATCCGCCGAACTGCGCCGTCGTGGTGCGGATCGGCAACTCACCCTGGCGAGCACACCGACCATCAGTTCGATCTGGCTGGCAGCGCTGTTGCCGCACTTCCAGAGCCAGCACCCGGACCTGGACATCCGCATTCTGTGCAGCGAAAGCCCGAGCCACCTGGACGTCAGCGAATACGACTTGGGCCTGTTCTATCACCTCGATGAATTGCCCGCGCCCCATGGTCTGGAGCTGTCACCGGTGTTTGAAACCGAGGAGGTCATCGCCGTCTGCAGCCCCGGTTATCTGCAGCGCCGAGGCGAGATTCGGGACGCGCAACACCTGCTCGAAGCCCATACCCTGCTGATCGTGGAAGACCACTACCACGACTGGCTGACCTGGGCCGACTGGTTCTCCGATGCCGGCGCCAGCTACCACAGCCCAAGGCACGCCTTGCGCACCAACAGCTACCAATTGCTGATGCAGTCGGCGGTCATGGACCAAGGGGTTTCCTTGGGCTGGAAAAGCCTGCTTGAAGGCGAACTGGCGTCAGGCCGCCTGCAGATGGCATTACCCCACAGCATGCGCAGCCGTGGCCGCCTGTACCTGATGCAACCGCACCACCGTAACCCGCTGCCGGCCGTTCGCAGTTTCCAGCACTGGTTACTGGCGCACGCCGACGCGTTGAAAACCCCCTGATATCCACACCTCGCGTAGCCTTCAACTGCCGCCATGAACCTGACTTTACTGACGCTTCCCTGATAAATGCCTACGGTCATCGCGTGCTTTACAGGTGGTCAACACTAGTGACCCGAAGATAATAAAAAGGGGAATTTAACGACAAAAAGCCAGAAAATTAACATTGAAAAAAACAGCACGTAAGCAAAAATCCATGGAGCTAATAATTTTCTCTTCAGGTCCAATGGCAAATTCAACAATTCATCTTTTTCGATCAGGCCACGCCTCTCGCATAGCCTAGGAATCAAGAACATCAATGCGATTGCACCGCTTCTTAGAACCTTGCCAACCAAACCAAAGCCTGAAAAAACCACGCGATTATTCGCTACAAACTTGCTCTTACTTAAGTAACCTTCCACTAACTCAGTACATAGATGAGAGAACACCAGCATCCAGAAAATTGTTAGGCACGTTAAAAAAAATATGGTTACAGCTATAACAGCCAAAGCAATATCACTCATTCGGGCAGGTACTCATAAACAATTTCACCCGCCCACTCACCAGCTCCTTCGCCAAATTCACCTCCAGCCCACCCGCCGAGACCACTCCCAACGACAGCACAAGCGAGCGCACCAACGCCACCGGTAATTATTCCAAAGGCCACAGCGCATCCTAAAACAGCCGTAACACCTCCAACGGTGCCACCCAAAGCACCAAATGCAAGGCCACCGGATAATTTACCGCCTTCGACATATTTAGCTTTTCGGCATTCCGTTTCGCGCCCGGTAGAGCATGCGGCATAGATAGATGAGCTTGCGCCGGCCACACTCAGGCCAACACCCACGTAAGTACCTTTTTTCAGTATATTCGAAGCTTTCGCCACACCATTGATCGTTTCGGCGTAACCCGTTATGACCCCTGAGTGCAAATAGCTTCTTGTGGATATTCCAAGCATATCCTTTATAGAGCCTTGGTTTCGAAGGCCTGTCCCATATTTAGCGAAACCTTTCATTTGGCCGTCTAGCTTTTCAAATAGCACCCTGCGCTTTTCTATGAAGTCCTCCCGACTCCGACCCCCTCCGTTTTTTAGGTGATCGCGATGAGCCACTTCAATATCCTCAAGTGTCTTCTTGATGCCATCCAGGTGCCTACTCCACGCGCCGCTCACGCTACCCACCCCGAGCGATGTGTACCCAAGTAGTTTTTTTATGAGTTCATGATTATCAATTAAAAACCCATCACTTTGCATCCCGTTGACCATGAGTGCCATGTGAACTTCCATCGCGCGCCCCATGTAAAACGCTTCTTCACTCGTACAAGAAGCCGTTGAATCATCACCTACAATTATTATCTCGCCAGGCAGCACTACTGAATTGACAACATGTGAGTTCAACGCATCAAATTTAGACATGGAATTTTTTCCAAGCTGTAACGTCGACTTTAGATACGAATAAGGCTGCATGAGTGAATTTATAAAAATATTTGTCGGCATGAGTGGTTACCTCAAGCGTATTTTTTATTGCTGATTCGATCCCAACCACCCGCCACGTTACCTCCACCGGCTCCATCCGTTCTTTTTTGCTGGGTGTAGACGGTTTTAATACGACCGTAATTCAAACTAATGCATTCTGTAGGCACGCCATCATTGGCGGTTTGTGCATAACTCGATACGATGACTTCTTCCAGCGTGATCTCAAAGTACTTCTGCTTCTCGCCTCCAGCGCGATGCAGCTTCAGTACAACTTCCTTGAAGTGGTCCCCCGCACAACTGGCCTCGATGAGCTTACAGCTGGATTTGTCCAGATTTTTGGTGAACGTGAAGTCACTAACGGTCGTGCGCCCCGATGAGGCGCCACCTGCTGAACTGGCTGTAGCTGAAGCGCTTTGATGAGTGCCGAAGTTGTATCCGGTAATTTCTATCCAATCCTTATGTTGTTCATCAAGGGCTTCGCCTGGAATACCTTCGATTTTGATGAAAGCGTCAAACGCCATGAGGCCGCTCCTTGTCATTGCCTGGTTATTAAGGGAGTGAAAAATCTACGCCATTCGGAATCAGCGATGTCTCATTCAGCCATCGCCAAAAAAAGAATCAGATGCTTCCGATTCTGTTTTGGCATTTGGATGTAGGACGTTTCCACGCAGCAGGCACTGGAGTGGGTTTGGGATGCATCTTCAGCATTTATACTGGTTGGGCTGACGCTATCGCCAGCAGGCTGGCTCCCACAGAGGTTTGTTTGGGTGGCCGGGATTTGGGATGCAGTGGAAAGAACAGCGCATCTGCTCCGCAAAACTGCTCACGCTTCTGACGCTTCTTCTCACTCGTAATGCTTGGTATACATCAAGCATCGACAGGCCTTTGGTTCGTTAGTCCGGCGGGTAAACGCTTCTCGCGCGACTCATCTAGACTCATTGGACAGTCGTGGAAAGGACCGAATACGTCGCTTTTGTGCAGAGGATTCAAAGGTGGCGTGGCAAGCTGCGATTTATGCCCTTCAACAGGTGCGGCGAAGACCGTGCCGGGCACAACAAGATGCCCGTTCAGGGTGCCCTGGCCACCGGCCTGAAATTGCCACGATACCGTGACGTGGTGTGAGTGCCGCAGCCGACACTTTCGGACGAACGACAACCGCCTGGTTTGTCCGTGACCGTGAGGAATGCTGTATGCCTGATGAGATGTTGCACCTGCCAATGGTCAGCAGTCTGCTGGAGCGTCACAAAAGCTCCCCCGGTGCGCTGTTGCCCATTCTTCATGAGATTCAGGCGGGCATTGGTTACATCCCCGATGCCGCCGTCCCCGAAATTGCCCACGCGCTCAATCAGAGTCAGGCGGAGATTCGCGGGGTGATCAGCTTTTACCATGACTTCCGTACTGCGCCGCCGGCGCGGCATATCCTGCGATTGTGCCGCGCCGAGTCGTGCAAGAGTCGCGGTGCCGAGCAGTTGGCGGCGCAGTTGCGCGAGCGTCTGCAGCTCGATGATCACGGCAGTAGCGCCGATGGCAGCATCAGTCTGCGCCCGGTGTATTGCCTCGGCGCTTGCGCGTGTTCGCCCGCGCTGGAGCTGGACGGTCGGGTGCATGCGCGATTGAGTGCCGAGCGACTGGATGCGTTGCTCGACACTTGTCGGGAGGACGCATGATGCCGCGTTTCTATTTGTCCGGTGATTCGATTGCGCGGGCGGTGGGTGCCGATGAGGTGGCGGTGGCGTTCGCCGCTCAGGCTGAGCAGCGCACCCTGCCGCTGGAATTTCAGCGCACCAGTTCGCGCGGCCTCTATTGGCTTGAGCCGTTGCTGGAAGTGGACACCCCGCAAGGCCGGATTGGTTTCGGGCCGTTGACGGCGGCTGATGTGCCGTCGCTGCTGGATGCGTTGCAAAGCGAGCCTTCTACCCATCCATTGGCGTTGGGGCTGGTGGAAGAGATGCCGTACCTGAAGACGCAACAACGCCTGCTGTTCGCCCGCGCCGGCATTACCCGGCCGCTGTCGCTGGACGATTACCGGGCCCACGACGGGTTTGAGGGTTTGAAAAGGGCCATTGCCATCGGTGGCGAACAGACTGCGACCGAAGTTTTCGATTCAGGCCTGCGTGGCCGGGGCGGTGCGGCGTTCCCGGCGGGGATCAAATGGCGAACGGTGCGCGCCACTCCGGCGGTGCAAAAGTACATCGTGTGCAACGCGGATGAAGGCGACTCCGGCACTTTCGCCGACCGCATGCTGATGGAGGGCGACCCGTTTCTGCTGATCGAAGGCATGGCCATTGCGGGAATAACCGTTGGCGCAAGCTACGGCTACATCTATGTGCGCTCGGAATATCCCCAAGCCGTGGCCACGTTGAACGAAGCGCTGGAGCTTGCCCGGATCAACGGCTATCTCGGCGCCAATGTCGGCGGCAGCGGTCAGGCCTTTGACATGGAAGTGCGCGTCGGTGCAGGCGCTTATATCTGCGGTGAGGAAACCGCGCTGCTGGATTCGCTTGAAGGCAAACGCGGCATCGTCCGCGCCAAGCCACCGATCCCCGCGTTGCAAGGCTTGTTCGGTCTGCCAACGCTGGTGCATAACGTGATAACGCTCGCCTCGGTGCCGCTGATCCTGGCCAAAGGCGCGCAGTTCTATCGCGATTACGGCATGGGCCGTTCGCTGGGCACGATGCCGTTCCAACTCGCTGGCAACATCAAGCACGGCGGATTAGTGGAGCGCGCGTTCGGCCTGACCCTGCGCGAACTGGTGGAAGACTACGGCGGCGGCACCGCCAGTGGTCGTCCGCTGAAAGCTGCTCAAGTCGGCGGCCCACTCGGCACCTGGGTGCCGCCGTCGCAATTCGACACGCCGCTGGACTACGAAGCGTTCACCGCCATCGGTGCGATGCTCGGCCACGGCGGTGTGGTGGTGGCGGATGACACTTTGGACATGGCGCAGATGGCGCGCTTTGCGATGCAGTTCTGCGCCGAGGAATCCTGTGGCAAATGCACGCCCTGCCGCATCGGTTCGACCCGTGGCGTCGAGGTGATTGATCGCTTGTTGGCCGCGCCAGACCAAAGCGCTCGCGATGAGCAGGCGCTGGTCCTCAAGGACCTGTGCGACACGATGCAATACGGTTCGCTGTGTGCCTTGGGCGGCATGGCCCCTTTCCCGGTGGCCAGCGCCCTCAAATACTTCCCCGCCGACTTCGGTCTGCAGCCCTCGGAGGCCGACCAATGATCACTCTCTTCGACCCGAAAACCGACATCGATCTCGGCACACCGGCGCGCGACAGCCAGGTGCAGGTCACGTTGAATATCGACGGCCGCAGCATCAGCGTGCCCGAAGGCACATCGGTGATGCGCGCTGCGGCGCTGCTCGGCACTACCATCCCGAAACTGTGCGCCACCGACAGCCTGGAAGCGTTCGGCTCCTGCCGCATGTGCCTGGTGGAAATCGACGGGATGCGTGGCTATCCGGCCTCCTGCACCACGCCGGTGGTTGCAGGCATGAACGTGCGCACCCAGACGCCGAAGCTCGCGACCCTGCGGCGCAACGTGATGGAGCTGTACATTTCCGATCACCCGCTGGACTGCCTGACTTGCTCGGCCAACGGCAACTGCGAGCTGCAAACCGTCGCCGGCCAGGTGGGTTTGCGCGAGGTGCGTTATGGCTACGAAGGCGACAATCATCTGGCCGACGTGAAAGACACCTCCAACCCGTATTTTGATTACGACCCGAGTAAGTGCATCGTCTGCAACCGCTGCGTGCGCGCCTGTGAAGAAACCCAGGGCACCTTTGCCCTGACGATCACCGGGCGCGGGTTCGAGTCGCGGATCGCGGCGGCCGGTGGCGATAATTTCCTTGAGTCCGAGTGCGTGTCCTGCGGCGCCTGCGTGCAGGCCTGCCCGACCGCGACGCTGATCGAAAAAAGCGTGGTCGAACTGGGTCAGCCGGAACACAGCGTGATCACCACCTGTGCGTATTGCGGTGTGGGGTGTTCGTTCCGCGCCGAGATGAAAGGCGACACCCTGGTGCGCATGGTTCCGGATAAAAACGGCCACGCCAATCACGGCCACTCCTGCGTCAAGGGACGCTTTGCCTGGGGCTACGCCACTCACCCGGATCGCATCACCAAACCGATGATCCGCAAGCACATCAGCGACCCGTGGCAGGAAGTCAGCTGGGATGAAGCGGTGACTTACGCCGCCAGCGAATTTCGTCGGCTGCAGCAAACATACGGTCGCGACTCGATTGGCGGGATCACCTCCAGTCGTTGCACCAACGAAGAAACCTATCTGGTGCAAAAGCTGGTGCGCGCCGCGTTCGGCAACAACAACGTCGACACCTGTGCGCGGGTTTGCCATTCGCCCACCGGCTATGGCCTGAAACAAACTTTGGGCGAGTCGGCCGGTACACAGAGTTTCGACTCGGTGATGCAGGCCGATGTGATTCTGGTGATGGGCGCCAACCCCAGCGACGCCCACCCGGTGTTCGCTTCGCAACTGAAACGACGCCTGCGTGAAGGCGCGCGGCTGATCGTCATCGACCCGCGCCGGATTGATCTGGTGGACTCGGTGCACGCCCGCGCCGAACTGCACCTGGCGCTGCGGCCGGGCACCAACGTCGCCATGCTCAACGCGTTGGCGCACGTGATCGTGACCGAAGGCCTGCTCAATCAGGCCTTCATTGATGCGCGCTGCGAGGGCAGCGATTTTGCGCGCTGGAGCGAAATGGTCAGCCGCGCGGACAACTCGCCGGAAGTGCTGGGCCCGGTCTGCGGCGTCGACCCTGCCGACATTCGAGCCGCCGCGCGATTATACGCCGGTGCCGGTAACGCGGCGATCTACTATGGCCTGGGCGTCACCGAGCACAGTCAGGGCAGCACCGCAGTGATGGGCATCGCCAACCTGGCGATGGCCACCGGCAACATCGGCCGCGAAGGCGTCGGCGTCAACCCGTTGCGCGGGCAGAACAACGTGCAGGGTTCCTGTGACATGGGCTCCTTCCCCCACGAACTGCCTGGCTACCGGCACATTTCCAACGAAGTGGTGCGCACGCAATTCGAACAGGCGTGGAACGTTACCCTGCAACCCGAGCCGGGGCTGCGCATTCCCAACATGTTTGAAGCCGCGCTGGGCGGCAGCTTCAAGGGTTTGTATTGCCAGGGCGAAGACATCGTCCAGAGCGACCCGAATACCCAGCACGTGACCGCGGCGATGTCGGCCATGGAATGCGTGGTGGTGCAGGATATTTTCCTCAACGAAACTGCCAAGTACGCCCACGTGTTCCTGCCGGGCAGCTCGTTTCTGGAAAAAGACGGCACGTTCACCAACGCCGAGCGGCGCATTTCACGGGTGCGCAAAGTCATGGAACCGCTGGGCGGCAAGGCTGATTGGGAAGGCACGGTGGCGCTGGCCAATGCCTTGGGTTACCCGATGAATTACCAGCACCCTTCGCAAATCATGGATGAAATCGCCAGCCTGACGCCGACCTTCAGCAATGTCAGCTACGCCGAACTGGAGCGCCACGGCAGTCTGCAATGGCCGTGCAACGCCGCCGCACCGGACGGCACGCCGACCATGCACATCGAGGAGTTCGTGCGTGGCAAAGGACGGTTCATGCTGACGGGCTATGTGCCCACCGAAGAGAAGGTCAACAGCCGTTATCCGCTACTGCTGACCACCGGGCGCATCCTCAGCCAGTACAACGTCGGCGCGCAAACACGGCGGACCGACAACGTTGCCTGGCACGCTGAAGACCGTCTGGAAATCCACCCGACCGACGCCGAGAGCCGTGGCATCAACGAAGGTGACTGGGTCGGCATCGGCAGCCGCGCCGGGCAGACCGTGCTGCGTGCACGGATCACCGAACGCGTCGCCCCGGGCGTGGTGTACACCACGTTCCACTTCCCGGAATCCGGGGCCAACGTGATCACCACGGACAACTCCGACTGGGCGACCAACTGTCCGGAGTACAAGGTCACCGCCGTGGAAGTCAGCCGCGTCTACCACCCTTCCGAGTGGCAGAAGCGCTATCAGGCGTTCAGCGATGAACAGGACCGGCTGCTCAAGGATCGTCGTCAGGCCCGTGGCGCGAAAGCGGAGGTCCGCCGATGAGCACTGCCAACCTGGTCAAAATGGCCAACCAGATCGCCAATTATTTCGCCAGCCAGGCGGACCATGAACAGGCGGTACTCGGCGTGCGCAACCACCTGCAAATGTTCTGGGCGCCGAGCATGCGCAAGGAATTGCTCGCGTGGCAAATCGAGCATCACGGCGCGGACTTGCATCCGCTGGCGCAAGAGGCGGTCAGCGGGGCGGGTTGGGGGGCTTGACGCTTTCAAGCCTGGCCTGAAACCTGTGGGAGCGAGCCTGCTCGCGATGGCGTCAAGTCGGCCAACAGTGATGTTGAATGTACTGGCCTCTTCGCGAGCAGGCTCGCTCCCACAATAGGCTGAGTCGAACTCGAATTAGAGTAAGCATCCAGACACTGTGGGAGTGAGCCCCACACTAGGCAGAGTCGAATCCGAATTGGAGTACGCATCCAGACACTGTGGGAGTGAGCCTGCTCGCGATGGCGTCAAGCCGGCCAACAGTGATGTTGAATGTGCTGGCCACTTCGCGAGCAGGCTCGCTCCCACAATAGGCATAGCCGAACCCCAACTGGAGTATGCGTCCAGACACTGTGGGAGCGAGCCTGCTCGCGATGCGTCAAGTCGGCCAACATTGATGGTGAATGTGCTGGCCTCTTCGCGAGCAGGCTCGCTCCCACAATAGGCATAGTCGAACCCGAACTGGAGGACGCATCCAGACACTGTG
>NZ_CABVGX010000010.1 GCF_902497625.1 Pseudomonas fluorescens | reverse complement strand
CGCTTCGGGCCACGGGGCGTGCGCGCCGCCTCTGCCGGAATCGCCTGGGAGCGGCATTGGCCGTGGGCGTTCGATCCGTTCGATCATCTGGCTGTGGTCGATTTCGGTGATTGCCAGTTCGATTACGGCACGCCGCACTCGATCCCGGAAAGCATTGAAGCCCACGCCGGGCACATCCTCGGCAGCGGCGCGGCGATGCTGACGTTCGGCGGTGATCACTTCATCACTTATCCGTTGCTCAAGGCACACGCGCGCAGACATGGCGCGTTGTCCCTGATTCACTTCGATGCCCACAGCGACACCTGGCCGGACGAGGAGGGCAAGCGCGTCGATCACGGCACGATGTTCTGGCACGCGGCCAGGGAAGGTCTGGTCGATCCGTCACGCTCGGTGCAAATCGGTTTGCGCACCACTAATGATGATCATCAGGGTTTCGAGGTGCTGGATGCACGGCAGGTGCATCGGCGTGGGGTAGAGGCGATCGTCGAAGCGATTCGGGCGCGGGTTGGTGATCATCCGGTTTATCTGACGTTCGACATCGACTGTCTCGACCCTGCGTTTGCGCCGGGTACTGGCACCCCGGTGTGCGGCGGGCTCAGTACGGTGCAGGCGCTGGAGATTCTTGGTGGTTTGCGCGGGATTAATCTGGTCGGCATGGACGTGGTTGAGGTGGCGCCGGCTTATGACAGCGCGGAGATTACCTCACTGGCAGCGGCGACCCTGGCGATGGAAATGCTGTGTTTGTATGCGGCGAAGCACAAGGTTGATGCTTGAGTCCCTGCTCATGAAAAACGCGTGCTCGGTCCACCCACTGTAATTGGCAGGACTCGCTCAAGCCTAGGCGTCAATGCTCCACGGCTCACCGTTTATTGATCGTTCCCACGATCCCCGTGGGAATGCTTCCCGTGACGCTCTGCGTCACTACACAGCGCAAGGCTGCAGTCTTGCGTCAATTTCGGAACGCGGAGCGTCCCTGGCGGCGTTCCCACGCGGAGCGTTGGAACGATGATCAATATTCATTGCTGCCGTGATGGCTGATATTGGTTTCACTTTTACGCCGCCATCGCCATCGCCATCGCCATCGCCAGCAGGCTGGCTCCCAGAGGTTATGTGGCGACCTGCCTGCCAAAGCTTTTTCCAGTTCAACCGCAGCGAACGTATACTGCCGCGCATGAATCCCGACTCCCCCCTAAGCGCTTGGCAGCAGGCCATCGAACATAAAGGCTTCGTTCAGGACGAAGCCCAGGAACATGCCGTCTGGGCGTTGCAGAAATGTCACGAAGCGCTGCATGAAGGCCGGGCTCCGAACACCGGTGTATATCTGTGGGGGCCGGTCGGACGGGGTAAAACCTGGTTGATGGATCAGTTCTACCAAACCCTGCGCGTGCCTGCCCGGCGCCAGCATTTCCATCATTTCATGGGTTGGGTGCATCAGCGCTCGTTTCAACTGACCGGTACGGCCGACCCGCTGAAAGCGTTGGCTCGCGAGTTAAGCGCGCAGGTGCGCGTGCTGTGTTTTGACGAACTGTTCGTCAATGACATCGGTGACGCGATTATTCTGGGGCGATTGTTTGAAGTGATGTTCGAAGAGGGCGTTGTGGTGGTCTGCACTTCCAACCAGCCCCCGGAGCAGCTGTACGCGGATGGTTTCAACCGGGACCGCTTCGTGCCGGCCATCAAGGCCATTCAACAACATATGCAGGTGATTGCGGTGGACGGCGGCGCCGATCATCGTTTGTTGCCAGGCACCGGTCTGCAACGATACTGGGTCGCCGCTTGCGGTGAGCCTGGCGCGTTGAGTGAGGCCTTCAAAACGCTGACCGTTGACGAACAAGTCAACAGTTCGCCGATCTCGGTCGGACACCGTTCGCTGGCGGTGGTCCAGGCCAGCCAGTCAGTGCTATGGGCCCGCTACGCCGATCTCTGTGAACAACCGTTCGCGGCCATGGATTTCATGACCTTGTGCGATCGGTTCAAGGCTATTCTTTTGAGTGATGTGCCCAACCTCAGCGCACAACAGCGCGAGGGGCGGATTGCTCGGGGCACTGAAGACGGCGTCGAGCGCGTGGCCGCTGGTGATCGGCAGTTGCCGCAACTGTCAGTACACGACGACGGCGTGCGGCGATTCATAGCGTTGGTCGACGAATGCTATGACCGTAAAGTGCCGCTGTACCTCGAAGCGCAGGTGCCGATGGAATCGCTCTACACCGAAGGGTACCTGGCATTTCCGTTCCGCCGCACCCTCAGCCGTCTGCAGGAAATGCAGCTGCGACGTTTCGCCGAGTCCTGACCCGAAGGAGTGCCACTGTGCATCAGCCTTTGTCCCACCATCTGCTGACCATGGCCTATCAGAACGCGTGGGCCAATCATCGACTCGCCAAGGCCTGGCGTCAGCTCAGTGAGGTCGAGCTGTGCGCGCCGCGAAGCGGTTTTTTCCCCAGCCTGCGTGCCACCCTCAATCACATCCTGACCTGCGACTGGTTTTACGTGGATGCGCTGGAGCGGGAGCTGCGCGGCGATGCTCCGCACCCTGACTACCTGGTGTTTTTCCAGGACGATGAACCTTGTACCAACGCCGCCGACCTCCTGCGCGAGCAATCCCACGTCGATCGACGATTGCTCGCCTATTGCGAACAGATGCGTGACGCCGATCTCGGCAAGCTCGTGACCATTGCCCGTGAAACGCCGCAGCACGACAGTCGCTTGCGCCTGCTGTCGCACCTGTTCGAACACCAGATTCATCACCGCGGACAAGTGCACGGCATGCTCAGCAGCACCTCGATAGCACCGCCGCAACTCGACGAGTTTTTCAGCGTCGGTGAAGCGCATCTGCGCGCCGCGGATTTCGCCGAGCTGGGCTGGACCGAGGCGCTGATCTGGGGCACCGGCGTGCAGCGGTTGCAGTAAACGTATGACTCGCGCTAGGGTCGCTGGCCCAGCAGCGCGGTAGGCGCGCTGAAACAACCGCGCTGTGATCGAGGATGGAAATGGAATCCGCAGAAATACGTGTACTTCAGGCCAGCTACACCAATCCGCTGCATGCCGAGGCGATTGGCCTGGTGCTCAACGCCTACGCTGAAGACCCGATGGGCGGTGGTCGCTCGTTGCCTGCTGAAGTCCTGGCTCAACTGCCGCAAGAACTGGCCAAACGAGCACACGCCTTCAGCGTCCTCGCTTTCGTCAATGGCGAGCCGGCGGGGCTGGTGAATTGCTTTGAGGGTTTTTCGACCTTTGTCTGCCAGCCACTGGTCAACGTGCACGATGTGTCCGTGGTGCCGAAGTTTCGCGGTTTGGGCCTGAGCCAGAAAATGCTGCAAAAGGTCGAGGACATCGCCCGTGAGCGCGGGTGCTGCAAGATCACCCTGGAGGTGCTCGAAGGCAATGCCGTGGCCCAATCGTCCTACGCCAAATTCGGATTCGCCGCCGGCATGTTCGACCCTGCACACGGGCGGATGCTGTTCTGGACCAAGCCGCTGTAAATTCAGGCGCTGAACAAAAGTCTTCGTTCGTCCGGCAAGCGGGGAGTGCCCGATATTTCAAATCAAAAAAGGGCGACCGCATGGGACGCCCTTTTTACTTCACGGCTTGTAACTCTCCGTCATTTGCGCAGTTTGATCGTCCGGAACGCGCAGTTCAGCAGCTTGCTGACGCTGGTTCTCCTGCTGGCTCAAGCGCAGACTCTCGTAGTAATAGCGCATGCGTTCTGCGCCACCTTCGGCAAATGCACTCACCGAAACAAAAGTCATCAGCCCGGCAACAATCAACGGTGTCGTTTTCATGGTCTGCCTCCCACTAAGCATGTCGGATGCGATTTCGTCCATGAAGCAATACTGCGCGGACATTATCTGCCGATCTCGTTAATTGGGAATTAACTGCGCCTAGAGCTTCCAGTCCAGGCTCCGGGTCACCGTGCGCGCCGCGCCCCGGTACACGACGTTATAGAAACCGACCGAATTGTGTCGCGATCGGACGCAGGCTGCGCCAGCTGCTACGTGGGGTGGTCGGTTAATGAGGGTGAGGCGGCGGACGGAAACCGTGTAGCAGCTGCCGAGCCTGCGAGGCTGCGTTCGAATCGTGTCGCGACCGGACGCAGGCTGCGCCAGCTGCTACATGGGGCGGTCGGTTAATGAGGGCGCGGCGGCGGACGAAAACCGTGTAGCAGCTGCCGAGCCTGCGAGGCTGCGTCCAAATCGTGTCGCGATCGGACGCAGGCTGCGCCAGCTGCTACATGGGGTGGTCGGTTAATGAGGGCGGCGCGGCTGACGGAAACCGTGTAGCAGCTGCCGAGCCTGCGAGGCTGCGTCCGAATCGTGTCGCGACCGGACGCAGGCTGCGCCAGCTGCTACATGGGGTGGTCGGTTAATGAGGGTGAGGCGGCTGACGGAAACCGTGTAGCAGCTGCCGAGCCTGCGAGGCTGCGTCCGAATCGTGTCGCGATCGGACGCAGGCTGCGCCAGCTGCTACATGGGGCCGTCGGTTAATGAGCGCGAAGCTGCGTCCAATCGTGTCGCGATCGGACGCAGGCTGCGCCAGCTGCTACATGGGGCGGGTGGTTACTTGAGGACGATATCCGTCGGTTCGGCTTTCACTTTCGGCTTGATCAGACTGAAGTCGATCAACGCTTTCTGTTGACGCTCATAAGGATTGCCAATCAATAGGGGCCGCGCCTTGAAGCTGTCGCTGACCAGGCTTTTGCTATGATCAAGCTCATCAAAACTCAAGCCGGCCATGTCCGCCCACGTGTGGATCAAATGCGAGCTGCTGTAAGGCCGATCAAGGTCTGCGGCGAAATCCCAGTTGTGCTGCTCACGCCACTTCGGCGATGCCCAGGCCATGAACGGAATCGTGTACATCGGCGCCGTCGGTTTGCTCTCGTTGCGGCCCAGGGTGCTGTGGCCGGGCGAGTCGAACACGTCTTCGCCGTGGTCGGAGAGGTACAGCAGGAAGCCGTTCGGATCTGATTTGGCGTAGTCCTTGATCAGGCTCGAGACCACGAAATCGTTGTACAGCACCGCATTGTCGTAGCTGTTGTACGTCGGCAATTGATCGTCACGTACGCCGTCTGGCACGCCGTTGCGATCCTTGAATGTGTCGAAGGTCGACGGGTAACGGTACTGGTAGCTCATGTGCGTACCGAGCAGATGCACAACGATCAACTTGCGTGGCGCGGCATCGGTCAGCGCCTTGTTGAAGGGCGCAATCACGTCGCCATCATATTGCGCGGCGTTCTGGTTGCGGTTGTTGTTCAGATAGACCTGTTCGTCGGCCTGTTCGGAGAAGGTCGTGAGCATGGTGTTGCGCTTGGTCATGGTCTGCTGGTTGGTGATCCAGAACGTCTTGTAACCCGCCTGTTTCATCATGCTGACCAGCGACGGCGTCGACAGGTACAAATCCGGATTGTCTTCATCGGCAAAGGTCAGGACCTGTTGCAGCGCCTCGATGGTGTAAGGGCGGGGGGTGATGACGTTATCGAAAACCGACAGCTGATCCTTGAGCTTGTCCAGCTCCGGCGTGGTTTTACGCGGGTAGCCGTACAGGCTCATGCGCTGACGGTTGGTCGATTCGCCGATCACCAGCACCAGGGTCTGGGGCTGACCAGCGCTGACATCCTTGAGGTTTTTCAGCGGGGCGATCTTGCTCGCGCTGTGCAGCATGTCCTGCATGCCGGCGAGGGTGTCGAGATAGCGGTGATACGCCACTGCCATCTGCCATGGCACGGCCGGCTCGATGCGGGTTTCGAACTTCTCGAAACCTTCGGCAAAGTTGCCCATGCGCAGGGTTTGCTTGATCAGCGGATAACCCACCACCGCAATCACGATGGCCGTCGCCGCCACCCATGCGCGACCGCGGGGCATGTAAACCGGGCGCAGGCGCGTCCACAGGAACCAGGCGAAGGCGGTGTGGGCGATGAATGCCGCGACCATCCACCAGGCAAAGTACTGGGTCATGTACTCGCCGGCTTCAGAGGTGTTCGACTCGAACATGATGAAGATGACGCTTTGCGAAAATTCCTGCTGATAGATGAAGAAGTACCCCAGGCTGGCCATCGAGCAAGCCCACAGCACCACGCCGATCACCGCCGCCATCACACGGGTCTGTTTCGGGAACAGCAACATCGGCGCGAGCCAGATTGCACTGATCACAAAGGCCTGGCGGAACCCGCTGAAACCCGAGGTGCCCGTCAGTTGGATCAGCAGTTGGGTAATGCCCGAGAAGTACCAGAAAAACAGGAACAGCCAGAGAAATCCGGCCCAATCGAAACCTTTCGCAGTCGTGTTGCTGCGTTCAAACGTCGCCATTCAGGGCTCCAGCATGTGATTCGGGATGGCTGGCGCAGGCAGCGGCAGCAAATAGCGGCCACACAAGATTCAACGGGCGGCCGCAATGGAGCAATTATGGCCAGAGGGGTGTGAAAAGTTCGTGAGCTGTGCGCGACTGGGCCAGTCGCCCGGGTCGTACATGCAACGGACACATAAACCAGGCTGACCCTCGCTCGGTAAGGTCAAAGCCTGGTTTGCGAGTGATTAATTGTGCAGTGCTTTCTTGGTCGTGACTGGCAACCGGTATTCAGAAGGCTGCAGGTGCTGCAAACGTTCCTGCAGGTTAGCGACCTGGAGCATGAGCAGCTCGCGCTCTTCGCGCAGCGTGTTCAGTTCGTCGCGACGAATGGTAACGTACAGGGTTTGTAGGGGACGTGCGGTCATCAAATTGTCCATGGCTCACCTCGCAAGCTTGCATCAACTGTGTTCTGGCCGCTCATCGAACGGGACATCAACACTATCGGCAGCAATTTTGATTTCTTTTGCCCTTTAATGGAACTTTTTTATTTTTCATGGTCGGCGTGTCTTCGTTACGATTCCCGACGTTATCTATCGTGATCGGGCACAATGCCCGGAAACTTCATGGCAATGCTCTGGACTAACCCCCATTAGTCGCATTGCGCTATAACCTTTGACACACTTTATTTGTAGTAGGGAGCATCAGCACATGCAACTCGGGATTATTGGACTGGGCCGCATGGGCGGCAATATTGCGCGGCGGCTGATGCTCAACGGACACTCCACCGTTGTGTACGACCGCAACACCGCCTTCGTCGATAACCTCGCTGCCGAAGGCTCCAAAGGCGTAATCGACCTGCCGGCACTGGTTGCCGGTCTGGCCAAGCCGCGCGCCGTGTGGGTCATGCTGCCTGCCGGCGCGCCGACCGAAGACACCATCGAAGTACTGAGCACCTTGCTCGAACCCGGCGACACCATCATCGACGGTGGCAACACCTTCTATAAGGACGACATCCGCCGGGCCAAAAGCCTTTCTGAAAAAGGCCTGCATTACGTTGACGTTGGCACCTCCGGCGGGGTCTGGGGCCTGGAGCGCGGCTACTGCATGATGATTGGCGGCGAAGCCGAAGTGGTCAAGCGCCTCGACCCGCTGTTCGCAAGCCTGGCACCGGGCATGGGCGACATCCCGCGCACCAAGGACCGCAAGTCCGAAGATGACCGTGCCGAACGCGGCTACATTCACGCCGGTCCCGCAGGTTCGGGGCATTTCGTGAAGATGATCCACAATGGCATCGAGTATGGAATGATGCAGGCCTTCGCCGAGGGCTTCGACATACTCAAGACCAAGGCCAGCGAAAATCTGCCGGAAGATCAGCGCTTCGACCTCAACGTCGCCGATATCGCCGAGGTCTGGCGCCGTGGCAGCGTGGTCTCGTCCTGGCTGCTGGACCTCACGGCAGACGCTCTGGCCAGCGATCCGAAGCTTGACGGTTATTCCGGTTCGGTCGCGGACAGCGGCGAAGGTCGCTGGACCATCGAAGCTGCCATGGAGCAATCGGTGCCGGTGCCGGTGCTGTCGAACTCGCTGTTCTCGCGCTACCGTTCACGCGGGCAAGGCAGCTTCGGCGACAAAGTCCTGTCGGCCCAGCGCTTCGGCTTCGGCGGCCACGTGGAGACTTCGAAAAAATGACCGGATTGATCCGCAATAAATCCAAGGCCGAACCCGCCCCACCGACCACGCTTTTTCTGTTCGGCGCGCATGGTGACCTGGTCAAGCGTCTGCTGATGCCGGCGCTGTACAACCTGAGTCGCGACGGTTTGCTGGGGGATGGATTGCGGATCGTCGGCGTTGATCACAACGCCATCAGCGATGAAGCCTTCGCGAAAAAACTCGAAGACTTCATCCGTACCGAAGTGGCGGCGAAGGTTGGCAAGGGCGACGAGATTCTCGATCCGCATTTGTGGGCCAAGCTCGCCAGTGGCATCAGCTACGTCCAGGGCGACTTTCTGGACGACAGCACTTATCAGGCCCTGGCGGCGAAAATTGCCGCCAGCGGCACCGGCAATTCGGTGTTCTACCTGGCCACCGCGCCGCGTTTCTTCAGTGAAGTGGTGCGCCGGCTTGGCGCTGCCGGCCTGCTGAAGGAAACCCCCGACGCCTTCAGAAGGGTGGTGATTGAAAAGCCGTTTGGCTCCGATCTGCCGACTGCAGAGGCCTTGAACGCCTGCCTGCTCAGTGTCATGTCGGAAAACCAGATCTACCGGATCGATCACTACCTGGGCAAGGAGACGGTGCAGAACATTTTGATCAGCCGTTTCTCCAACAGCCTGTTCGAAGCATTCTGGAATAACCATTACATCGACCACGTGCAGATCACCGCCGCCGAAACCGTCGGCGTGGAAACCCGTGGCAGTTTTTACGAACACACCGGTGCCTTGCGCGACATGGTGCCCAATCACCTGTTTCAGCTGCTGGCGATGGTGGCCATGGAACCGCCCGCCGCGTTTGGCGCTGACGCGGTGCGTGGTGAGAAAGCCAAGGTGGTTGGGGCTATTCGCCCGTGGACGACCGAAGAGGCGCGGGCCAATTCGGTCCGCGGCCAGTACAGCGCTGGTGAAGTCGATGGCAAGCCGTTGCCCGGTTATCGCCAGGAAAACAACGTAGCGGTCGACAGCACTACTGAAACTTACGTTGCGCTCAAAGTCATGATCGACAACTGGCGCTGGGTCGGCGTGCCGTTTTATCTGCGCACCGGAAAGCGCATGAGCGTGCGCGACACGGAAATCGTCATCTGTTTCAAACCGGCACCGTATGCGCAGTTCCGCGACACCGAGGTCGACGAACTGCAACCGACCTATCTGCGCATTCAGATCCAGCCCAATGAAGGCATGTGGTTCGACCTGCTGGCGAAACGGCCGGGCCCGGCGCTGAAAATGGCTAATATCGAGCTGGGTTTTGCCTATAAGGATTTCTTTGAAATGCAGCCGTCGACCGGCTACGAAACGCTGATCTACGATTGCCTCACCGGTGACCAGACGCTGTTCCAGCGTGCTGACAACATCGAGAATGGCTGGCGCGCCGTCCAGCCTTTCCTCGATGCCTGGCAGCAGGACGCAAACGTCGAGCATTACGCGGCGGGTGAGGACGGGCCGGCTGCGGCTCAAGACTTGTTGACTCGCGATGGCCGCGTCTGGCACGGCCTCGGATGAGTGAGCGGACGCAACAGCCCATTCGTTTTCTGCTGAGTGACATGGACGGCACCTTGCTGCTGCCTGATCACAGCCTCACGCAGCGCACCATTGATGCGGTCCGTTCACTGCGCGAGGCGGGCGTGCTGTTCAGCCTGGCCACAGGCCGGCCGCCCAAAGCCATGCTGCAGCAGATCGAAGCGCTTGGTGTCGATCT
Source organism: Pseudomonas fluorescens (assembly GCF_902497625.1). Taxonomy (GTDB): domain Bacteria; phylum Pseudomonadota; class Gammaproteobacteria; order Pseudomonadales; family Pseudomonadaceae; genus Aquipseudomonas; species Aquipseudomonas fluorescens_BQ. The sequence goes on along the minus strand of NZ_CABVGX010000010.1, from coordinate 135,336 downwards.
GCCGACAGCAGCATTCAACGGCGGCACGATCGTCAATCCGGACGGTACGTTGCTGGTCGCGCATTACTTGCCGGCGACCGCAGCGCTGACCGCCCTGAGCCTGTTTGCCGATTTGCCGGACATTGAAGTATGGGTGTTCAGCGGCGGCGACTGGCTGCTCAAGGACCCGACCGGGCCGATGGTGCCGCGCGAACAGAGCGGTCTTGGCTACCCGCCGGTTGTGGTCGAGTCGTTTGAACCCTATTTGCAGCGCATCGACAAGATTGTCGCGGCGAGCAACAACGCTCAGCTGTTGATCGAACTGGAAGCGCAGTTGATTCCGAAAGTGGCAGGCCAGGCGCAGGTTTCTCGTTCGCAACCGATCTACCTGGATGTCACTGCGCTGCTGGCGAACAAAGGTGAAGCGTTGGCGACACTTGCCAAGCACCTCGGCGTACCGCTGCAACAGACTGCCGCCATGGGTGACGGCGGTAACGACCCGGCCATGTTCCACCGCGCCGGGCTGTCGATCGCCATGGGCCAGGCCGAAGACGCCGTAAAGCGCCAGGCAGACGTGGTCACCGCCGCCAACACCGAAGACGGCGCGGCCCAGGCAATCGAACGCTACATTCACCCTCGATAACTCAAACCTCTGTAGCAACTGGCTTGCCATGCCTTCCGACGGGGCAGATCCAAGATCAAGATCTCAAGCAAAGCAAAGCCAGCAGCTCACAGGTTCATCTGCCAGAACCATTCAGCGCACGCGCCACAGAACGTGTAGCAGCTGGCGCAGCCTGCGTCCGGCAGCGCAGCAGCCGTCGTGGTTGTCGTTGTCGTCGTCGATCCCGAGAATGCGGTTATCTATCAAGCCGCGCCGCCTGATTTTACGACTGCTCCGTCCGATCGCGGCCCGGGCCGGACGCAGTCTGCGCCAGCTGCTACATAGATTTATGTTGCGGCGGAACCCGCGTGCCACCGGACGTCGGGGGCAAGAGCGTTTGGTTACTTGGCGCTTCTGCAAGTGACCCCCTGTAAAAGCGGAACCAATATCAGCCATCACCGCAGCAATGGATATGTACACCGAGAGATCCCCGGCGCCCAAGACATAGTTGTCGCCGGCAGGCCGGCTCCCACAGTGAATCGAAAAGCATTTCCCGTATTGTCTCGGTTACAAGAACACTCACCAAGTGCCAGTCACAGCCCCCGGCAAACTCAATTTGCCACTGTCCACAAACCGCATCGTTCCAAACAACCCCCCAGCCAGCTTGCCACGCAGAACATAGGGCAGGTTATCCAGCGTCTGAGTGCGGGTCAGCCCGACGGTCTGGCGAAACACGGAGAACGCCGAAACACTCACCGGCACGCTCAGCACCGTTTCAGAGAACCGTGCAATCGAGCCCGACTGATCGCTGACGCCGGAAGCAAGAGGCTGGCCATTGACCTCCAGATCGAGCGCCACGCCGTTGTAATCGATGGTCGTGTCATTGGGATTCTGCACGCGGATTTTTACCGCAAAACGCACTTCCATACCCTGACCTGGCATCGGTTCAAGTCCAACCACATTGATATTCAACGGATCGCGCTGGGGCAGCAGGGCGCAAGCGCTAAGAGTCAGCATCAGCAGAGAAACAATCAACGCGTGGACACGGCGCATGGGCACACTCACTAAAAAGAATAAGGCCGACCCCCAAGGCGCTGCCTCAAGCCTGCCTAGCGGTTCATCTGTCCGACCACTCCGGGCACCGCCGGTTCAGCCTTGCTCGCTACTTCGGGGTTTTCCATCACCCGAAGAATCGAGGCTTCCGGGTCGAAATCATCTTCTTCCAGCTCGATGAAGTCTTCCGGCAGGAAGATGTTCAGCACGATAGCGCACAACGCGCCGACGGTGATCGGCGATTCAAAGATGTTGTGCAGCGCCGTGGGCAGCTCGCGCAGCACCTCCGGGACCGCCGCGACACCCAGGCCCAGACCGATGGAAATAGCCACAATGAGCATGTTGCGTCGGTGCAGCCCCGCCTCGGCAAGGATCTTGATACCGGCTACCGCGACCGTGCCGAACATCACCAGCTCGGCGCCACCCAGCACCGGCTTCGGCATCAGTTGCAGCACCGCGCCAATCATCGGGAACAGCCCCAGCACCACCAACAGACCGGCTATGAAAAACGCCACGTAGCGGCTGGCGACGCCAGTCAGCTGGATCACCCCGTTGTTCTGCGCAAAGGTCACCATCGGCATGCTGTTGAACACTGCCGCCATCGCCGAGTTGAGCCCGTCGGCCAGCAGCCCGGACTTGATCCGGCGAATGTACAGCGGACCCTTGACCGGCTGCCGGGAGATCATCGAGTTGGCAGTGAGATCGCCCGCAGCTTCCAGCGGCGACACCAGAAAAATCACCGCGATCGGTATGAACGCCACCCAGTCGAAATTGAAGCCGTATTTGAACGGCACGGGGACGCTCATCAGTGGTACCTCGGGCATGCTCGCGAAATCCACGTGCCCCATGAACCACGCCACCGCATAACCCAGGGTCAGCCCGATCACGATTGCCCCCAGGCGCAGGAACGGCACGTCGACCCTATTGAGCACCACAATCGTCCCGAGCACCAATGCAGCCAGCGCCAGGTGACTGCCGGCGCCCAGGTCCGGCGCGCCGAAACCGCCGGCGATATCGGTCATCGCGACTTTGATCAGCGACAACCCCATCAGCGTGATGATTGTGCCGGTGACCACCGGTGTAATCAGCATGCGCAATTTGCCGATGAACTGGCTCAGCAGCACCTCGATGAACGCGGCAAAAAAGCACACGCCGAAAATCGTCGAGAGTATTTCGTCAGTGCCGCCACCTCGTGCCTTGACCATGAAGCCGGCGCTGAGGATCACGCTGATGAACGAAAAACTGGTGCCTTGCAGACACAGCAAACCGGAGCCGACCGGGCCGAAACGCTTGGCCTGGACGAAGGTGCCCAGGCCCGAGACGAACAGCGCCATGCTGATCAGGTAGGGAATTTCACTTTGCAGGCCGAGGGCGCTGCCCATGATCAGTGTCGGTGTGATGATGCCGACGAAACTGGCCAGCACATGTTGCAATGCGGCGAACACCGTCGCGGTCAAATGAGGGCGGTCGTCGAGACCATAGATGAGATCGTGGTTGCGCGGGGCGGGGGCTTTTTCGGAAGCGGTCATGATGATGTGCGTGCCTGCGGGCGGCCGGGTCAGAAAATGGACGCGCAGGATGCCAGAAAGCCCCTTTTCTAGCGAGCGGTGAGCTTTGCAATTTGAAGGCGAGCAATGATCTGTGGCGAGCAGGCGGCCTGCCGCGCCACAGTATTGAGCAGGTTTACGCGACCACTTGATAACACGGCACGTAGGCAGCGCCGCCGGGCAGTTTCATCCGGTGTTGAGCGACGAAGGCCTTCAGCAACTGATCGAGCGGTTGCATGATCGCCGCGTCGCCACGGATCTGATATGGGCCATGTTCTTCGATCAGGCGAATGCCTTTGTCCTTGACGTTGCCGGCGACAATGCCGGAGAACGCGCGGCGCAGGTTGGCCGCCAGTTCGTGGGCCGGCAGGTCGCGGCTCAGTTTCAGATTGGCCATGTTTTCGTGGGTCGGGTCGAACGGGCGCTGGAAGCCTTCGTCGATCTTCAACAGCCAGTTGAAGTGGAACGCGTCGTTGCGCTCGCGGCGGAACTGTTTCACCGCTTTCAGACCCTGGGTCATCTGCCGGGCCACTTCCGCCGGATCGTCGATGATGATCTCGTAATGCTGCTTGGCCGCGTCCCCCAGCGTTGCGCCGACAAACGCGTCGAGTTGCTCCAGGTATGGCGCGGCATGTTTCGGCCCCGTGAGGATGACGGGGAACGGCAGGCCTTCGTTGTCCGGGTGCATCAGGATGCCGAGCAGGTAGAGGAATTCTTCGGCAGTACCGGCGCCGCCCGGAAAAATGATGATGCCGTGGCCAACGCGGACGAAAGCTTCCAGACGTTTTTCGATGTCCGGCAAAATCACCAGTTCGTTGACGATCGGGTTCGGTGCTTCGGCGGCGATGATGCCGGGTTCGGTCAGGCCCAGGTAGCGCCCGCCGTGGATGCGCTGCTTGGCGTGGGCGATGGTCGCGCCCTTCATCGGGCCTTTCATCACGCCGGGACCGCAACCGGTGCAGATGTCCAGACTGCGCAGGCCCAGTTCGTGGCCCACTTCCTTGGTGTATTTGTATTCTTCGGTATTGATCGAATGGCCACCCCAGCACACCACGATCTTCGGCTCGATGCCGGGACGCAAGGTGCGCGCGTTACGCAGGAGGTGGAACACGTAGTCGCTGATGCCCTGGGAAGTGCTCAGGTCGATGCGCTGGCTATCGAGCTCGTTCTCGGTGTAGACGATGTCGCGCAGGGCGCTGAAGAGCATCTCGCGAGTGCTGGCGATCATTTCGCCATCGACGAAGGCGTTGGCCGGTGCGTTCAGCAGTTCGAGGCGCACGCCACGGTCCTGCTGGTGAATGCGGATTTCGAAGTCCTTGTAAGCTTCCAGAATGGTCTTGGCGTTATCAACATGGGCGCCGGTGTTGAGAATGGCCAGGGCGCACTGGCGGAAGAGGGTATAGGTGCTGCCGGATCCGGCTTCGCTCAGTTGTTGAACTTCGCGTTGAGAAAGGGTTTCCAGGCTGCCTTTAGGGCTGACCGAGGCGTTGATTACATGTCGTTGGGTCATTCAGTAATCCTTAAAACGATGTCACCCGCCCGACGGCGCATGGCATCCGAATAGTGTGAATCCAAGAAAGAAGATGGCACGAACTGAGCTGTATCGCCACGTTCCCCTTTGACGATGAAAAGATGAAAAGGAGCCCCAGCATAGCTAAATCCCCCGCAGAGGCGATAATGCCCTGCAGCCTTTTTGCCGATGACATGAGGAAACCCGACGCAATGTTCGACATCCAGCCGCGAAATCCCGAACTCTACCGCCGCCAGACGCGCCGCAGCACAGTGATTATCGCGCTGATTTTCCTCGCTTTGGCGATGGCTCTGTCGACCGCGGCGGTGAGCCTGTTTGGCGAGCCGGACGGAGATAATATGCGCTTCAACGTGGGGGGCGTGTTTGTTGCGGTGTTGCTGATGGTGGGCCTGATGCGCAGCGTGTTCTGGGAACAGGAATGGATGGCGCCGGCGGTCTACGGCTGGCAGCTCAAGCGCAGCCTGATGAGCGTGACCAACGTCATGCACCAAGTGACGGCGGCGGTTGAAAAAGAAGATCCCAGCGCAATGAAACTGCTGCGTTTTTATCATCTGGGGTTGACTCAGATGCACGAACTGGACGGCAATTCCAGCGATCATGGGCAGTTGATGCGGGAGATGAATGAGCACAAGGTACGAATGGAAGCCTTGGGACTGGACTCACACCAACCACGATTGAACCCCGCATGGATCGACGCAGTGAAGCAGCCGGTGAGCTGATTGGGCAGGGCCACACCGGGAACGCGGTCGAATGACGACCGGAGCGTCGTCATAACCAGGTTTCAGGGAGCGATATGGGGGCAACCCTCCGTCATAGATCAAGGCGAACCGCCAGCGTCCCTCTTCATCGTAGACGAACAAGCCATGCAACTGGACCAACTCGCCGCGCTGGGCACGGAGCAAGCGCGGCAAGCGCGGCAAACGCGGCAAGCGCGCCTGGTCGAATCCCTCGCTTTCGAGCCGCTCCACCAGGCTGAACAGCAGCGTGTCGGCCTGCTTGATCGAACGGCGACGGTCAAGTCGGCGATTGATGGCGTCGAGCGTGTGGTCGGGTTTCGCCGCGTCGAAGGTTATCCGCTGATTGTGTTCACCGCGCTCAGCAAAGCCGAAATTCTCTCAGGCTGGCGCACAGAGTCGATCCTCAGTGCGACGATCGTGCTGGTGCTGCTCGGGTTTCTCGGCGTGTTGGGTGGGCGCCTGATCAGCCTGATCAAACAGCAGAATCGTGTCCAGAACGATTTGCTGGACGCTCAGAACACGTTGATTGAAGTTAACCGCAGCCTCAATCTGCTGGCGCTGGAGGATGCCTTGACGGGGCTCTCAAATCGTCGTCAGTTCGACTTGTACATCCACTCGGAAATGGGCCGCGCGCGACGAACTCAAAGTGGTCTCGCCTTGCTGATAATTGATGTCGACCACTTCAAACTGTTCAACGATCGCTATGGGCATGTGGCGGGCGATGAGTGTCTGCGCAAGATCAGCGCGTTCATCACGCAAAACATACTGCGTCCTGCCGACCTTGCTGCCCGCTATGGCGGCGAAGAATTCGCCGTGATACTACCCGGCACGGACTATGCCGGAGCCTTTCTGGTCGCCGAAAAAATCCGGCGCGCTGTGATGCAGGCCGCCATTGAACACAAGGACGGCGTCGAGGGCCGGGTGACGATCAGCCTGGGAGTCGCCGCTTACGACCCTGCGTCACAAGTCCAGCCGGAGGACCTGGTAGGTATCGCCGACAAGGCGCTCTACGTGGCCAAGGCCGGCGGTCGCAACATGAGTGTGATCGCCAATTAAGGGTCACACAGGCTTATGCAGGGCCCGGCGTCTGATCAGCGTGGCGTAAATCAGCAGGTTAATCCCCAACACCACTGCGCCCAACACCCATTGAATGCCGGACGTCAGGCCCGCCGGATAAATGACCGGCCAGACATAATGATCGATGAAACCGCCGCCGTAACCGGTTTGCCCGGCAGCGCGACGGGTGAAATTTTCCCAGGCCGTCAGCGGGCAGGGCAGGTGCAGGACTTCGACACACACGCCCCAAAGTGCGGCGGGCAGATGCAGCCAGATCAGCGGCCGCCACTTCAGCACCAGTAGCCCGCCGAACAGCACGAACAGAATGAACGCCAGATGAAACAGCACCAGGCCGTCTGCGGCGATTCGATAAAGCATGTTTTGACTCCCCGGGCGTGCAGGCCAATGCCGACAGTCTTGCGCGAAGTGTGCTTCGCGTACAGGCTGGCAAACCGGTGCCGGGTTTAGTCGGCGTCGGGTCTCAGCACGGGGTTGCGGTGTGCGGGGTTGTTGGCAAGCCCTCGGCCAAGCGCTTGTCCGGGCATTTCGATGTACCGATAGGTGAACATTGAAACCAGCACTACCGATCCCGTGACCAGCAAAGCGATGAAATTGTTCAGTGCTGCATCGCCAAGGTCCAGAAAGCGAGTCCCCTCGATCATCGGTGCGATGTCAACGCCGAGGATTTTTTTCGCAACCATAAACGCAGACACCACACAAAAAAGCACCGCCGCGTGGGTGAGATAAATGGAATATGACAACTTGCCGAGAAAACCGAAAACCCTTCCCGCCAATAGCCTCGACACCGCGCCACCATCGAAAGCGAATATCACCACAATGGCACCGAACAGCGGGCTGGCCACTAACGGCTTGGCTTCAAAGTCGTTGACCACGAAAACCAGTACGGCGGCGACGGCAACCACTTCCAGCAGGGTCAGCAACCCGGTCCTGGCCCGGCCAGGATTCGGCATTTTCAGGTAAGCGGCATAAGCCAGGCAGCCGGTGAAAAAGTAAGCGAGGCCGCGCAGCGATTCGATGGTGAAAAAGGTGTTGCCTGCGTACGCCAAGGCCAGCGCGACGGCGACCATCGTCGCCCACACCCAGGTTCTGACGCCGAAAGCGATGCTCAGAATCAGGGCGAAAATCATGTAGGTGTAATACTCGATGCTGATGCTCCAGGACGGATAGTTGAACGACAGCGGGTTTGTCAAAGGCGTCCACGATTGCAACAGCAGGGCATTAGGCAGTATTTGCGACGGTGCAAACTTCCCGGTAAACGGCGCGTTATTGAAGTCCATGCCCTTATGAAAGGCAATATATCTACCGCACTCCAACAGAATGAAGATACCCAGCATGAAGAGGTGTAGCGGTAAAAGTCGGAAAGTTCGGGTTATAAAAAATCGTCTGAAATTAAACTCAATCGAGCGGCCGTACGCATGAGTCAATACAAAACCGCTCAATACAAAAAAGAACGAAACAAATACTTCGGCGTGGCGAAAAAACAACCATTCGGTGAAGCTGCCACTCACGCGCAGATGATAGAGCACCACTGAAACGGCCATCAGCCCCCTGAAGCTGTCCAGTGATGCAAACCGCTGCTCTGCGCGCATTGTCGGGCTCCTGTGTGTGCGTGGCACCGTGGATGACGCTGAATTTACCGGCTTGTCTGATGTGACGTTAGCAGCGCTCTTTGAAAGAGCAAGCCGGTCCGTGCTGTTTAGCCTAAACCGTCGTCGACGCAATTACGGCGTCAAAAAAATTGCTGTAAGACGGGCATCCGGGATCTTTCCTGATCGCAGCCTTAGGGCATCCAGCCAAAAAACTTTCAATACCATCCATCGTAGATCCGTACTATTTTTCTCGTCTAAGTTACATCCGGACTACTGTTCAGAACGAATAATGGCAAAACGCCAAACTGGTGGTTGGGCAGACGTAGTGGAAAGCACCTATGAACCGCATTGCCGTGGTACTGACGCTCACATTTTGCAGTTTGGTCGATGCCGCCCCGATGCGCTGGGGGGATGTTCGCGACGGCAGCCTGTATTTACAGCCGGCCCGCGCCGATACGTTGCGTGTCAGTTGGGTACCAGCCTGGCAGACCGACGCCAATGAAGAGCGCATTTACCTGCTGGACGGTGAGGGGCGGTTGCGAGGCGAGCGCTTTATTCCCGCCAGCGAGGGTCGCGGCGAGCAAAAATGGGCATTGCCTGCCAGCGCCGCCAGCTACCGCGTGGAAGTGCCTGGCTATAGCTTCAGGCGCTATCGATTTGAACATGATGACAAAACCGTCGCCCTGTTCGCACCGACGAAGGTACATTTCAGTGCAGAAATACCCTCCAATACCGAGCTGTACTTCAAGGTGCGCGCCGGTGAGCATGCCATTCTGGCAGGCAAGTTCTTCGGTGGCGTGAACGTTCTGGTTGCAGAACGACTGGGCGACGGCACCCAGCTGGAGTTGAAACTGCAGCCCTACAAAGAGTATCCGCGGTTCGACCGGATTGATTTGCCCGTCAGCGAAAAGGACCAGAGCTGGCGCTTGCGCCTGCAGGGTCGAGGCAAGGCAGCTTTCTGGCTGGACGGCACGGCAAACCTGTTCGCCCAGCGGCCACAGCACCTGCAGCCTTTACGTCAAGACACGGGGCATACCGAACTCAACCTGCAGGCCGAGGTACTCGGCCCGACGCCGCGCCTGGGCGTGGCGTTGCCATACGTTCTGCCGCCTCCTTCGAGCCATGCCGTACTCGATGCGCTCAAGCCTGCGGCCGGTGCTTATTACAGCGCCGTTGACATCCTGGCGACTGAGCCGCATTACGAGGATGCCTTCAGGCGTTTCTACCTGGAACGTGGTGGCATCGATACCGATATCACCTTGCTGGCTGCCAGCGGGCGTAAGGCAGACCTGCAAGCCAACAGCCAGAGCATTGCCGGCCTGAACGCCTGGCTGGCGACAACCGTGGCCCTCGGACGGGGCACTCACTATCTGTCGTTTGCCGACGAGCCCAACTACAACTACCCCGACTATGCGACTTACAAGCGCTTCTTCGAGGCGATGTCTCGACAGGTGCGCGATTACCCGGGGGCCCGCGAGGCGGGGGTGCGCATCGCTATGCCGGCCAGCTCGCGCTTCGTCAACGGACCCTTTATCGCCCAAGGCGCGCAGCACCGTGGCATCGATTGGGCCCGGCGCCTGCTCAAGGAGTCGGAGCCACAGATCGATGCCCTGGCCTGGCACGAGTGGATGATTCGCGACTTGCTGGCCACTCGGGTGTACCGCGATTCGGTTCGTCAGGCTGCGCAAGTCGTAGGCCTGGAGGCCGATGGCCGCCCCAGGAAGGCGTTGCTGCTGGACCAGACCAATATTTCCAGTGGTTCAAGCGTCAGCCCTTATGAACAGGAAACGCATTTCGCCTCACTCTGGTGGGCCTCGGTTGCAATTAATTCAGCCCAGGACGGCCTGCTCGACATGCTCGCCTGGTTTCAGGCGGCTGACGATCCGCACCACCTCAAAGGCATGATCCGCATGCCTGGGCCTGATCGCTTCGAGTTGAAACCGGTCGGGCTCGCGCAACAATTCATCCAGTCGCACTGGCTCGATCAGGTTCAGCGTCTGGACAACAGCGCTTTCGAGGTCGATGCCCTGGCGATGGTTCGTGACCGGGAGCGCAGCGTGCTGGGCGTAAACAAAGGCGTGCGTCTGCAACAGATCAACCTGCAGGGCGCGGGTACTGCCTGCCCCTCCCTGGCTCTCTTCGGCCCGGACAGCCGCAGTCGCGCTGCCACTGTCGACTGCCGGGATGGACGTATTCACTTTGAGGTACCTGGTGAAACGCTCTTCGCCTTGAGGTGGCGCGCGTCTTGACAACGCTTGGTCTGGCTCGGCAGGCGAGGTCAGGTCAGTGAAAGCGCACTGAGCAAAAGCGAGCTCACTGGTCGTCCAACGGCAAATCATCAGGATGAGCCGCTCGAAACCCTAACGTTTTGTCGATCCAGGCATTCAATTCGTTGACCCGCACTGGCGGCTTGCCCGGATAGTGCTTGAGGGCCAGGCGCAGGCGGCTATCGATTCCCGAAACTGATCGAAGATTACGGGTCTTGATGTATTGCCCGATAAAGCAGTCAAGCTGTAACAGTTCAGTCTTGGAAAGATGAACGTACGGCAGACTGACGACGGGATTCGAAGAAAAATCGTCGCTCAATTTAATACTCTTCAAGTCTGGGTGTAGGGAGTTGCCGCACCTGCCAACTCTTCGTTCAGCGAGGTCACGCAATGGCAATGCGGCGCGCATGCTATCCGCTGGGAACTTCATTGTATGTAAAACATGCGGATTGTCTGACAAGCGGTGGGATATCAATATGCCATTGCTGGCGGGACTGTCTCGGTGTTGAAACAGTCTATGTAACGGGCGATATCTGCAGGGGTCCGTGCAGACTAATCAAACAAGGGTTTTTGGCGATAGTGATCGGATCCAATCTCTTCTTCGATTAACCAGGCATGCTGGTTCCGGACATTGCCAACCGCTTTACTGACTCTGTACCACTCGAATGCATCACTGCTTTCACCTTGTAGCAAAGCCATCTGCTCGGCACGTTCGCGTGGCGTGGCCGGGTCGAGCCATTCGCGCGCCAGTTCAGGAGAAAACACCACCGGTCGACGGTCATGGATGTCGAGCATGCCACCGGCGCTGTCTGCGGTGATGATCACAAATCCGTCATCATCTCGTGACGGCTCGCCCTGTTGCGGGAACTGTCCAATGGCGGCGCAAAACACTGGGGCATGGTCGCGGCGGCGGATCAACCACGGCTGACGGGTCGAATCACCAGGCTCAGTGACCCATTCAAACCAACTGTCGATGGGTAAAATCGCACGATGCGGCCAGACGGCCTTGAAGAAAGGGCCGTGGGCGACTTTTTCGACGCGGGCATTGATGGGCGCCGCTCGATCTTTCGCCCAATGCGGCCGCCAACCCCAGCGCACTTTGTCCGCCACCAGACGGTCGTCCTCCAGGTGCAGCAACGCCAGCTGATCGGTGGGCGCCGCGTTGTAGCGAGCCAGGGGCTCGTCACCCGCATGATTGACTAACGCATCGGGAATGCTCAGCACCGCGACAAAGTCATGGATGCCGCGGTATTGGGTCAGTCTTCCGCACATGGGAGTGATCTCTGGCCATACATCTTATTGGTTATCTTGAGTCATCTGGCGCGGCACAAGTTCGCTCCCCTCGACGACACGGTCACACTCCAAACCGTTACACGTACCGGGAGTGATTCGTCAGGTAACCGGTGAATAAGGCATTTTGCTGGCCCTTCGCTGATCAGTATCTCGGCAAAATCGTTTCATTTTCATGTTGTTAGGGCAGGGTTTGAATGCGGATTGTATGGATAACACTGGTGTCCCTTGGCCTTACAGGCATTGCCGCCTCGGCGTGCGCCAAGCAGCTGAAAGAAACCGATCGCTACATGTGCAGCTGGGGGGCGGGCACAGCTGCGCGGGCGCAGGAGCTGAAACTGGCCGGTGTTTCGTTGTATGCCGCTCGGCAGAAACTTCAGACGTACAAATTCAACAAGCCGTGGATGCGCATGATGGCCATGGGCATTACCGAGCAAACCTACGACAGCCGCTCGCAACTCAAACCGGCCGCGTTGCGCAAAAGTTTTTATGACGATTGCCTGCGCTACAAACTGGCACGCAAGTGACCGCGCTTACAGACCCTCTGCCAACAGGTGCAAGTAGGCAGGGCTGTTTGACAACGAATTGTGCCCCACACCCGGTATGACCTTCAAAGTCGCCACCCCGGCGGCGAAATGCTCATACAACGCTTCAGTGCTGGCGCGCGGGATGACCTCGTCATTTTCAGCCATCACCAGCAGCGTCGGCACATTGATATGAGCCGCGTATTTGAAGGATTCAAACGGGTCCTTCAACAACCACTTCACCGGAAAAATCGGGTACTGGCGGACCGCGAGGTCTTTCAGGCTGTTGTAAGGCGTGATCAGCACCAGCCGCGCCGCCGGACGCTGACTTGCCAGGCGCACCGCAACGCCGGAGCCGAGGCTGCGACCCATCACGGCGATCTGCCGATGCTTGTGGTAAACGCTATCGAACAGCGTCATCGCATCGCGCTGGATCGCTTCCTCCGAAGGCGAACCGCTGCTGCCGCCAAATCCCCGGTAATGCATCAAATACAATGCGTGTTCGGGAAACGCCTGGCTGAATTGCACCAGGTTCCTTGAGACATCCTCGGCATTGCCACCAAAATAAATCAGCGCTTTGGGCCCCGCGTGCGGTCTCACACTGACCAGCACTTGCGCGTCGGCAACCGCCAGTGTCATCACTGCCTCGGTACCGCCGACGGCACGCGGTTGCGGGAAGTAGATGAGCGAACGCTGAAACACGAATAGCGCTGCACAGAGCGCCAGGTAGAGCACGAAAATGGTAGCGACGATGTACATCAATGTACGTGGCATTCGGCTAACGTCAGATGTCGGCATGAGTGCTCTTGGCGCAGTGTGCAGGTGCAGGGGCGCGGTCACAGTGTAGTTGACCCACGGCAACGAGTGATGATCACGGCCGAAGAGGAGGGCACCGATGCCCATCGCCGCCAAATGGCTGAACGTTCTGCCCAGCGAAAGGGCTGCGCTGTTGCTGGGCTTCGCCTTCCATTTCTGTGTGCTCGCCAGCTATTACCTGGTGCGGCCGTTACGCGACGCTCTGGGCCTGGAAGGTGGCGCCGGTCAACTGCAATGGTTGTTCACCGCAACGTTCCTGGTGATGCTGTTGATGGTGCCAGTGTTCGGTGCGCTCGCTTCGCGGTTGCCCGCCACCCGCTTCGTGCCGCTGATCTATCGTGCGATCGCGTTATCAATGCTGTTGTTCGGGGGATTGATCGCCAACCACGTTGCACCGGTCGCGGTGGGGCAGGTCTTTTTCGTCTGGATCAGCATTTACAACCTGTTCATCGTGTCGATTTTCTGGAGCGTGCTGGTCGACCGTTTCTCCAGTGAGCAGGGGCGGCGCCTGTTTGGTTTCATCGCGGCGGGCGGCACCCTCGGCACGTTCATCGGGCCGCTGCTGGCGGCGACCATGGCCACGCGGCTCGGGCCGGTCGCGCTCACGGCAGGAGCGGCGCTGCTCCTGGAAATTGCGGTGCGCTGCTTTCGTGCCTTATTGTCGCGTACTGCATCCCAGAGCGGCCGTTCGTCGCTGGATGACCGGCGGATGGGCGGAGGCATCTGGGCGGGCATCACCCTGATTTTACACTCGCGCTATTTGCTGGGGCTGGTGCTGTTCATGCTGATGCACACCAGCGCGGCGACATTGTTGTACTTCGAACAGGGACGAATTGTCGCCGACAGCTATTCTGATGTGGCCAGCAGGACGCAATTCTTCGCACTGGTCGATTTGACCGTGTCGGTACTTACTCTGATCTTCCAGCTGCTGCTGACCGCACCGCTGATTCGCCTGACCGGCATCGGCGGCGCATTGGCCATGTTGCCACTGGCGACCATTGTCGCTTTTACCGCCATGGCGATGGCGCCCGTGCCAGCCACGGTGGCCCTGGCGCAAGGGCTGCGCCGCGCCGTCGAATTCGCCATCGTGCGACCGGCTCGCGAAGTGCTCTGGACGGTGGTCAGCCGCGAGGAAAAGTACAAGGCCAAGAACGTCATCGAGACGCTGGTCTATCGCGGTGGCGACGCGGCCAGTGGGTGGTTGTCGGTCGGGTTGACGACGTTGGGCGCGGGGTTTGCGCTGGTCGCGCTGGTGATCGTACCGATTGCCGGATTGTGGGGCGTCCTGTGCGCCTGGCTGGCCAGGCAACAGGCGCACAGGGCGCAGCAATGAAACGGAGGAACACGGCCATGAGCCGCACTGAAGGTTTCACACGACGCAAATTACTCACGCTGGCTGCCGGTGCTTCGGCGGTTCTCACTTTCGATCGGGCTTTTGCAGCAACTGCACCCTCGAAGGACACAGGAGGCAAGACCATGCTGACCCGCGCCATTCCTTCCACCTCCGAGCCATTGCCGCTGGTCGGTCTGGGCACGTATCGCGGTTTCGACGTAGCGCCCTCTGACACCGCTTACAGGAATCTGCCCGCAGTGCTCAGCGCACTGTTCGCAAAAGGTGGAACGGTGATCGATAGCTCGCCCATGTACGGTCGCGCGGAGCAGACCACTGGCGAGCTGCTGTCGATCCATGAACCGCGTTCCCCGGCGTTTCTGGCGACCAAGGTTTGGACACGCGGGCGCGAGGAAGGCATTGCGCAGATGGAAGAATCTTTCAGGCTGCTGCGGACCGATCGTATCGACCTGATGCAGATCCACAATCTGCTGGACTGGAAAACCCACCTGCCGACTCTGCGAAAATGGAAGGAAGAAGGGCGCATTCGCTACATCGGCATCACCCACTATACGGCGTCGGCCTACGATGAGGTGGAGGCGGTGTTGAAGGCCGAGCCACTGGATTTTCTGCAGATCAACTACGCGCTGGATGACCGTGGCGTGGAGAAGCGCATCCTGCCACTGTGCCGGGAGCGCGGTGTGTCGGTGCTGTGCAACCGGCCCTTCGGCGGCGGCGGATTGCTTGCCCGTTTGAAAGACAAACCGCTACCGGGCTGGGCCTCTCAAGTGCAGGTCAGCAGCTGGCCGCAATTGGCGCTGAAGTTCCTGCTGGCGCATCCAGCGGTCACCTGCGTAATCCCCGGCACCGGCAATCCGCGTTACATGGCGGACAATGCCGGTGCGGGTTTCGGCCCGATGCTGACCGGCGCACAGCGCGAGCAGTTGATTGATCTGGTGGGTTAGCAGCAGCCTGCGTCAAACCAGATAACGGCGAAACCAACCCAGCGTCCTGTCCCAGGCGAGCTGGGCTGCGGCCTCGTCGTACCGCGGTGTCGTATCGTTATGAAAGCCGTGGTTGGCCCCCGGATAGATCCAGGTTTCGTAAGTCTTGCCGCCCGCTTTCAGCGCCTGCTCGTAGGCTGGCCAGCCTTCGTTGATGCGCGTGTCCAGCTCGCCGTAATGAATCATCACCGGTGCCTTGATTCGCGGAACATCCCTGGCCTCTGGCTGCCGACCGTAGAAGGACACGGCGGCGCCCAATTCCGGATACGCCACGGCCGCCGCATTGGCTACACCGCCGCCATAACAGAAGCCGGTGATGCCGACTTTGCCGCTGGTTGCGTCGTGCTGCATCAGCCACTCAATGGCGGCGAAAAAATCGTTCATCAGTTTCTCCGGGTCGACGGTCGCCTGCAGTTCGCGACCTTTGTCGTCGTTGCCCGGGTAACCGCCCACCGATGTAAGGCCATCCGGCGCAAGCGCGATGAACCCGGCTTTGGCCACCCGCCGCGCGACGTCTTCGATGTAAGGATTAAGCCCGCGATTTTCATGCACCACCACCACGGCAGGTGCTTTGCCGCTGGCCTTGGCCGGGCGCACCAGATAACCGCGAACCTGGCCGTTGCCTTTGGGCGAGGGATAGGTGATGTATTCGGCGATGATGTCCGGGTCGGTGAATGCCACCTGTTCGGCCAGCGCGTAGTTCGGGCTCAACGCTGCCAGCAATGCCCCGGCGGTCAACCCGCCGAAGGTGAACAGCGCGGCACGATCGAGAAACTCGCGCCGATTGATCTTGCCATGTGCGTAGTAGTCGTAAAGTTCCAGCAGTTGCGGGGCGAAGTCTTTGGCGGTCAGTCGAGTCATGTGTTCGATCCCTCTTGTGATTCAGGAGCACTGATGTAGCAGGCGCAAAGCTTGCTCGCGATGGCGGTTTCGATTCGCCAAAGACTATGCGGGCAAGCATTGCTTGCAGGGTTGAAGGTCGGCTCAGCGCCCGCCAACGACCATGCTGCTGAACGGTTCCACATACGCCTGCAATGTCACCAGCCCACCGACCAGAATGGCCAGCACGATCGAGTGGAAGAACACGTAGCGCAGGATTTCCCCTTCATGGCCGTACCAGCGCGTGGCGGTCGAAGCCACCACGATAGACTGCGCGTCGACCATTTTGCCCATGACCCCGCCGGAACTGTTGGCGGCGGCCATCAGCACCGGGCTGAGTCCGAGTTGTTCGGCGGTTACCCGTTGCAAGCCGCCGAACAGCACGTTGGAGGCCGTGTCCGAGCCGGTCAGCGCAACGCCGAGCCAGCCGAGGAGCGTGCCGAACATCGGGTAGAAGATCCCTGTGGCGGCGAATGCCAGCCCCATCGTTGCGTCGAGCCCGGAATAGCGTGTGAGAAAGCCGAGCGCGAGCATCGCGACAATGGTGATCAGCGAGTAACGCACCACCCATATCGTTCGCACGTATTGCTTAATCAACTGCGGGATCGAATAGCCCATCAGCAGACCGCCGAGAATCGCCGACAACAAAATGCCGCTGCCGGTCGCGGTGAGCCAGTTGAAACGGTAAACCGCGTCTTCGGTCTTTGCCGTCGGCACTACCGGCGGTACTTTTTCGATCTGTTGGTGGATGGTCGAGAAGGTGATGGTCGGCGCGAACACCGGGTTGGCTTCACGCATCGGCTTGCCTTGCGGATCGAGCCTGGCCGAATTGGTCACCGGGTCGATAGCGGGGCGGGTATCGAAAATGTTCTTGAAGCTCTGCGTGCCCCAGGCGAACACGAAGATTGTCAGGATGATCCACGGCATCCAGGCACGCATTACCGCCGAACGGTTTTCGCTGTTGAAGCTCGAAGTCGCCGTCGGTTTGACGTCGTGCTCATCTGCAATTTTCGAGTTGTCGACCCTTCCGGTAAGCGCGGCGGAGGTGTGGATGGTGGCCGGCTTCCAGACCTTGATGAAACCGGTCAGGCAGGCCATCGAGATCAGTGCTGCAATCACGTCCACCAGTTGCGGTCCGTGGTAGTTGGACACTATGAATTGCGGGACGGCGAAGCTGACCCCGGCCACCAGAATCGCCGGCCAGATTTCCAGCATCTTGCGCCAGCCGGCAAATGCCCAGATCAACCAGAACGGCACGATCACCGAGAAAAACGGCAGTTGCCGACCGACCATCATCGACAGCTCCATTTCATCCAGCCCGGTCACTTTGGCCAGGGTGATGATCGGCGTGCCCAATGCCCCGAACGCGACGGGGGCGGTGTTGGCGATCAACGCGAGGCCAGAGGCGGCCAGCGGTGAGAAACCGAGGCCGATGAGGATGGCCCCGGTCACTGCCACAGGTGTACCGAAACCGGCAGCGCCTTCGAAAAACGCGCCAAAGCAGAAAGCGATCAGCAGCAGCTGCAATCGTCGGTCATCGGTGATGCGCGCGAGGGAATCCTGCAAAACCTTGAACGAGCCGTTCTCGGTGGTCAGTCGGTGCAAAAAAATGATATTGAGCACGATCCAGCCAATCGGCAGCAAACCGTTGGCGGCACCATACAGCGCGGCGGACCCGGCCATGTCGGCAGGCATGTCGAAAGCAAAAATCGCAATGAGCAAGGCTGAACCCAAGGCCATCAGGGCCGCCAGGTGCGCTTTGACGTGGAAGAACGCCAGAGCCGCCAGCATCACCACAACCGGCACTGCTGCCATGATGGTTGAAAACACCGGGCTATTGAACGGATCGTAGATTTGCTGCCAGACCATGTTCCACCTCTGCTTTTATTGTTGGTAATGCAGACCCCGGGGGGGACGGTGGCTTGTAGTATAGGTGGCATTACGACGCTGTCAGGGTGGGATTTCCATCGGTTTGAGTGAGCCGTCCAGATGCGTGAAACCGGGTTAACGACGACGAGGAATACAGAGATGACTGAGCGGCATTTGCTTCACACGGAAACGCTGTCGAATGGATGCGAGATCAAGGTCAAGGCCGAGATCCTGAGGGACGGGTCGTTGGGTATGTTTATCGGGGTTTACAAACCCGATGGTCAGGCGGTCGAGGAAAATGACCATCCAACCGTGCATTTTCTCGACATGGAAGCGGCGATGGAGTGGGGGATCGAGGAGGCCAAGACGATCGGCAACCGTCAGCAGACGTTGTAGGGCTTGGGCTTTGGTTAATTGCAGAGACTATCGCGAGCAGGCTCGCTCCCACATCTGGAAACCGCTTCCCTGTGGGAGCGAGCCTGCTCGCGATGCTGTTGCTTTTAGCTGGCTTGCAGCTCAACACTTGCCGCTTGCCGCTTGCCGCTTGCCGCTTGCCGCTTGCCGCTTTCTTCAGTGCTTAAACATCACATGCCGCACCACGGTGTAATCCTCCAGCCCATACATCGACATGTCCTTGCCGTACCCGGAGGATTTCTGACCGCCATGCGGCATTTCGCTGACCAGCATGAAATGCGTATTCACCCAGGTGCAGCCGTACTGCAGGCGCGCCGACAAGCGATGTGCGCGGCCGACATCGGCGGTCCACACCGATGACGCCAGGCCGTAATCGGAATCGTTGGCCCAGCCCAGCACCTGCGCTTCATCGGTGAATCTGGTCACCGACACCACCGGGCCGAACACTTCGCGGCGAACGATTTCATCGTCCTGCTGCGCATCCGCCAGCACGGTCGGTTCGAAGAAGAACCCGTTGCCTTCAACGACTTTGCCGCCGGTGACCAGGCGGATGTGCGACTGCGCCACGGCGCGCTCGACGAACCCGGCGACGCGGTCGCGGTGCTGCGCGGTGATCAGCGGACCAAGCTCGGTCGCCGGGTCGTCCTGCAAGCCGTATTTGATGCCGCTGACGGCTTCACCCAGCTTCTCGACGAATTTTTCATAGATGCCAGCCTGCGCGTAGATGCGGCACGCCGCGGTGCAATCCTGCCCGGCGTTGTAAAAACCGAAGGTGCGGATGCCTTCCACGGCGGCGTCGATGTCGGCGTCGTCGAAAATGATCACCGGGGCTTTGCCGCCCAGTTCCATGTGCATGCGTTTGACGCTGTCGGCGGTGCTGGAAATGATGTTCGCGCCGGTGGCAATCGAGCCGGTCAGCGAGACCATGCGCACTTTCGGGTGAGTCACCAGCGGACTGCCCACCGTAGGACCACGCCCGAACACCAGGTTGAGCACGCCGGCCGGGAAGATTTCCGACGCCAGTTCGGCCAGACGCAACGCGGTCAGCGGGGTTTGTTCCGACGGCTTGAGCACCACGGTATTACCGGCGGCGAGGGCCGGGGCGATCTTCCAGGCGACCATCATCAGCGGGTAATTCCACGGCGCGATCGAGGCGATCACGCCGACCGGGTCGCGGCGAATCATCGAGGTGTGGCCGGGCAGGTATTCACCGCCGGCCGAACCGCTCATGCAGCGACTGGCGCCGGCAAAAAAGCGGAACACATCGGCAATCGCCGGGATCTCGTCGTTCAACGCGGCGCTGTAAGGTTTGCCGCAGTTGTCCGATTCGAGCTTTGCCAGCTCCTCGCCATGCGCTTCGATGGCGTCGGCGAGTTTCAGCAGCAGCAGCGAGCGGTCTTTCGGGGGTGTTTGCGACCAGCTGTCGAACGCGGCGTCAGCGGCACGCACGGCCGCATCGACCTGGGCTTCGCTGGCTTCGTTGATTTCCACCAGCACTTTGCCGATTGAAGGGTTGAACACCGGTTGCGCCGGGCCTTCGCCAGCGAGCAGCTGGCCGTTGATCAGGAGTTTGGTTTGCATGTTCATGTCCTCTTCAAAGCATTCATTGTTCTGTCGACACCGGATCAAACTGTGGGAGCGAGCCTGCTCGCGAATGCGGTTGAACATTCAACATTTATGTTGGCTGACACACCGCTTTCGCGAGCAAGCCCGCTCCCACAGGATTCGGTTTTTTCAGGGATTGACCGTTGTTCGTTACTTCCCGCCACTCCCCGCGACGCTTTCACCGCCCCGGGTCAGGTAATACGCGCCGAGGATAGGTACCATCGTCACGATCATCACCAGCATTGCCACGACGTTAGTCACCGGCACGTCGCGAGGTCGGCTGAGCTGGTTGAGCAGCCACAACGGCAGGGTGCGTTCATGCCCGGCAGTGAAGGTCGTCACGATAATTTCATCGAACGACAACGCGAACGCGAGCATGCCGCCCGCCAACAACGCCGAGCCCAGGCTTGGCAGAATGATGTAGCGAAAGGTCTGCCAGCCATCGGCACCGAGGTCCATCGAGGCTTCGATCAAACTGTGCGAAGTGCGCCGCAACCTTGCGATGACGTTGTTGTAAACGATCACCACGCAGAAGGTCGCGTGACCGACGATGATGGTGAACATCCCCGGCTCGATTCCGAGCGTTTTGAACGTCGCCAGCAACGCAATGCCAGTGATGATCCCGGGCAGGGCGATCGGCAGAATCAGCATCAACGAAATGCCCTGCTTGCCGAAGAAGTCCCGTCGGTACAACGCCGCCGAAGCGAGGGTACCGAGCACCATCGCAATCAAGGTCGCAACGGAGGCGATCTGCAGCGACAGCTTGATCGCCTCGAGCACGTCCGGCCGCGAAAACGCCACGCCGATCCACTTCAGGGTGAAGCCCTTCGGCGGAAAGCTGAACGCTGCGTCTTCGGTGTTGAAGGCGTACATGAAAATGATCAGGATCGGAAAGTGCAGAAACACCAGTCCGCCCCATGCTGCGATTTTCAAGCCAAAAGAAGCTTTCTCAGAGTGCATCGAAGGCCCCCAGGCGTTTGACGATGGACAGGTAAATGGCGATCAGCACAATCGGCACCAGGGTGAAGGCTGCGGCCATCGGCATGTTGCCGATCGCACCTTGCTGGGCGTAGACCATGCTGCCGACGAAGTAGCCCGGCGGACCCACCAGTTGCGGAACGATAAAATCGCCCAGGGTCAGGGAAAAGGTGAAGATCGAACCGGCCGCGATGCCCGGAATCGACAACGGCAAAATCACTTGCATGAATGTCTGGCGCGGCTTGGCGCCGAGGTCGGCAGAGGCTTGCAGCAATGACGGCGGCAAACGTTCCAGCGACGCCTGGATCGGCAGGATCATGAACGGCAGCCAGATGTAGACGAACACCATGAAACGGCCCAGGTGCGAGGTCGACAAGGTGCTGCCGCCGACGCCCGGAATGCCTAGAACAAACTGCAGCACCGGCTCCAGCCCCAGGTGCTGAACGAACCACTGCGCCACCCCGCCCTTGGCCAAAAGCAAGGTCCAGGCGTAGGCCTTGACGATGTAACTGGCCCACATCGGCATCATCACCGCGATATAGAAGAACGCCTTGGTCTTGCCGGTGGTGTAGCGCGCCATGTAGTACGCGATCGGGAACGCGACGATGGCGCTGGCGATCGACACGACAATCGCCATGCCCAAGGTGCGCAGGATGATGTCGAAATTGGACGGCTGGAACAGCGCCGCGAAGTTCGCCAGGGTCAGGTCCGGTGTGACCGCCATGGTGAAGTCATCAAAGGTGTAGAAACCTTGCCACAACAGCATCAGCAGCGAGCCAAGATAAATCGCGCCGAACCAGATCAGCGGCGGTACCAGCAGCATCGACAGGTACAGATTGGGCCGGCGATACAGCAGGTTGGAAAACCTGCGCAACGGCGAGCCACCGGATGGAGTTTGGGTAATAGCCACGGTGTTCATCTCACACCCCGCCGGCAACGGTGTCGTGCAGCGGGATCATCGCTTCCCGTGCCCAGCGCGCGCTGATGCGCTGGCCGGTCTGGTGCTGCGCGCTGACGTCCAGCCACTGGTTATTGGCCTGGCTGATGTTCAACGTCTGGCCGTTTTCCAGTTTCAGTTCATAACGCGTGGCGCTGCCCTGGTACTGAATGTCATGCAGCAGGCCGCTGACTTCAATTTCGTGGCTGGCCAGCGGCCCTTCGGCAAACCGCACGTGTTCCGGGCGAATCGAAAACGGCTGCGGCTGACCGCTGATCTGCAGTGCCAGGTCACCGCGAATCACGTTCGAGGTGCCGACAAATTCAGCGACGAAAGTGGTGGCCGGTTTCATGTACAGGTTGCGCGGCGTGTCGACCTGCTCGATACGGCCCTTGTTGAACACGGCAACGCGGTCAGACATCGACAAGGCTTCAGTCTGGTCGTGGGTAACGAAGATGAAGGTGATGCCGAGCTGGCGTTGCAGCTTCTTCAATTCGCTCTGCATTTGTTCGCGCAGCTTCAGGTCAAGTGCACCCAGTGGCTCATCGAGCAGCAGCACGCGCGGGCGATTGACCAGAGCGCGGGCGAGGGCTACGCGTTGACGCTGGCCGCCGGACAACTGCACCGGTTTGCGCTCGCCGTATCCGCCGAGGGCGACCATGTCGAGCGCTTCTTCGGCACGTTCCAAGCGTTCGGCCTTGCCGACGCCCTTGACCTTCAAACCGTAGGCGACGTTGTCGCGCACGTTCATATGCGGGAACAGCGCGTAATCCTGAAAGACGGTGTTGACGTCACGCTGGTAGGGCGGCAAACCGGCCGCTTCTTCACCGTGGATACGAATGGAGCCTGCGCTCGGTTGTTCGAAACCGGCGATCAGGCGCAGACAGGTGGTTTTGCCCGAGCCGGAAGGGCCCAGCATGGAGAAAAACTCGCCGTCCTGGATGTCGATGGAAACCCGATCTACGGCTTTCACTTCGCCGAATAGACGGGAAACGTTGGTGAATTGGACTGCAAGCGTCATGGTGCGGTGCTCCAAAAAAGGCGAAGGCCGTCGCAGCGGCCCTGCCTGGACTTCTGAAAATACTGAATCATTGATGACCTTCTGTGGCTCAAGTGCTCATCGGGGCGAGGGGGCCTGCCCTGTGGTGAGCCGGCTTGCCCTGTGGTGGGCCGGCTTGCCCGTCGTGAGCGGGCTTACCCTGTAGCGAGCGGGGCTTTCCCTGTGGCGAGCGGGCTTGCCTGTGGTGAAGGGGCTTGCCTGTGGTGAGGGGCTTGCCTGTGGCGAGGGGCTTGCCTGTGGTGAGCGGGCTTGCCTGTGGTGAGGGGGCTTGCCTGTGGTGAGGGGCTTGCCTGTGGTGAGGGGCTTGCCTGTGGTGAGGGGGCTTGCCCCCGTTGGGCGGCGAAGCCGCCCCAAAACCAGCCGACGCGGTTTAGCAGGTAAACCGGGTTCTCCCTCACAGGACTGCTACGCAGTCCAACGGGGGCAAGCCCCCTCGCCACAAAAGCCCCTTGCCACAGGCAAGCCCCTCTCCACAAAAGCCCCTTGCTACAGGCAAGCCCCTCTCCACAAAAGCCCCTTGCTACAGGCAAGCCCCTCTCCACAAAAGCCCCTTGCTACAGGCAAGCCCCTCTCCACAAAAGCCCCTCGCTACAGGCAAGCTCCCTCGCCACAAAAGCCCCTCGCTACAGGCAAGCTCCCTCGCCACAAAAGCTCCCTCGCCATAAAGCGGCGGTATTAGCGGCCGCCCATGATCGCGATGTAATCCTGGGTCCAGCGGCTGTACGGCACGAACTTGCCCCCTTCAGCTTGCGGGGTTTTCCAGAACGCGATCTTCTCGAACTGGTCGAACCCGTTGGTCTTGCAACCTTCCGCGCCCAGCAGTTCACTGCCCTGGCATGCTGCCGGTACTGCCGGCAACGAGCCGAACCAGGCGGCGACGTCACCCTGGACCTTCGGTTGCAGTGACCAGTCCATCCACTTGTACGCACAGTTCGGATGCTTGGCCTCGGTGTGCAACATGGTGGTATCGGCCCAGCCAGTGGCGCCTTCTTTCGGAATGGTAGAGGCGATCGGCTGCTTCTCGTTCATCAGCCCGTTGACCTGATACGGCCATGCGCTGGACGCCACCACGCCTTCGTTTTTGAAATCGCTCATTTGCACAGTGGTGTCGTGCCAGTAACGGTGGATCAACGGTTGCTGACTGCGGAGCAACTCAAGCACCGCCTTGTACTGAGCTTCAGTCAGCTGGTAGGGGTCGCTGATGCCCAGCTCAGGCTTGGCGGTCTTCAGATACAGCGCCGCATCAGCAATGTAGATCGGCCCGTCATAGGCCTGCACACGTCCCTTGTTGGGCTTGCCATCAGCCAGATCCTGCGCGTCGAACAACACGTTCCAGCTGTCAGGCGCGGTCTTGAACACGTTGGTGTTGTACATCAACACGTTCGGCCCCCACTGATACGGCGTACCGAAGGTCTGCTTGTTGACCACATACCAGGGCGCGTCTTTCAATCGCGGATCAATATTCTTCCAGTTCGGAATCAGATCGGTGTTGATCGGCTGCACACGCTTACCAACGATCAACCGCAACGAAGCATCGCCCGACGCGGTGACCAAATCGTAGCCACCCTTGGCCATCAAACTGACCATTTCATCTGAGGTGGCGGCGGTCTTGACATTGACCTTGCAGCCGGTTTCCTTCTCGAAACCTGTGACCCAGTCGTAAGCCTTGTCGCTTTCACCGCGCTCGATGTAGCCAGGCCAGGCGACGATATCCAGTTGACCTTCGCCGGCACCCACGGCTTTGAGCGGTTCGGCGGCCTGAATACTGGCACTGGCCAGCAGCGCGGTGGTGATTGCACTGAGCAGTGCGGTCTTGTGCGCAAACATGGGAACCTCTCTTTTGTTTATTAGTAATTGGATGAGAGTAGCTGCAAGCTTCAAGCTTCAAGCCGCAAGTGACAGCGAACCGCGCATGGCTTTGGCTTTAGCTTGTCGCTTGCCACTTAAAGCTGCTGTCCGTGGCGGGCCATGATGTGCCGCACCACGCTGTAATCCTGTAATGAATCGCTGGATAAATCCTTGCCGTAACCGGAGCGTTTCAGGCCGCCGTGAGGCATCTCGCTGACCAGCATGAAGTGGCTGTTGATCCAGGTGCAGCCATACTGCAAGCGCGCCGCAACCTGCATCGCCTTGTCCAGATTTTGCGTCCATACCGAGGAGGCCAGGCCGTATTCCGAGTCGTTGGCCCAGTCCACTGCCTGTACGAGTTCATCGAAGCGGGTCACGGTGACCACCGGCCCGAACACTTCACGCTGGACGATTTCATCGCCCTGCTTGCAGCCGGCCAACAAGGTCGGCTGGTAATAGAAGCCGGCGCCGGAATGCACGGCCGCACCGGTGACGCGTTCAATGTGCGGCTGGCCCAGGGCGCGCTCGACGAAACTGGCCACGCGATCGCGCTGACGTGTGCTGATCAGCGGCCCGATCTCGTTGTCGGCATCGCGCTTGCCGGCAAACCGCAGGCTGCTGACCGCCGCGCCGAGTTCAGCCACCAGTCGGTCATGAATGCCGGCCTGTGCGTAAATCCGGCAAGCAGCAGTGCAATCCTGACCAGCGTTGTAATAACCGTAAGTGCGCACCCCCTCGACCACAGCCTGAATGTCGGCATCGTTGCAAACGATCACCGGCGCTTTGCCGCCGAGTTCCAGGTGCGTGCGTTTCAGGGTTTTCGCTGCCGCCTGAAGAATCTTTTGCCCGGTCACGATATCGCCGGTCAGGGAAACCATGCGCACTTTCGGGTGGCTGACCAAGTGGCTGCCGACGCCTTCACCGCCGCCACAAATAATGTTGATCACGCCGGGCGGGAGGATTTCTGCCAGCGCCGGCGCCAGCGCCAGAATTGACAGCGGGGTGTGTTCGGAGGGTTTGAACACCAGCGTGTTGCCTGCCGCCAGCGCCGGGGCAATTTTCCACGCGGCCATCATGATCGGGTAGTTCCACGGCGCGATCGACGCCACCACGCCAATCGGATCGCGGCGCACCATGCTGGTGTAGCCCGGCAGATACTCGCCGCTGAGCTGCCCGGTCTGGCACCGTACTGCGCCGGCGAAGAAGCGGAACACGTCGACGGTCGCGCTCAGGTCGTCCTGGCGAGCCAGATGCAAGGGTTTGCCGCAGTTCATTGACTCGAGGCGGGCGAGCAGGTCGGCATTTTTTTCAATGGCGCTAGCGATGTCCAGCAACAGGTTCGAGCGCTGCTGCGGCGTGGTTCGTGACCAACCGGCGAAGGCGCGGTGGGCGGCAAGAATAGCGGCCTCGACTTGCTCGGTGCTGGCCTCGGCAATGTGCGTCAGCACTTCGCCCGTGGCGGGGTTGAGGATCGGCTCGACGAAGCCTTGACCCGCGACCAGTTCGCCATCGATCAGCAACGCGGTGAATAGCGGGGTCTGCGCGCCAGCCATTTTTCGGGTTCTCTTTTCTTGTGTGGCCATGGTGCTCCCAGTGACTGAGGCCCGGCCGTCTTATATAGATGTAACAAGACTAGTCTGAGGGCCCGAGGTCTACAAATACTAAATACTGAAGGTGGCGTTCGTTTAAATAGATGGCTTACGCCCACCGTGCGGCTGCTCTCGCGCTACTGTCAGGAATGGGTCGACCAGCGCCGGGCGCGCCGTACCGCGTCGCCACGCAAGCCCCACATCAAGCGTCTGGCTGAGGTCGGCGATCGACCGCGCCTCGATGATGTCTCCTTCCAGGGACCACGGCCGGTAAGTCATGTCCGGCTGAATCGACACTCCCAATCCCGCAGCAACGAGGCTCCGCACCGCTTCGGTGGACGCTGTTTTCAAGGTAATGCGCGGTTGCAGCGCTGCGGCCGACCACATGCGCTGGGCATTGCGGTCCATCTCGTCGACGTTGAGCTGGATCAGCGGCTCGCTGGCCACGTCCGCAAGGTTGATGCTGTCGCGTTCCAGCAATGGGTGCTGGGCCGGCAACCATAGGCGATGGGGTGAGTGAGTCAGCACCTCGGTCTGCAGGGCATGGCGGTCTTCGAGGTTGGACAGAATCAACACGCCGACATCAATTTCGCCGCTGACCAGCAAATGCTCGATGTAGGGGCGTTCATCCTCCATCACACGGATGTCGACGTTGGGGTACGCACGCTGAAAACGGGTGAGCAGGTCAGCCAGGTAATAACCGGCCACCAAGCTGGTCACACCGACGATCAACTGGCCGGCGACCTGATCGGTGCTCTGTTGCAGGCTGCGCTTGGCATTGTCCACCGTCGCCAGAATCACGTGCGCCTGACGCAGGAACTGATGCCCCTGATGCGTCAGGGTCATGCCTTTGGCGTGGCGGTTGAACAGGCTGACGCCGATTTCCTGCTCCAGTTGCTGAATGGCCAGGGTCAACGTTGATTGGGAGATGAATGCCGTTTGCGCGGCGGCGGAGATGGAGCCGGTCTCGGCCACCGCGATGAAGTGGCGGATCTGACGCAAGGTCATCATTGGAATATACCCGGTGGGCGGTTTTTATAGATTCCCTCAAGTGTATATCTTTTTATTCGAATGGCTGGTTCCCCCTTTATTGGCCTTAATGGGGCGAGCAACATCTGGAAGCACACTCGCCGGCAGCGTTACGGCACTTCGCACTAGGCTGGTGGCCTGATGATCCAGTTAACCTTTCGTGGAGACAGCAAAATGAATACGCGTGGCTTGCTCGATCAACTGCTTAAATCCGGCCAGGACCTGCTGCAGAACAAGGCCGGCGGCTCACACAACAAATCTTCCAGCGGCGGCCTCGGCGGCTTGCTCGGCGGCGCAGGCAAATCCGGCGGCTTG
Source organism: Pseudomonas fluorescens (assembly GCF_902497625.1). Classification (GTDB taxonomy): domain Bacteria; phylum Pseudomonadota; class Gammaproteobacteria; order Pseudomonadales; family Pseudomonadaceae; genus Aquipseudomonas; species Aquipseudomonas fluorescens_BQ. The sequence goes on along the minus strand of NZ_CABVGX010000010.1, from coordinate 107,468 downwards.
GGCGGGCTGCTTTCCGGCGCAGGTGGAGGTGCGTTGTCAGCGGGCGCTATCGGTTTGCTACTGGGCAACAAAAAGGCGCGCAAAATGGGCGGCAAGGTCGCCATCTACGGCGGCCTCGCTGCGTTGGGCGTTATCGCTTACAAGGCTTACGGAAACTGGCAGGCTCAACAAGGCAATGTGTCGAAGATCGAGCCGCAAACCGTCGACCGCCTGCCACCGGCCCAGGTTGAAGAGCACAGTCAGGCGATTCTCAAAGCGCTGGTCGCAGCGGCCAAGGCCGATGGTCACGTCGACGAGCGCGAGCGCGAATTGATTGAAGGCGAGTTCACCAAACTCGATAACGACCAGGAACTCAAGCACTGGCTGCACGCCGAACTCAACAAACCGCTCGACCCCACCGACGTCGCTCGCGCCGCCAGCACCCCGGAAATGGCCGCCGAAATGTACATCGCCAGCGTGATGCTGGTGGACGAAGAGAACTTCATGGAGAAGTCTTACCTGGACGAGCTGGCGCGCCAGTTGAAGCTCGAGCCCGGACTGAAGGCCGAGCTGGAGAAGCAGGTTCGTCAGGCTTCTATGTAGGTCTTGAGAGCGCTAACGCGAGCAACCTTTGCTTCAGTTTTGGCTCGATCAAGAATGCCGTGATCGACCTAGACCTTGCAGGCGCCGAGGTTGCTCGCGATGGCCTGATCACTCACGAGGTCTTCCTTGGCTGGGACCTGGTGGCAATAAGTGGTGATCGGAGTAACGGTGTCCTTAATCGAGCCGCCGATTGCCGCGCCGGTCGCCCCCGTCGATCCGCCGGGTAGAACCAGACGCACCTGAGTCCAGGTTGATCGCAACGTCTTCGAAAAGCCCTTAGCGCCGCTCAGGCACCTGCTGCGCAACGCAGTGGGCATCACGGCATCGAATCTTCTTTACAACGGCTGCTGGCCGGCAGCACTTGTGGTGCGAAGGCCGACATCTTTGTCATGCTGGTCTGTCAGCCGCGAGCCAGTTGCTACATCCGGCGCGCCAGCACCGCCAGCCCGGGCTCGAGGTGGTGGTGATCCGCGAGCGCGACGCGGTTACGGCATTGCGCTCGAGTCTTCATTGCGAATGCACGCGGGTGGTCTTGCCGTTGGACGAGCGTCTGGGCAAAGTGCAGCACATTTGCGCGCGTTGCTGGATGACGTCTCGGTGGTGTTCATGGTCGATGTCGAAGAACTGTTGCGTCCGGGCCAAAAGCTGCCCAAAACCGGCCGCCTGGAACGTATTGCCCGTCACAGCAGTCAAGTAAAGCGGCTGCGCCTACCACGTCGCCATGGTGATTCGTCCACTGAACAAGATCGCACCACGATTGCTGGAGATTCTCGGCCAATGACTACTCTCGACAGCAATCCCGGTCCAGGCACCACTCAGGTGATCGCACATGAATGATCTGCAATTGGATGGCATCAAGATTGACGAAAACGCCGCCGTGGTGTTGGTAGTGAACGATCAGGCCATGATCGGCGAAGCGGTGCGCCGCGGGTTGGCGAGTGAAGCCAATATAGACTTCCATTTTTGCGCTGATCCACACCAGGCGGTGGCGCAGGCCATTCGCATCAAGCCCACGGTGATTCTGCAGGACCTGAAGATGCCTGGTTTCGATGGTCTGAGCCTGATACGCGAGTATCGCAGTCACCCGGCTACCCGAGACATTCCGATCATTGTCCTGTCCACCAAGGAAGACCCGCTGATCAAGAGCGCAGCGTTCTCGGCCGGAGCGAACGATTATCTGGTCAAACTGCCGGACACCATCGAGCTGGTGGCGCGCATCCGTTATCACTCGCGTTCCTACATGACCCTGCTGCAACGGGATGCGGCTTACCGCGCGCTGCGGGTCAGCCAGCAGCAGTTGCTCGACACCAACCTGGTCGTGCAACAGCTGATGAATTCCGATGGCCTGACCGGCCTGTCGAACCGTCGGCACTTCGACGAATATCTGGAGCTGGAGTGGCGCCGCTCGTTGCGCGACCAGACGCAGTTGTCGCTGCTGATGATCGACGTCGATTATTTCAAATCCTACAACGACAGTTTTGGGCATCTGGAGGGCGACGAGGCGTTGCGTAAAGTGGCAGCGGCCATTCGCGACGCCAGCGCGCGACCGTCCGACCTGCCGGCGCGGTATGGCGGTGAAGAGTTTGCGCTGGTGTTGCCCAATACCTCCCCGGGCGGCGCGAGACTGGTCGCGGAAAAGCTGCGCCAGTCGGTGGCTGCTATGAAGATTGCGCATATTTCGCCGATTGAAGGGTCAAGTCTGAGCATCAGCATCGGCCTCTCGACCATGGTCCCTCAGCAGGGCAGCAATTGCCGAGAGCTGATCCTGGCGGCTGACAAGGGCCTTTACCTGGCCAAGCATAATGGGCGCAATCAGGTGGGCATCGCGTAAGGCACTTGTGAATGTGCCCTTGTGAGTGTCCCTCTGGTGAATGCGCACTTATGTAGCCGCTGCCGGGCTTGCGAGGCTGCGTTTGAGGACGCAGTCCTCGCCAATTCTGTGCGCGCGGTTTGCCTGGGAGATCGTAGTGTCTGGTTTTGCGACTGCTTCGCAGCCGGACGCAGCCTCGCAGGCTCGGCAGCTGCTACAGATTGAACGCAGCCTCGCAGGCTCGGCAGCTGCTACAGATTGGACGCAGCCTTGCGGGCTTGGCAGCTGCTACGGGTTGGACGCAGCCTTGCGGGCTTGGCAGCTGCCACGGGGGCGGACGCGGCCTTGCGGGCTTGGTAGCTGCTACGGGGGGAGCGTCGCTCGGTTAAATCCATTCGATGCTAAAGCCGCCGGGCGGGCTGCCGTGACAGCCTGATTACGGTATACTCGCCGGCTTTCAAAAGTTCGCCAACGAGTGCTGCCCGCCATGGAAATCAACCCGATCCTTAACAGTATCAAGGACCTGTCCGAGCGCTCCGAAACTATTCGGGGGTATCTTTGACTACGATCAAAAGCATGAGCGTCTGACCGAAGTCAATCGCGAGCTTGAAGATCCGGCTGTCTGGAACAACCCGTCGTACGCTCAGGAACTGGGCCGCGAGCGGTCACTGCTGGCACAGATCGTCGATACCCTCGACGAAATGCACAGCGGTCTGGCCGACGCCAAAGATTTGCTGCTGATGTCCGCCGAAGAAGAAGACCAGGCCGCCGTCGATGACGTCGCTGCTGAAGTCGAACGTCTGCGCGAGTCGCTGGAAAAACTTGAATTCCGGCGGATGTTCAGTGGCGAAATGGACGCCAACAACGCCTACCTGGACATCCAGGCCGGCTCTGGTGGTACCGAGGCCCAGGACTGGGCCAACATCCTGTTGCGCATGTATTTGCGCTGGGCTGACAAGCGCGGTTTCGACGCGACCATCATGGAACTGTCAGCCGGTGAAGTCGCCGGTATTAAAGGCGCCACCGTGCACATCAAAGGCGAATATGCCTTTGGCTGGTTGCGTACCGAAATCGGCGTGCACCGTCTGGTGCGCAAGAGTCCGTTCGACTCCGGCAACCGCCGTCACACCTCGTTCTCGGCGGTGTTCGTATCGCCGGAAATCGATGACAACATCGAAATCGACATCAACCCGTCGGACCTGCGCATCGACACCTACCGTTCCTCCGGTGCCGGTGGTCAGCACGTAAACACCACCGACTCGGCCGTACGTATTACCCACGTACCGACCAACACCGTGGTCAGCTGCCAGAACGAACGTTCACAGCATGCCAACAAAGATACCGCGATGAAAATGTTGCGGGCGCGCTTGTACGAGCAGGAAGTGCAGAAGCGCAACGCCGCCTCGCAGGCCCTGGAAGACACCAAGTCGGACATCGGCTGGGGTCACCAGATTCGCTCCTACGTGCTCGATGCGTCGCGGATCAAGGATCTGCGCACCAACATTGAACGCAGCGACTGCGACAAGGTGCTCGACGGCGATATCGACGAATACCTGGTAGCGAGCCTGAAACAAGGCCTGTAACACCGCCCCCCTGTAGGAGCTCGGGGGGACGCCTAGTCCTTGCTGAGCGATCCCCGGCCACAGGCCGGGGACAATGAACCTGATGGAATACTTAAAGACATGAGCGACCAAGAACTCGACCCGCAAGCCCTGCAACAGGAAGAAAACTCCCTGATCGCCCTTCGCAAGGAAAAGCTTGCTGCCGAGCGCGCCAAGGGCAATGCCTTCCCCAACGACTTCCGCCGCGACAACTACTGCGATGCGTTGCAGAAACAGTACGCGGACAAGACCAAGGAAGAGCTGGCGGAGGCTGCAGTCCCGGTCAAGGTTGCCGGTCGCATCATGCTCAACCGTGGCTCGTTCATGGTGATCCAGGACATGACCGGTCGCATTCAGGTCTACGTCAACCGCAAGACCCTGTCCGAAGAAACCCTGGCCGCGGTGAAAACCTGGGACATGGGCGACATCATTGCTGCCGAAGGCACCCTGGCCCGTTCCGGCAAAGGCGACCTGTACGTTGAAATGACCACCGTGCGTCTGCTGACCAAGTCGCTGCGCCCGCTGCCGGACAAGCACCACGGCCTGACCGACACCGAACAACGCTACCGTCAGCGCTACGTTGACCTGATCGTCAATGAAGAAGTGCGCCAGACGTTCCGCGTACGTTCGCAAGTGATTGCGCACATCCGCAGCTTCCTGATGCAGCGCGACTTCCTCGAAGTCGAAACGCCAATGCTGCAAACCATTCCCGGCGGCGCTGCGGCCAAGCCGTTCGAAACCCACCACAACGCGCTGGACATGGAAATGTTCCTGCGTATCGCGCCTGAGTTGTACCTCAAGCGTCTGGTGGTTGGCGGTTTTGAGAAGGTTTTCGAGATCAACCGCAACTTCCGTAACGAAGGTGTTTCGACGCGTCACAACCCCGAATTCACCATGTTGGAGTTCTATCAGGCTTACGCCGATTACGAAGACAACATGGACCTGACCGAAGAACTGTTCCGTGAGCTGGCGCAGCTGGTTCTGGGCAGCACCGATGTGCCGTACGGCGACAAGGTGTTCCACTTCGGTGAGCCGTTCGTGCGCTTGTCGGTGTTCGACTCGATCCTCAAGTACAACCCTGAGCTGACCGCCGATGATCTGAACGACATCGACAAGGCTCGCGCCATCGCCAAGAAGGCCGGGGCCAAAGTGCTGGGCTTCGAAGGTCTGGGCAAGTTGCAGGTGATGATTTTCGAAGAACTGGTCGAGCACAAACTCGAGCAGCCGCACTTCATCACCCAGTACCCGTTCGAAGTGTCGCCACTGGCGCGCCGCAACGACGAGAACCCGAACGTCACTGACCGTTTCGAACTGTTCATCGGCGGCCGTGAAATCGCCAACGCCTATTCCGAGTTGAACGACGCGGAAGACCAGGCCGAGCGCTTCATGGCGCAGGTGGCCGACAAGGACGCCGGCGACGACGAAGCCATGCACTACGACGCCGACTTCGTTCGTGCGCTGGAGTACGGCATGCCGCCAACCGCCGGTGAAGGGATTGGCATCGACCGACTGGTGATGCTGCTGACCAACTCCCCGTCGATCCGCGACGTGATCCTGTTCCCGCACATGCGGCCGCAAGCGTAAATGGAAGCCGCCCTTAAACAAGGCGGCTTTTTTCTGGATAGGGAGCGGCGGCAGCTGCAAGCTGCAAGCCGACTCCCCGCTTTCACTTGCAGCTTGGAGCTTATAACTTGCAGCTTCTTTCCTCTAACATCGCCGCCGCGGTCGCTGAAAGTGTTCAGTACCAGGGCCGCAAGGCCAGCCGGGAGGGCAGCGAGCAGCGGCGCCAGGATATTCTCGATGCGGCCATGCGCATCGTTGTGCGTGATGGCGTGCGCGCCGTGCGCCACCGTGCGGTAGCCGCCGAGGCCGCTGTGCCGCTGTCGGCGACGACTTACTATTTCAAGGATATCGATGATTTGCTCACCGATACCTTCGCTCAATACGTTGAGCGCAGCGCGGCTTTCATGGCCAAGTTGTGGGTGAACAACGAAGGTCTGCTGCGCGAGATGGTCGTCAGCGGCGATGGCAGCCCCGAGTCACGCTCGCGGTTGGCGGACGACATTGCGCGGCTGATGGCCGACTATGTGCATCGGCAGTTGATCAACCGGCGCGAGCACTTGATGGCCGAGCAGGCTTTTCGTCAGGAAGCGCTGCTTAACCCGCGGCTGGCGAAACTGGTGCGCTCCCATCAGCAGATTCTGCTGCAGGGAAGCTGCCAGCTTTTCCAGGTATTGGGTTCGCGTGAGCCACAACAGGATGCCAAGGTGTTGACGGCGATAATCGGTCGGATGGAATATCAGGGCCTGCTCAACGACGCCGAACCTGAGGCCGAAGCGGAAATGCTCGGCATACTCACGCGTTATATGCACCTGGTGCTGGCGTCGGTATAAATCGAGCGAGATCCATGTAGCAGCTGCCGAAGGCTGAGTTCGGCCGCGCAGCGGTCGTATTTTCTGAACAGTGGATCAACGAGCGCGGACGCAGGTTTACGACGCCTTCGTCGCCGAACGCAGCCTTCGGCAGCTGCTACAGGTTGGTGTGAATGGGCGTTGTGTTCATAGGGAGTAAAGAATGAAAACCTGGCGTGTCGCCGTGATCGCCTTGGCATTCCTGCTGCTCAGTGGCTGTCTGGTGACCTTTCGGGAGCCGCTGCCCGCCAGCGATCCCGCGCCCAAAGGTTTGCTAGGCAAATGGACCAGCACCAATGCCTGGGGCGAGCCGATGAACCTCGAACTGACGCGTACCAGCGACAATCGCTACCAGGCGGTCAGTTACTTCAAGGCCAAACCCAAAGAGCGCGAAGCCTATCCTTTCACCGTGTCGCGCCACGGCAATCGCTGGTATCTGTCGGCGAAAGTCCCGGCGCAGTTCGGCGGACATTTCACGATTGCCGGTTTCGAACTCACCGACAAGCAGGAACTGGTGGTCTACAACCTCGACCTCGAGCAGATCAAACAGGCCATGGGGCAGAAAGTCCTCAGTGGCGAAGGCTTTCAGACCGACGACGGCGACGGCGTGCTTGTCAACACCGCAATGGATCAGGTGTTTGCGTACCTCGACAACCCGGCCAATTCCGACGTGTTCGTTGAAGCCGTGCGCTATCAGCGCCAGACCAAAGCCAAATAACGGTTTTTCTACAGGAGTTTCGGGTGGACGATTACCAGCAGACGATACGCATTTTGTCCGATCGCATTGTGCTGGCACAGACGCCGATACGCGTCCTCGACGCGGTCAAATGGGATGACAGCATTCGCAAGGGTTTCCTCAAGGCCAAGGGCAAGGAAATGCCCGCCGTCGACCGTGATTACTACCTCAACCGTCCACTGGCGTTCGACTCCAGCAAGGTCAAACTGGAGTTCCAGAACATCGAACGCGACATTACCCGTCAGCTCGGCCAGTTCAATCCGGTCGGCCAGATCATGCGGCGTATGTGCAAGGAATACCGGATGGTGGTGCGCATGCTCGAAGCGCGCGGTACCGAGGATTTTGGTCTGATCTCGCAAGAGCTGTATGGCGCTGCCTCTGACGCGTTTCATGCCGGCGATCCGACGCTGTCTGATCTGGGCTTGATGCTTTCCGATTACCTCAACAACATCGACGGTCGCGGCGATCTGAAGGACGAGCCGAAAATCCTCACCGCCAAGGACGCCGTGAACATGTTGCAGACCCGCTTGAGCCGGGTGTTCGGTGAGGCTGAAGAAACTATTCGCGTGTTCGAATCCGACGGTATCGTCGCCGACGCGGCGGCCGGTGCCGACTACATCAAGATTCGCACCGACGCGATGTTCAACGAGCGCGACGTGCGCGCCCTCGAAGTGCACGAAGGGCTGGTGCATGTCGGCACGACATTGAATGGATTGAATCAGCCGATCTGCACCTTTCTGTCCAAAGGTCCACCGTCGTCGACGGTGACCCAGGAAGGCCTGGCGATCCTGATGGAAATCATCACTTTCGCCTCGTACCCGAGTCGCCTGCGCAAACTCACCAACCGCACCCGCGCCATTCACATGGTCGAGGAGGGCGCGGATTTCCTGCAGATCTTCGAATTTTTTCGCGAGCAGGGTTTCGAAATGGCGGAAAGTTATGGCAACGCCAGTCGGGTTTTCCGCGGCTCGGTGCCGACCGGCCTGCCATTCACCAAAGACTTGTCCTACCTCAAGGGCTTTATCATGGTTTACAACTACATTCAGTTGGCCGTGCGTAAGGGCAAGCTGGAGCAGGTGCCGCTGCTGTTCTGCGGCAAGACCACGCTGGAAGACATGCGCACGTTGCGTCAGTTGGTCGATGAAGGTCTGGTGGTGCCGCCCAAGTATTTGCCGGAACAATTCCGCGACATGAATGCGCTGTCGGCGTGGATGTGCTTCTCCAACTTCCTCAATCACCTGAGCCTGGACCGGATCGAAGCGGATTACTCCAATATTTTGTAAAACACTGATCCCCCTGTAGGAGCGAGCCTGCTCGCGATAGCGGACCGAAATTCAGTATTGATGTTGCCTGATACTCCGCTATCGCGAGCAGGCTCGCGCCTACAGGGAGTTGTATTTCAATCCCGCTTTTTGCGAGGTTTCACCGGATGAGAATCCTCGGCATCTTCTGCCTGCTTCTGACCTTGAACGGTTGCAGCTCCTTGCTCTTCTATCCCGAGCCCGGCCAGCTGTTCACCCCGGAAAAAGCCAAGCTCGAATACCGCGAGGTGACCGTCACCACCGCTGATGGCCTCAGGCTGAACGCTTGGTGGCTGCCGGCGAAAAAAGGTGTCGAGGTCAAAGGCACGGTGCTGCATCTGCACGGCAACGGCGGCAATCTGCCGATGCATCTGGGTGGCAGTTGGTGGTTGCCGGAGGAAGGCTATCAAGTGTTGCTGATCGACTATCGCGGATACGGTTTGTCCGAAGGTAAACCGAGTCTGCCGGCGATCTATCAAGACATCGACGCTGCGTTCAAATGGCTCGACCAGGCCCCGGAAGTCAAAGGCAAGCCGCTGATCCTGCTCGGCCAGAGCCTCGGCGGTTCGATGGCCGTGCACTACCTGGTACAGCACCCGGAACGGCAAAAGCAACTCAAGGCGTTCGTGCTCGACGGCGTCCCGGCCAGTTACCGCAGCATCGGTCGTTTCGCCTTGAGCAATTCCTGGCTGACCTGGCCGCTGCAAGTCCCGCTGTCCTGGCTGGTGCCGGACGGTGACAGCGCAATTAATTCCATGACGCAACTCAACGGGGTGCCGAAACTGATCTACCACAGCATCGACGACCCGATCGTGCCCCTTTCCAACGGCATCCGACTATATCAAGCTGCGCCGCCGCCGCGCGTGCTACAGCTGACCCGAGGCGGTCACGTACAAACGTTCGCCGACCCGGTGTGGCGAAAGGTCATGCTGCGTTATCTCGACGACCCGCAGCATTTCGACGGTTTGCGCCGACTGGGTGAAATCCCCAATTACCCGGCACCACCGAATCCTGTCAACGAATCACCAGAGAGTCCGCAATGAGTGAAGAACGCAACGCCATTCCGCTGATCATCACCGGTATCTGCAGCATCCTCGGCACTGTCGGTGCCTTGTGGTTCTACGGTTACCTGCACTTCGCCAAGCCTGAAGATGCCTTGTTGCTCAGCGACTTCACCATGCTCAAGACTGTGCCGGGCGAAGACTACAAGGTTTCCCTGGAGCCGGCGGCACAGGTGGCGCAGTGCATCGATGGCGTGCTGGTGATGTTCGATACCGAACAGAAAGGGCTGAGCGGCGTGTTGATCAACAACAAGAAAAAAGCGGTGCGCTGCATGGGCGAAGAAACTCCGCAGCAGCTCGCACCGTAAAATCGCTCCAACAGTCAAGCCTGCCTATTGACCCTGGCTTGACTGTGCGGCGCGGGCTCCAAAAGATTAATTGGCTTACTCCCAACGAACATGGAAGCTTTGAGGCTCGCTCCATTTAGTGGGCTGCCCGTTAAGCGCTTGACCTACCTGAATCCACTTTGTACCGCCTTTCAGTTCTTTTGAACGGACAGACCAGTTGCCCTTGTCGTCTGATTTGGTGGTAGCGAGTACATCGGAGGGATTACCGGCGGTAATCACCACAACGGTACTGCCAAGAAGTGCAGTGCCTCCGGAAAATATGGGCGCAGGACCGGTAACCGCGCTTTCGCGGGGGGTGCTGAGGTAGGGGACATCACAGCTGGGCGCCGACTCTCCGCTTACGCCTACGGCGATGGTCGCCTCTTTGTCGGATGCACTACATACTGCAACAGTGATTCCAGCGGGTTCATCTTTCAAAATCTTTCCCGGAAGGAGTGCTGGATCGGCCGTCGTAGCCGTTTCAGGTGTGCCATCAAGTTGAGTATTCATAATAAAATTGTTGTAGTAAACAATCGTGCTGAATCGTGCCCATACTCCGTTAACTCTATTGTCGGTTTCTTCGAAGTCGTCGAAAATTGTCGGTTTTCGGTACTCTAAAGACAAGTAGTTTACTGTTCTTGCTCCATCGCCAGGACGCTCGATCAGATACAGCTGAGGGCCTGAACCTCCGAGGACCCCAAGACGGTAAAGCCCCGTCGATTTAATGGTTGCTGCTTGTTTATCATCCAGCCAACCGGAATACCACCGATTGAAGGCAGGATACAAGGTTCCTCCGCCCGAAACGGAATCGCCTGTGTCCCCGTACCCCACCATTGAGCATCCTGTGGGTGCGTTGACGATGTCCCCCGATCTTGGGCATCGGGTGTAAGTACTGCCATGTGCATAACCCAAGTTATGCCCGAACTCATGTTTGTAGACATGTGGGCCGCCAGCCATGCCGTAAACCCCCATTGTATTTCCAGGCATCCACGCTGAGGCTCCGCCGTGACAGTCAATTACGTTGATCCAGTAATCCACGCTTTTAGGGTCAATACCATTTGCTGCGGCAGCTTTTAGTCCCTCAGCAGTTGCCAGAGATATTTGGTTCACTTGGCCTGACGGCTTACAGCCCTGCGGGCGCGGGCCGGAGGTATAGGACACGACTCGCCCGTTAAGAGTAAGCTTTCCTTTTGATGCCGCCGTAATATAACTGCGTAACGAATCAACATCCGTTGAGAGTGTATGTTTTTCAATTTTTGTTTTGTCCAGCGTGTTTTCGCCCTGCCAGTTCGTTACTGTCACCAGGACATTTTTTTCACCTAACTGCGGACGACCATTCACCGCTGGATCGGGTAAAGACATAGTGCCCGGCAGGGCGTCATGCTCGTCATACCGAAAGTTATCGACAGATTGGAGGCCCTCGGCTTGAGCACCACTCGATAGGACCAGAGCGGCCCCCATCATCACTTTTGTAAGCATTATGTAGACTCCTTTTACATTAAAATTAATGCTGGAACTACGTTAATGCCGGTGATGTGCCCTGCCTACTATCAGAACTAACAGCTATTAAAAAGCCCCGCCTGATCAACTCAGGCGGGGCTTTTGTGTTTAAGCAAGCGAAGCTTAGTTCGAGCTCACAGACGAACGTGGCATCACAGGCTGATTGTCGTTGGAAATGGTTACTTCCACACGACGATTCATCGCACGACCCGAAACGCTGCTGTTTTCTGCGACTGGGTATTCCTTGCCGTAGCCTTGAGCAACGATGCGCGCTGGGTCAACGCCCATTTTCACCAGCGCCATGCGCACGGAGTTGGCCCGACGCTCAGACAGTGACTGATTGTACGAAGCCGCGCCGGTGCTGTCGGTGTAGCCTTCGACAATCACTTTACGATCAGGGTTTTCCTGAAGGAATTGCGCCAGCTTGTTGATGTTTACCAGACCGCTGGATTTCAGGTCAGCCTTGTTGGTGGCGAACAGCACGTCGCCGAAAGTTACCAGGGTACCGCGATCGGTCTGCTTGGCGTTCAGGCTGTCCTGGAGCTGCTTGATCTGCTGATCACGAGCATCCAGACGCGCTTGGGCACGTTGTGCTGCAGCGTTCTTCAGATTGGCTTCCGCGGTGCGCAGAGCGATGGTTTGCTTAGCCACTTCCACGCGCTGATTGGTCAGATAAGCCAGTTGGTCGACTTTGTACTCGTCTTCCTTGTTCAGATAAGCCTTGTCGGCCTTGTCCAGATAATCGCTGGCTTCTTTGGTTTCCAGCGCCGCGACTTTGCTCGCCTGAGGATTGGCTTGCAGGCCGCTGTAGTTGGTGCGGGCCTGTTCCAGGTTCTGGTTAGGCGGTGTAGAGCAGGCAGCCAGTGCAACGCTTGCGGCCAGCAGGGCAGGGATCATCAATTGTTTACGCATAATGGTTTCGTCCTTTTGAGTCGAGTAAGAAATACGTCGTAGCGGCGCTTATTGCACGGTGCGCTGGCTTTCCTGACGCAGTTCCTGAACACCCTTCTGAGCGTCCTTCACGGCCTGTTCGGCTTTCATCGCCTGGGCTTTGCGCTCGGCAACACGAGCGTCCCACTCAGCCTGCTCAGCCAGAATGCGCGCTTGTTCGTAGTTCTTGTCGTGCATGGCCATCTCGGCTTGCTTGAGTTTGTCCTGAGCGGATTTCATTTCCACTGCTGCAAACTCGGTACCGCCAGCGCTGACTGCGCTGTTGACTGCCGACTGGGTGACCGCGTATTGCTCGCTCGGTGGGTTACCGGCGCAACCGGCCAATACGAACGTGCTGCCGATTGCCAAAGCTGCCAGCTTCAGGCCGCGCAGTGAAGTAAACGAGGATTTGGCAGTTGGGGTCTTCATGGTTTTCAACTCCATTGGGATAACTCCTGAAAAACAATAATTCCATCCTGGGTGTGGAGCCGCGACCGTTAATTTCCGGGGTATTTGAAACGGTCGTCCCAGGCGTGGTTAATGGGTGTGACCCGAGGCGTTTTTCAAAAGTTCAGCGGGTATGGCCAATCGCCCGAAAAAACAATGACCAAACGAACAAGGCTCTAACTCGGGAACTTTTGCGCAGCTGCGCAGGTATCCGCGGTTTTTTTCAACCACCGCAGACGCGCAATTTTGGAGGTGACATGAAAACTTTGTGGGAGTGGGATTGCCCGGCGAACGCGTCGTATCAGCCCATCGGTGGATCACTGGAAGATGGCTTTCGCGAGCAAGTCCGACCCCACAAGAGGAGATTAATCAGTGCTTTTGATCGTCATTCCCCGAAGCCAGATCATGCAAATGTCTACGCGACAACGCGAGAAAGCGCGGGGTTGGCCCAACGTCTTCGTACAACGGATCGCCTTCTTCGTCGGTCGCGACGACGGTCGAACCCTTCACGTAGGGAAAGCTTTTTTCCAGCTCTTCCAGCGCAGCGCCTATCAGTTCGCCGAGCAATTCCTCAGGGTGGCGCTTGGGATACATCTCGGTAATAGCCGCCAGCCGCGCCGCTGCTTCCATGTCCAGATGAATTTTATACCCGGTATCGGTCAGGCGACCCTTGGCGTTTTCTTCCCAATGTTGGGCAAGCTCGCGGATTTTCATAATGACCTCATGGCGCACCTGCTCGTGGCAGGCCGTGTGAATGTCCGGCGTCTGGCCGGCTAAAGCCGTTGTGTGGCTTACTCTTCAGACTAGCTTTATCGCCAAGGGTTTAAAGTCCCTTCGTCGTTTGCTTGTAAGAAGTAGTCCGGGGCGGCACTCTTCGAGGTCTTGGCTGACCGGATTTTTCGCTGGAGAACTGCTGATGACCGATATTGATGCACGCTTGCGCGAGGACGTTCACCTGCTGGGTGAGCTGTTGGGCACCACCATTCGTGAACAGTACGGGGAGGGCTTTCTCGACAAGATCGAGCAGATCCGCAAAGGCGCCAAGGCGGATCGCCGCGGGTCGATGGACGCTGAGCTGAGTGCCAGCCTCAATCAACTGAGCGAAGAGGAATTGCTGCCGGTCGCGCGCGCCTTCAACCAGTTCCTCAACCTGGCCAATATCGCCGAGCAATATCAATTGATTCACCGCCGCGAAGAATCGCAGCCGGCGCCGTTCGAAACGCGCGTGTTGCCCGAGCTGCTCGCACGTCTGCTGGCAGAGGGGCATAAACCCGAGTCACTGGCCCGGCAATTGGGGCGTCTGGAAATCGACCTGGTGCTGACGGCGCACCCGACTGAAGTGGCCCGTCGCACGCTGATCCAGAAATATGACGCCATCGCCGCGCAACTGGCCGCGCAGGATCACCGCGACCTCACCAGCGCCGAGCGCGAGCAGATCCAGACAAAGCTGCAGCGCTTGATTGCTGAAGCGTGGCACACCGAAGAAATCCGCCGCACCCGGCCGACCCCGGTCGATGAAGCCAAATGGGGCTTTGCGGTGATCGAACATTCGCTGTGGCAAGCCATCCCCAATTATCTGCGCAAGGCCGACAAGGCCTTGCACGACGCTACCGGTCTGCACCTGCCCATGGAGGCGGCGCCGATCCGCTTTGCCTCGTGGATGGGCGGCGACCGTGACGGCAACCCGAACGTAACCGCAGCGGTCACCCGCGAAGTCTTGTTGCTGGCGCGCTGGATGGCCGCCGATCTTTTCGTGCGTGATGTTGATCATCTGGCCGCCGAGTTGTCGATGCAGCAGGCCAGCGACGCCCTGAAAGCCAAAGCCCCGGACAGCGCCGAACCCTACCGTTCGGTACTTAAACAGTTGCGTGAACGACTGCGCGCGACCCGTGCCTGGGCGCACGCCTCTTTAAGCAAAGCCACGCCGGTCAGTGCCGATGTGCTGCAAGACAATCGCGACCTGCTCGATCCACTCGAGCTGTGTTACCAGTCGCTGCACGAATGCGGGATGGGCGTGATCGCCGACGGACCGCTGCTCGATTGCCTGCGTCGGGCCGTGACCTTTGGCTTGTTCCTGGTGCGCCTCGATGTGCGCCAGGATTCGACCCGGCATTGCGCCGCCATGACCGAGATCACTGACTATCTGGGTCTCGGTCGCTACGAAGACTGGAGCGAAGAGCAGCGCATCGATTTCCTCTCCCGGGAGCTGGATAACCGTCGGCCCTTGCTGCCCGCCTATTTCAAACCGTCTGCAGACACTGCTGAAGTGCTCGCCACCTGCCGGGAAATTGCAGCGGCGCCGGCAGCGTCGTTGGGTTCCTACGTGATTTCCATGGCCGGTGCCGCGTCCGATGTGCTCGCCGTGCAACTGCTGCTCAAAGAGTCCGGTGTGTTGCGGCCAATGCGCGTGGTGCCGCTGTTTGAAACCCTCGCTGACCTCGATAACGCCGGCCCGGTGATCGAGCAACTGTTGCTGCTGCCCGGTTACCGCGCACGCCTGCACGGCCCGCAGGAAGTGATGATCGGTTACTCCGATTCAGCCAAGGACGCTGGCACAACTGCGGCAGCCTGGGCCCAGTACCGTGCACAGGAACGCTTGGTCGACATCTGCCGCGAGCAGCAAGTCGAACTGTTGTTGTTCCACGGTCGCGGTGGCACTGTCGGCCGTGGCGGCGGTCCTGCACACGCAGCGATTTTGTCGCAGCCACCGGGTTCGGTCGCAGGACGTTTCCGCACCACCGAACAGGGGGAAATGATTCGTTTCAAATTCGGCCTGCCGGACATCGCCGAACAAAACCTGAATCTGTACCTGGCCGCAGTCCTCGAAGCGACGCTGTTGCCGCCGCCGCCACCTGAACCTGAATGGCGCCACCTGATGGACGAATTGGCGGCAGACGGTGTCTGCGCTTACCGTGCCGTGGTGCGTGAAAATCCGCAATTCGTCGAGTATTTCCGCCAGTCAACGCCTGAGCAGGAGTTGGGCCGCTTACCACTCGGTAGCCGCCCGGCGAAGCGCCGTGCGGGGGGCATCGAAAGCTTGCGGGCGATTCCGTGGATTTTCGGCTGGACTCAAACCCGCCTGATGCTGCCGGCCTGGCTTGGTTGGGAGGCCGCGTTGAGCAAGGCACTGGAACGTGGCGAGGGCGAACTGCTGGGGCAGATGCGCGAGCAGTGGCCGTTCTTCCGTACGCGTATCGATATGCTGGAAATGGTCCTGGCCAAGGCCGATGCCGACATCGCGCAGTCCTACGATGAGCGCCTGGTCGAGCCGCAACTGCTGCCTTTAGGTGCGCATTTACGCGACCTATTGTCGCAGGCTTGCGCCGTTGTACTCGGCCTGACCGGCCAGTCCCAGTTGCTTGCGCACAGTCCCGACACCCTGGAATTCATCCGGCTGCGTAACACTTACCTCGACCCGCTTCATCTATTGCAGGCGGAGTTGCTGGCGCGGTCGCGGCAGCAGGAAGTGGCGCAGGGCAGCCCGGTGGAACAAGCGTTGCTGGTGTCTGTAGCGGGGATTGCCGCCGGGTTGCGAAACACCGGCTAACATTTTGCGGGAGGCATCCGTCACTCGGAGTCGGCTTCGAGTGGCGGTTTTTTTTGCCGCGAAAACTATTGCCAAGCGACAGATATTGATGGGGTTGCGACTTGGCGAACCTCCTCGCAGGGGCACGCCAGTCGCGGGTTTCTCCGACTTTCGGCGGCTTGTGTGCTCAGGGCCTGCTGTGTATCTTGATCAGCCTTTGGCCGTTTGGGCGGTCACGACCCTGTTTTTTTGAGATTGGCCCCACGAGGCGAATCCGTTGTTTTCTATATAAAAATTTGAGGAGCACATCGATGCGCGTCATTCTGCTGGGAGCTCCCGGGGCCGGAAAAGGTACTCAGGCGAAGTTCATCACCGAAAAGTTCGGCATCCCGCAAATTTCCACCGGCGACATGCTGCGTGCCGCTGTGAAGGCCGGCACCGAACTGGGCATCAAGGCCAAGAGCATCATGGACGCCGGTGGCCTGGTCTCCGATGACCTGATCATCGCACTGGTCAAGGACCGTATCGCTCAGCCCGACTGTGCCAACGGTTTCCTCTTCGACGGTTTCCCGCGCACCATTCCGCAGGCCGAAGCGCTGGTTGATGCCGGTGTGGAACTGGACCATGTGGTCGAAATCGCTGTCGATGACGAAGAGATCGTTCAGCGCATCGCCGGTCGTCGTGTGCATGAAGCCAGCGGTCGCGTTTATCACACCGTTTACAATCCGCCGAAACTGGCCGGCAAGGACGACATCACGGGTGAGGCACTCGTGCAGCGCAAGGACGACACTGAAGAAACCGTGCGTCATCGCCTGTCGGTCTATCACTCGCAGACCAAGCCGTTGGTTGAGTTCTATCAGAAGCTCTCCGCTGCAACCGATGGCAAGCCAAAGTACAGCCACATTGCTGGCGTTGGTTCGGTTGAAGCCATCACCGGCAAAGTGCTTGAAGCATTGAGCTGATTACCGCTTGATCTTCTACGGCCCGCTTGCGGGCCGTAGTTGTTTATACTGGCGCACTTTTTTCTGACCTTTCTTGTGGAAACATCGATGAGCACCTTGCTGGCCCTGGACACCGCGACTGAAGCTTGCTCCGTTGCCTTGCTGCATGACGGCAAGGTTACGAGTCATTACGAGGTGATCCCGCGCCTGCATGCGCAGAAGTTGTTGCCAATGATCCAGCAACTGCTCGCCGACGCTGGCACCACGTTGCAAGCGGTGGATGCGATTGCATTCGGCCGTGGACCGGGCGCGTTTACCGGGGTGCGCATTGCCGTTGGCGTGGTGCAAGGGCTGGCGTTCGCGCTGGACCGTCCCGTACTGCCGGTATCGAACCTCGCCGTGCTGGCGCAACGGGCTTACCGCGAGCATGGCGTCAGTCAGGTCGCGGCAGCCATCGATGCGCGCATGGATGAAGTGTATTGGGGTTGCTACCGCGAAACGGCCGGGGAAATGCGTCTGGTCGGCAACGAAGCAGTGTTGCCGCCGGAAGCGGCAGGGCTACCGGCCGATGCCAGCGGCGAATGGTTCGGCGCGGGCACCGGTTGGGGATATGCCGAACGTATAGCCGTCAATCTGACCGGCCAGGATGCGGGTATGTTGCCGCATGCCGAAGACCTGCTGAGCCTTGCGCGATTTGCTTGGGAGCGCGGGGAGGCGATCGTCGCCGATGACGCTCAGCCGGTTTATCTGCGCGATAAAGTGGCCACCCCGAAAGCGCGCTAATCGACTCAATCCCCTTTGGCCCGTTTCCCTGTGGCGAGGGGACTTGTCTCCGTCCGGCTGCGTAGCAGTCGTAAGACCTGCGACCCGGTCTATCTGATGAACTCCAAAGTCGCTTCGCCACCTGGCGCGGGCAGGACGACGCCACAGCAAGCCCCCAAGCCACAAAAAAATACGTTCATTTCCAGCCAATCGTCAGTTTTTCCCCACGTTTTAAAACCTTTTCGTATTTCTGTGTTCTAGTTATCACTCGGCTGTTTGCGAAGTGTGCTGTGTGCCACTAAACTGCCATCACTGATACCGAGCCATGACGTTATGCGTATAGACGGCCTTTCCTCACAGTCCTACCCCATCAAGCGCAAGCCTGCCAGAGGCCGCGTGGTCGAGGACGACTCCATCGATATTGATGGAGAACTGGAATTCCCCTCCGAAGAGCAAATGGCCGCTCGCGCTGCCAAAGCTTCCGCGCAACGCCTGAGCAACCTGCCGGCCCGTCAGCAAGACATGCTTTACCACCGCGCCATGAGCAAAAGTGTGGCGATGGCACTGGCCAGCTACCTCAGCACCGCCGGTTTTGTCGATTGGGATGCGGATGTGCTGGGTCTCGACCTGTACATCTGACGGTGCTGCCTTACTTCCTCGGCTGCCCGTCGTGGAGTGAAAGCGCCTGGCGCGATTACCTTTATCCGCCTGATGCAAAGCCTGCAGAATTCCTCAATTTCTATTCTCGAATATTTAATGCCGTGGAAGGTAATACGACTTTCTACGCGAGCCCGGCTGCATCCACGGTACAGCGTTGGGCCGAGGTCATGCCGGAGCATTTTCGTTTCACCGCCAAGTTTCCCCGCGACATCAGCCACGGTGGTGACCTGCGCGAACAACTGACTGGCGCCGAGACGTTCCTGCAATTGCTCAGGCCGTTGGGCGTTCGCGTATCGCCGCTGTGGTTGCAGTTATCAAAAAGCTTCACGCCGCAGCGCTTGCCCGAATTGGCCGCGTTCATCGAAGCCGTCGACCGACCCTTGGCCGTCGAAGTGCGCCACGATGAGTTTTTCGCCAAGGGTGAAGCCGAGCGCGCGCTCAATCGGCTGTTGCTTGAGCGTGGCGTCGAACGCATTTGCCTGGATCCGCGCGCACTGTTCAGCTGCACATCGACCGACCCCGCCGTGCTGCACGCGCAGTCACACAAACCCCGAGTTCCGCCACGGCCGGCCGCGTTCACGCAGTCTCCGCAAGTGCGCTTCATCGGCCATCCGCAGCTGGAAGCCAATGATCCATTCCTCGAACCCTGGGTGCAGAAATTCGCCGAGTGGATTGAAGAGGGGCGCACGCCCTACATCTTCCTGCACACTTCCGACAATCTGTTCGCAGCGAAACTCGCGCAACGTTTCCACGCACAACTGATGCTGCGTTTGCCTGGCCTGCCGCCGCTGCCTGAGTTATACAGAGAGCCCGCCGCCGAACAACTTGGTTTGCTCTGAGGCGTCCTCGTCCCTTCTTCAGGAGCCTGCCAATGGATGCGCAAACCCTTCGAGCCCAAGCGTTCAAAGCCCTGCACGAGCGCGACGGGGCGTTTGTCATTCCCAACCCGTGGGACGCCGGCTCGGCAAAAATGCTCGCCAGCCTTGGCTTCGAGGCATTGGCGACGACCAGCGCTGGCTACGCTTTTTCTCAAGGCCGAGCGGATGGCGGCCTGACGCTGGACGATACGTTGGCGAATGTTCGGGCCATCGTTGACGCAACTGATCTGCCGGTCGCGGTCGATCTGGAAAACGGCTTTGCCGATGACCCGGCGCCATGCGCACAGAGTATTTTGCGCGTCGCGGCTGCGGGGGCCGTCGGCGCTTCAATCGAGGACGCCACGGGCCGCGAGCACGCACCGATTTACTGTTTCGAGCACGCCGTTGCGCGCATCGAAGCCGCCGTCTCCGCCGCGCGCAGCTTGCCTTTCCCCTTTACGCTAACGGCGCGGGCCGAGAATTTCCTGCATGGCAATCCTGACCTGGACGACACCATTCGCCGCTTGCAGGCATTTGCCGGAGCTGGCGCCGATGTGTTGTACGCGCCGGGGCTGCGCAGTGCTGAAGATGTTTTGGCGGTGGTGCGTGCCGTAGCGCCGAAGCCAGTCAATGTGCTGATGTCCGGCGGGCTCAAACTTACGGTCGAGCAACTGAGTGCAATGGGCGTCAAACGAATCAGTGTCGGGTCTGCGTTTGCGCTGGCCGCGTATGGCGAGTTCTTTCGCGCCGCACAAGAGGTCAAGACGTCAGGCACCTTCAGCTTTACCTCGCGCTCAATGCCTTACGCGCAAGCCAATCAATTGTTCAAGGGCTGACGATGCGGTTTCGTTGGGGCCTGTGGCTGATGCTGGTGATCATTGGCGGCGCAACATTGAGCGTCTGGCGCGGTTGGGTCACGCTGCCGCCGCAGTGGAATCCGTGGGCACCGCTGGACGTCAGGGCTGATCCCAATTATCTGACGCGCTACAAACTGATGCGGCTGCGCGATGACCCACAACTGTGCGATCAGGCCCTGAGCACTTCCGGGCTGCGCGTGGCCCGTCAGGCCGACAGCCCCGACGCGAAGTGCCCGTTGACCAACACGTTGCGCGTCCAAGGGGGGGAGGTGGCGCTGAGCAGCAGCTTCCTCGCCAGTTGCCGCCTGGCGGTGTCGTTTGCGCTGTTCGAACGCCACGCCCTGCAACCGGCGGCTCAGTCGGTATATGGCCAGGCCGTGAGGCGCGTCGATCATCTGGGCAGCTTCGCCTGCCGCAACGTTTACGGTCGCGAGGACGGCCGGCGCAGCCAGCATGCCAGCGCCGATGCATTGGATATCTCCGGATTTCGTCTGGCCGACGGCCGCGCCATCAACGTGCTGAAGGACTGGCCAAAGGATAATCAGGACGCACGTTTTCTACGTCAGGTTCGCGACGGCGCCTGTGACATGTTCAGTGTGGTGCTGAGCCCGGATTACAACGCCGCCCATCGAAATCACTTTCATCTCGATGTCGGGCCGTGGTCGGTCTGTCGCTGAGGGTCAGGCGGCGATGCGCAGGTTCTGCAGTACGATCGGGCGCGCCCAGCCGATGTCGAAATCGAAGTTCTTCTGCTGTTCCACCAGCTCTTCGGACGAGAACGGCGGGAAAGGTTTGTCGAGCAGGTCCAGCTCGAATTCAGCAATCGGCAGGTGCAGTGGACGGGGTTGCGGTGCTGCACCGGATATCGACATCAGCTGGCCGTGAGTCAGCACGATAGGGCGTACCCAACTGCTTTCGAAATCCTGCTGCTTCTGTTGAGCAACGAGCTCGTCGGCCGGGAACGGTGGGAAAGGCTTGTCGCCCAAGTCCATCTCGAACTCGGCAATCGGTAAAAACAGCGGCTCAGGCGGTTTGACCTGGGTGTCCGTGACATCGCATTCGCGTTGCGAAACGATGTGCGCGAGCAACTCGCTGCCGACGGTGGGCTCTTGCGGACTTTCGACATCGACAGGCGGAAAATTCAACGATTTGGGCAGCACATCCCCCGACTGCTCGGCCAGCGCCCGGGCAAAGAAATCCTGCCATAGGTGACTGACACCGCTCAGTGCCTGGGTATTTCGCAGGCTGTAATCGCCGTAGGGCGAAATGAAGCCTGTGAATGTAGGTTGAATGTCTGACATTTTTCTCGGTCGACGCTCGGCTCTGGCAAAATGCTCGTTAGTTTTGTTATCGGCCGTTTTCGCCGATCATTAATTTTTTGAGCGTGTTTTCCCATGATTGAGCAACCTGCGGCTTGCCGCATCCATGTAGAAGCCCTGAGCGCGGCATTTCAGGCCCAGGCCGAGCAGTGGGCCGAGCGGCTGGATCTGCCGCTGCAGGTCGCCGATGGCGAATTTGCCTTGCAGGTGGGTGAACACGGGTTGCAACTGCAGCAATTGGGAGCGGACGCCCCGGGGCCGGTTCGGGTGGACTTCGTCGAGGGGGGCGCGGCGCATCGCCGCTTGTTCGGTGGCGGCACGGGGCAGATGATCGCCAAAGCTGTCGGCATCGCCCAGGGCGTGCGACCGAGGGTGCTGGATGCTACGGCGGGGCTGGGCAAAGATGCGTTTGTGCTGGCCAGTCTTGGTTGCGAGATGAGCCTGATCGAGCGTCAGCCGTTGATTGGTGCGCTGCTGGAGGACGGATTAGCGCGCGGCGCGGAAGATTTCGATGTGGCGTCGATCGTGGCGCGGATGCGTTTGCTCAAGGGCAATTCGATCGAGGTGATGCGCAACTGGCAAGGGGAGCCGCCGCAGGTGATCTACCTCGACCCGATGTTCCCGCACCGTGAGAAAACCGCGCTGGTGAAGAAGGAAATGCGCCTGTTTCGGCCGCTGGTGGGCGATGACCCGGACGCGCCGGCCTTGCTCGAAGCCGCGCTGGCGCTGGCCAGCCACCGTGTGGTGGTCAAGCGACCGCGTAAGGCGCCGTGCATTGCCGGGCCAAAACCGAGCCATGCGCTGGATGGCAAGTCCAGCCGGTATGATATTTATCCCAAGAAAGCGCTGAAGCCCTGAGACCGCGTCGTGCCCATCGCGAGCAGGCTCGCTCCCACACTGGATGTGTGTCGAGTGAAGATCAAATGTGGGGGCGAGCTTGCTCCGGGCGGCGTTCCGGCGAAGGGCCAGCCCAGACGACCGAAAGTCGTCAGGCTGACGCTGGTCGATAAGCCCGCATAAACAACCCCACCACTTCCTGTACATGGCTCTCGGCCGCCGCGCCGGTCAACGGTTCGCCGCAGCCATACAACAAGCGAAAATTCGCCGCACCCTTGAGCAGGCAAAAGAAATGTTCGGCGGCGTTGCGCGGTTTATCGATGCTCAGCGCGCCAATCTGGTCAACCTTGCTCAGCAGCCGCTCCATGCCCTGCAGCATGCGCTGCGGGCCTGCCTCGAAAAAAATCTGCGACAGCTTCGGATCCTGGCTACCCAGGGCCATCATCAACCGATGCAGATTTACAGATTCGTCGCTGTTGATCAGATGGTGGAAGCCTCGTGCGATGTTGATCAGCACCGCTTCCACGCTGATCCCGTCGGGCAATTCGAAGAACAGCTTCGGCAATTGTTCTTCGCATTTGGCGACAACAGCAGCCGAGAACAAAGTTTCCTTGTCGTTGAAATGGCTATAGACGGTCAGTTTGGACACGCCCGCCTCGGCAGCTACGGCATCCATGCTGGTGCTCGCATAACCCTTGCTCAGAAAGAGAACTTTTGCCGCATCGAGGATCGCCTGGCGTTTGGCCAGATCCTTGGGGCGTCCCGGACCGTTTGAGGTTGGAGGATTGTTCGACATTATTCGCTTTTAATACTGGACTGGTAAGTTTGCTATTAATAACATACTGGCCAGTATAATTATTCCAAGCACCATTAGCGAAAGGTCCTTCACCATGTTCCGCTATGCCTCGCCCCTCGCGTTGCCAGTCGGTCTGGCTTTTTTGTTGTCTGCGTGCGGGCATGAGGAGGCGCCCCAGGTCAGCGTCCGGCCGGCGATGGTGGTGCAACCGGAGCCTTCGGCCCAGTCGATGAAAAGTTTCCCTGGTGAAGTGCGAGCGCGCTATGAGCCGGAACTGGCCTTCCGAATCGGCGGCAAAGTCAGCCGACGACTGGTGGAAGAGGGGCAACGGGTCAAGGCGGATCAGCCGTTGGCCGAACTCGATCCGCAGGATGTACGCCTGCAGCTGGAAGCGACCCGTGCGCAGGTCGCTGCTGCCGAAGCCAACCTGAGCCTGGTCCGGGCCGAGCGCGACCGTTATAAAACGCTGATGGACCGTCAGATGGTCAGTCGTTCGCTCTACGACAATTCCGAAAACCTTTACCGCTCGGGTGAAGCGCGTCTCAAGCAAATCAGAGCTGAATTCAATGTCTCGACCAACCAGGCCAGTTACGCCGTGCTACGTGCGCCTCAGGACGGCGTGGTGGCCAAACGTGCGGTTGAGGTCGGGCAGGTGGTGGCCGCCGGGCAAACGGTGTTTACCCTGGCCACTGACGGCGAGCGCGAAGTGCTGATCAGTTTGCCGGAGCAGAGTTTCGGTCGCTTCAAGGTCGGCCAGGCAGTCACCGTGGAATTGTGGACTCAACCGGATCAGCGCTTCGCCGGGCGCATCCGCGAGTTGTCGCCGGCGGCCGATCCGAAATCGCGGACTTTCGCCGCGCGTATCGCCTTCACCGCTGGCAAGGTGCCCGCCGAACTGGGTCAGAGCGCACGGGTTTTCATCCAGACCGCCGACGTCATTTCACTGTCGGTTCCGCTGTCCGCCGTCACCGCCGAAAACGGTGCCACCTATGTCTGGGTGCTCGGCGCCAACAATACGTTGAAGAAAGTGCCGGTTCGGGTCGGTGCCTTCGGCGATAAAACCGTGCCGGTGCTCGAAGGCCTGAACGCCAGTGACTGGGTGGTGGCCGCCGGGGTTCATGTGCTTCTCGAAGGACAACAGGTGCGACCGGTGGATCGCTCCAACCGAGTGGTCAATCTGGCGGACAAGGAGTAAGTCCGATGAGTTTCAATCTTTCCGAATGGGCGCTGCGCAATCGCCAGATCGTACTGTTCCTGATGATCTTGCTCGCGGTTGTCGGTGCACTTTCCTACAGCAAACTGGGGCAAAGCGAAGATCCCCCGTTCACCTTCAAAGCCATGGTCGTGCGCACGATCTGGCCGGGGGCGACGGCGCAAGAAGTCTCGCGGCAGGTTACTGAACGCATCGAAAAGAAGCTGATGGAAACCGGCGAGTACGAACGCATCGTGTCGTTCTCGCGCCCGGGTGAATCCCAGGTAACCTTTATTGCCCGCGATTCCATGCACTCGGTGGACATCCCCGAGCTCTGGTATCAGGTCCGCAAGAAGGTCAGCGACATCCGTCACACCCTGCCGCCGGGTGTTCAGGGGCCGTTTTTCAACGATGAATTCGGTACCACCTTCGGCAATATCTACGCGTTGACCGGCGACGGTTTCGACTACGCCGTGCTCAAGGACTACGCCGATCGGGTGCAGATCCAGCTGCAACGGGTCAAGGATGTCGGCAAGGTCGATCTGCTCGGGCTGCAGGACGAGAAAATCTGGGTCGAGTTGTCCAACGTCAAACTCGCCACCCTTGGTTTGCCACTGGCGGCAGTGCAGCAGGCGCTGCAGGAGCAGAATGCGGTCTCGACGGCGGGGTTTTTCGAAACCACCAGCGAACGATTGCAGCTACGGGTGTCGGGAAATTTTCAGACAGTTGAAGAGATAAAGAACTTCCCTATCCGCGTCGGTGATCGTACGTTTCGTATCTCCGATGTCGCCAACGTGCGACGTGGTTTCAACGATCCCCCTGCGCCGCGCATGCGTTTTATGGCCGAAGATGCAATAGGTCTGGCCGTGGCCATGAAGGACGGTGGTGACATTCTGGTACTGGGCAAGGCGCTGGAAGTCGAATTCGCGCGAATCCAGAGAAACCTGCCGGCGGGCATGCAATTGCGCAAGGTCTCCGACCAGCCGGCTGCGGTGAAAACCGGAGTCGGGGAATTCGTTCAGGTGCTGGTGGAAGCCTTGGCGATTGTGTTGCTGGTTAGTTTCTTCTCGCTCGGTGTGCGCACTGGCATGGTGGTGGCGCTGGCGATTCCGCTGGTGTTGGCGATGACCTTTGCCTGCATGTATTACCTTGGCATCGGCCTGCACAAGATTTCCCTCGGTGCGCTGGTACTGGCGTTGGGACTGTTGGTGGACGACGCGATCATCGCTGTGGAAATGATGGCGATAAAAATGGAGCAGGGCTTCGACCGGGTGAAGGCCGCGAGTTACGCCTGGACCAGCACGGCGTTCCCGATGCTCACCGGTACGCTGATCACCGCCGCCGGTTTCCTGCCGATCGCTACCGCCCAGTCGGGCACCGGTGAATACACCCGCTCGATCTTCCAGGTGGTGACCATCGCGCTGCTGGCATCGTGGGTGGCGGCGGTGGTTTTTGTGCCGTATCTGGGGGAAAAACTGCTGCCAGATCTGGCGAAAATTCATGCCGCCAGACATGGCACTGCGAACGGCGAGTTCGACCCTTATGGCACGCCGTTTTATCAGCGCGTCAGGCGACTGGTTGAGTGGTGCGTGCGACGCCGAAAAACCGTGATCGTGCTGACCGTTGCGTTGTTCGTGGCGTCTGTCGTGCTGTTTCGATTTGTCCCACAACAGTTCTTCCCGGCATCCGGTCGCCTGGAATTGATGGTTGACTTGAAACTGGCGGAGGGCGCGTCCCTCAGCAACACCGCCGACGAGGTCAAGCGCCTGGAAGCACTGCTCAAGGACCATGCGGGCATCGACAACTATGTGGCTTATGTCGGCACCGGTTCTCCGCGATTTTATCTGCCACTCGATCAGCAACTTCCTGCGGCAAGCTTCGCCCAGTTTGTCGTACTCGCCAAAACCATTGAAGAGCGTGAGACGCTGCGTCTGTGGCTGATCGAAACGCTCAATGAACAATTCCCGACCCTGCGCTCGCGGGTCACGCGACTGGAGAACGGCCCGCCCGTGGGGTATCCGGTGCAGTTTCGGGTGACCGGTGAGCACATCGAGGAAGTCCGTGACCTGGCAAGAAAAGTGGCGGCCAAGGTTCGCGAGAATCCGCATGTGGTCAATGTCCATCTCGATTGGGAAGAACCGAGCAAGGTCGTATACCTCAATGTCGATCAGGACCGCGCGCGGGCCCTCGGCGTGAGCACGGCGAACCTGGCGAAATTTCTGCAGAGCTCGCTGACCGGTTCCAGCGTCAGTCAATACCGCGAAGACAATGAGTTGATCGAGATTCTTCTGCGCGGCACCTTGCATGAGCGCACCGAACTGTCGTTGCTGCCGAGCCTTGCGGTGCCAACCGACAACGGTCGCAGCGTGGCCTTGTCACAGATCGCCACGCTCGAATACGGTTTCGAAGAAGGCATCATCTGGCATCGCAATCGGCTGCCTAACGTGACGGTCCGCGCCGATATTTATGGCAAGCAGCAACCGGCGACGCTGGTGCAGCAGATCATGCCGACGCTCGATCCGATTCGCGCGCAGTTGCCGGATGGTTATTTACTGGACGTGGGCGGCACGGTTGAGGATTCGGCACGCGGGCAGAACTCGGTGAAGGCCGGTGTGCCGCTGTTTATCGTGGTGGTGCTGACGTTGCTGATGCTGCAACTGCGCAGTTTCTCACGCACGGTGATGGTGTTTCTGACGGCGCCGCTGGGGCTTATCGGGGTGACGCTGTTTCTGATGGTGTTCCGTCAGCCCTTCGGCTTTGTGGCGATGCTGGGGACGATTGCGCTGTCGGGAATGATCATGCGCAATTCCGTGATTTTGGTGGATCAGATCGAGCAGGATATCGCGGCGGGTCTGAAGCCCTGGCAGGCGATTATCGAGGCGACAGTGCGACGCTTTCGGCCAATTGTGCTGACCGCACTGGCAGCGGTGCTGGCGATGATTCCGCTGTCACGCAGTGTGTTTTTCGGGCCGATGGCGGTGGCGATCATGGGCGGGTTGATCGTGGCCACGGCGTTGACGTTATTGTTTTTGCCGGCGCTGTATGCAGCCTGGTTCAGGATCAAGAACGACCCGGCCTGATCCGGGCGCTAAATGCAGCATCTGCGGCTGGTGCAAAATCTGTAGGACCCGGGCTTGCCCGCGATGGCGGTGTCATTTAACTCTGACAGTGACTGATCCACCGTCATCGCGAGCAAGCTTTGCTTCTACGGGAAAATAATCAGAGGGTCCCGAACACTTTCTTCGCCAGGCTGGTCGCCGCAGCCGCCGGGTTCTGGCGGATGGTTTCTTCCTGTTTGCCGATCATTTCAAACAGTCCATTCAACGCTTGTTCCGTCACATAACTTTCAATGTTGGCGCTCTTCGCATCAAGCACGCCCAAGGTTGCCGCCTGACCGGCAAACGAGTTGTACTGCTTGGCCAGACCTACCTGATCGGTGGCTTGCTTGACGATCGGCAGAAATTTCGTCCGGATCTGCTCGCGACTGGTTTTGCTCAGGTATTGGGTGGCCGAATCGTTGCCTCCGCTGAGGATGCCTTTGGCATCGTCCACGGTCATTTTTTTTACCGCTTCGACCAGGATTGGCCGGGCCTGAACCACGGCGGTTTCGGCGGCCTTGTTCATGCTGGTTTCCAGTTGATCGACTTGAGCGCCCATGCCGAACGCTTTCATCTTGCTGGCGACTTTGCCCAGTTTGCCCGGCAGTTCGATTTTCACTTCAGGATTGTTGCTGAAGCCGCCCGGTGCGCCGAGTTGTTTTACGGCCAACTGTGCACCTTGGGTCAGTGCATCTTTCAAGCCGCCGGTGGCGTCCTTTTGCGACAGGTCATTGAGCGACAGCGCAAGCGCGCTGGCAGAAATCATCAGGCCTGCGCACAGGCCGGCAAAGCGTAGGGTAGGGCGGAGCATGCTGGCTTCCTCTCAACAAAAAACGCGTGGAGCAGCGATTGTGCACCGCTGCTTTGTGAGTCATGCCTCAGGCTGTACCGCGACCAGGTCCGCGGCATCTTCACTGCGATGCAGCGCAACCTGACGGATCGACAACCGGATCTCCGCCGGCAATACCCGTTTGGCCGCGCCTTCAGCGAGCTCGCCGAGCAAGGGGTGGTAGCTGAGCTTGCCCGCTTCGTCGCGCCGCAGCACGTCGAGGTCAAGCATTGTCTGGATGAAGTGGCGGAACAGGCTCTTGTCGAAAAATTCCGGCGCGTTCAGACCATGCAGAATCGACAGGCGCTGAGCCATGACCGTGCACAAGTCCTCCAGCTCTTCGGCGCTGAGACTGTTCTGCCCGCTGTTGAGCAGCAGCGAGACGGTCATGTAAAACCGCTGCAAGGTTTGCGCGATGCTCTTCGACAGCAGCGTCAGCAGCACGAAATGCCGCGAGCTTGGCGCTGGACGCAAGTACACATCGTTCTCGAAACGCAGCAGGCCTTGTTCGACGAATGCTTCAAGCCACTGATCGACCACCGCATCCAGCTCGTCCAGTGACCAGCGAATGAACAGTTCCGATTGCAGGTAGGGATACAGCGCCCGGGTGTAGCGCAGAATCTGCTCGCGGCTCATGCGCGACGTGCTCTGGAAGAAGCTCGCCAGCAACGACGGCAAGGCAAAAATATGCAGGACGTTGTTGCGGTAGTACGTCATCAGCACCGCATTCTGCTCATTGAGATACAGAATCTTGCCCAGGGCATCGTTCTGCTCGGACAACAGATCCATGTCCTTCACGTGCTCGATCAACGCTCGGCCGTCGCCCGCCGGCAACGTGGTGTGCGGCGAGTACGGAACCTTGCGCAGCAGCGCCAGATAAAGATCGAGCACCCGCGCCATGGCGCGATCATCCAGGGCCAGACGCGTGGTGGACAACAGCGCCAGCGCGACCAGATTGACCGGGTTGATCGCCGCCGCTTCGTTCAGATGCTGCGCGACTTTTTCGCCCAGGCGGTTGGTAGTTTCGTTGAGCCAGGCCGGTTTGAACTGCGGGCCGTGTTCCTGCTGGCGCCAGTCGGGCTGTTCGCTGTCGAGGAATTCCGCCAGCTTGATCGGCTCGCCGAAGTTCACTGCGACTTGACCAAAACGCTGCTTCAGCGCACCGATGACTTTGAAGATGTCGAAGATCGATTCTTTCTTCTTGGTTGCGCCGCGCAGTTCGCCCAGATAAGTCCGGCCTTCGAGCACGCGTTCATAGCCGATATACACAGGGATGAACACTATCGGCATGCGCGAGGAGCGCAAGAAACTGCGCAGGGTGATCGCCAGCATTCCGGTCTTCGGTTGCAGCATGCGTCCGGTGCGCGAACGGCCACCCTCGACGAAATATTCGACCGGAAAACCTTTGGTGAACAGGGTATGCAGGTATTCGTTGAACACCGAGGTGTACAGCGGATTGCCCTTGAAGGTGCGACGCATGAAGAACGCACCGCCGCGCCGCAGCAGGCTGCCGATCACCGGCATGTTGAGGTTGATCCCGGCGGCGATGTGCGGCGGCGTCAGGCCGTTGCGGAACAACAGATACGAGAGCAGCAGGTAATCGATGTGACTGCGGTGACACGGCACATAGATGACTTCGTGGCCCTGGGCGACCTTCTGCACGCCTTCAATGTGGTTGACCTTGATCCCGTCGTAAATCTTGTTCCAGAACCAACTCAGCACCACTTCCAGAAAGCGGATCGCGGTGTAGGTGTAGTCCGAAGCGATCTCGTTGCCATAGCGCAGCGCCTGGACCTTGGCTTTTTCGGGGGAAATGTTCTCCCGCTCGGCCTCATCAAGGATCGCTTGCTTGACCAGCGGTTGATTGAGCAGACCTTTGACCAGGTTGCGACGGTGAGAAATGTCGGGGCCGATCACGGCGGCTTTGAGGTTGCGGAAGTGTACGCGCAGGATGCGCTGGGCCATGCGCACGGTGCGCTCGTGGCCCTTGTTATGATCGATCAGTTCGCGCAGGTGTATCGGCGCGGAGAACTGCACGCGGGTCTTGCGCCCCAGCACGATGATGCTGAGCAATCGGCGCAACCGGCCGGTGACCGCCCAGCTGTCGGCGAAGAGCAGTTTCCACGGGCTCGATTCGCTGTCCGGCGACTGCCCCCAGAACACGCTGACCGGAATGATCTGCGCGTCTTCGGCAGCGTTCTGGCTCAGGGCGCTGACCAGACGTGTCAGGGTCGGCGGTGCACCGCGTTTGTCCTGACGGCCGAGCCAGTCGGGCTCTGGTGTCAGGTAGAAAAACGCAGCGGGTTCGATCAACGTCCCTACCGACACCGGCAATACCGGCCTGGGCAGGCCGGCCTTGCTGCATTCGGTATCGACCACGGCGAGGTCGGTCAGCGAAGGATTTTGCAGGACGTAGAACACCGGGCGGCTGCGGTCGAGGTTGAGGGTGAACGACGACTGATTGATCGTCTCCGAGCGAACCCAGAGGTACAACAGCCGGCGCAGGGTGCCAAACACAAGACGACGGAACGGGGAGCGGGTCATACGGCTTCTGCGTGAGTGAATAAAACCGAGCCTTTGCCCGGGGCTCGACAGTGTGCCGTATTAGCCGAAAATCGGCAAAAAAGCGCGGGAAGTAAAGTTGAGTTGAGAGATCGCGCGGCTGACCTATACTCGCCCGCTCAACAATAAAAACAAGGGGCAGCAACTTATCGCTACGCGCGTAACCGGCAATGTGAAGTGGTTCAACGATGCCAAGGGCTACGGCTTCATTCAGCGCGAGGACGGGGTGGATGTGTTCGTTCATTACCGCGCGATTCGCGGTGAGGGCCACCGTTCTCTGGCTGAAGGTCAGCAGGTTGAATATGCCGTGGTGACCGGCGACAAGGGTTTGCAAGCTGAGGATGTGGTGGGGCTGTAATCCGTATCGTACGCATCACCCAAAATCACTGTGGGAGCGAGCCTGCTCGCGATGAGGCCCTTCCAGCCAACATCAATGTTGACTGTCAGTCCGCTATCGCGAGCAGGCTCGCTCCCACAGGTTTTGCTTAAGCGGTTTTCCAGGTGATCTCTTCTTCACCATCGGCGCTGATGCGCATCCAGCGATCCGCCGTTTCCTCACCTTCTTCTTCAACCCAGCTACCCGGCGCGCAACGCACTTCCACATTCAGCGCGGCAAATGCGGCACGGGCGCAGGCGATGTCGTCTTCCCACGGCGTCTGGTCGCTTTCCAGGTACAGGCTGTTCCATTTTCCTACCGCTTTGGGCAGCCAGGTCACCGGCACGTTACCGGCCTTGCACTTGTACGTCTGACCTTTCTGCACCCAGTCGGTGCACGGGCCCAACGCGGTGCCGAGCCAGGCTGCGACGGCTTTGTAGTCGGCGTCGGCGTCTTTCAGGTAAATCTCGATATCGGGTTGGCGCATGGATGTCCTCACTGCGGGTCTGAAAAATCCATTCGCGGATTTAGCCGGCTTCGAGCTGTCGCTCAAGGCCAAAAATTATTGAAGTACGAAGTAATCGTAACGCATCGACACGGTGACCTCGAACGGATCCGCCTGATCGACGACTTCCGCCCGTCGTTCAGCACTGGCGCGCCAGCCGTGAGGCGTCATCGCCAGCAGGTTGGCGCGATCCTGGCCGCTTGCAAGGGTCAGTTTGAATTCGAGGTTTTCGCTGTGCTGCAGCGCCATGCCCTCCGGTACCAGCGCCAAATGCTTGTCGTCCGTGTACTCACGCACTTCGTCGTAAAGACGCTCACGCAATTCCATCAGATGGCCGCTGGTGGGACCGACTTTCATCAGGCCGCCCCCGGGGCTGAGCAGACGTTTGGCTTCTGCCCAGTCCAGTGGACTGAAGACGCTGGCGAGAAACTGGCAACTGCCGGACGCCAGCGGCACGCGCGCCATGCTGGCGATCAACCAGGTCAGCTGCGGATCACGTTTGCAGGCGCGTTTGACCGCTTCCCGCGAGATGTCCAGCGCGTAGCCATCGGCATCGGGCAAGGCTTGGGCGATTTGCGCCGTGTAGTAACCCTCGCCACAACCGATGTCCAGCCAGCGTTGCGGTGCGTATCCGCCAGCCAGTTCGGCGAGACGTTTGGCCACCGGTGCGTAATGCCCGGCGTTCAAAAAGTCGCGACGGGCTTCGACCATCGCCAGGTTATCCCCTGGGTCGCGGCTGTTTTTATGCTGCACCGGCAGCAGGTTCAGATAACCCTGACGCGCACGGTCGAAACGATGCCCGGCGGGGCAGGCCACGCCGTTGTCCACCGGGTTGAGCGGCTCACTGCAGATCGGGCAGGCGAGCATCAGGCGAGCAACTTGATCAGGGTCTGGTAGTAGATTTCGGTCAGCACATCAAGGTCGGCGGCGAGCACGCGCTCGTTGACCTGATGGATCGTCGCGTTGACCGGGCCGAGCTCGACCACTTGCGTGCCCATGGTCGCGATGAAACGTCCGTCAGACGTGCCGCCGCTGGTGGATGCGCGGGTTTCCCGCCCGGTGATGTCCTTGATGCTTGACGCTACGGCGTCCAGCAAGGCGCCCGGTTCGGTCAGAAACGGCAGACCCGACAGCGCCCAGTCGATGTGCCAGTCCAGACCATGTTTGTCGAGAATGTCGGCGACGCGTTTCTGCAGACCTTCCACCGTGGATTCAGTGGAGAAGCGGAAGTTGAACACCGCCACCAGGTCGCCCGGGATCACGTTGGTCGCGCCGGTGCCGGAATTGACGTTGGAGATCTGGAAACTGGTCGGCGGGAAGAAATCGTTGCCGTGGTCCCAGTGTTCGGCAGCCAGTTCGGCCAGCGCCGGGGCGGCGAGGTGGATCGGGTTTTTCGCCAGGTGCGGATAGGCCACATGGCCCTGGATACCGCGTACAGTCAGTTTGGCCCCGAGCGATCCGCGGCGGCCGTTCTTGACCACATCGCCGACCAGGGTGGTGCTTGACGGCTCGCCGACGATGCACCAGTCCAGACGTTCCTTGCGCGCGGCGAGACGTTCGATCACCGCTTTGGTGCCGTGGTGCGCCGGGCCTTCTTCGTCGCTGGTGATCAGGAAAGCGACCTTGCCCTTGTGGTCCGGGTAGTCGGCGACGAAACGTTCGGCGGCCACGGTCATCGACGCGAGACTGCCTTTCATGTCTGCCGCGCCACGGCCGCAGAGCATGCCGTGTTCGTCGATGACCGCGTCGAACGGGTCGATTTGCCAAGCCGTAACGGGTCCGGTCGGAACCACATCCGTGTGACCGGCGAAGCACAGCACCGGACCGTCGTGTTTGCCGTGGGTCGCCCAGAAGTTATCCACATCTTCGATACGCATCGGTTCCAGCTGAAAACCGGCATCGCCCAGGCGCTGCATCATCTGCTTCTGGCAATCGGCGTCGACCGGCGTCACGGAGGGACGACGGATCAGGTCGATGGCGAGTTGAAGGGTCGGCGAAAGGTCGGCGTGGGCCGTCATGGAAAACTCCGGAGATCATGAATGTGGGCGCGGACTAATTGTGGGAGCCAGCCTGCTGGCGATGGCGATGGCGATGGCGGTGAGGCAGTCAACATAAACCGGGATTGTTACATTGCCATCGCGAGCAGGCTCGCTCCCACAGGGATGGATATCACGCCAAGCCCTGCAAAATGGCGGTTATCTTAAAGCAAAACGGCGACCATTGGCCGCCGTTTAGTGCATCTGCAAAGATTTAGACTGCCGGGGCCGTCTGCGCTTCCAGCGCCGGTTTCGGCAGTGAAGACAGGAACGCCATGATCAACGCTGCCAGATAAGGCAGCGACTGCACCAGCAACATGATCACCCAGAAGCGCATGTCGTTGCTCGGCATGCCGTTCACCAGGTAAATCCCTATCGCCGCGCCCCATAGCAGCAGCATGATGAACACTTCCTCGCGAGCCTCCGAAATCGCCACCCAGAAGCCATGGTTATCGGCGTTTTTGGGTGTGCGGAAGAATGGAATGCTCGTGGTGAAGAAGCCATAAAGCACCGCTTTGGCGATGGTGTGTGACAACGCCAGGCCAGCGAGTGCGGCGCAGAATGCATCTTTCAGATTGACGCCGACCGCGCGACGGTACAGGAAGATGATCTTGCCAACCTTGAACACAAACAGCGCCAAAGGTGGGATTGCGAAGATCAGCAACGGCGGATCGACCCGTTGCGGCACGATGATCATCGCCGCCGACCATAACAGTGCGCCGACAGTGAAGAAGATGTTCATGCCATCGGCGACCCACGGCAACCAGCCCGCGAGGAAGTGGTAGCGCTGGCCACGGGTGAGCTCGGAACCCTTGCCACGCAACAGGCTCGCAGTGTGGCGCTTGATGATCTGAATCGCCCCATAGGCCCAACGGAATCGCTGTTTCTTGAAGTCGATGAACGTATCGGGCATCAAGCCTTTGCCATAGCTGGTGTGGTAGTACGCCGCCGACAAGCCTTTCTCGAACACACGCAAACCCAATTCGGCATCTTCACAGATGCACCAGTCAGCCCAGCCGAGCTCCTCGAGCACCGAGCGACGGGTCATGGTCATGGTGCCGTGCTGAATGATCGCGTCGCGGTCGTTGCGGGTCACCATGCCGATATGGAAGAAGCCTTTGTACTCGGCGTAGCAAAGCTTTTTGAACGTGCTTTCGTCCTGGTCGCGATAATCCTGCGGCGACTGCACCACGGCGATTTTCGGATCGGCGAAGTGCGGCACCATGTGCTTCAGCCAGTTTGGATCGACGCAGTAGTCCGAGTCGATCACGGCAATGACTTCGGCATCCTTGGCGGTATGCGGGATCAGGTAATTCAACGCGCCGCCCTTGAAGCCGGCCAGCGGTGCAACGTGGAAGAACTTGAAGCGCGGGCCGAGTGTTTCGCAATAATCGCGCACCGGTTCCCAGACCGCAGGGTCCTTGGTGTTGTTATCGATGATCAGGACTTCGAAGTCCGGATAGTCGAGATTAGCCAGGGCGTTGAGGGTTTGTTTTACCATCTCCGGCGGCTCGTTGTAGCAAGGCACGTGAATCGAGACTTTCGGTCTGTAGTCCGAATCTCCTACCACCGGCAGGAATTCTCGACGCCGCTTGTGTGTCCAGACTGCTTCGGCCAGTTCATGCGCCTCGGTCAGCAGTACGATAAATACCCCGAGTGCGCCGAGGGCCAGCAGTATTCCTACGGTCAGGCTGAACCACGTGCTGTATTGCAGGCTGTAGTCATAACCGATCCACACCAGGACCGAACCGCACAGAAACGCGATAAAGGTCAGGAAGGTGCGGCCACGTTGACGCAGGGCAGAGCCGTCGATCATCAGCAGGGTCAGCGACAGCAGCGCCAGAACCACTGAGCCGACGGCCAATACGCGCCATTGCGGGATGGCCACGACCGGCCCTTCGAAATTGAATTTCTGCTGGCGTGCGGCATTGAACACGCCCC
The DNA here is from genome assembly GCF_902497625.1 of Pseudomonas fluorescens. Lineage (GTDB taxonomy): Bacteria > Pseudomonadota > Gammaproteobacteria > Pseudomonadales > Pseudomonadaceae > Aquipseudomonas > Aquipseudomonas fluorescens_BQ. The sequence continues at coordinate 71,669 of NZ_CABVGX010000010.1, read as the reverse complement.
AGTAAGCGCCCACAGAACCCTCGTCGCTGGCCTTCCACGGCTGGTCAAACGCTTCGATCACGAAGTAGTTGAAGCCCTGGCGGTTAAGCTTGTTGACCAGCGTGCGCAGGTAGATCGCCTGATCGGCCGGCGACGCATCCGCACCACCGCGCATCCGGCCGTTGCTCGGCCAGCCGACTTCCGACAGCAGCAGGGGCTTTTTCGGGAACATCTTCTTCAGGTCGCGAGCGCGATCGAGGACAAATTGCCCCGATTGCTCCATCGGCACGTGTTCCCAATAGGGCAGAACGTGGGCAGCGATCAGGTCAACGTGCTTGGCCAGGCTGGGGTTTTCTTCCCAGATGTGCCACTGCTCGGACGTCGTCACCGGCACCTTCACGGCAGCGCGAACGCGGTCGAGAATGATGCTGAGCTCGGCAGCGGTAATTTCCTTGCGGAAAATCGCCTCGTTGCCTACAACCACGCGAACCACGCTGCGTGAGCTGTTGGCAATTTCGATGGCCTTGAGGATTTCTCGCTCGTTGCGCTCTTCGTCCGGGCTGATCCAGATACCCAGTGTTACCCGCAGGCCGAATTCTTCAGCCAGTTTGGGGATATTGCCCAATGGCCCGTCCACCGAGTAAGTCCGGATGTTATCCGTGAGCTTGCTCATGATCTCCAGGTCGCGACGCATTTCATCGTCGCTCGGGTATTGAGCTTTTTGCGGGTATTGGCCCTGTTGGAAAGGCGAATAGGAAAAGCCGGAGATTTGTTCAGGCCAATTGGGGGCGGTAACCGGGCGATTGATCAGCGCCCAGAAGCCGGTAAACAAGGCGGCGATGGCGAGCACCACGACCAGGTTGAGTCCAAATTTACGCGATGACATAGCTTTTTCGGGTTCCAGGGGCTGCTGAACGAAGGAACGGTCGGCGGCTGACTGCCTAGGGGCATGGGGCGCGCATCCTACACTGGGCGTTCACTGACCGTACAGCGGACAGGGAAAAGCCCGACGTTGGGCAGTCGAACTTGCCGTAAGTTCTTGGATTGGACCTTGTAGGACAATTCTTGGTTCTGTCTTGCCTGAATAAAGCCGTTCATAGAGCAAAGATGCTCTTGGCCGCCGACGGCCCTATAATGCGCGCCGGTTTTTCAGGTAATGGTCATGAGCACAGAAGATCCGCGGTTTGCAGGTATCGCCCGTTTGTACGGCATCGAAGGCCTTGAACGCTTGCGCGCCGCGCACGTGGCGATCGTCGGCGTTGGCGGGGTTGGTTCCTGGGCGGCGGAAGCCATCGCACGGTGTGGCGTGGGCGAAATTTCGTTGTTCGATCTGGACGATGTCTGCGTCAGTAACGCCAACCGTCAGTTGCACGCGCTGGACAGCACCGTCGGCAAGCCCAAGGTCGAAGTGATGGCCGAGCGCCTGCGCGGCATCAATCCGGACTGCGTGGTGCACGCCGTGGCGGATTTCGTCACGCGCGAGACCATGGCCGAGTACATCACGCCGAACATTGATTGCGTGATCGACTGCATCGACAGCGTCAACGCCAAAGCGGCGCTGATCGCCTGGTGCAAACGTCGCAAGATTCAGATCATCACCACCGGCGGCGCGGGCGGCCAGATTGATCCGACGCTGATCCAGGTCTGCGATTTGAACCGCACGTTCAACGACCCGCTGGCGTCGAAAGTACGCTCCACGTTGCGCCGCGATTACAATTTCTCCCGCACCGTGACTCGCCACTACAGCGTGCCTTGCGTATTTTCTACCGAACAACTGCGCTACCCGAAACCGGATGGCAGCATTTGTTTGCAGAAGAGCTTTGTCGGCGATGGCGTGAAGCTTGACTGCGCCGGCGGCTTTGGCGCGGTGATGATGGTGACGGCAACCTTCGGCATGGTCGCCGCCACCAAGGCTGTGGACAAGATTGTGGCAGGCGTGCGGCGGCTGGCAGATCGGGTGAAGCCGGCGGTTTGATGGTTGCGGCAGAAGATGCCATCGCGAGCAGGCTCACTCCCACGTTGGGCCGGGTTCTCTCCGCGGACCCGATCAACTGTGGGAGCGAGCCTGCTCGCGATGGCGATCAACCCGCCAACTCATTCATCCGCTGAAGCACCGCGTTGAGGCCATTACTGCGCGAAGGTGACAGTTGTCGCGACAAGCCGAGTTGCGCAAACCACTCCGGCAAATCCACCGCCCGCAACTCACTGGCCGACAACCCGTTGACCCGCGCCAGCAGCAACGCCACCAATCCGCGTATCAATCGTGCATCGCTGTTCGCGGCGAATTGCCAATGACCGTTCACTAACGCTCCGACCAACCACACCTGACTTTCACAGCCATGCACGCGATTGGCTTCAATCTTGTCGGCGTCGCTTAACGCCGGCAGCCGATCACCCCATTGCATCAGCAGGCGCGCGCGTTGTTCCCAACCCGCTGCATTCTGAAATACATCCAGCGCAGCGACCGCCTCGGCAGGCAAACTCATCGCAACAGCTCCAGGGCCTGATCCAGCGCTTCAAAAAATCGTTCGAGGTCTTGCGAGTCGTTATACAACGCCAGCGACACCCGAATCGCCCCCGCCAGTTCGAAGCTTTTCAGCAACGGCATGGCGCAGTGATGACCGGCGCGCACAGCGATGCCTTGTTCGGTCAGCAAATGCGCGAGATCGGAGTTATGCACACCCTCGACGACAAAACTGGCTAACGCCAGTTGCGGCTTGCCGAGCAAGCGTATGCCGTTGCGTGCCTCAAGACCTTTGATCAAATAATCATGCAGCGCTGCTTCATGGGCAGACACGGCGTCCTGATCCAGTCCGGCCAGATAATCCAGCGTCGCGCCGAGCCCGATCACACTGGCGATTGGCGGCGTGCCGGCTTCGAATCCCAACGGGGCCGGGCGAAAGCGCGCGCTTTGATAATCCGCGTCCAGCACCATTTCGCCGCCGAACTGCCAATGACGCACTCGAGGCAGCGCATCATTGCGAGCGAACACCACGCCCAGCCCATCCGGCCCATACAACTTGTGGCTGGAAAACACGTAGAAGTCGCACCCCAACGCCTGCACGTCGTGCCGGCCGTGGACCACACCTTGCGCGCCATCGATCACGCTCAGTGCGTCATGGGCTTTGGCCATCGTCAGCAGCGCAGGCAGAGGCTGCCACGCACCGAGCACGTTGGACAGCTGACTGACCGCCAGTAAACGAGTGCGCGGCCCGATCAACGCTGCGGCAGCATCAAGGTCGATCAAGCCGTTGTGATCCAGCGGCAGAATCACCAGTTTCGCGCCGCGACGGTGGGCCAGTTGCTGCCATGGCAGCAGGTTGGCGTGATGCTCCAGGGCGCTGATGGCGATTTCATCGCCCGGATTGAATACATGCTCCAGTCCATAAGCGAGGAGATTCAGTGCAGAGGTCGCGCCGTGGGTAAAGATGATCTGCCCGCTGTCGCCTGCATTCAACCATTGTGCGACTTTGCTCCGGCTGTTCTCGAACGCTTGAGTCGCATGGGCGCCGGGCAAGTGCTGCGCACGGTGCACGTTAGCCGCGCCATTAGCGTAGTAGTGCGTGAGCGCATCTATCAGGGCTTGCGGTTTTTGCGTGGTGGCGGCGTTGTCCAGATAGGTCTGGTCCTGCCGCTGCAGCGCGGCAATGGCCGGAAAGTCGGCGCGCCAAGGGGAGGGAATCATCATGGAATGCGGCCCTGGTGAACATGGGCAGGTAGGCCAAACCTTGTAGGAGCAAAAAGTTTGCTCGCGATGGCGTCTTTGAAGCCATCCAAAGCTCCGCGAGCAAGCTTCGCTCCTACAGGTCAGGGCATCGTTCGACGCTGCGCTTAGTTGTGAGCGTGCAGCGCTTCGTTCAATTCGATAGCCGATTTGTGGGTTTTGCATTCCACCGCACCGGTCTCCGAATTGCGCCGGAACAGCAGGTCCGGCTGGCCGGCCAGCTCACGCGCCTTGACCACTTTGACCAGCGCATTGTTTTCGTCCAGCAGCGCGACTTTGGTGCCCGCGGTGACGTACAGGCCCGACTCGACGGTGTTGCGGTCGCCCAATGGAATGCCGATACCGGCGTTGGCGCCGATCAGGCAGCCTTCGCCGACCTTGATCACAATGTTGCCGCCGCCCGACAGGGTGCCCATGGTCGAGCAGCCGCCGCCCAGGTCCGAACCCTTGCCGACGAACACGCCCGCAGACACGCGGCCTTCGATCATGCCAGGGCCTTCGGTGCCGGCGTTGAAGTTGACGAACCCTTCGTGCATCACAGTGGTGCCTTCACCCACGTAAGCGCCCAGGCGCAGACGGGCAGCATCGGCGATACGCACGCCGGCCGGGACCACGTAGTCGGTCATTTTCGGGAATTTGTCGACCGAGAACACTTCCAGCAGATCGCCACGCAGACGCGCTTCCAGTTGACGCTCGGCCACTTCGGCCAGGTCGATCGCACCCTGGCTGGTCCAGGCCACGTTCGGCAGCAACGGGAAAATCCCGGCGAGGTTCAGGCCGTGCGGCTTGACCAGGCGATGGGACAGCAGGTGCAGTTTGAGGTAAGCCTCTGGCGTCGACGACAATTGTGCGTCGTCAGCCAGCAAGGTCGCGACCAGTGGCTTGTGGCTTTCGGCCAGACGGGTCAGCAGCGCGGCTTGAACGGCGTCAATGCCTTTGAGCGCGTCGGCCATTTGCGAAGCCTGGGTGGTGGTGAAGGTGATGGCCTGGTTGCCTTCGCTATAACCCAGCACTGGCGCTACGGCCGCAACCACGTCGGCTGGCGGATTCAGCAGCGGCTGCGCGTAAAACACTTCCAGCCATGCGCCTTGACGGTTTTGCGTGCCGACACCAAAGGCCAGGCTGAACAGGGTAGTGGACATGTAAATACCTCTAACAAATTGATCGGGCTGCTTACTTGATGGCAGCCGCGTAGATATCTGGCTTGAAGCCAATCAGGGTTCGGTCACCGAGATCAAGCACCGGGCGCTTGATCATCGAGGGTTGGGCGAGCATCAACTCGATGGCTTTCGACTGGTCGAGATCGGCTTTGCGTTCGTCTTCGAGCTTGCGAAAGGTCGTGCCTGCACGGTTCAACACCACTTGCCAGCCGTGCTCGTCGCACCATTGGGTCAAGTGTTGACGGTCGATTCCGGCCGTTTTGTAATCATGAAATTCATAGCTGACAGCGTGTTCATCGAGCCAGGTGCGCGCCTTTTTCATGGTGTCGCAGGCTTTGATGCCGAAAAGGTGCAACGTTTTGCTTGAAACGGTCAAGGAATTGCCCCCTTTACAGGTGCTGAAAAAAAAGGTGAAGGATTATGCCATGACCCGTCGGTTAGCGGATAAAACCTGTGGCAGCCAGTTTGCTCTCGGAAGCGGGGATTCGATCATCATGGGCGTTGGGTGGTACATCATCTTCGCGAGCAGGCTCGCTCCCACCGGGGTCTTGGCGGCGTGCGACATTGGTGTAACGGCAGGTGACCAGTGTAAGCGGCTAATATGGCACTTCATGTTGCCGACAGTCGGAACCCCGCTTTATGCAAACTGCCTACACCGTCCTGATCCTGTTGATGCTGGTCAGCGTCTCGCGCTTGGTTGGACGTGTGATTCCGTTACCGTTGCCCTTGGTGCAGATCGCTGCTGGCGCCTTGCTCGCCTGGCCGACGCTTGGGCTGCATGTTGCCCTCGATCCGGAATTGTTCCTTTTCCTGTTCCTGCCACCGCTGCTGTTTTCCGATGGCTGGCGCATGCCCAAGCGCGAATTGTGGCGTCTGCGCGGGCCGATCCTGACCCTGGCGGTCGGGTTGGTCCTGTTCACGGTGGTCGGCGCCGGTTATTTCATTCACTGGCTGATTCCGAGCATTCCGTTGCCGGTGGCGTTTGCTCTCGCGGCGGTGTTGTCGCCGACGGATGCCGTGGCTGTCTCGGCTATTTCGCAAAACCGTCTGCCAACGCCGCTGATGCACATGTTGCAGGGCGAGGCCTTGATGAACGATGCCTCTGGCCTGGTGACTTTCAAATTTGCCTTGGCGGCAGCGGTCACTGGAGTGTTCTCCCTGGCCAACGCCAGCGTGACGTTCGTGTTGGTGGCCGTTGGTGGCCTGACAGTCGGTGTAGCCTTGAGCTGGCTGGTCGGGCGCTTGCGCTCGTGGATGGTTGCGCGCGGCTGGGACGATCCGGCGACCCATGTGGTGTTCATGTTGCTGTTGCCGTTTGCTGCCTACGTGCTGGCCGAACGCCTCGGCGCCTCGGGGATTCTTTCAGCCGTCGCCGCCGGCATGATGCAAAGCTGGCTCGATTTGCTGCCGCGTCAAACCAGCACGCGGTTACTTAATCGCAGCGTCTGGTCGCTGCTGGAATTCGCCTTCAACGGCCTGATCTTCCTCCTGCTGGGCCTGCAATTACCGGACATCATCAAAGCGGTGGTCAGCCACGAAACGTCCCTGTGGCCGACATTGCTCTACCGCTGCCTGGATGTGGTAGCGATTTTCCTGGTGCTGCTGGTGTTGCGATTCGTCTGGGTGCAAAGCATCTGGCGCCTCTCGGGTCTGCTGCGCCGCCTGCGCGGAAAGGGGCACATGACGCAGGTGCCGACTGCGCGCTCGTGCTGGTTGCTGACGATGGGGGGCGTGCGCGGAGCGGTGACGTTGGCCGGCGTGTTGTCGGTGCCGATGCTAATGGGCGGCGCTGCGTTTCCCGAACGCGATTTACTGATTTTCATCGCGGCCGGGGTGATTCTGCTGTCATTGATCGCAGCGTGTATCGCGTTGCCGATGTTGTTGCGTGGCATCCAAAAAAGCCCGGACGACCAGCGCCGCGGCGAAGTGCGCGATGCCTGGCGCAAGACTGCCGAAGCTGCGATTCATGCACTGGAAGCCGAGGAGGCCAAACCCCAGGATGCCGCCGAGGCCGCGTTGGCCACTGAACTCAAGGGTCGGATCATGTCCGAATATCGCCATCAGCTGGAAGTATTCAACGATTCGGCTGAAGCCCAGGCGCTGGCATTCCAGATGGATTTGCTGGAACGGCGCCTGCGACTCAAGGCGCTGCGAGCGCAACGCCTGGAGTTATACAAACTCAGTCGACTTCACCAGATCGGTGATGACGTGCTCAGGGAAGTCCTTGCGGATCTGGACCTGAGCGAAGCCAACCTGGGACAGGTGAAGTGACTCTGGTGACCGCAATGAGGGTTACTTGCGGCGCTGAACGAAGTCCCGAATGCGCTCGGCGGCCTCAACACATTCCGCCAACGGTGCAACCAGCGCCAGGCGCACGCGGCCGGCACCGGGGTTAAAACCGTCAACTTCGCGGGACAGGTAAGACCCCGGCACCACGGTCACGTGCTGTTGAACAAACAGATCACGGCAGAACGCTTCGTCATCGCCATTTACATTCGGCCACAGATAGAAGCCACCGTCCGGTCGCTGCACGTCCATGACCGGGCCGAGAATTTCCAGAACAGCATCGTATTTTTCACGGTACAGGTCGCGGTTGGCGCGCACGTGAGCTTCGTCATTCCACGCGGCCACGCTGGCCAGTTGCGTCTGCACCGGCATCGCACAGCCATGGTAAGTGCGGTAAAGCAGGAAGCCTTTGAGAATATCGGCATCGCCGGCGACGAACCCCGAGCGCAGGCCCGGCAGATTGGAACGCTTGGACAGGCTGTGAAAAACCACGCAACGCTTGAAGTCTTTGCGACCCAGTTCCACGCAGGCGCTGAGCAGACCCGGCGGCGGCGTTTGTTCGTCGAAGTACAGCTCGCTATAGCATTCGTCAGCGGCGATCACGAAGTCGAACTCATCAGCCAGCGCGATGAGTTTTTTCAGGGTTTCGACCGGAATCAGCGCGCCTGTCGGGTTGCCGGGCGAGCAGAGGAACAGGATCTGGCAACGCTTCCAGATGTCTGGCGAAACGGCGTCGAAATCCGGGTTGAAGCCGTTTTCATCCAGGCACGGCAGGTAGTGCGGTTTGGCCCCGGCAAGGAAGGCCGCACCTTCGTAGATCTGATAGAAGGGATTGGGGCTGACCACCAGCGCGTCATCGCCCCGGTTGACCACGGTTTGAGTGAAGGCGAACAGCGCTTCACGCGTGCCGTTGACCGGCAGCACATTGCGCGCCGGATCGAGCCAGCCAGTGGGTACATCGAAACGACGTTCGCACCAGGCGGCAATGGCTTCGCGCAAAGCCGGAACGCCGAGGGTGGTCGGGTAGACGGCCATCTGATCCAGATTGCTCGCCAACGCTTCGGCGACGAAGCCTGGCGAACGGTGCTTCGGCTCGCCGATGGACAGTGCGATCGGGCGCTTGTCCGGGTTAGGCGTGACACTGCCGAGCAGGGCGCGGAGCTTCTCGAACGGGTAGGGCTGCAACTGGTTCAGAGCATTGTTCATCGGTGCGGGGTCTCTTTGAATGTGGGAGTAACAGGCGGTTCCACGGCTTTTGTGGCGAGGGGGCTTGCCCCCGTTGGGCTGCGAAGCGGCCCCTAAACCTGAGAGCGCGGTCTTACAGGCCTACCGCGTGCAATGGTTTACGACTGCTTCGCAGCCGAACGGGGGCGAGCCCCCTCGCCACAATAAGCTCGCCTCGCCAAGTCCGTTCCCACAGGAAAAGTGGTTTGGTTCAAATACTGATACGCGACAAATTGATCTCGGGTTCCTGGCTCACTGTCAGCTGTTCGACGATTGCATCCTGCAAACGGCTGCACAACAATGGGTCGGACAGTTGCTGATTGTTGGCATCGGTAATGAAGAACACGTCTTCCACGCGCTCGCCCAACGTGGCGATCTTGGCATTTTGCAGCGACAGGTCGAACTCGAGGAAAATCGTTCCGATCCGCGCTAGCAGTCCCGGGCGATCCGGCGCGCTGAGTTCCAGCACGGTCACCGGGCGCTGGGCGTCGTTGTGGATGGTTACCTGCGGCGCAAACGCGAAATGTTTGAGCTGGCGCGGCACCCGACGCTGGATGATCGTCGGATAATCGTCCGGGTTACGCAGGGCCTCAGTCAGGCCTTCGCGGATCTGTTTGACTCGCGTCGGATTGTCGCCGATCGAATCGCCGTCCGTGTCGAGCACAATGTAGGTGTCGAGGGTGAACTGGCTGCTCGAGGTGATGACTCGCGCGTCGTGAATGTTCAGGTTGAGCTGATCCATGGCAGCCACCGTCACGGCGAAGAAGTCGTGCTGGTCCGGTGCATAGATGAAGATCTGCGTGCCGCCTTCGAATTCGCGCTGAGTGGTCTCCTTGATCAGCACCAGCGGGCCGCCATCGGCCGGCTGCTGGAGGATGGCGTCGGTGTGCCAGGCAACATCGCCGGCCGTGTGCCGCAGGAAATAGTCATCGCCCAGTTGCGACCACAACTGTTCGACGTCGTCCGGGTCCGTCCCGCCGCGCACCAGAATGTCCAGCGCTGCGCTCTGCGTCTGGCGGATCTGCATTTCACGATCCACCGGGTTTTCCAGGCCGCGGCGCAAGGCCCGCTTGGTCTCGGTGTACAGCTGACGCAACAGGCTCGCGCGCCAGGAATTCCACAGCGTCGGGTTGGTTGCATTGATGTCGGCGACGGTCAGTACATACAGGTAATCCAGGTGCGTTTCGTCGCCGACGATCTGTGCGAAGTCGTGGATCACCTGCGGGTCAGACAGGTCCTTGCGCTGAGCGGTGGTCGACATCACCAGATGGTTTTGCACCAGCCAGACAATCAGGCGACTGTCCCACACAGGCAGTTGATGGCGCTGGCAGAAAGCCTCGGCATCCACCGCGCCGATCTCCGAGTGATCGCCATGCCGTCCCTTGCCAATGTCGTGGTACAGGCCGGCGAGGTATATCAGTTCGGGCTTGGGCAGCTTGGCCATGAGCTTGCTGGCCAGCGGGAATTTTTCTGACACCTGGGTGTACTGCAACTTACGCAAGTGCTTGATCAAGTTGAGCGTGTGCGCATCGACGGTATAAATGTGGAACAGGTCATGCTGCATCTGGCCGACGATAAAACCGAATTCCGGCAGATAACGTCCGAGGATGCCGTAGCGGTTCATCCTGCGCAGGTTGCGGTGGATGCCGATTTTGCACTTGAACAGTTCGATGAACAGGCTGGTGTTGCGAATGTCGTTGCGGAAATCATCGTCAATCAGATGGCGATTTTCCCGTAGCAGGCGAATGGTGTCGGCACGCACGCCTTTGATTTCCGGCTGCTGGGCCATCAGCACGAAGATTTCGAGCATGGCAAACGGCGTGCGGCGGAACACGTTGTCGTTGCGCGCTTCGATGTAGCCATCGTGAAGCTGGAACCGCGAATTGATGGGCGTCGGCGGCGCTTCGTCCTCGGGGGCGAGGATCACTTCTTCGAAGTGCTGGATGATCAGGTCACTGAGCTGGGCGATGCTCATGACCACTCGATAATACTGTTGCATGAAGTTTTCGATGGCTTGTTTGGCGTCATCGCCTTCGAACCCCAGCAGCCCGGCGATGGAACGCTGATGATCGAACAGCAAGCGGTCTTCGGAGCGACCGGCGAGCATGTGCAGAGCGTAACGCACTTTCCACAGGAACTCCTGGGACGAGGCCAGCAGAGTGTTTTCGCTCTCGACCAGAAAACCTTCGCCAGCCAGCGCCCGGAGGTTGAGGGTGCCGTATTGGCGACGCGCCACCCACAGAATCGTCTGGATATCGCGCAGGCCCCCGGGTGAGCCTTTGACGTTGGGTTCCAGGTTGTATTCAGTGTCGTTGTACTTGTGGTGACGGGCTTTCTGCTCGGCGCGTTTGGCCAGGAAGAATTCCTTGCTCGGCCACATCCGCGCGGTGCTGGTGACATCCAGCATGCGCTGACGCAAGCGCTCGGGCCCGGCAATGGTGCGGCTTTCCATCAGGTTGGTGATCACTGTCAGGTCGGCGCGGGCTTCAATTGCGCATTCGTCCACCGAGCGAACGCTCTGACCGACTTCCAGGCCGATGTCCCACAGCAGGGTCAGAAAACGCTCGATGGAATCACGAAAAATCTCGTGGTCGGCGCTGTCCAGCAGAATCAGCAAGTCGATATCGGAGTAAGGGTGCAGCTCGCCGCGGCCGTAGCCGCCGACCGCGACCAGCGCGATGTCGGCGTCCTCGCTCCAGTCAAACTGCTCCCAGGCCTTTTGCAGGATGTTGTCGACGAACCAGGCACGGTCCTCGATCAGCCGGCGAATCTCCCGGCCGCTGCGAAAGCGCCCGTCGAGCACCTCGCGGGCCTGGCGGATCGCTTTCTTGAAAGCGGCGATCGGGCTGGCCTTCAGGGCCAGTTCAGCCTGAAACTGGCCACGGTCGAAGAGTTCGGGATCCACCTGCGGCATCGATTGGCATTCCTGTCTATAAGGCTAGGGGTAGTAGGACTGGATCAGGCCGAGATGCGCGCGATGGTGTCGTCGGCCCGCAAGGTGAAAATCTCGTAACCGGTTTCGGTGACCAGCAGGGTGTGTTCCCACTGCGCCGACAGCTTGCGATCCTTGGTGATCGCGGTCCAGCCGTCGCCCAATACCTTGGTGTCGGCCTTGCCCTGGTTGATCATTGGCTCGATGGTGAACGTCATGCCGGCTTGCAGTTCCATGCCGGTACCCGCGCGGCCGTAGTGCAGGATCTGCGGTTCCTCGTGAAACACCTTGCCGATGCCGTGTCCGCAGAATTCGCGGACCACCGAAAAGCCATTTTTTTCCGCGTGCTTCTGGATGACTTCACCGATATCGCCCAGGCGGCAGCCGGGTTTGACCAGTTCGATCGCCTTGTACATGCATTCCTGTGTCACTTGAGAAAGACGCTCTGCCCAGACCGGAACCGTACCGACGTGGAACATGCGGCTGGTGTCGCCGTGGTAACCATCCTTGATCACGGTGACGTCAATGTTCAGCGTGTCGCCGTCTTTCAACGGCTTCTCGTTGGGTATGCCGTGGCAAACCACGTGGTTGATCGAGGTGCAGATCGACTTCGGGTAGCCCTTGTAGTTGAGCGGGGCAGGGATGGCTTTTTGCTCGTTGACGATGTAGTCATGGCAAATGCGGTCCAGCTCTTCCGTGGTGACGCCGGGTTTGACATGTTCGGCAATCATTTCCAGCACATCGGCGGCCAGTTTGCCGGCGACACGCATTTTTGCGATGTCCTCCGGTGTTTTGAAGGTGACGGTCATACAGGCTCTCTCTGCGCTCGAGGGCGCTTGCTAAAACGAAACGGGCAAAGTGCGATTGCATCCTCGCCGCCCGAAAAACGCGATTCTAACAGACGACAAGGGCAAATCTGAGCCTCTATACGTCGCTTCTCCTTATAGATAGGCGCATTGGTGAGTGATTCCAAGCGCGCCTGCGAACGCGCGCATCAGGAATCGAGAATCCGGGTTCCGTTTTTTACAGGCTTGTGATATAAAATGCGCCGCTTTCCGGGGATACCTCGGAAGGCTTAAATCCACACACGTGTCGACACGATGACCTGGGTGCCTTCAGCTGATGCTGCTGGTTGGTCATTGGGATACGTGGAGGCCAAACCCGACTTATTAAGGAACTATCATGTCCCAAGTCAACATGCGCGATATGCTGAAGGCCGGTGTGCACTTCGGCCACCAGACCCGTTACTGGAACCCGAAAATGGGCAAGTACATTTTCGGCGCGCGTAACAAGATCCACATTATCAACCTTGAAAAAACCCTGCCAATGTTCAACGAAGCTTTGACTTTCGTAGAGCGTCTGGCCCAGGGCAAAAACAAGATTCTGTTCGTCGGCACCAAGCGTTCCGCTGGCAAGATCGTTGCTGAAGAAGCAGCACGTTGCGGTTCGCCGTACGTCGATCACCGCTGGTTGGGCGGCATGCTGACCAACTTCAAAACCATCCGTGCTTCCATCAAGCGTCTGCGTGACCTTGAAGTGCAAGCCGAAGACGGTACGTTCGCCAAGCTGACCAAGAAAGAAGCGCTGATGCGCTCCCGCGATCTTGAGAAGCTCGATCGTTCCCTGGGTGGTATCAAGGACATGGGCGGTCTGCCAGACGCACTGTTCGTTATCGACGTTGATCACGAGCGCATCGCGATCACCGAAGCCAACAAGCTGGGCATCCCGGTTATTGGCGTCGTCGATACCAACAGCAGCCCGGAAGGCGTTGACTACATCATCCCGGGCAACGATGACGCAATCCGCGCTATCCAGTTGTACATGGGTTCGATGGCTGACGCAGTTATCCGCGGTCGCAACCACGTTGCTGGCGGCACCGAGCAGTTCGTTGAAGAAGCTCCGGCAGCTGCAGCTGAGTAATTGACGCCCTGGCGTTGACTCAGTAAGCAAAAAGGGGGCTTGGCCCCCTTTTTGCCACCTCGAAAACCATTTGTCCGGTGGCGCATTTACAGTATTTGTAATTTGCAGCTGCTAACAGGGGTGGTTGGGGAAGAATTGATCGCCCGATCGATCGGGTGGAATGGTTGAAAACCTATCCAAGAGGATTTTGAAATGGCAGAGATTACTGCAGCGTTGGTCAAAGAACTGCGCGAGCGTACTGGCGAAGGCATGATGGACTGCAAAAAGGCCTTGACCAAGGCTGGCGGCGACATCGAAAAAGCCATTGATGACATGCGTGCTTCGGGCGCCATCAAGGCTGCCAAGAAAGCAGGCAACGTTGCTGCTGAAGGCGCAATCGCTCTTAAAGAAGACGGCAAGTCCGCTGTTCTGCTGGAAGTGAACTCGCAGACCGACTTCCTGGCTTTGCAGGACGACTTCAAGGCATTCGTCGCTTCCAGCGTTGAAAAAGCCTTCGCTGACAAGCTGACTGACGTCGCTCCGCTGATCGAAGCTCAAGAAGCTGATCGCCTGGTACTGGTCGGCAAGGTTGGCGAAAACGTCAACATCCGTCGCCTGGCTCGCGTGGAAGGTGATGTTGTTGGTGGTTACCTGCACGGCAACAAGATCGGTGTTGCAGTTGTTCTGAAGGGCGGCGACGTTGAGCTGGCCAAAGACATCGCCATGCACGTAGCGGCTACCAACCCGGAATTCCTGCTGCCATCGGAAGTTTCCGCTGAAGCGGTAGAGCGCGAGAAAGGCGTATTCCTGACCCTCAACGCTGACAAAATCGCTGGCAAGCCAGAGAACATCGTTGAAAACATGGTCAAAGGCCGCATCAGCAAGTTCCTGGCTGAAGCAAGCCTGGTTGAGCAGGCGTTCGTCAAGAACCCTGAAATCAAGGTTGGCGAACTGGCCAAGAAAGCCGGTGCTGAAATCGTTTCTTTCACCTACTTCAAAGTAGGCGAAGGCATCGAGAAGCCGGTCGACAACTTCGCTGAAGAAGTTGCTGCCCAGCTGGCTGCCGCCAAGCAATAAGACAGTTTTCAACTGTCGCCCTGAAGAGGCTGCCCGCTAACGCGCGCAGCCTCTTTTCAGATGGGGTACCAATTTTTGTTGGTTTCCTTGAGGAACTGGCTTACAAAGCCATGTTCCGATGGCGCTGAAGCAGCGCCAAGCTAGAGTGAACGCCAGCTGTAAACAGCTAGCAAAGAATTTTTAAAATACGCCGCAGGAGAGATTCGCAATGGCTCAGCAGGGCAGTGGTTATCAGGCTCGCTATAAACGCATTCTACTCAAGCTTAGCGGCGAGGCCCTGATGGGCTCGGAAGAGTTCGGGATCGATCCGAAAGTCCTGGATCGCATGGCGCTGGAAGTTGGCCAATTGGTCGGCATCGGCGTTCAGGTCGGACTGGTGATCGGCGGCGGCAACCTGTTCCGCGGTGCCGCGCTGAGCGCGGCCGGCATGGATCGGGTTACCGGAGATCACATGGGCATGCTGGCCACTGTGATGAACGCCCTGGCCATGCGCGATGCGCTGGAACGTGCCAATATCTCAGCCATCGTGATGTCGGCCATTTCCATGGTTGGCGTGACTGATCACTACGATCGTCGCAAAGCAATGCGCCATTTGAACGCCAAGGAAGTGGTGATTTTTGCGGCCGGTACCGGTAATCCTTTCTTCACCACGGATTCGGCAGCCTGCCTGCGTGCAATCGAAATCGACGCCGATGTTGTGCTCAAGGCGACCAAGGTCGATGGCGTCTACACCGCTGACCCGTTCAAAGACCCGCATGCCGAGAAGTTCGATCATCTGACTTATGATGAAGTGCTGGATCGCAAGCTGGGCGTGATGGATCTGACGGCCATTTGCCTGTGCCGCGACCACAAGATGCCATTGCGCGTATTTAACATGAACAAGCCCGGCGCCCTGCTGAACATCGTACATGGCGGCGCTGAAGGGACCCTGATCGAGGAAGGCCAACAATGATCAACGACATCAAGAAAGACGCTCAAGAGCGCATGCAAAAATCCCTGGAATCTCTGTCCCACGCGTTTGGTCAGATTCGTACCGGCAAGGCTCACCCAAGCATCCTGGGCAGCGTAATGGTGCCTTACTATGGCGCCGACACCCCGTTGAGCGGCGTTGCCAACGTCACTGTAAAAGACTCCCGCACTCTCCAGGTCGTGGCATTCGAGCGCAATATGCTGGCTGCCGTCGACAAGGCGATCCAGAGCGCCGGTTTGAACCTCAACCCGACCAACCTGGGTGAGTTGCTGCTGATCTCCATGCCTGCTCTGACCGAAGAAACCCGCAAGGGCTTCACCAAGCAGGCTCGCAGCGCTGCCGAGGACGCCCGTGTTGCCGTGCGCAACATTCGTCGCGATGCATTGGGTGAATTGAAAAAACTGGTCAAGGACAAGGAAATCAGCGAAGACGAAGAGCGTCGTGCTGCTACCGATATCCAGAAGCTCACCGATAAGGCTGAGGCCGATATCGACGCAGCGACCAAGCAAAAAGAAGCGGACCTGATGGCCGTATAAGGGTCGCGTTTTCATGGAAAAGACCAAGCAGGCTGCGCCGTCCGCGGTGCCGCGCCATGTCGCGATCATCATGGATGGTAACAATCGCTGGGCGAAAAAACGCTTTATGCCGGGTGTCGCCGGGCATAAAGCCGGCGTAGATGCCGTTCGTGCAGTGATCGAGGTGTGTGCCGAGGCCAAGGTCGAGGTGTTGACCCTGTTTGCCTTCTCCAGCGAGAACTGGCAGCGTCCGGCGGATGAAGTCAGCGCCTTGATGGACCTGTTTTTCAAGGCGTTGCGTCGCGAGGCCAAGCGTCTCAACGACAACAACATCAGCCTGCGCATCATTGGCGACCGCTCGCGCTTCCATCCGGAACTGCAAGTCGCCATGCGCGAGGCCGAGGCCATGACGGCGGGCTCCAACCGCTTTGTCCTGCAAATCGCCGCCAACTACGGTGGTCAGTGGGACATCGCGCAGGCTGCGCAGCGTCTGGCGCGCGAAGTCCAGGCCGGGCATCTGCGTCCGGAAGACATCACCCCGGAACTGCTGCAAACCTGTCTGGCAACCGGCGATCTGCCGTTGCCGGACCTGTGCATCCGTACCGGTGGCGAACATCGCATCAGTAATTTTCTGCTGTGGCAGCTGGCTTACGCCGAGTTGTACTTCTCCGACCTGTTCTGGCCGGACTTCAAACACGACGCCATGCGCACCGCGCTGGCCGATTTCGCTTCTCGCCAGCGTCGCTTCGGTAAAACGAGCGAGCAGGTCGAGGCTGGAGCCCGGGTTTAATGCTTAAACAACGAATCATCACTGCACTGATCCTGCTGCCGATTGCCTTGTGCGGCTTTTTCCTGCTTGAGGGTACCGGGTTTGCCCTGTTTATCGGGCTGGTCGTGACGCTCGGCGCGTGGGAGTGGGCCCGCCTGGCAGGTTTTGCCGCGCAGTCGGCCCGCGTTGGATACGCTGCGCTTGTCGCGGTGATGTTGTTTTTCATGCACATCCTGCCAGGCCTTGCACCTTGGGTGCTGGGGGCTGCCGTGCTGTGGTGGGCGGTGGCTACATATCTGGTGCTGACTTATCCAGGTTCGGCTGCGCATTGGTCGAGTGCCGCCTGCAAGCTGGTGATCGGTCTGCTGGTCCTGCTGCCTGCCTGGCAAGGTCTGGTCCAGATCAAGCAGGCGCCATTGGGCAACTGGCTGATCATGGCGGTGATGGTGCTGGTCTGGGGTGCCGACATCGGCGCGTACTTCTCCGGGCGCAAATTTGGCAAACGCAAACTGGCTCCGCACGTCAGTCCCGGCAAAAGCTGGGAAGGTGTCTACGGCGGTCTCGCGCTGAGCCTGGTACTGACCGCTATCGTCGGTGTGTTTCGTGACTGGAGCTTCGGCCAGATCCTCACCGGTCTGATCGGCGCCGCGATTATCGTGTTCATCTCGGTGGTTGGCGATTTGACTGAAAGCATGTTCAAGCGTCAGTCCGGCATCAAGGACAGCAGTAATCTGCTGCCCGGTCACGGCGGCGTACTGGATCGCATTGATAGCCTGACGGCTGCGATTCCGGTCTTCGCTGTGTTGTTGTGGATGGCGGCGCCGTGAGTCGCCCTCAGCAGGTTACGGTTCTTGGCGCCACCGGTTCGATTGGTCTGAACACGCTCGATGTCATTGCCAGGCATCCCGATCGTTACCAAGTGTTTGCTGTGAGTGGCTTCACTCGCCTCAGTGAGTTGCTGGCATTGTGCGTGCGCCATGCGCCGCGCTTTGCGGTGGTGCCGGAGTTGGCTGCTGCTCGTACTCTTCAAGACGATTTGCGCGTTGCCGGCCTCCCCACCCGGGTGTTGGTTGGAGAGGCAGGTCTGTGTCAGGTGGCGTCTGATCCTGAAGTCGATACGGTAATGGCGGCCATCGTCGGTGCGGCGGGTTTGCGTCCGACATTGGCTGCGGTCGAGGCCGGAAAGAAAATCCTGCTGGCCAATAAAGAAGCACTGGTCATGTCCGGTGCCTTGTTCATGCAGGCCGTGCGCAAAAGCGGCTCGGTATTGCTGCCGATCGACAGCGAGCACAACGCAATTTTTCAATGCATGCCGCCGGACTTTTCCCGCGGTCTTGGCGCGGTGGGTGTCCGGCGGATTTTGCTGACAGCCTCGGGCGGTCCGTTCCGGCAGACGCCCTTGGCCGACCTGGAGCATGTTTCCCCCGAGCAGGCCTGCGCGCACCCGACCTGGTCGATGGGCCGCAAGATTTCGGTCGATTCGGCGAGCATGATGAACAAGGGCCTGGAACTCATCGAAGCCTGCTGGCTGTTCGATGCAAAACCGTCGCAGGTCGAGGTTGTGATTCATCCGCAGAGCGTGATTCATTCGCTGGTCGACTATATCGACGGCTCGGTTCTGGCGCAGTTGGGTAACCCCGACATGCGCACACCTATATCAAATGCGCTGGCCTGGCCGGAGCGTATTGATTCGGGGGTGGCGCCGCTGGATCTGTTTGCCATCGCCCGTCTGGATTTTCAGGCGCCGGACGAGCAGCGTTTTCCTTGCTTGCGCCTGGCGCGGCAAGCAGCCGAGGCGGGCGACAGTGCCCCGGCAATGCTCAATGCCGCCAATGAAGTGGCGGTCGCCGCGTTTCTCGACGGGCGGGTTCGCTACCTGGAAATCGCGAGTATCATCGAAGAAGTCTTGAATCTCGAGCCGGTGGTTGCGGTGGATGACCTCGAGGCAGTGTTTACGGCCGACGCGAAAGCGCGGGTTCTTGCCGGACAATGGTTGAGTCGCCACGGGCGATAGCATGCAGCACTCGACAAGAATGCGGAGAAAGTAAATGAGCGCGCTCTATATGATTGTCGGCACCCTGATAGCCTTGGGTGTGCTGGTTACCTTCCACGAGTTCGGCCATTTTTGGGTCGCGCGTCGCTGCGGGGTCAAGGTGTTGCGTTTCTCCGTAGGTTTCGGCATGCCGTTGCTGCGCTGGCACGACAAGCAAGGCACCGAGTTCGTGGTCGCCGCCATCCCGCTGGGCGGCTACGTGAAGATGCTCGACGAGCGCGAGGGTGAAGTCCCGCTCGATCAGCTCGACCAGTCTTTCAATCGCAAGTCGGTGCGCCAACGCATCGCCATTGTCGCGGCCGGCCCGATTGCCAACTTTTTACTGGCACTGATTTTTTTCTGGGTTTTGGCGATGCTCGGCAGCGAGCAGGTGCGTCCTGTCATTGGTGCCGTCGAGTCCGGCAGCATTGCCGCCAAGGCCGGTTTGAATGCCGGCCAGGAAATCGTTGCCATCGACGGCGAAGCGACCACTGGCTGGAGTGCGGTCAACCTGCAGTTGGTTCGTCGGCTTGGTGAGAGTGGTTCGCTGCAAGTGTTGGTGCGCGAACAAGGCTCCACGGCAGACACGCCTCGAGAGCTGGTGTTGAATGAATGGCTCAAAGGCGCCGACGAGCCGGATCCGATTCGCTCGCTGGGGATTCGCCCGTGGCGTCCGGCATTGCCGCCGGTGCTTGCAGAGCTCGACCCGAAAGGTCCGGCCCAGGCTGCTGGCCTGAAAACCGGTGATCGCTTGCTCGCGCTCGACGGCAAGGCCGTGGATGATTGGCAGCAAGTGGTCGACACGGTGCGGATGCATCCCGATACCAAAATCATGCTGCGAGTCGAGCGCGACAGTGCTCAAATCGACGTCCCTGTGATGTTGGCTGCTCGTGGCGAGAGCAAAGCGCCGAGCGGTTACCTGGGCGCTGGCGTAAAAGCGATCGACTGGCCGCCGGAGATGATTCGCGAGGTCAGTTACGGTCCGTTGGCTGCAATTGGCGAAGGGGCTCGACGCACTTGGACCATGAGCATCCTGACCCTCGATTCGCTCAAGAAAATGTTGTTCGGCGAGCTCTCGGTAAAAAACTTGAGTGGACCGATAACCATTGCTAAAGTGGCGGGCGCTTCTGCCCAGTCGGGTGTCGCTGATTTCCTGAATTTCCTTGCTTATCTGAGTATTAGCCTGGGTGTTCTGAATTTGCTGCCCATTCCAGTACTGGATGGGGGGCATTTGTTGTTTTATCTGATCGAATGGGCGCGTGGTCGTCCCTTGTCGGATCGGGTGCAGGGTTGGGGGATACAGATCGGTATCAGTTTGGTGGTCGGGGTGATGTTGCTTGCTCTGGTCAATGATCTGGGTCGACTGTAACGCTTCGCCGAATTGCGAATCTGCCGCATTTTGCGGCAGTTTGTTTATTGCCAGTTGGAATAAGAAAGGACTTCATGAAACGTCTGCTGCTAACTGCGGTTCTCACCGTATTGATGATCGCCGAAGTTCACGCCGAGTCCTTCACTATCTCTGATATTCGCGTCAATGGCCTCCAGCGGGTCTCCGCGGGTAGCGTCTTTGGTGCCTTGCCGTTGAACGTCGGTGAACAGGCGGATGATCGTCGCCTGGTGGAATCCACTCGTGCGTTGTTCAAAACCGGTTTCTTTCAAGATATCCAGCTGGGCCGTGATGGCAACGTCCTGGTCATCACGGTGGTCGAGCGCCCATCCGTTGCCAGTATCGAGATCGAGGGTAACAAGGCGATCTCTACTGAAGACTTGATGAAGGGTCTCAAACAATCCGGTCTTGCCGAAGGCGAGATCTTCCAGCGCGCCACGCTCGAAGGCGTGCGTAACGAACTGCAGCGTCAGTACGTCGCTCAGGGCCGTTACTCGGCGACCGTCGATACCGAAGTGGTATCGCAGCCGCGTAACCGCGTGGCGCTCAAGGTCAACATCAACGAAGGCACGGTTGCCGCTATCCAGCACATCAACGTGGTGGGCAACACGGTTTTCCCGGATGACGACCTGATCGATCTGTTCGAACTGAAAACCACCAACTGGTTGTCGTTCTTCAAGAACGATGACAAGTATGCGCGTGAAAAGCTGTCCGGTGACCTGGAGCGTCTGCGCTCCTACTACCTGGACCGTGGCTATATCAACATGGATATCGCTTCGACCCAGGTCTCAATCACCCCGGACAAGAAACACGTCTATATCACTGTCAACGTCAACGAAGGCGAGAAGTACACCGTTCGCGACGTCAAACTCAGTGGTGACCTGAAAGTCCCTGAGGACCAGGTCAAATCGTTGCTGCTGGTGCAGAAAGGCCAGGTGTTCTCGCGCAAGCTGATGACGACTACGTCCGAACTGATCACCCGTCGTCTGGGTAACGAAGGCTACACCTTTGCCAACGTCAACGGCGTGCCTCAGCCTCATGATGAAGACAACACCGTCGATATCACGTTCGCTGTCGATCCGGGCAAACGTGCTTACGTAAACCGTATCAACTTCCGTGGCAACACCAAGTCGGAAGACGAAGTGCTGCGCCGTGAAATGCGTCAGATGGAAGGGGGTTGGGCGTCGACCTACTTGATCGACCAGTCCAAGACCCGTCTTGAGCGTTTGGGCTTCTTCAAGGAAGTCAACGTCGAAACGCCAGCAGTGCCGGGTGTCGACGACCAGGTTGATGTGAACTACAGCGTAGAAGAGCAGGCGTCCGGCTCGATCACTGCGAGTGTCGGTTTTGCCCAGAGCGCCGGTCTGATTCTTGGTGGCTCGATCACTCAGAACAACTTCCTCGGTACCGGTAACAAGGTCAGCATCGGCCTGACCCGCAGTGAATACCAGACTCGGTATAACTTCGGTTATGTGGACCCGTATTGGACTGCTGATGGCGTCAGCCTCGGTTACAACGCGTTCTATCGCACCACTGACTATGACGAGCTTGAAACCGATCTCGCCAGCTATGCAGTGGACAGTCTGGGTGCCGGCGTCAACGTGGGTTATCCGATCAGCGAAACGTCGCGCCTGACCTTCGGCCTGACAGCGCAACAGGACACGATCAAGACGGGCGTTTACACCGTCGACGAGATTTTCGATTTCGTGAACAAGGAAGGCGACAAGTACCTGAACTTCAAGGCCTCGGCCGGTTGGTCCGAGTCGACATTGAACAAAGGCGTGCTGGCCACTCGCGGTCGCTCTCAGAGCCTGGTGCTGGAAACCACGACGCCGGGCAGCGACCTGTCGTTCTTCAAGCTTGATTACCGTGGCCAGTTGTTCCAGCCATTGTCCGAAAACTACACCATGCGCCTGCACACCGAGCTGGGTTACGGTGACGGATACGGTTCGACCGACGGCTTGCCGTTCTACGAGAACTACTACGCAGGTGGTTTCAACTCGGTACGTGGCTTCAAGGACAGCACGCTGGGTCCACGCAGTACGCCGAGTACCGGTCGTAACCCGGGTACATCGGTTGACCCGGACCAGGATCCACTGCCATTCGGTGGTAACGTCCTGATCCAGGGTGGTGTAGAGCTGCTGTTCCCTCTGCCGTTCGTGAAAGATCAACGTTCCCTGCGCACTTCGGTCTTCTGGGATGTGGGTAACGTGTTCGACTCGTCTTGCTCGGATACCACCAACGCCGATGGCACGAAGTCCAACACCAAGTGCAACGAAATCAGCCTGAGCAACATGGCAAGCTCCGTCGGTGTCGGTGTGACATGGGTCACCGCCCTGGGTCCATTGAGTTTCGCGTTGGCCATGCCAATCAAAAAACCGGATGAGGCTGAAACACAAGTGTTCCAATTCTCCCTCGGCCAGACGTTCTAAGCGTCTGACCCAAGATAACGACAATGGATTTTGTAGGAGTGCATCGTGCGTAAGTTGACTCAATTGGTTCTCCTGGCAACCGTACTGGTAGCAGGTCCGGCTTTTGCCGACATGAAAATCGCCGTTCTGAACTATCAAATGGCCCTGCTGGAATCTGACGCGGCGAAGAAATACGCCGTGGATGCCGAGAAAAAGTTCGGCCCTCAGCTGAGCAAGCTCAAAACACTGGAAAGCAGTGCCAAAGGCATTCAGGATCGTCTGATGGCCGGCGGTGACAAAATGCAGCAAGGCGAGCGCGAGCGTCTGGAGCTTGAATTCAAGCAAAAGGCTCGTGACTTTCAGTTTCAGTCCAAGGAACTGAACGAAGCAAAAGCCGTTGCCGACCGTGAAATGCTGAAGCAGCTGAAGCCGAAACTGGACAGCGCTGTGGAAGAAGTCATCAAGAAAGGTGCTTTTGACCTGGTCTTCGAGCGTGGCGCAGTGATTGATGTCAAACCTCAGTACGACATCACCCGCCAGGTCATCGAGCGCATGAATCAGCTGAAGTAATCCATGACAGCGACCATGAAACTCGGCCAGTTGGCCGAGTTCCTCGGCGCCACCCTACGTGGCGACGCGGAGAAAGAAATTACTGGGCTAGCCACTTTGCAAGAGGCTGGCCCAGCTCAGTTGAGCTTCCTGGCAAATCCCCAATACCGTAAATACCTGGTGGACTGCCGGGCCGCTGCCTTGTTGCTGAAGGCCGCCGATGCCGACGGGTGTAAGAGTGATGTGCTGATCGTTCCCGATCCGTACCTTGCGTACGCACGCATCTCCCATCTGTTCGATCCCAAACCCAAGGCAGCTCCCGGCATCCACCCGACTGCGGTGGTGGCGGACAACGCCGTGATTGATCCTGCGGCGAGTATCGGTGCCTTTGCGGTTATTGAATGCGGAGCGCGTATCGGCGCAGGCGTGACAATTGGCGCGCACTGCTTTATTGGTGCGCGCAGCGAGATCGGCGAGGGCGGGTGGCTGGCCCCGAGAGTCACGTTGTATCACGATGTGCGCATCGGCAAGCGGGTGGTGATCCAATCCGGTGCAGTGCTCGGTGGTGAAGGCTTCGGCTTTGCCAACGAGAAAGGCATCTGGCAGAAAATCGCCCAGATCGGCGGTGTGCTGGTCGGCGACGATGTGGAGATTGGCGTCAATACCGCCATCGACCGCGGTGCGCTGGCGGATACCGTCATCGGTAATGGCGTCAAGCTCGACAATCAGATCCAGATTGCCCATAACGTGCAGATCGGTGATCACACCGCCATGGCTGCTTGTGTGGGTATCTCTGGCAGCACCAAAATCGGCAAGCATTGCATGCTCGCCGGTGGTGTCGGGCTGGTGGGGCACATCGAGATTTGCGACAAGGTTTTCATCACCGGGATGACCATGGTTACCCACTCGATTACCGAGCCAGGTTCCTATTCTTCCGGCACGGCCATGCAGCCGGCTGCCGAATGGCGCAAAAGCGCGGCACGTCTGCGTCAGCTCGATGACATTGCTCGACGGTTACGACAGCTGGAAAAGCGAGTAGGGGAAGTGACCCCTGACGGTAATGCTTCATCAGATGGCTGATACCATTTCCATATCAAGTGTGCACAGCCGTTAGACTGCCCCCTTGATTTGCTAGAGGGGCGCGCGTCAGTCGCGCGCTCCCAATCTTTACATAGGCTTCCCCCCGAAATGATGGACATCAACGAGATTCGCGAATACCTGCCTCACCGTTACCCGTTCCTGCTGGTGGATCGGGTCGTGGATCTGGATGTGGAAGGCAAGCGCATTCGCGCGTACAAGAATGTCAGCATCAACGAGCCGTTCTTCAATGGTCACTTCCCTGCGCATCCAATCATGCCGGGCGTATTGATCATCGAAGCGATGGCTCAGGCTGCCGGGATCCTTGGTTTCAAAATGCTCGACGTGAAGCCCGCCGATGGCACGCTTTACTATTTCGTCGGCTCCGACAAGCTGCGCTTCCGCCAGCCGGTCCTCCCGGGCGATCAGTTGATCCTTGAAGCCAAGTTCCTGAGCTGCAAGCGTCAGATCTGGAAATTCGAATGCCAGGCTTCGGTCGACGGCAAGCCAGTCTGCTCGGCTGAAATCATCTGCGCGGAACGCAAACTATGAGTTTGATTGACCCTCGCGCAATCATCGATCCGACGGCCGTTCTGGCCGCCGACGTCGAGGTCGGCCCATGGTCGATCGTCGGCGCAGGTGTGGAAATCGGCGAGGGAACAGTGATCGGGCCGCATGTAATTCTCAAGGGCCCGACACGGATTGGTAAGCACAATCGCATCTACCAGTTTTCTTCGATCGGCGAAGATACGCCGGACCTCAAATACAAAGGCGAAGAAACCCGGCTGGTCATTGGTGACCACAACGTCATTCGCGAAGGCGTGACGATTCATCGTGGGACTGTTCAGGACCGTTCGGAAACGACCCTGGGGGATCACAACCTCATTATGGCGTACGCGCACATCGGGCACGACAGCGTCATCGGCGACCACTGCATCCTGGTCAACAACACTGCGTTGGCCGGGCATGTGCACGTTGCCGACTGGGCGATCCTGTCGGGTTTCACTCTGGTTCATCAGTATTGCCATATAGGCGCCCACAGCTTTTCCGGCATGGGCACAGCCATTGGCAAGGACGTCCCAGCGTACGTTACGGTATTCGGCAACCCGGCCGAAGCGCGCAGCATGAACTTCGAAGGCATGCGCCGCCGGGGTTTCAGCGAAGAAGCAATCCATGCGTTACGTCGAGCTTATAAGGTGGTTTACCGCCACGGACTGACGGTTGAACAAGCGCTCGGCGAGCTGGCCGAGTCGTCGGCGCAGTTCCCGGAAGTTGCGATATTTCGCGACTCCATCCAGTCTTCGACCCGCGGCATCACGCGTTAATCATGGCTAATCTGCGTATTGCGCTGGTGGCGGGTGAGGCTTCCGGTGACATTCTGGGCGCCGGTCTCATGCGCGCGCTCAAGACACGGCATCCGGCTGTCGACTTCATCGGGGTAGGTGGCCCATTGATGCAGGCCGAAGGCCTGACCTCGTATTTCCCGATGGAGCGTCTTTCGGTCATGGGCCTGGTCGAAGTGCTCGGTCGGCTGCGCGAGTTGCTCAAGCGCCGCAAGACGCTCATTGCAGACCTGATCGCCGAGAAACCGGACGTGTTCATCGGCATCGATGCACCGGACTTCACCCTCAACATCGAACTCAAACTGCGTCAGGCCGGTATCAAGACCGTGCATTACGTCAGCCCGTCCGTCTGGGCATGGCGGCAGAAGCGAGTGCTGAAGATCCGCGAAGGCTGCGACCTGATGCTGACGCTGTTTCCGTTTGAAGCCAAATTTTATGAAGACAAGGGCGTGCCGGTGCGGTTTGTCGGGCACTCCCTCGCGGACGCGATTCCACTGCAGGCTGATCGCGCCGCCGCGCGCGCTGAACTCGGTTTGCCTGACGGGCCGCTGGTCGCCCTGATGCCCGGCAGTCGCGGCGGTGAAGTCGGGCGTCTCGGTGCTCTGTTCCTCGATACCGCCCAACGTTTGCGCGCCATGCGTCCCGGGGTCCGGTTCGTCATGCCGTGCGCCAGTCCCGAGCGTCGTAAACAGCTTGAAGAATTGCTCGCCGGTCGCGATCTGCCACTGACCCTGCTGGATGGCAAATCGCATCTGGCGCTCGCCGCGTGCGATGCGGTGCTGATTGCTTCCGGAACAGCTACGCTTGAAGCGTTGTTGTACAAGCGGCCGATGGTAGTGGCCTATCGTCTGGCGCCGCTGACGTTCTGGATTCTCAAGCGCATGGTCAAGAGCCCATACGTGTCGCTGCCGAACCTGCTGGCCCAGCGTCTGTTGGTACCGGAATTGTTGCAGGACGATGCGACGGTCGAGGCGCTGGCACAGACGTTGTCCCCCCTGATCGAAGGCGGCGAGGAACAGACTCGCGGCTTCGATGAAATTCACCGGACCTTGCGTCTGGATGCCTCCAATCAGGCGGCGGACGCGGTGTTGAAGTTGATTGGCGAAACAAAATGATAAAAAACAGCGTTCAGATGGGGCTGGATTTCACCTTGGTCGCCGAGCTCGAAGACATGGTTGCCGGTGTCGACGAAGTCGGCCGCGGCCCGCTCTGTGGTGCAGTGGTCACGGCGGCGGTCATTCTCGATCCGAAGCGGCCTATTTTAGGCCTGAATGATTCGAAGAAGCTCACCGAAGCCCGCCGTGAAAAGCTTTATGACGAAATTTGCGAAAAAGCGCTGAGCTGGAGCATTGCTCGTGCGGAAGTCGATGAAATCGATCAACTGAATATCCTGCACGCCACCATGCTGGCCATGCAGCGCGCGATCGAAGGCCTGCATATTCAGCCGAAACTGGCGATGATCGACGGCAATCGTTGTCCGAAATTATCCATGCGCGCCGAGGCGGTGATTCAGGGCGATGGCAAGGTTCCAGCCATCGCCGCGGCGTCGATTCTGGCCAAGGTCAGTCGCGACCGCGAGATGGCTGCCTTCGAACTGATTTACCCGGGCTACGGCATCGGTGGCCACAAGGGTTACCCGACCCCCGCGCATCTCGAGGCATTGGCTCGGCTGGGCCCGACCCCGATTCACCGGCGTTCGTTTGCGCCTGTTCGCATGGCGTATGAAGCGCGGGAAATCCTGATCGAGGGTTAGTCGCAAGGCTGATGTTTTCGCCAAGGCCCGGTACAATCCGGGCCTTGTTGTTTTCATGCTCACAGACAGGATCACCATGCCGGCTTCATTCGTTCATCTACGCCTGCACTCTGAATACTCCCTGGTCGACGGTCTGGTGCGGATCAAGCCGCTGGTCAAGACCCTGGTCGGCATGAACATGCCTGCCGTGGCGGTCACTGACCAGAACAACATGTGTTCTCTGGTCAAATTTTATAAAGCGGCGATGGGCGCGGGGATCAAACCGATCTGCGGCGCCGACCTGTGGCTGTCGAACAAAGACCCGGACAATGCGCTGAGCCGGATCAGCCTGCTGGCGATGAACGCCGTGGGTTATCGCAACCTGACCGAACTGATATCCCGCGGTTTCATCGACGGCCAACGCAATGGCTCGATCATCATCGAGCGCGAGTGGGTAGCCGAGGCCAGTGAAGGCCTGATCATGTTGTCGGCGGCGAAGGAAGGCGAAGTCGGCCAGGCCCTGCTTGGCGGCAATCCTGCCGAAGCGGAAACCCTCGCCCGCGAATGGATGGCCGTGTTCCCGGACCGCTTCTATCTGGAAATCCAGCGTACCAGCCGCCCGAATGATGAAGAACAACTGCACGCTGCCGTGGCCTTGGCCGATAAAATCGGCGCGCCGCTGGTGGCGACCAACGATGTGCGCTTCATCAAACAGGAAGATTTCGAGGCGCACGAGACCCGCGTCTGCATCGGTGAAGGCCGCGCCCTCGACGATCCGCGGCGCTCGAAGAATTACAGCGATCAGCAATACCTCAAGAGCGCTGAGGAAATGGCCGAGCTGTTCAGCGACATTCCCGAGGCGCTGCAGAACACCGTCGAAATCGCCAAGCGATGCAATATCGAAGTGAAGTTGGGCAAGCACTTTCTGCCTAACTTCCCGATTCCGGATGGCATGACCATCGACGAGTATTTCCGCAAGGTGTCGTTCGACGGTCTGGAAGATCGCCTCAGCGTCCTGCTGCCCAAGGACACGACCGAAGACTACGAAGCCAAGCGACAGGTGTACGTCGATCGACTGAATTTCGAGCTGGACATCATTATCCAGATGGGCTTCCCGGGTTACTTCCTGATCGTGATGGACTTTATCCAGTGGGCCAAGAGCAATGGCGTACCAGTTGGTCCTGGCCGGGGGTCGGGTGCCGGTTCGTTGGTAGCCTATGTGCAGAAGATCACCGACCTCGATCCGCTGGAATATGACCTGCTGTTCGAACGTTTCCTCAACCCGGAACGGGTCTCCATGCCCGACTTCGACGTCGACTTTTGCATGGACGGCCGCGACCGGGTGATCGACTACGTGGCCGAGAAATACGGCCGTAACGCGGTGAGCCAGATCATCACCTTCGGTTCCATGGCGGCCAAAGCTGTGGTGCGTGACGTGGCGCGGGTGCAGGGCAAGTCTTACGGTTTGGCCGATCGTCTGTCGAAGATGATTCCGTTCGAAGTCGGCATGACCCTGGAAAAGGCT
Organism: Pseudomonas fluorescens; assembly: GCF_902497625.1. GTDB lineage: Bacteria > Pseudomonadota > Gammaproteobacteria > Pseudomonadales > Pseudomonadaceae > Aquipseudomonas > Aquipseudomonas fluorescens_BQ. Next base: position 43,078 of record NZ_CABVGX010000010.1, on the reverse strand, counting down.
TACGAGCAGGAAGAAATCCTGCGTGACTTCATCAAGGTCGATGAAGAAGCTGCGGAAATCTGGGAAATGGCGCGCAAGCTCGAAGGCGTGGTGCGTAACGTCGGCAAGCACGCCGGTGGCGTGGTAATCGCCCCGACCAAACTGACCGACTTTTCGCCGATCTATTGCGATGAAGCCGGCGATGGCCTGGTCACCCAGTTCGACAAGGATGACGTTGAAGCCGCGGGTCTGGTGAAGTTCGACTTCCTCGGTCTGCGCACCCTGACGGTCATTGACTGGGCGCTGAAAACCATCAACCGCGACCGCGCCAAGGTCGATGAGCCGCCGCTCGACATCGCCTTTATTCCGCTCGACGACAAACCGACCTATCAGCTGCTGCAGAAAGCCGAAACCACGGCGGTGTTCCAGCTCGAGTCCCGGGGCATGAAGGAGCTGATCAAAAAGCTCAAGCCCGACTGTCTGGAAGACCTGATCGCACTGGTAGCACTGTTCCGTCCCGGCCCGCTGCAGTCGGGCATGGTTGACGACTTTATCAATCGCAAGCACGGGCGTGCCGAACTGGCGTACCCGCACTCGGACTATCAATACGAAGGCCTCAAGCCAGTATTGGCACCGACCTACGGCATCATCCTGTATCAGGAACAGGTGATGCAGATTGCCCAGGTCATGGCCGGCTACACCCTTGGCGGTGCGGACATGCTGCGTCGAGCCATGGGCAAGAAAAAACCCGAAGAAATGGCCAAGCAGCGCGGGGGGTTCATTGAAGGTTGCGCGACCAATAATATTGATGCCGACCTGGCCGGTAACATTTTCGACCTGGTGGAAAAATTCGCCGGCTACGGCTTCAACAAGTCTCACTCCGCCGCTTACGGACTGGTGTCGTACCAGACTGCATGGCTGAAGACACACTACCCGGCGCCGTTCATGGCGGCGGTGTTGTCGGCGGACATGCACAACACCGACAAGGTCGTGACCTTGATCGAAGAAATTCGCACCATGAAGCTGCGTCTCGACGCACCGGATGTGAATACCTCCGAATTCAAGTTCACGGTGAACGACGAAGGCCGGATCATCTACGGCCTCGGCGCGATCAAGGGTGTCGGTGAAGGGCCGGTCGAAGCCATTACCGAAGCGCGCCAGGACGGACCGTTCAAGGACCTGTTCGACTTCTGCGCGCGGGTCGACCTCAAACGGATCAACAAGCGCACCCTCGACGGTTTGATCCGCAGCGGCGCTCTGGATCGTCTGGGACCTTGTTTCCATGACGAACCGAAAGCCTATCAAGCGAGTATCGACCAGAATCGCGCGATCCTGCTCAATGCGATGGAAGGGGCGATCAAGGCCGCCGAGCAAACCGCGCGCACCCACGACAGTGGGCATGCCGACCTGTTTGGCGGACTGTTCGTCGAGGAAGACGCGGACGTCTACGCCAACCACCGCAAGGCGAAAGAGCTGACGCTCAAGGAACGCCTGAAAGGCGAGAAAGACACGCTGGGTCTGTACCTGACCGGGCACCCGATTGACGAATACGAAGGCGAAATTCGCCGCTTTGCCCGTCAGCGCATCATTGATCTCAAGCCCGCTCGCGATACACAGACCGTCGCCGGCATGATCATCGCGCTGCGGGTGATGAAGAATAAAAAGGGCGACAAGATGGGGTTCATCACCCTGGACGATCGCTCCGGCCGCATCGAAGCTTCGCTGTTCGCCGAGGCGTTCCATTCGGCGCAGTCGCTGCTGCAGACCGACGCGATGGTGGTGGTCGAAGGCGAGGTCAGCAACGACGATTTTTCCGGCGGTTTGCGCTTGCGGGTCAAGCGCGTCATGAGCATGGAAGATGCGCGCACCAATCTTGCCGAGAGCCTGCGTCTGAAATTGCAGACCAAAGACCTCAAGGGCGATCAGCTACGCTGGCTGGGTGAGTTGTTCAAACGCCACCGCGGCGCGTGCCCGATTACCATGGAGTACACGAGCCCCGATGCGAAAGCCTTGCTGCAGTTCGGCGAGACCTGGCGGATCGACCCGGCGGATGCGTTGATTCAAGCCCTGCGTGACCAGTTCGGGCGAGACAACGTCTTCCTCCAATACCGTTGACGGTCAGGCTTCATTCTTTGCCATGAAGAGCGGAAGCTGATCTCGACCACATTTTTTAATCTCGACCTGAACGCGCCTGTCCCTTAAGGTAGGGCGCGAATAGACAACCGGCCGGCCCAAGCTCTCTTGGACGTCGACCCTAGACGGACGCCTATGAACCCGAATTTTCTAGATTTCGAACAGCCGATCGCCGACCTGCAAGCCAAGATCGAAGAGTTGCGCTTGGTCGGTAATGACAATTCGCTGAATATCGGCGAAGAGATCTCCCGCCTGCAGGAAAAAAGCAGCACGCTGACCGAAGACATCTTCGGCAAGCTGACCAGCTGGCAGATCGCGCGTCTGGCGCGTCATCCGAAACGTCCTTATACCCTGGACTACATCGAACACATCTTCACCGAGTTCGACGAGTTGCACGGTGACCGTCACTTCTCCGACGACGCTGCGATCGTCGGTGGCGTCGCCCGTCTCGACGACCAGCCGGTGATGATCATCGGTCACCAGAAAGGCCGCGAAGTACGCGAGAAAGTTCGTCGCAACTTTGGCATGCCACGTCCTGAAGGCTACCGCAAAGCGTGCCGCCTCATGGAAATGGCCGAACGCTTCAAGATGCCGATCCTGACCTTCATTGATACCCCGGGCGCTTACCCTGGTATCGATGCCGAAGAACGCAACCAGAGCGAAGCCATCGCCTGGAACCTGCGCGTCATGGCTCGCCTGAAAACGCCAATCATCGCCACCGTGATTGGTGAGGGTGGTTCTGGCGGCGCACTGGCGATTGGCGTGTGCGATCAGCTGAACATGCTCCAGTACTCGACGTACGCGGTGATTTCGCCGGAAGGCTGTGCCTCGATTCTGTGGAAGACCGCCGAGAAAGCGCCGGATGCCGCTGAAGCCATGGGCATCACCGCCGAGCGCCTGAAAGGCCTGGGTATCGTTGACAAGGTGATCGGCGAACCACTGGGCGGCGCTCATCGCAATCCGGCCGTTGCCGCCGCTTCGATCCGCGCGGAATTGAGTTCGCAATTGGCGATGCTCAAGGAATTCGATACCGAAGCGCTGTTGACCCGTCGTTACGAGCGCCTGATGAGCTACGGTCTCTGATCTGACCTCGGCTTCAATGTGGGAGCGAGCCTGCTCGCGATGGCGGTTCAACATTCAACTGATCGGTTGAGTGTGTGACTGCAATCGCGAGCAAGCCCGCTCCCACATTTGATTTGTGCAAAGGGAAAGATATGGATCGGGCCACGATTGATTTGCCTTCCCGGCTTTTGATGAGTCTGAAGCTATGGCGCAACGTCAAAACCTGGCGCGTCGCGTTCTCCGGTGGCCTTGATTCCACCGTCCTGTTGCATCTGCTTGTACACCTCGCAAAAACCACATCCCTCCCAGAACTCAGAGCCATCCACGTTCACCATGGTCTTCAGGCGGCGGCGGATGCGTGGCCGCAACACTGTCTGTCGGTCTGTGACGCATGGGGCGTACCGTTGCAGGTAATCCGCGTGCAGGTTCGGCCTGGCGCCAGCCTCGAACGGGCAGCACGGGATGCGCGGTATGACGCCTTCGATGCAGCAACTCAGGCCGGTGACGTACTGCTCACCGGTCAACACCGGGACGATCAGGCGGAAACCTTGTTGTTCCGGTTGCTGCGCGGGGCAGGGGTGCGTGGGATGGCAGGCATGCCGGGTCAGCGCTCGTTGGGCCGCGGGCATTTGCTGCGTCCGTTGCTGGATGTCACACGCGCGGAGCTGGAAGCCTACGCCGCGGAGCACGGGTTGAGCTGGATCGAAGACCCGACAAATGAAGATCGGCGCTTCTCGCGCAATTACCTAAGGCATCAAATCTTTCCTGAACTGACCGAGCGCTGGCCGCAAGCCACCGCCAACATGGCTCGCAGTGCGGCGCATTTGCGGGAGGCACAAGGGTTGCTCGATGAATTGGCGCTGATCGACCTGAGCGCTGCACAGACCGTCAGTGATCTCCCTTGGCTCGGCGTGCCGTCCCTCGAACTGGCGCCGCTCGCACTATTGTCCGCCGCTCGACAGCGCAATGCGCTCAGTCACTGGCTCTCGCCAGTGACCAGCCTGCCCGACAGCGACCATTGGTCGGGGTGGGATGATCTGCGTGATGCCTCGGGCGACGCCCGGCCAATCTGGCGTCTGGCCGATGGCGAACTGCATCGGGCCGGGGGGCGAATCTGGTGGTTGTCCGGCGCCTGGTTGCGCGATCCGCTGGCATCGAACGAATGGCTGGAGCAAGCGAAAGCTCTGACGTTGCCGGATAATGGCGTGCTGACGATCAGCGGCAGCGTCCCAAATGGACCGCTGCAGGTGCGCTATCGTGAAGGTGGCGAAGTCATGTATCTGCCTGGGCGTGGGCATCGCGATCTCAAGCGCCTGCTCAATGAAAGTGCCGTTCCCGCGTTCGTCCGTGGCAGATTGCCGCTGCTGTATCAGGGCGAGCAATTGCTGGCGGTCGCCAATCTGCGGGGCTTGAATGGCAGTGATCCGCATGGCTGGCATTTGCATTGGCAGCCGCCAACCGAAGATCAAGGTTTGAGCTGATAGGGGCTTTCCGGTAGACTACGCTCCCTTCTTGATACAACTTCTGTGGATTCGCCTGAATTGCAGCAGTTGCCGATTACCAAGCAGTCTTTGCTGGGCGATTCCAAAAAATGTGTAGCGAGCAACGTACCGGTGTTTCATTTCCCGGTCTGTCCCAACGCGGCGGTTTTTTCGAAGGTTGCACTGTGATTAATGCAGGTGATCGGGGGCTTCGGCCTTCCTTCGCTTTCCCCGGCGGCTCGTACCGCTTTAACGCAGACTTCTAGGGTTTTTCATGACGCGCTACATATTCGTCACGGGCGGTGTTGTTTCTTCATTGGGGAAAGGCATTGCCTCGGCTTCATTGGCGGCCATCCTGGAGGCGCGGGGACTTAAGGTCACCATGCTGAAGCTGGACCCGTACATCAACGTCGATCCGGGCACCATGAGCCCGTTCCAGCACGGTGAAGTGTTCGTCACCCACGACGGCGCCGAGACCGACCTGGACCTGGGTCACTACGAGCGGTTCATCCGCACGACCATGACCCAGAACAACAACTTCACCACCGGCCGTGTCTACGAGCACGTGCTGCGCAAAGAGCGCCGTGGTGATTACCTGGGCGCGACCATTCAGGTCATTCCGCACATCACCGACGAGATCAAGCGCCGGATCATCAAGGGCGCCGGCGATGCCGACGTGGCCATGGTCGAGATCGGTGGCACGGTAGGCGACATCGAGTCGCAACCGTTCCTCGAAGCGATTCGTCAATTGCGTTTCGAAGTCGGCGCCAAGCGCGCGATGCTGATGCACCTGACCCTGGTGCCATACATCGCCACCGCCGGCGAAACCAAGACCAAGCCAACCCAGCACTCGGTCAAGGAACTGCGTTCCATCGGCCTGCAGCCTGACGTGCTGGTGTGCCGCTCTGATCACCCGATCGACATTTCCTCGCGTCGCAAAATCGCGCAATTCACCAACGTTGAAGAACGTGCGGTGATTGCGCTGGAAGACGCCGACACCATCTACAAGATCCCGGGCATCCTGCATTCGCAGGGTCTGGACGATTTTGTCGTCGAGCGTTTCGGCCTGCAATGCGGCGGCGCCGATCTCTCCGAGTGGGAAGCCGTGGTGGACGCCAAGCTCAACCCTGAGCACGAAGTCACCATCGCCATGGTCGGCAAGTACATGGAGCTGCTGGACGCTTACAAGTCGCTGATCGAAGCGATGAGTCACGCCGGCATCAGCAACCGCACCAAGGTCAACCTGCGCTACATCGATTCCGAAGACATCGAAAACCAGGGCACTGCGCTGCTGGAAGGCGTCGATGCGATTCTGGTGCCGGGCGGCTTCGGTCTGCGTGGCGTGGAAGGCAAGATTACTGCCGTGCAGTACGCTCGCGAAAACAAGGTGCCGTACCTCGGTATCTGCCTGGGCATGCAAGTGGCCGTGATCGAGTTCGCTCGTAACGTCATGGGCTGGAAAGACGCCAACTCCACCGAGTTCGATCGTGCAAGCGGTCACCCGGTCGTGGGCCTGATTACCGAGTGGGAAGATGCCACCGGCGCGGTCGAAACCCGTACCGAAACCTCCGACCTCGGCGGCACCATGCGCCTCGGCGCGCAGGATTGTCTGCTGGAGCCGGGTTCGCTGGTTCACGACTGCTACGGCAAGGACGTGATCGTCGAGCGTCACCGTCATCGCTACGAAGTGAACAACAACCTGCTGCCGCAGATCATGGAAGCCGGCCTGAAAATCTCCGGTCGGTCCGGCGATGGCGCGCTGGTTGAAGTGGTCGAAGCGCCGGATCATCCATGGTTCGTCGCGTGCCAGTTCCACCCTGAGTTCACTTCGACGCCGCGCGACGGTCACCCGTTGTTCAGCGGTTTCGTTAAAGCAGCTTTGGTCCAACACCAGAAGAAGGCGTAATTCCAATGGCGCAGAAGATCATCCGCGTAGGCGACATCGAGATTGCCAACGACAAGCCGATGGTGCTGTTCGGTGGCATGAACGTGCTGGAAAGCCGCGACATGGCGATGCAGGTCTGCGAAGAGTACGTCAAGGTGACCGCGAAGCTCGGCATCCCTTACGTGTTCAAGGCCAGCTTCGACAAGGCCAATCGTTCCTCCGTGACCTCTTACCGTGGCCCTGGCCTGGAAGAAGGCATGCGGATTTTCCAGGACATCAAGCAAGCCTTTGGCGTGCCGATCATTACTGACGTCCACGAGCCGGATCAGGCTGCGGTCGTTGCTGAAGTCTGCGACATCATCCAGCTGCCTGCTTTCCTGTCGCGCCAGACCGACCTCGTGGTCGCGATGGCCAAGACCGGCGCGGTCATCAACATCAAGAAAGCCCAGTTTCTCGCTCCTCAGGAAATGAAGCACATCCTGAGCAAATGCGTTGAAGCGGGTAACGATCAGTTGATCCTCTGCGAGCGCGGTTCAAGCTTTGGCTACAACAACCTGGTCGTCGACATGCTCGGCTTCGGCATCATGAAGCAGTTCGAATACCCGGTGTTTTTCGACGTGACCCACGCCCTGCAAATGCCCGGAGGTCGTGCCGATTCCGCTGGCGGTCGTCGCGCCCAGGTCCTCGATCTGGCCAAGGCCGGCATGAGCCAGTCGCTGGCCGGCCTGTTCCTTGAAGCGCACCCGGATCCGGACAATGCCAAATGCGATGGTCCTTGCGCGCTGCGTCTGGACAAACTGGAGCCATTCCTGGCCCAGCTCAAAGCCCTGGACGAGTTGGTGAAAAGTTTTCCTGCCGTGGAAACCGCGTAACTGCGGATTTCCACCGTAGGAGCCGGCTTGCTGGCGATAGCGATCCTGAACACGCTACCGCCAGCAAGGCGGCTCCTACAGGATTTGATCCAAAAGTATAAATCGATCGGTAAAGCGTCTTCGTCAACTTTGGAGTGTTTACAACAATGGCAAAAATAGTCGACATCAAAGGTCGTGAAGTTCTCGACTCCCGGGGCAATCCCACCGTGGAAGCGGACGTGCTTCTCGATAACGGCATCATCGGCAGTGCTTGCGCGCCGTCCGGTGCTTCCACTGGCTCGCGTGAAGCACTCGAGCTGCGTGATGGCGACAAGAGCCGTTACCTGGGCAAGGGCGTTCTGAAAGCGGTCGCCAACATCAACGGTCCGATCCGCGACCTGCTGTTGGGCACTGACCCAAGCGACCAGAAAGCGCTCGATCACGCGATGATCAAGCTGGACGGCACTGAAAACAAAGCCACCCTGGGTGCCAACGCCATCCTCGCCGTTTCCCTCGCCGCCGCCAAGGCAGCTGCTCAGGATCAGGATCTGCCGCTGTACGCGCACATCGCCAACCTGAACGGTACGCCGGGTGTCTACTCGATGCCGGTGCCGATGATGAACATCATCAACGGTGGCGAGCATGCCGATAACAACGTCGACATCCAGGAATTCATGGTGCAGCCGGTTGGCGCTAAGTCCTTCTCGGAAGGTCTGCGCATGGGCACCGAGATTTTTCATCACCTCAAAGCCGTACTGAAGGCCCGTGGACTGAGCACTGCTGTAGGTGACGAAGGTGGTTTCGCGCCAAACCTGGCTTCCAACGAAGACGCTTTGAAAGTGATCTCCGAAGCCGTGGCCAACGCCGGTTACAAGCTGGGTACTGATGTGACTCTGGCACTGGACTGCGCCGCCAGCGAATTCTACGAAGACGGCAAGTACAACCTCTCCGGCGAAGGCCAGGTGTTCACGGCTGAAGGGTTTGCCGACTACCTGAAAGGCCTGACAGAGCGTTACCCGATCATCTCGATCGAAGACGGTCTGGACGAGTCCGACTGGGCTGGCTGGAAAATCCTCACGGACAAGATCGGCGAGAAAACCCAGCTGGTGGGCGACGACCTGTTCGTAACCAACACCAAGATCCTCAAAGAAGGCATCGATAAAAAGATCGCCAACTCGATCCTGATCAAGTTCAACCAGATCGGCACCCTGACCGAAACCCTGGAAGCCATCCAGATGGCCAAGGCCGCTGGTTACACCGCCGTGATCTCGCACCGCTCCGGCGAAACCGAAGACTCGACCATTGCCGACCTGGCAGTGGGTACGGCGGCTGGCCAGATCAAGACCGGCTCTCTGTGCCGCTCGGATCGCGTGTCCAAGTACAACCAACTGCTGCGTATCGAAGAGCAGTTGAACGGCAAAGCCAAGTACAACGGCCGTAGCGAGTTCCGCGGTTAAGCGTTGACTGTTTAAAAGTCAGCGGATAGTGTCGGCAAAATCGCGACAGCGATGGATTTGCCAAATCTGATGCCTTATCAGCACAAGCCTGGGTCTTCCAGGCTTCGTGCTATCAGATGCTAAGTTTTGGCATGGCTGTCTTTTTTCCACTGGATACCTGATATTCGATGCGCAGTCCCAATTGGTTGTTCCTCGTTCTGCTCCTGTTGCTGGCAGGTCTGCAATACCGCCTCTGGGTCGGTAATGGCAGCCTTGCGCAAGTGGCGGAGTTGAGTCAGCAGATTGCCGATCAGCACGCTGAGAACGAAGGTTTGCTGGAACGCAATCGAGTGATGGGGGCCGAAGTCAGCGAGCTCAAAAAAGGCATGGAGACCGTGGAAGAGCGGGCTCGTCACGAGTTGGGTATGGTCAAGGACGGTGAAACCCTTTACCAGCTTGCACAATGAATTCCTCGATACCGGCCTTTTGGGCCGTGATCCCCGCCGCAGGCGTCGGTGCCCGGATGGCCGCAGACCGTCCCAAGCAGTACTTGCAACTGGGCGGACGCACTATTCTTGAACACAGCCTCGGCTGTTTCCTTGATCATCCTGCCCTGAAGGGTTTGGTGGTCAGTCTTGCGGTTGATGATCCTTACTGGCCGAATCTGGCGTGCGCCGGCGATTCGCGTATTCAACGCGTTGACGGCGGTGAGGAGCGTTCCGGGTCGGTGCTCAATGCCTTGCTGCATCTGCATGCGCTGGGTGCGGACGATGAAGATTGGGTATTGGTGCACGATGCTGCGCGGCCCAATCTGAGCCGTGATGATCTGGACAAGTTGCTGAGTGAGTTGGCGGACGACACGGTCGGTGGACTGCTGGCCGTTCCGGCTCGCGATACGCTTAAACGAGTCGACAAGCACGGTCGCGTACTCGAAACCGTGGATCGCAGCGTGATCTGGCAAGCTTATACGCCGCAGATGTTTCGCCTCGGCGCCTTGCATCGGGCCTTGGCCGATAGCCTGGTGGGTGACGCAGTCATCACCGATGAGGCTTCCGCTATGGAGTGGGCAGGGCTGGCGCCACGTCTGATCGAGGGGCGATCAGATAACCTCAAGGTCACTCGGCCTGAGGATCTTGAATGGCTGCGTCTGCGTTGGGCTAATCGCCGCTAAAGATCGCAGCCTCGTTGCACTCGACAGCTCCTACCTTGTCGGTTTGCACCGTAAGGCACCTGTAGGAGCTGTCGAGTGCAACGAGGCTGCGATCTTTTGATCTTCAAACCTCAAACCCTGTACTCCGGCCTGGACGCCAACCCTTCCTTCAAATAATCCACCAACTTTCTCACCTTCGGTGACAAATGCCGTTGTTGCGGATACAACGCCCATACCGCCGTGTTGGGCGGCTGATGCGCCTCCAGCAAAGAAATCAGTTCCCCGCTTTTCAGATGTCCCAGCACGTAATAATCCGGCAGCTGACACAATCCGACGCCTTGCAACGCCGCATCCAGTACCGCTTGCCCACTGTTGCACCGCCAGTTTCCCTGCACCCGTTGGGAAAATTCCTTGCCGTTCTGTTCCAGCTGCCAAACATCCGTGCTGCCGATCAGGCAATTGTGCTGGCTCAATTCCGACAGACTGTGTGGCCGACCGTACCGCTCAACGTAGGACGGTGACGCGCACAGGTACATCCGTCGTGGTGCCAGGCGTGTCGCGACCAGTCTTGAGTCCTGCAAGCGGCCTAAGCGAATCGCCAGGTCCAGGCCTTCGTGCACCAGATCCAGCTGACGATTGCTCAGTTCGATATCAATGCGAAGCTGCGGGTAAAGCCCCATGAAACGCGTCACCAACGGCACGATAAAGCGTTCGCCATACGCCACGGCACAGGTCATGCGCAGCATGCCTTTCGGTTCGCTCGTCAGGTCACCCACTGCGCGCAATGCTTCTTCACGACCATCCTGTAAACGCTGACAGTGCTGCAGAAATGTTTGCCCTGCTTCCGTGAGCGTGACCCGCCGGGTGCTCCGATAGAGCAATCGTGTCTGAAGACGCTCTTCGAGGCGTACGATCTGACGACTGATGTGCGAGGAAGAAACACCAAGTCGGTCTGCGGCTGCGGTGAACTGGCTGCATTCAGCCACGGCGACGAACTCGTCGATGCCTTCCCAGCGGTTCTCTGACATAAGTGATTATCCCTGTGCAGCAATAATGTTTTGCTTTCCTCCGGATTATTCATCGTTAAGCGCTGTATTACACTCACTGTCTTGTTTATATCCACTGGAGATACCCATGATCAAGTCGCGCGCTGCCGTTGCCTTCGAGGCTAAAAAACCGCTCGAGATCGTTGAAGTCGATGTCGCCATGCCCAAGGCCGGTGAAGTGTTGTTGCGTGTGATCGCCTCCGGTGTCTGCCATACCGATGCCTACACGCTGTCGGGCGCGGATCCGGAAGGCATCTTCCCGTCGATTCTCGGTCACGAAGGTGGCGCGGTGGTTGAGGCGATCGGTGAAGGTGTGACCTCGGTTGCCGTCGGCGATCACGTTATCCCGCTTTACACCCCGGAATGCCGCCAGTGCAAGTTCTGCCTGTCGGGCAAGACCAACCTCTGCCAGGCGATTCGTTCGACCCAGGGTAAAGGCCTGATGCCAGACGGCACTTCGCGCTTTTCCTACAAGGGGCAGCCGATCTTCCACTACATGGGTACTTCGACTTTCTCCGAATACACCGTGCTGCCGGAAATTTCCGTGGCCAGAATTCAGAAAGAGGCGCCACTGGAAAAAGTCTGCCTGCTGGGCTGCGGTGTCACTACCGGTATCGGCGCAGTGCTGAATACCGCCAAGGTGAAACCGGGTGATACCGTGGCCATTTTCGGCCTCGGCGGTATCGGTCTGTCGGCAGTCATCGGTGCAGTCAAAGCCAAGGCTGGACGGATCATCGCCGTGGACATCAATCCGGCGAAATTCGAGATTGCCAAGCAATTGGGTGCAACCGACTGTGTCAACCCGAAAGACTTCGATCGCCCGATCCAGGAAGTGATCGTCGACATGACCGATGGCGGCGTCGACTTTTCCTTTGAATGCATTGGCAACGTCCAGCTGATGCGGGCCGCACTCGAGTGCTGCCACAAAGGTTGGGGCGAATCGGTAATCATCGGCGTCGCCGGTGCCGGTCAGGAAATTGCCACCCGCCCATTCCAGTTGGTCACCGGTCGCGTCTGGCGTGGTTCGGCGTTCGGCGGGGTGCGCGGTCGTACCGAGCTGCCAAGCTACGTCGACATGGCCGAAAGTGGTGAAATCCCGCTCGATACCTTCATCACACACACCATGGGTCTGGAAGACATCAATAGGGCATTCGATCTGATGCACGAAGGCAAGAGCATCCGTTCCGTCATTCATTTCTAAGAGAAAGCTGCAAGCTGCAAGCGACAAGCTGCAAGGGGCACGGTACTTCTCTTGCAGCTTGAAGCTTGGGGCTTGTAGCTGAGGAAGCCCATGATCCTGGAAAATATCTCCTGCCAGAAAAGCTTCGGCGGCTGGCACAAACGCTACAAGCACCGTTCCGACGTGCTCGGATGCGACATGGTGTTCGCCGTGTACCTGCCGCCGCAAGCAGAGCAGGGCGGCAAATTGCCGGTGTTGTACTGGCTGTCCGGTCTGACCTGCACCGACGAAAACTTCATGCACAAGGCTGGCGCGATGCGCATGGCCGCCGAGCTCGGGTTGATTATCGTTGCGCCGGACACCAGCCCGCGCGGGCCTGATGTGCCGGATGATCCGGAGGACGCCTGGGACTTCGGCCTCGGCGCTGGTTTCTATCTGAATGCCACGCAGGAACCGTGGTCGCGGCACTATCGCATGCATGACTATGTGGTGCAGGAATTGCCGGCCTTGGTCGAAGCCCATTTCCCTGCGTCCGACAAACGTGGCATCAGCGGCCATTCCATGGGCGGCCATGGCGCGCTTGTCTGTGCATTGCGCAATCCGGGCCGTTATCAGTCGGTGTCGGCATTCTCGCCGATCAACAATCCGATGGATTGCCCTTGGGGTCAGAAGGCCTTTTCCCGTTACCTGGGTGAAGACCGCTCGAAGTGGCGTGAATGGGATGCCTGCGCGTTGATCGCCGAGGCAGAGGAGAAGTTGCCGCTGCTGGTCGATCAAGGTGATCGCGATGACTTCCTCGCTACCCAGCTCAAGCCCGAAGCCTTGCAGCAAGCCGCGAAACAGGCCGGCCATCCGCTGACGTTGCGCCTGCAACCCGGCTACGACCACAGCTATTTCTTCATCGCCAGTTTCATTGACGAACACTTGCAGCATCACGGACGCGCCCTAGGCCTCTAATGCAGGTAGAATCACGCCCTGACAAAAATCGGGGCGTTTTTTTATGCGTATTGGCCACGGCTATGATGTGCACCGTTTCGCTGAAGGCGATTTCATTACTCTGGGCGGCGTGCGTATCGCACACGGCTTCGGGCTGCTCGCTCACTCCGACGGTGACGTCCTGCTGCACGCCTTGAGCGATGCCTTGCTTGGCGCGGCCGCGCTGGGTGATATCGGCAAACACTTCCCGGACACCGACCCGACATTCAAGGGGGCAGACAGCCGCGTGCTGTTACGCCATGTTGTCGCGCTGATCCACGGCAAAGGCTGGATAATCGGCAACGTCGATAACACCATCGTTGCCCAGGCGCCAAAAATGGCCCCGCATATCGAATCGATGCGCGCTCTGATTGCCGCGGATCTTCAAGTTGAGTTGGATCAAGTGAACGTGAAAGCTACCACCACCGAAAAGCTTGGTTTTGTCGGGCGCGAAGAAGGCATTGCGGTGCACTCCGTTGCCTTGTTGCTGCGCGCATGAATGAGGCGCAACTGCTTGGCCCGCGCGCATACGGTGAGGCACTCGGCACTGCGGTATTAAAAGCGACCGCAGAGGATTTTCAGGTCGACGAAGTACTCGATATTCCCCTCAGTGGTGATGGCGAGCACCTGTGGATCTGGGTGGAAAAACGCGGGCTTAATACTGAGGAAGCGGCCCGGCGGATAGCCAAGGCGGCGGGCGTGCCGCTGCGCACGGTCAGCTACGCCGGGCTGAAGGATCGCCAGGCACTCACGCGGCAGTGGTTCAGTGTGCAACTGCCAGGCAAGGCGGATCCCGATCTGTCGGCGGCGGAAAACGAAACGCTGAAAATCCTCAAGACCGGTCGGCACAGACGCAAGCTGCAGCGCGGGGCTCATTCGGCGAACGGTTTCACCCTGCGGCTGACACAATTTTCGGGCGATACGGCCGCAATCGAAGAACGCCTGCAACTGATCGCTAAACAAGGTATTCCGAATTATTTCGGCGCTCAACGTTTTGGCTTTGACGGCGGGAACGTCGTCGATGCCCGCGGGTGGGCGGCGCGCAAGGCGTTGCCGGAGCAGCGCAATGTGCGCTCGCGGCTGCTGTCCACGGCGCGCAGTTTCCTGTTCAACCAGGTATTGGCGGCGCGGGTTGCCGATGGCACCTGGCAGCGTGCGCAAGTGGGTGACCTGCTGGCTTTCACTGACAGTCGCAGCTTTTTCCCGGCCGGCGAAGCCGAGTGCAGCGATCCGCGCCTGGCGATTCTCGACCTGCACCCGACCGGACCGCAGTGGGGCGAAGGTGACTCGCCGACCACGGGCGCTGTCCATGTACTGGAGCAGGCAATCGCCGCGCGCGAAGCAGACTTGCGCGACTGGTTGATTAACGCCGGTATGAGCCACGAACGTCGCATCCTGCGACTGCCCATTGCCGGGTTGACGTGGCATTATCCCGAGCCTGACATTCTGCAACTGGAATTCGTCCTGCCGGCCGGATGCTTTGCCACCGTACTGGTGCGCGAACTTGTCGATCTGGTGCCGGTGGGGCAGACGGACAGCCCATGCGTATTCTGATTTCGAACGACGATGGGGTAGCCGCACCCGGTCTCGCCGCGCTTCATGCTGCGCTGGCGGATTACACCGAGTGCGTGGTTATCGCCCCTGACCAGGACAAAAGTGGCGCCAGCAGCTCGCTGACGCTTGACCGTCCGTTGCACCCGCAAACTCTTGCCAACGGTTTCATCAGCCTCAATGGCACGCCAACCGATTGCGTGCACCTGGGGCTTAACGGCTTGCTGGAAGTGGTGCCGGACATGGTGGTTTCCGGGATCAACCTGGGCGCCAATCTGGGCGACGACGTGCTGTATTCCGGTACGGTGGCAGCGGCGCTCGAAGGGCGTTTTCTCGAGCGGCCCTCGTTTGCTTTTTCGCTGGTCTCACGGCAGGTCGACAACCTCTCCACGGCCGCCCATTTTGCGCGCAAACTGGTGGAGGCTCACGCCGCCCTCGATCTGCCACCGCGCACGGTGCTGAACGTGAACATTCCCAATTTGCCGCTTGACCATATCCGCGGTATTCAGCTGACCCGCCTGGGGCACCGCGCCCGTGCGGCGGCACCGATGAAGGTGGTCGACCCTCGGGGCAAATCCGGTTACTGGATCGCAGCTGCCGGTGATGCCGAAGACGGCGGCCCGGGCACCGATTTCCATGCTGTGATGCAGGGTTATGTGTCAATCACGGCATTGCAGCTGGACCGCACCTTCAATGATGCTTTCAGAAGTCTCGATGGCTGGCTGGAGGGACTTCGATAATGGCCCGTGAACAAGACCACATGCTGCATCGCGGCATCGGGATGACTTCTCAAAGAACCCGTGAACGACTGATCCAGCGGTTGTACGAGGAAGGCATTTCCAACGCCAAGGTATTGGAAGTGATCCGCCGGACGCCGCGTCATCTGTTCGTCGACGAGGCGCTTGCGCATCGCGCCTACGAAGATACGGCTTTGCCGATCGGCAATAACCAGACGATTTCCCAGCCTTACATGGTGGCCCGCATGAGCGAGCTGCTACTGGAGGCGGGACCGCTGGACAAAGTGATGGAAATTGGCACCGGTTCCGGTTATCAGACCGCAATCCTTTCGCAACTGGTGGAGCGGGTGTTTTCGGTAGAGCGCATCAAGGTCTTGCAGGACCGGGCCAAGGAACGGCTGATCGATCTGAACCTGCGCAACGTGGTGTTTCGCTGGGGAGATGGCTGGGAAGGGTGGCCGGCGCTGGCGCCTTATAACGGCATCATCGTGACCGCAGTAGCGACCGACGTGCCGCAGGCATTACTCGATCAACTGGCGCCAGGCGGGCGCCTGGTGATCCCGGTCGGGTCAGGGGAGGTCCAGCAACTGATGCTGATCATTCGTGAAGAGCACGGTTTTTCCAGGCGCGTACTTGGCTCCGTGCGATTCGTCCCTTTACTGAATGGGCCTCTGGCCTGAGCTTTTGTTGCAACGCGCTGAATTCTCATCGATCAGCTTTGTCTTACAGCGACGTCAGGCAGTTAAACGGATTGTATCGCTGGCGCAAACCTGCGCCCTGCTCGATTAAAAGTAGAGGCTGCACGGCCCGTTATACTTGCGACACTTCATGCCGAATTTCGGCAAGCCAATTTTAGCCACCACAAAGGGAGCGGCGGGTGAGTCTCACAGTCATTGCGCAGCGAATGGGTACAACGAGCTTTCAGCGCCTGGTGACTGGCCTTGTCTTGAGCGCCTTGCTGGTTGGTTGTTCCAGCAACAAATCCAGCGATGTGCGCGTTGTTGACCGCAACAAGGCCGCGGCCCAGCGCCCGGCAGTCACCACGGGGCAATACGTGGTTCGACCAAAAGACACCCTGTTCTCAATTGCTTTCCGTTACGGCTGGGACTACAAAGCCCTGGCGGCAAGAAACAATATCCCGGCGCCTTACACCATCCGTCCGGGTCAGACGATTCGCTTCGACGGGCGCACCGGTTCAACGCCGACTACAGTGACCAGTTCAACGACTTCAACGCCTTCATCTTCGAGTAAAACCACCGTATTTCGTCGCCCGGCATCGGGTGCGAGCGGAGCCACCACGGTGGTTGTACCGTCCGTCGCAAACAAATCCTCTACCGCACCGATGCCTCCCGCCGGGCCAGCCCCGACCGGCTGGGGATGGCCTTCTAATGGCATTCTTATTGGAAAATTCTCTTCAAACGGCAGTTTGAATAAAGGAATTGATATCGCCGGAGATTTGGGACAGCCTGTTTTAGCTGCGTCTGATGGGACGGTGGTATACGCCGGGAGTGGCTTAAGGGGCTACGGCGAGTTAGTCATCATCAAACACAGCGATACCTACGTCAGTGCCTACGGACATAACCGCAGGCTGTTGGTTCGGGAGGGGCAGCAGGTCAAGGTCGGGCAAACAATTGCCGAAATGGGGTCAACGGGTACAGACCGGGTGAAACTGCATTTTGAGATTCGCCGACAAGGTAAACCTGTAGATCCGCTGCAATTCCTGCCGCGTCGTTGATTGCTTTCCAGCCTGTTCCGTCGCGTAGAGGGGACAGGCTCCAGCGTTGCCAAGGATAAAGGCGTCGCTTGAGCTTGAGGTCGAACTCACCAAAGGACTATAACAATGGCTCTCAGTAAAGAAGTGCCGGAGTTTGACATCGACGATGAGGTTCTCCTGATGGAGACCGGTATCGGTACGGATTCGATGTCGAATGATGAAGGGGCTGCTCCACCTTCCGTTCGCGCCAAATCCAAAAACTCCACGTCGTTGAAACAACACAAATACATTGATTACACACGTGCGCTCGACGCTACGCAGTTGTATCTCAATGAAATCGGCTTTTCCCCGCTGCTGTCCCCCGAAGAAGAAGTTCACTTTGCGCGTTTGTCGCAAAGTGGTGATCCGGCCGGGCGCAAACGCATGATTGAAAGCAACCTGCGGCTGGTGGTGAAAATCGCCAGGCGCTATGTCAATCGCGGACTGTCGCTGCTGGATCTGATCGAGGAAGGGAACCTCGGACTGATTCGGGCGGTGGAAAAATTCGATCCTGAACGTGGGTTCCGTTTCTCGACTTACGCGACATGGTGGATTCGTCAGACCATCGAGCGCGCGATCATGAATCAGACCCGGACGATCCGGTTGCCGATCCATGTGGTCAAGGAGCTCAACGTGTACCTGCGCGCCGCGCGCGAGCTCACACAGAAGCTGGATCACGAACCTTCACCGGAAGAAATCGCCAACCTGCTGGAAAAACCGGTAGCCGAGGTCAAGCGCATGCTCGGCCTGAATGAGCGGGTTTCTTCAGTCGACGTCTCGCTGGGGCCGGATTCGGATAAAACCCTGCTGGACACCCTCACTGATGATCGTCCGACCGATCCATGTGAGCTGCTGCAGGACGACGACCTGTCGCAGAGCATCGATCAATGGCTTTCGGAGCTGACCGACAAGCAACGCGAGGTGGTGGTGCGCCGCTTCGGCCTGCGCGGGCACGAGAGCAGCACGCTTGAGGATGTGGGCCTGGAAATCGGCCTGACCCGTGAGCGGGTCAGACAGATCCAGGTTGAGGGGCTTAAACGTCTTCGGGAAATTCTCGAGAAGAATGGCCTGTCGAGCGAGTCATTGTTCCAGTAAGAACACGCGCCAAACAACAAAAAGCCCCGACTGGTTCGGGGCTTTTTGTTGCCGGAAATAGCACCGAGTGAACTTTGTCATTTGGAGTCTGAAGATGTAAGCCTCAGCCTACTCTTGTGTAAGTGTTCGCTATTTCTCCACATCGGAGCACTGCTATTTACCCTCGGCGAATTAGTTCAACCTTCTGATTACACTCTATATTTTCGTGCGGACCCGATTTCATGGACTGCCTGCTGCAGTCTTCGTGATCGATTGCTCTTGCCTGAAAACCCACTAGTATCCGGGGTGTGTCGACGGACAGACACAACCTTCAGGGATGAGGGATAAGGACATGGCAGGAAGCGATTCATCAGGAGGATGAAAAGGAACACAGGGATAGGGAAAAATGTGGGCGGGTCAAACCGCCCCTTTTTTTGTCTGCAGAAAAGTAAAAAGGCCCGCAAGGGGCCTTTTTGGAACGCGGGGAAGATCAGCGTTCGAGGTGCTCGAGCTTGCCGGGTTTACCGTCCCAGGCGGCGGACTCAGGCAACGGGTCTTTACGTTCAGTAATGTTCGGCCAGATTTCAGCCAGCTCGACGTTCAACTGAATGAAATTCTCCATACCGGCAGGCACTTCATCTTCCGAGAAGATAGCCACGGCAGGGCATTCCGGTTCGCACAGTGCGCAGTCGATGCACTCATCCGGGTGAATCACCAGGAAGTTCGGGCCTTCGTAAAAGCAGTCCACCGGACAGACTTCTACGCAGTCGGTGTACTTGCACTTGATGCAGTTGTCGGTGACGACGAAGGTCATTTCTAATTCTCTCCTCAGGCGGCTGCAGCGGAGCCCCTTCACGTTGGGGTCGCCGGGTTTGGGAGCGATAGTCTGCAAGCCAGGCTGTAGCTTGCAGCATCCCAAACCGCGCGAGATTCTAACAGCTTGCAGGCAAGTGCGTTAGATCCGTGTCTTCAGTGTATAGAGCATTTCCAGCGCGCGGCGCGGCGTCATGTCATCCAGGTCGAGTCTGGCCAGGTCATCCAGCACCGGATGGGGCAGGCTGGCAAACATGTCGCTCTGCTGCGGCGCGGCCGGTTTGCCTTTGACTGGCTTTGGCACGTCATGTGGCAGCGCCGTAGCTTCCAGCCGACCGAGGTGCTCTCGGGCACGCACGATCACTTCGCTGGGTACGCCGGCCAGTTGCGCAACCGCCAAGCCATAACTCTGGCTGGCCGGTCCCGGCAATACGTGGTGAAGGAAGACAATGCGCTCGTTGTGCTCCGTAGCGTTGAGGTGCACGTTGGCCACCAACGGCTGGGCTTCCGGCAATACCGTCAGCTCGAAATAATGGGTGGCGAACAACGTATAGGCGCGTAGATGCGCCAGCCGCTCCGCCGCTGCCCATGCCAGGGACAGACCGTCGAATGTGCTGGTACCGCGCCCGACCTCGTCCATCAACACCAGACTGCGCTCGGTAGCATTGTGCAGGATGTTCGCGGTTTCGCTCATCTCGACCATGAACGTCGAGCGCCCGCCCGCCAGATCGTCACTGGAGCCGATCCGGGTGAAAATCCGGTCGACCAGCGACAGTTCGCAACTCGCCGCCGGCACGAAGCTGCCGATGTGCGCGAGCAGCACGATCAACGCGGTCTGCCGCATATAGGTGGATTTACCGCCCATGTTAGGTCCGGTAATGATCAGCATTCGGGTGTTGTCGTCGAGGCTCAGATCATTAGCCACGAACGGTGTGGTCAGCACTTGCTCGACCACCGGGTGGCGACCCTGGCTGATGCGCATGCACGGTTCATCGACAAAGCGTGGGCAGTTCAGGTCGAGGTTCAGTGCGCGCTCGGCGAGGTTACT
Source organism: Pseudomonas fluorescens (assembly GCF_902497625.1). Classification (GTDB taxonomy): domain Bacteria; phylum Pseudomonadota; class Gammaproteobacteria; order Pseudomonadales; family Pseudomonadaceae; genus Aquipseudomonas; species Aquipseudomonas fluorescens_BQ. The sequence goes on along the minus strand of NZ_CABVGX010000010.1, from coordinate 22,924 downwards.
CAAAACATCCAGTTCGGCAAGTGCAGCCGCGGTGTCCTGTAGCGGAGGCAACTGGGCGATCAGGTCTTCGAGGAGCGCCTCATAGAGCATTTTTTCGCGGGCCAGTGCCCGGCTTTTCGCCGACAGGGCCTTGTCTTCGAACGCTTTCAGCTCCGGCGTAATGAAACGCTCGGCACCTTTAAGCGTTTGCCGACGGATGTAATCGGCCGGCGCCGATTCGGCCTGTTTGCTCGGTAGCTCGATGAAGTAACCGTGAATGCGGTTGTAACCGACTTTCAAATGCGACAGGCCGGTGCGTGCCTTCTCGCGCGCTTCCAGGTCGATGAGGAATTGCCCGGCGTTTTCGCTCAACGATTGCAGATCATCGAGTTCGCTGTCGTAACCGGTTTTCAACACGCCGCCATCGCGGATCACCGCTGGCGGGTTGTCGATGATGGCTTTTGCCAGCAGTGCTGCCAGTTCCGGATAGGTGCTGGTGGTCGCTGCCAGTTGAATGATGTGCGGCGCTTCCAGCTCGGTCATTGCCTGTTGCAACTCGGGCAGTGCGCCCAGGGCATCGCGTAGCCTTGCCAGGTCACGGGGGCGGGCATTGCGCAGACCAATCCGCGCCAGAATCCGCTCGATGTCGCCGATTTCCTTGAGCTGCGGTTGCAGTTTTTCGAACCGATAGCGGTCGAGCAGGCAGGTGATCGACGTCTGTCGTGCCAGCAGCACCGTCAGATCCCGCAGTGGCCGGTTCAGCCAGCGCGTCAACAAGCGGCTGCCCATGGCGGTCTGGCAGCGATCGACCACCGATTGCAAGGTGTTGTCGCGGCCACCGGCGAGGTTGGTGTCCAGCTCCAGGTTGCGACGACTCGCACCGTCCAGAACTACGGTGTCGTCCAGGCGCTCATGGCGCAGACTGCGCAAATGCGGCAGGGCGGTGCGCTGGGTTTCCTTGGCGTAACTGAGCAGGCAACCGGCTGCACCGATGGCCAGCGTCAGATTCTCGCAGCCGAAACCTTTGAGGTCCTGAGTCGAGAATTGCTGGCAGAGACTTTTCAATGCCGAGTCGCGCTCGAAATCCCACGGCGCACGACGCCGAACCCCACGGCGTTTCTCCGCGGGAAGATCTTTTGGCCAGTCATCCGGGATCATGAGCTCCACCGGATTGACCCGCTCCAGTTCCGCCAGCAGGTTTTCCCAGCCCTTGATCTCCAGCACCGTGAAGTTGCCACTGGTGATGTCCAGCACCGCAAGACCGAACAGGCGCTCATCACCCAGGACCGCCGCAATCAGGTTGTCGCGGCGTTCGTCGAGCAATGCCTCGTCACTGACCGTACCCGGGGTGATGATCCGTACCACCTGACGATCGACCGGCCCCTTACTGGTCGCCGGATCGCCGACCTGTTCGCAGATCACCACCGACTCGCCGAGCTTGACCAGTTTCGCCAGATAACCTTCCGCTGCGTGGTAAGGAATCCCACACATCGGAATCGCCTGACCGGCAGATTGCCCACGGGCGGTCAGGGTGATGTCGAGCAACTTGGCGGCTTTCTTCGCATCTTCGTAGAAGATCTCGTAGAAGTCGCCCATGCGATAGAACATGAGCTGGTCGGGGTGCTGGTTCTTCAGGCGCCAATATTGCTGCATCATTGGCGTGTGAGAGGACAGGTCGGAGGAGAGTGCTTTATTCATCGGGTATCAGGCAATTCGTTGAAAGGTGTAGGGCAAAGGAGGGACGTTGGCCCGGCTTTTCCGCGATGGGCGCAAGGTTACCATGGGCAGTCGAAGTGACGCAGGCATCAAAGCCTGCCAAGCGCAAAGGCTTGGCTGAAGTAAGACGTGATGATGCGGCTGGTCGGTCAGAATTCCCGGTTTCTGCGCTTCGTGCACTCTGCGTTTTCCCGCTAACATTTTGATCGACCCTGTGCCTTGCAAGCGCGATTTGCTCGTGTACGGTAGATCGCATTCCGCACGCTCTGGAGATGACCGTGAAAGAAATCACTCAGCTCGCCGCTGAACTTGGCAGACGCCTGCAGGTTCTCAATGCTCATGTCACCGCAGCGGAGTCCTGTACCGGGGGCGGAATCTCGGAGGCGATTACCCGCATCCCGGGGAGCTCGGCGTGGTTTGAGGCTGGCTATGTCACCTATTCCAATCGGCAGAAAACCGAGCAATTGCAGGTCCCGCCCGAATTGTTTGCGACGGTGGGAGCGGTCAGTTGCGAGGTGGTAGAGGCCATGGTTCGAGGCGCCCAGGAGAAAAGCCGTGCACATTTCGCCGTTGCCGTCAGCGGTGTCGCCGGCCCGGATGGAGGCTCGCCGAACAAACCGGTGGGCACCGTATGGCTGGCCTGGGGCGTGGGCGAGCGGGTATTCAGCGAGGTTCAGCATTTCCCCGGTAACCGTGACGAAGTTCGCCGACAAACGGTGAAGGCCGCGCTAGAGGGGCTGCTGCGGCACGCGGCGGGAGAAATCTCAAATCAGGGGTAGGCGATCTTGAAGTGCTGTGGAATAATACTGTCTACTTATACAGGTGTTGGCCGTCAGGCCTTATTGATTACGTGAGGACTTTAATGGACGACAACAAGAAGAAAGCCTTGGCTGCGGCCCTGGGTCAGATCGAACGTCAATTCGGCAAGGGTGCCGTAATGCGTATGGGCGATCAGGACCGTCAGGCGATCCCATCCATTTCTACTGGCTCTCTGGGTCTGGACATTGCGCTGGGCATTGGCGGCCTCCCAAAAGGCCGTATCGTTGAAATCTACGGTCCAGAATCCTCCGGTAAAACCACACTGACATTGTCCGTGATTGCCCAGGCTCAAAAAGCCGGCGCGACCTGCGCATTCGTCGATGCTGAACACGCCCTCGACCCGGAATACGCTCTCAAGCTTGGCGTCAACGTTGATGACTTGCTGGTTTCTCAGCCCGACACTGGCGAGCAAGCCTTGGAAATCACCGACATGCTGGTGCGTTCCAACGCGGTTGACGTGATCATTGTCGACTCCGTAGCAGCGCTGGTGCCAAAGGCTGAAATCGAAGGCGAAATGGGTGACATGCACGTGGGCCTGCAGGCTCGTCTGATGTCTCAGGCGCTGCGTAAAATCACCGGTAACATCAAGAACGCCAACTGCCTGGTTATTTTCATCAACCAGATCCGTATGAAAATCGGCGTGATGTTTGGCAGCCCTGAAACCACCACCGGTGGTAACGCGCTGAAGTTCTATGCATCGGTTCGTCTGGATATTCGCCGTACTGGCGCGGTGAAAGAAGGTGACGAAGTTGTCGGTAGCGAAACCCGCGTCAAGGTTGTAAAGAACAAGGTCGCTTCGCCGTTCCGTCAGGCAGAATTCCAGATTCTTTATGGCAAGGGCATCTACCTCAATGGCGAGATGATCGACCTTGGGGTTCTGCATGGTTTCGTCGAGAAGTCCGGTGCCTGGTATGCCTATGAAGGCACCAAGATCGGTCAGGGCAAGGCCAATTCGGCCAAGTTCCTGGCAGACAATCCGGAAATCGCCACCAAGCTTGAGAAGCAGTTGCGCGACAAGCTTCTGACACCTGCGCCGGACGTTAAAGCCTCGGCAGACCGAGTCAAAGCAGATGATCTGGTTGATGTGGATGTCTGATTGATCCGATGACCGCCGTACTCGATACACCCGTCGCAGTGCGGCGGACCGCAATGGACCTGCTCGCGCGACGCGAGCACGGTCGAGTCGAACTGACGCGTAAACTGCGTCAGCGCGGTGCACTCCCCGAGATGATCGACGCAGCACTCGACCGGTTGACGGAAGAGGGTTTGCTGTCCGAATCCCGTTACCTCGAAAGCTTTGTTTCCTATCGGGCGCGCTCCGGCCACGGCCCTTTGCGTATTCGCGAAGAGTTAAGTCAGCGCGGTCTGCAGCGTGCAGATATCGAACTCGCTATTCGCGAGAGCAGTATCAACTGGCAGGAGCAACTGGAGGATACCTGGCGACGCAAGTTCTCCGGGCATCTACCCATAGACGCACGGGAACGCGCCAAGCAAGGCCGCTTTCTGAGTTATCGGGGTTATTCCATGGAAATGATCAGCCGCTTGTTCAGTGGTCGAGGGATGGATGATTAATCAAAAACGGCCCGCTATTTGAATAGCGGGCCGTTTTTTTCTGCTTCACGAAACGTGTATCGGATCCCGCGAAAGCTGGTGGGCAATGGGTTGGGCCGTCGCCCAGTTCTCGGGCAGATTGATAAAGTCCACCAATTCGCGCAGGCGTCCATGATTACGGGCGTTAAAGGTGAAGGCCAAACGCGCCAAATGACTGAACTGCTGCTCGTCGTGTTCTTCACCGTCGTAGGCATGCTGATGAAAGTGATCGCTCAGGCACAGGTCGGCAAAACTCTCCTGCATCTGCTCAAGCGCATCGTCGCTTAGCTTATGGTTCATCCGGATCACGAATTGATGCTTGAGCCAGCGGCTCGAGTGAAAGTTGCTGTAGAACTGATTGATCTGCTCAACCGCCTCTTCGGCGCTGTAAACCAGGCTGACAAGCTTCATGTCGGTCGGCAGGATGTAGCGGTTTTCTTCCAGTTGATTGCGAATGAAATCCAGCGCGCTTTGCCAGAAATTACCGCCAGGTGAATCCAGCAGCACCACCGGTACCAGCGGACTTTTCCCTGTTTGAATCAGTGTCAGAACTTCCAGCGCTTCATCCAGCGTGCCAAAGCCGCCGGGGCACAGAACCAATGCGTCGGCTTCCTTCACGAAGAACAGCTTACGGGTGAAGAAGAAGTGGAAGGGCAGCAGGTTGCTGGTGCCATTGACGGTCGGATTGGCGTGTTGCTCGAACGGTAGAGTGATATTGAACCCTAGGCTGTGTTCGCGGCCGGCACCTTCGTGGGCCGCAGCCATGATGCCGCCTCCGGCCCCGGTGATGACCATCAGGTCGGAGCGCGCCAGTGCAGCGCCGAGTTCTCGGGCCATTGCATACAGAGGATGCTCGATCGGTGTTCGGGCCGAACCAAAAACCGTGACCTTGCGTCGTCCGCGAAACTTTTCGAGCACGCGGAATGCTTGCTCGAGTTCGCGCAAGGCCTGCAGGGTGATTTTGGCGTTCCAGCGGTTGTGATCTTCCTGGGCCATGCGCAGCACGGTGAGGATCATGTCGCGGTAGATCGGGATGTTCTGGCTGTTGGGTGAAACAAGCTTGAGTTGATCTTCAACCTTGCTGATGAGGTCGTGGCCGCTTTCTTCGAAATGACGGCTGAGGAGGTCATTCGGTTGGTAAGGCATTCAACTTCTCCTTCTGCACAAAGCCCTTGGCTACGACGAGGCAGTCGTCGGCGCCGCAATACCTCGTGTGTCACTGACAGCCCAGGCTGGCGCCTGGACGGTCCAACTGAGTCGTAATCCGGACCCTCATGTGTTGATCGTCGCTGCGATGATCATTGCGCCGCAAAGTCTTTCCTGGCAACTGCTTATTGACGATTTAAGGCGGGTTTCACCGCTCGTCTGAAGGCATACCGCAAGCCCCACACTCTGATTTACTGAATCACAGGCGTTACACCACATATTTGAGTCCCGCGGGACGCACGGACAAGCAGGTAAAGGATTTTTTTTCGCTCAAGCGAGGGCGACGAGCAGGGAGCCGAAGCAATGGCCAGAGTCATTCTGGAGATCGATACGCAACTGTATCGATTGCTCAAATCATCCGCCGAGACCAATAACCTGAGTCTTGAAGAAGAGTGCTGCCGACGTCTCGAGGGTGCCGATCGGCGCTCCAGATATTTGCAGGCTTTGTTGGCAGAGCTGCGCGCCGAGGATGAACAGCGACGCGCGAATGCTCAGTCGCGTTGATTACTTCTTTTTTGCGGGCGTTGCCTTGGGGCAATCCGATTCCTGATAGCTGGCAGAACCGACCGAGCGGTTGGTTTTCACTTCAGTGAAGTCATAACGCATGACTGCTCCCTTGGCCATCAGCTTGCGGAAGGAAGGATTGTTGCAAACAGAGGCGCCAAGCTGGAAATACACGGCTTTGGGATCGGCGCGCATTTTGTCGGCATGACTGCTCTGCACGCTCAGGTGATTGATCAGCACGTTGCCTTCGGCTGTATAGCCTTGATCAAGAATGTCTTCGTTGATGGCCCGTGGAGTGCCAGCGCTGCTTTGTGCGGCGACGTTTCGCAGTTCCCGATTCAGATTCTGCTCACTCAAGGAAGCAGCCTGAGCGCTGAAAGACGATGCGAGCAAAATGGCCGCGGTGGGAACGATAAGGCGCAGCATGAAACTCTCCTGATTCAGTGACGGGTGCTCAGTGACAGGTGGTTCGACCCCTCACATGACTGTGCGTTCAGTGGCGGCAAATTATAGGGGACGGGGCCTGTACGGTACAGGCTTGCGCCGGCTGCTCTGATAAACTGCCGATACTTTCTACCCTACCGAGTGTTGTTCGTGTCGATTTTCCTTCCCCGCAGGATGTGCCTGCGATGAGCCAGTCCTTTGCATCGAACGCCGTCGCCCGCCTGCGCGATCAGCGCGAAGAAGAGGGTATCAAGCCCATTCAGGCCCGTGGCTGGCGTGCACCGCGATGCCGCGCTTGTCGTGTGATCGAGAGCCACTGCCTGTGCGCCTGGCGTCCACAGGTTGAGGCTCGCGCCGGCGTGTGTCTGATCATGACCAACAAGGAAGTGTTCAAACCCAGCAACACCGGTTGGTTGATTGCCGATGTGGTGCGCGATAATCACGCGTTCATCTGGTCGCGCACTGAAACAGATCCGCAACTGTTGGCGTTGCTCGCGGACCCGCAGTGGCAACCTTACCTGGTATTTCCCGGCGAATACGTTGAGCCAGAGCGTGTAACCCACAGCGTTGACACCGCCAGCACCAAGCGGCCGCTGTTTATCCTGCTGGACGCCACCTGGACCGAGGCACGCAAGATTTTTCGCAAGAGTCCTTATCTGGACAAATTGCCGATTCTCAGCCTGCTGCCGGAAAAACTGTCCCGCTATCGATTACGCCGGTCGACCCGCAGCGAGCATCTGTGCACTGCAGAAGTGGCCGCGTTATGCCTCGATCTTGCCGGCGATAGCGCGGCGGCGTCGGCACTGGACGCGTATTTCGATGTGTTCAGCCAGCACTACCTGGACGCCAAACATCAGCTCGATATGAACGTGTCCACTGCGGCGCATGCCGAGCTTGAGCCTTTCCTGCAAAACACGGCTGTCGTCATCTGCTGATTGTCGCCCATACTGCAAAAGTGTCTACCGAGCACGTCGCTTGACCACCCTGACTTCGCTGGGCATGCTTGGCGCCGATTAGGGCGCGGCCGCAGTTTGAAACGCCGTTTTTTGACGTGATTGGCGTTGATCGTGCTCTGTTGGCGCAGTTGCGTGGCTGCACCTCCAGTTGTTTGAAAAACAGGATCAATAGAACAATGGCCACATACGAAATCCTGATTGCCGATGACCATCCGCTGTTTCGTTCCGCTTTGCATCAGGCGCTAACCCTGGGCCTCGGCCCTGACGTTCGTTTGGTGGAAGTGGCGAGCATTGCCGAGCTGGAGACCCGTCTGGATGAGAAGGCCGACTGGGATCTGGTCTTGCTCGATTTGAACATGCCCGGCGCCTACGGCTTTTCCGGGCTGGTGCTGCTACGCGGGCAGTATCCGCAGATTCCGGTGGTGATGATTTCCGCTCAGGAAGAAGCGACGATCATGGTGAAGTCCCGCGAGTTCGGGGCCAGCGGATTCATTCCCAAGTCGAGCGACCTGACTGTCATTCAAAAAGCCGTGCGGGCCGTGCTCGATGGCGATGTGTTCTGGCCGCCTCAGGCGTTCGAAGCCGTCATTGTTTCCGCCGAAGCGAAAGCCGCCAGTGAAGGCCTTGCCAGCCTGACGCCGCAACAGTTTCGAGTACTGACCATGGTCTGTGAGGGCTTGCTGAACAAGCAGATCGCATACGAGCTGAGCGTTTCCGAAGCGACCATCAAAGCTCATGTCACGGCGATATTCCGCAAGCTGAATGTGCGCACCCGTACCCAGGCTGCTTTACTGCTGCAACAGCTTGAGTCAATTTCCAGCCACTAGGGTTTGGCGTCTTCACGCTTTTTTGACTTTGATTGATCTAGCTTTCCCACTTTCTTTTGGTCAGTTGCCCACTCTATGTCTCCTTTCAAAGGCCAGACCGGCCTGAAACGCATCCTCAATGCCTCCGGTTATTCGCTGGATGGTCTGCGCGCCGCCTTCACCGGTGAAGCCGCTTTTCGGCAGTTGGTGTTGCTCAACGTCGTTTTGATTCCGCTGTCGTTTTTTCTGGATGTCAGCCGCGTCGAGCAGGCGCTGCTGATCGCCGTGTGTCTTCTGGCGCTGATTGTGGAGTTGCTCAACTCTGCGGTCGAAGCGGCGATTGACCGTATCTCGCTCGAGTTGCACCCTCTGTCGAAAAACGCCAAGGACATGGGCAGCGCTGCTCAGTTTGTGGCGCTGACCATGATCGGTCTGGTGTGGGCAGTGATTCTGCTTTAAGCAATATTAGGCAATACGATCTCGTCGCTGCGCTGAACCCCAGCGGTAAAAGCGCGGCACAGGTCGAGGAATTCGCGCATCGCCGAGGTCTGATATTTCTGTTTGTGCCAGATGAAGTAGAACTGCCGGGCGAGATCCAGGTCCGGTGTTTCCACCGGCACCAGGCTGCCACGGCGAAACGCGTCGCGTAGCGCCAGGCGCGATATGCAGCCAATCCCCAAACCTGATTCCACCGCGCGTTTGATCGCTTCGGTGTGCTCCAGCTCAAGACGAATGTTCAATCCGCTGCGATGATGACGCATGGCCTGATCAAAGGTCAGCCGAGTACCTGAGCCCTGTTCACGCAAGATCCAGGCTTCCTGACTGAGTTCGTCCATCGTTGCCGCACCGCGGCTGGCCAGCGGATGTTGCGGTGCGCAGAACACTACCAGCTCATCTTCCACCCAGCTCTGCACCTCGATGTCCGGGTGGCTGCAATCGCCTTCAATCAGACCCAGATCAATTTCATAGTGAGCGACTTGTTGCACGATGTTGGCGGTATTTTGCACGTGCAGCTTCACCTGGCTTTCCGGGTGACGTTGCATGAAGCTGCCGATCAGCAAGGTCGCCAGATAATTGCCGATGGTCAAGGTGGCGCCGACCGCCAGCGAGCCGAAACCTGACTTGCCGTTTAGCAAGTCTTCGATCTCCTTGGCCTGATCGAGCAGTGCCACCGCTTGCGGCAGTAACTGTTTACCGAGGGCGTTGAGGCTCAGCCGTTTGCCGGCGCGATCAAACAGCTGGCAGCTGGATTGGCGCTCGAGTTCGGTGATCGAGGTGCTCGCCGCCGATTGTGAGAGGTTGAGCGTCAGCGCGGCACGGGATACGCTTTCCTGCTGGGCGACGGCGACGAATACTTGAAGTTGACGGAGAGTAAATCGCATATCTATATAACCGATAACCCTTATCTTAATAATCCATTTAACAGATATTGTTACTGCTATTAGAATGCGATGCAATTGCGCACAACTGTTTTTTTCAAGCAGCAGGCGCCAAGCACGCGCAGACCAAATTCCCAGGAGTCCCACGTACATGAGCAACATGAACCACGAGCGTGTCCTCAGTGTTCATCACTGGAATGACACTCTGTTCAGCTTCAAGTGCACCCGCGATCCGGGCCTGCGCTTCGAGAACGGTCAGTTCGTGATGATCGGCCTGCAACAACCCAACGGCCGGCCGCTCATGCGGGCTTACTCGATTGCCAGCCCGAACTGGGAAGAGCATCTCGAGTTTTTCAGCATCAAGGTGCCTGACGGTCCGCTGACTTCCCAGTTGCAGCATCTGAAGGAAGGCGACGAGATCATCATCAGCAAGAAGCCTACCGGCACGCTGGTTCTGGATGACTTGAAGCCTGGCAAACATTTGTACCTGCTCAGTACAGGTACCGGTCTGGCGCCGTTCATGAGCGTCATCCAGGACCCGGAAACCTACGAGCGTTTCGAGAAAGTGATCCTTTGCCACGGCGTGCGTTACGTCAACGAAGTCGCTTACCGCGAGTTCATCACCGAGCACCTGCCGCAGAACGAATTTTTCGGCGAGTCCCTGCGTGACAAGTTGATCTACTACCCGACCGTGACCCGCGAACCGTTCGAGAACGAAGGCCGTTTGACCGACCTGATGCGCAGCGGCAAGCTATTCAGCGACATCGGTCTGCCACCGATCAACCCGCAGGACGACCGCGCCATGCTGTGCGGTAGCCCGAGCATGCTCGACGAAACCAGCGAAGTCTTGAACAGCTTCGGCCTGAAGGTTTCGCCGCGTATGCGCGAGCCGGGTGATTACCTGATCGAGCGAGCATTTGTCGAGAAGTAAGAAACCACTGCACTGCTCTACTTGTGGGAGCGAACCTGCTCGCGATAGCGGACTGTCCGTCAACGTCATCGTTGAATGTTACGCCGCCATCGCGAGCAGACTCGCTCCCACATGGGTTTGATGGTGACCATCGAAAAGCCCGCGTTGCCTTCAGAGGTAGCGCGGGCTTTTGCGTTTTTGGCGTTCAACCCTTAACGGTAATAACTTCCAGGACCCGGATCAGACCCACCTCGGGGTAATGCCAACGCACATCCACATCCCACAATTGCGCGCCGTATTCACGCTCCGGGACCGTGGTTTGATACGCCGGGCGCGGATCCTGCGCCAGACATTGCTCAATCAGGGCAACCAAGGGCTCGTCAAGGCGCTGAGCATGCTCGTGAGCCTGGATCAGCGCCGTATCCGTCCACTGCACAGCAATCAGCTGCGGCGCTGCGCTGGCGATGGTGTTGGAGGCCGAGTCGATGATGTCGGCGTACGGCACGTAGGGCTTGATGTCGAGAATGGGTGTGCCATCCAGCAGATCAATGCCGGATATCCACAGGCGATCGGCCTCCACCTTATCCAGCTTGACCACGGATTGACCGATGCCATTCGGCCGGTGCGTGGCTCGGGTGGCAAAAACGCCCATGGATTTGTTGCCACCCAGGCGAGGAGGGCGGACTTTCAAGCGCGGCTTGTCCTCCAGCGCCTGATGAAACAGAAACAGTAGCCAGACGTGGCTGACCTGCTCCAGACCTTGCACGGCTTCGCCCTGATTGAAGGGTGCGACCAGTTCCAGTACACCGCGAGCGGCCGGGGCCAGTTGTGGCTGGCGCGGGATGGCGAACTTCTCCTTGAAGCAGGAGCGCACGAAGCCGATCGGGGAAACGCTGTAGGTCATGGTCTGGGGTCGAGGCGGGAATCTGGGCGGGCATGATAACCCGATCAAACTGAATTCAGGGGTGCTTGTGCCGGCCACTTCGCGAGCAGGCTCGCTCCCACAGGTGATCTATGGTGCACAGGAGATCCAGTGTGGGAGCGAGCCTGCTCGCGATGGCCGCAACGCGGATTACAGACTGAACCCACCATCCAGAGGAATAATATTCCCGGTCATATACGCTCCCGCCGTACTCGCCAGACTGATCGCCAGCGCCGCCATTTCTTCCTCACGCCCCCAACGTTTCATCGGAATCAACGCCGTATCCTCCGCCAGCGCCTGCTCATCGTTCCCGATATGCTGGGTCATCTTGCTCGGAAACCGTCCTGGTGCAATCACGTTGACGTTGATGTGCTGACCCACCAGTTCTCGCGCCAGAATCCGCGACAATTGATGCAGCGCTGCCTTGCTCGGCCCATAGGCGTAAGCCTGTTCGCCGAAGGACGAAAATACCCGCCACTGAGCCGATGTTGATGATGCGCGCCGGATTTGCGGCCGAGCCGGCTTTGCGCAGCAGGGGCAGAAACTGCTGGATGCAGTTGAACACTGAGGTCACGTTGAGCTGCATGACTTTTTCCCAGCCCTTCACCGGATAGCTTTCCAGCGGGGCACCCCATGTGGTGCCCGCGTTGTTGACCAGGATGTCCAGATGCGTGATCTGTTGTCCCAACCGCGTCGCCAGTTGCTGTACGCCCGCTTCAGTGGCGAGGTTTGCTGCGACCCCGTGGCATCGGCCAAGCGCACTGAGTTCGTCAGCCGTTTGCTGGCAGGCTTCGGCATCGCGGGAGCAGACGTAGACGGTGGCGCCGGCCTCGACATAAGCCTTGGCAATCATTTTGCCAATACCACGGGTGCCGCCGGTCACCAGAGCGGTGCGGCCTTGCAGGGAAAAGTATGGGTGCATGGCAAATCCTGAGAGCTGAGGGTGATTACACCCTAGTCGTCAGCCGCATGAAGCGGAGCCACTATTTTTGCGAGGAATGGGGGGCCATTCGGCCCAGATACAAGCTGCAAGCTGCAAGCTGCAAGAGGATCGGGTTCCGCTTCAAGCTTGCAGCTTGCAGCTTGCAGCTTTTTTACGCTCTCACTCGCAGAGTGAGCCCCTTGAGGAAGTTGCGCAGCAACTGGTCGCCGCACGGGCGATAGTTGGTGTGGCCGAACTTGCGGAACAGTGCGCTCAGTTCCGGCTTGGAGACCGGGAACTCGGAAGCTTTGAGAATGGCGTGCATGTCGTCTTCCTTCAGTTCGAAGGCCACACGCAGTTTCTTCAGGATGATGTTGTTGGTCACTGGCGTTTCGATCGGCTGCGGCGGACGGCTTTCGTCCTTGCCGCGTTTGAAGGTCACCAGGCCATCAAGGAAATGCGCCATGACCTCGTCCGGGCAACGTACGAAGCCTTCTTCGTCCTCCTCTTTCTTGTCGAGGTACGTCTGCAAATCCTCGAGGCTCACGTCCATGCCGCCGAGCTTGATGATCTCGATGACTTTCTTGTCGCTGATGTCGAGCATGTAGCGCACGCTGCGCAGTACGTCGTTATGAATCATGGTGTGCAATCCTGATATTCAGCAGTGGGCGCCGCTTACACAGCGACGCCGAAAAAGTGGGGCGGCGTGACAAGTCTTAAAACTTTTCTTTGCCGGACAGGTAGCGCCATTGGCCCAGCGGTACTTTGCCGATGGACACGCCGCCTATGCGGATGCGCCGAATCGCAACGACCTTGAGGCCTACGGCCTGGCAGAACAGGGCGATGACCCCCGGTTGCGGGTTCTTCATCGCAAAGCGCAGACGGTTTTCGTTCTGCCAGCTGGCTTTCACCGCCGGCAGTTCCTTGCCCTTGTACGTCAGGCCGTGATTCAGACGGTTGAGGCCGTGAGCCACCATCTCGCCTTCAACCTCGACCACATACTCCTGCTCGATTTTTGCGGCATCGGCGGTCAGCTTGCGCAGGATCTTCCAGTCCTGAGTGAACACCAACAGACCGCTGGCGTTGGCCTGCAGATCAGTGCTGGCGGTCAGGCGCAGGAAGTGGCCCTTGAGCGGGCGTTTGCTGAAGCGATGTTCTTCGCTCAGGGTTTCGGCGCTGATGGTAGCCATGGCCGTTTCCGCGTCCATGTCAGCAGGAACGTTGAACAGAATAGTCACCGGCTCTGGCGCAGTAGCCTGGGCTTGCGGATCGAGCTCGACCTTCTGCGTGTCGACCTTGAATTGCGGCTCGTCGATGACCTCACCGTCCACGGTGACCCAGCCGCCCTCAATGAACAGCTCAGCCTCCCGACGGGAACAGCCGACGAGTTCGATGAGGCGTTTGGAGAGACGAATCGGGTCAGTCATGACAGGGCCGTAACAAAAAAGGGGTAGGCATTGTACCTGCCTGGCGCCGGTTAATCGCGGGTCCATTTCAGTACGGCTGAATTTCCTGTGGGAGCTGGCCTGCCAGCGATTGCATCACCTCGGTGTATCTGACAAACCGTAGCGTCTGCATCGCTGGCAGGCCAGCTCCCACAGGGGTTCTATGGCGTCAGGCATGTTGTGAACGCTGCTGGTTTTGGCGCAACCGCATGTGCAGCAACGGATAAGGCTGATCCATCCCGTCCACCTCCGAGCGGCCGACCACCTCGAAACCCTGCTTGAGGTAAAACGCCAGCGCCTGGGTATTCTGCTCGTTGACGTCCAGCTGATCGGCGTTGAACTGCTCCATGGCGTAACGCAGCAACTGCTTGCCCAAACCCTGACCCCGATGGGCCGGATCGATGAACAGCATTTCAATCTTGCCCACCGCGACCCCGGCAAAACCGGTGATGCGTTGCCGCGAATCTTTGGTGCAGACCAGCATCACCGCATCCAGGTAGCGGGTCAGTACCAGATTTTTCAGCAGTTCAATGTAGCTGTCGGGCAGAAAATCATGGGTGGCGCGCACCGAGGCTTCCCATACCCGCGTGAGTTCCACGTAGTCGCGCTGTCTCGGCGTGTGAATGACCGAATGTTGGCCCATGGCCGGGGCTCCTTGAGTCGTTGGTGTCATGCGTCCTTTTCACCCTCAAACGATAGACCTAAAAAAGCCCCGCATCTCGCCAGGAGAGCAGGGCTTTCGTATTTTTTGCTTTTAGATCTGTTCAGCCCACAGGTCGTATTCGTCGGCATCGGTCACTTTGCACCAGACTTTATCGCCCGGTTTCAGGTTGCTGCCGTTGTCGATGAACACGTTGCCGTCGATTTCCGGGGCATCGAAGAAGCAGCGGCCGACCGCGCCTTGCTCGTCGACTTCATCGACCAGCACTTCGATTTCACGGCCAACGCGCATTTGCAGACGTGCCGAGCTGATCGCTTGCTGATGCGCCATGAAGCGGTCCCAGCGATCCTGCTTGACGTCGTCCGGCACGATCTCCAGGTCCAGCAGGTTGGCCGGCGCGCCTTCAACCGGCGAGTACTGGAAGCAGCCGACGCGGTCGAGTTGGGCCTCGGTCAGCCAGTTAAGCAAATACTGGAAGTCTTCTTCGGTCTCGCCAGGGAAGCCGACGATGAAGGTCGACCGGATGATCAGGTCCGGGCAGATCTCGCGCCAGTTCTTGATGCGCGCCAGGGTCTTGTCTTCAAACGCCGGGCGTTTCATTGACTTGAGGACTTTCGGGCTGGCGTGCTGGAACGGGATGTCCAGGTACGGCAGGATTTTCCCGGCAGCCATCAGCGGAATCAGCTCGTCGACGTGCGGATACGGGTAAACATAGTGCAAGCGCACCCATACGCCGAGGCTGCTCAGGGCTTCGCAGAGTTCGGTCATGCGGGTTTTCACCGGCGCGCCGTTCCAGAAACCGGTGCGGTATTTCACGTCGACGCCGTAGGCGCTGGTGTCTTGCGAAATCACCAGCAACTCTTTGACGCCGGCCTTGACCAGGCGCTGGGCCTCGTCGAGCACGTCGCCGACCGGACGGCTGACCAGTTTGCCGCGCATCGAGGGGATGATGCAGAAGCTGCAGCTGTGGTTGCAGCCTTCGGAAATCTTCAGGTACGCGTAGTGACGCGGCGTCAGCTTGATCCCTTGCGGTGGCACCAGATCGATCAGCGGGTTGTGATCCTGGCGCGGCGGCACGGCGTCATGCACGGCATTGACCACTTGCTCGTACTGCTGCGGACCGGTCACGGACAGCACGCTTGGGTGAATCTTGCGAATGTTGCCTTCTTCCACGCCCATGCAGCCGGTAACGATGACCTTGCCGTTTTCCTTGATCGCTTCGCCGATCACTTCCAAAGATTCAGCCTTGGCCGAATCGATGAAGCCGCAGGTGTTCACCACCACGACGTCTGCGTCCTGATACGTGGACACCACGTCATAGCCTTCCATGCGCAGCTGGGTAAGGATGCGCTCGGAGTCGACCAGTGCTTTGGGGCAACCCAGGGATACGAAACCAACCTTTGGATTGGCCGGCGCAGGAGCTGTGGACATGTCTAACCTCGGTATTTGTGACGCCTGATGCCGAGGGCGGCAAGGCGGCTGACGGGCACTTGGTATGCCTCTGATCAAAAAGTGCGCAATTCTAGCGATGGGACGCGCACTTGACCAGCTTTATGCGGGGAAATACGACGAGTGCTGCGCTATGCTTCGCGGTTTTGAGCTTTATCGATTTTTCGCAGTCAACAAAACGTCTGTAACAGTTAGTAAAACAGCGCATGCTGCGCAGCTAAGCATAGTGCTTTTTCCGAAGAAGTCCGGTCTGGGTATCAGGAGTGTGGGATGGGTCAGGCAAGTAGTCAGACGGCGGGCGCGGAACATTCGGCGGCGAAGCCGATCGGCATGTTGGTCGCAGCGGTCGGGGTAGTTTATGGCGACATCGGCACAAGCCCTCTGTACACCCTCAAGGAAGTGTTCTCAGGAGGTTACGGCGTGCCCGTCAATCATGACGGCGTGCTGGGGATTCTGGCACTGATCTTCTGGTCGCTGATTTGGGTGGTCTCGATCAAATACATGATGTTCGTGCTGCGGGCCGACAACCAGGGCGAGGGCGGCATCATGGCCTTGACCGCGCTGGCTCGGCGCGCGGCGGCAGGGCATGCGAAGTTGCGTAGCCTGCTGGTGGTTTGCGGTCTGATCGGCGCGGCGCTTTTTTACGGTGACAGCATGATCACCCCGGCGATTTCCGTACTGTCGGCGGTAGAGGGCCTGGGCCTTGCGTTCGATGGCATCGACCATTGGGTGGTGCCATTGTCTTTGATCGTGCTGGTCGCGCTCTTTTTGATTCAACGTCACGGCACTGCGCGAATCGGCATTTTGTTCGGCCCGATCATGGTCACCTGGTTTTTGGTGCTGGGCGCGTTGGGCGTCTACGGCATCCTGCAACACCCCGAAGTGTTGCAAGCGATGAACCCGGCCTGGGCCGTGCGCTTTTTTGTCGTGCATCCGGGCATGGGCGTAGCGATCCTTGGCGCCGTGGTGCTGGCCTTGACCGGCGCCGAGGCACTGTACGCCGACATGGGCCACTTCGGCCGCAAGCCGATTGCCCGCGCTTGGTTCATCCTCGTGTTGCCGGCGCTGATGCTGAATTACTTCGGGCAGGGCGCACTGCTGCTCGGCGACCCGGAAGCAGCACGCAACCCGTTCTATCTGCTGGCGCCAAGCTGGGCGCTGATTCCGCTGGTTGGTTTGTCGACCATGGCCACGGTGATTGCCTCGCAAGCGGTGATCTCCGGTGCGTTTTCCCTGACCCGTCAGGCGATCCAGCTCGGCTATATTCCGCGCATGCACATCCAGCACACCTCCAGCGCCGAACAGGGTCAGATCTACATTGGCGCGGTTAACTGGTCGCTGATGGTCGGCGTGATCCTGCTGGTGCTGGGTTTCGAGTCTTCCGGCGCGCTGGCTTCGGCTTACGGCGTGGCCGTGACCGGCACCATGCTGATGACCACCATCCTGGTGTCGGCGGTGATCCTGCTGCTGTGGAAGTGGCCGCCTATTCTGGCGGTTCCGCTGTTGCTCGGTTTCCTGCTGGTGGACGGTCTGTACTTCGCCGCCAATGTGCCGAAAATCATTCAGGGCGGCGCGTTCCCGGTGATCGCCGGTATCGCACTGTTCGTCCTGATGACCACCTGGAAGCGCGGCAAGCAGCTGCTGGTCGAGCGCATGGACGAGGGCGGGCTGCCGCTGCCGATTTTCATCAGCAGTATTGCCGTGCAACCGCCGCATCGGGTTCAGGGTACCGCCGTGTTCCTCACCGCGCGCCCGGACGCTGTGCCCCACGCGTTGCTGCACAACCTGTTGCATAACCAGGTGTTGCACGAACAAGTGGTGCTGCTGACGGTGGTATACGAAGACATCCCGCGCGTACCTCCGACCCGTCGCTTCGAGGTCGAGTCCCACGGTGAAGGCTTCTTCCGGGTGATCCTGCACTTCGGCTTCGTCGACGAGCCGGATGTGCCGCAAGCGCTGACATTGTGTCACCTGAGCGACCTCGATTTCAGCCCGATGCGTACCACCTACTTCCTCAGCCGCGAGACGGTCATTGCCTCCAAACTGGAAGGCATGGCCCGCTGGCGCGAGGCGTTGTTCGCGTTCATGTTGAAGAACGCCAATGGCAATTTGCGTTTCTTCAATCTGCCGCTGAATCGGGTGATTGAGTTGGGGACGCAGGTGGAGATGTAAGGCTGCGGCATCAAAAAGCCCCCGTTGCCGTGAAGGTGGCGGGGGCTTTCTTGTACGCGGGCGAGGACAGTTGGTCGCTCTTGCTCGATTGGCGGTTGATAGATGTCTAATTCAACGCAATACTTTGCGTAGAACTGTGTGTTCAATTTGCATGTTGGTGTAGAGAGGTGAGTATGACGGCATTACTAGAGCGTGCTGACCAAGCGATATCTGTAACAGCGATGGTCAGGGGCTTCAGCGCGAGGCTTAAGGAGATTTCCAGTCGCGCCACTGAGCGATTGGTCATTTTCAAAGACAATCAACCAGCAGCGGTGATCATCAATGTCGATGCCTATCAGGAAATGCTCGACGAGCTGGATGACCTTCGGATTGAAGTCGCCGCTCGGGAACGCTTGACCGGTTTTGATGAGGCTCAGGCAGTCAGCCATGACGATATGCGGGCACGGTACGCCAGAAAAGACTAAAGGAGCTGGGGATGGTGTGGGGCGTTATCTATCACCCGGATGTCCAAAAGGATCTGGACCTACTGGGAGCTGTTGCGGCAAATCGCATTCTGGATGTGATCGAAGAGCGGATTATCAACGGTGAGCCAGACAAGAGCGGTAAACCACTGAGAGCGAGCCTCGCAGGTTGTAGACGAATTCGAACTGGCGACACGCGGATTGTTTATCGAGTTAACGGGAAGGCGATCCAGGTATTGATTGTTGCGGTCGGTGCTCGACGTGACGCAGAGGTTTATGACGCCGCAGAGCGTCGATTGTAAGCAAAAGCCCTCGTTGCCTTCACGGTAGCGGGGGCTTTTTGTTTGCGGCTCAGATTACTCTTGAGCGACTTTGCCCTGCCGCTTCTCGATCACGTCCACCAGCCGCTTGGCCAGCGCCGGGTAGTTCTCGTCGAAGTGATGACCGCCCGGCAGCTTGATCGCTTCACCAACAGCCGTCTTGTCGGTGCAGCCGCTTTCATCGGCTTCTTCTTCACCGTAGATGCACGCGACCTTAGCGGCGGGCAATCTGGCCATTTCCGGGCCGGTGGCGGCTTCTTTGCCGGCGTTGCCCAGCCAGCCCTCGACTTCGATTTCGAAGCTGCCGGTGCGGGCGAAGGCGAGCAGGATGATGGCGTCGATGCGTTGCTGTTCGGACGGTTCCAGACGGTTGTAGATTGCCGGCAGGACATCGGCTCCGAAGGAGTAGCCGGTGAGGATGAAGCGTTTGGTGCCCCATTTCTGCCGGTAGTGCTGCATCAACTCGGTCAGGTCGAGCGCACTTTGCTCGGGACTTTTGTGCTGCCAGTAGTAGCGCAGGGTGTCGATGCCGACCACCGGATAGCCGATCTTGGCCATTTCTCCAGCGACGTCTTTATCTAGATCCCGCCAGCCACCGTCGCCGGAGAGGAACAGGGTGACGGTGTCCTTGGCCTGACCCGCCGGCACTTCCACGACCGGGATCTGCAAGCCGCCAGCGGCCTTGTCACCACCGACGAGAATTTTGCGCAGTTCGTTGTTCAGCACCTGCGGCAGATTGATGTCGTAGTCGCTGATGCTGGTCTCGGCGTTTGGTTGATCGCGTACGAAACCGGCGCTGGTGTCGTCCGGGTTGTCATTCCAGGCAACCAGCCAATGGCCGTGGGTTGCGCTTTTTGGCAGCAAGTGGGTGCAGCCGGGTTTTTCCAGGGCCAGGTCGACCGAGACAGCCTGAGCCTTGTTGTCCTTTTGCTCCGACAACCAGCGCCAGGCCAGCACGGCGCCCGGACCAATACCGCTGACCAGCGTCGCCGGGCCGTTCAGCGCTCTCAATCCGGTTTGCAGGGCGCGAGTTTGCAGCAGGCAATCCGTCGGCAGGATCACCTGGACGATCTGCGCCGAGCCTGAGCGGCTCAACGTCATCAACTGTTTATCGCTAAGTTTCTGCTCGGCATTCACTGCCACCAGCACTTGCGCGCGCGGTGCGTTACCTGGAATGACGCGGGTCATGGCAGGGCCGTCGGCCGCCGTCAGCGTTTCGAGTGTCGGTTCGGGCGCAGGGCGGTTCATATACCAATAAGCGCCACCGACAATCACGGCCAGCACTAGTAGCGTGGCCAATACAT
Source organism: Pseudomonas fluorescens (assembly GCF_902497625.1). Classification (GTDB taxonomy): domain Bacteria; phylum Pseudomonadota; class Gammaproteobacteria; order Pseudomonadales; family Pseudomonadaceae; genus Aquipseudomonas; species Aquipseudomonas fluorescens_BQ. Next base: position 2,959 of record NZ_CABVGX010000010.1, on the reverse strand, counting down.
AGCGCAAGGAGCGTCGAATCATCAGCGTTTCACCAGTCCAGTCAGGCCGCCGGCAATCAGGGCGGCGGTGTCGGCCAGCGCAACCAGCGGATCGAGTCCGGCGGGCACGGCCATATAACGGGGTTCCCAGTCTGGCTGGAACTTGTCTTTGAAGCGGCGCAAGCCTTGGAAGTTGTACAGCTGCTCACCACGGCGGAACACCATCGAACCCAGGCGCTGAGTCAACGGTGCGCCACGCCGGGGCTGCAAGCCCGACAGCGGCACCATGCCCAGGCTGAAGCGCGCGTAGCCATGACTCTTATAATGTTGAAGAAGGCCGACCATCATGAATTCCATGGTCAGCTTGGGGGCTTGCGGGTGCGCGCGCATCAGGTCAAGGCTGGCCAGATCGTGACTGTAAGTCTCGAGCAGGTTGGCGAACGCCACCGGTCGCCCTTCGAAACGAATCACCGCGATGCGGAAGTGTTTAAGGTAGTCGTCGCTGAAACGGCCGAGCGAGAAGCCTTTCTCGCGCACATTCTTGCCCGTCAGCCAGGCATCGGAAATCACCTTGAGCTCATCCATCGGCGCCTGCCCGGGTTCATGGATCTCCAGCGACAGGCCATCGCGAGTGCCACGATTCCAGGTGTATCGCAGGTCTTTCATCTCTTTGCCTTTGGCTTCGAGATCAAAACGCAGCAAATCGACCCGTGCCTCTTCGCCGAGCTTGATCGCCGTGAGACCGATGTCCATGTAGTAAGGCAGGTTCTCGGCGCGCACTTGATAGAACACGGGGCGGGCGTGATGCAGATCGCAGAGGTCACGGAACTGCCAGATCATTTCCGCGCGTTGCAGGCCGGGACCGATCGGGTCGTACAGGGCCACCAGGCTACGGCCCCGCCGCGCGTACATCAGAAAGGCTTCGTCATTGGGATGAAACAGCAACGCCTTGTCGCCGGTCAGGGCCAGGCCGCCGTCCGGTTGCGCAGAAGCCATGAGGATTTTTGCCGCGCGATCCAGTTCATCCGGTGTCGGCAGGTGGATGACCGGGCGTGCAGTGCGCAGCAGCCAGGTCAGCGAGACCACCAGCAACAGCACGGCCGCGCCCAGTAGCGAGCGCAAACCGCGCGGCGCATCGGCGTCCAGGGTGAACTGCCACCACAGCTGATGGCTATAAGGAACATCTTGATAAGCGAACAGCAACAGCCAGATCGATGCCCCCAGTACGCACAGGCTCGACACCAGATACAGCGGCGAAAAAGGCAGTTCAGTCAGGCGGCTGGGGCGATAGAACGAACGCCGAAAAACCCCGAGCAAACTCGCGGTCAGCGTCATCAGGCAGGCTTCTTCCCAGTCGAACCCTTTGAGCAGCGAGAGCAGGGCGCCGACCAGCAGTAAAATGGTGGTCAGCATCCACGCGGCTGACAAACGCCGACGCAAGCCCTGAGCCAGCAACAAGCACAGCACACCGACCAGGCTGGCGCCGAAGTGCGAAGCGTCGACCAGGCGATGCGGGATCAGAAAACCGATGTGTTCCAGGCGGGTGTCAATCTCCGGGGTCACGCCGGAAAACAGCAGCACCACGCCGGACAGAAATACCAGCAACGCAAGAATCGGCGCCGCCATACCCGACGCCGCACGCAGGCTTTGACGTGTCTGAAACAGGCGCTGGCCTTCGTTGATCAGCAGCAGCAAGCAAGCGACCAGCAATGGCAGCACGACATAAATCAGCCGATAGAGCAGAAGCGCAGCAGCCAGCGGAGCGGCGCCCAGTTTATCGGCGAAAGCGGCCAGCAGAATGGCTTCGAAGACGCCCACTCCGCCGGGCACATGGCTGAGTACGCCCGCGGCCAGGGCCAGCAGATACACGAGCAGGAACGCACCGAACGGTGGCGCTTCTGGCAGCAACAGATAAAGCACGGTGGCTGCGGCGGCAACGTCGAGGGCGGTAATGATCAGTTGCAGAAAAGTCAGGCGGCGACCCGGAAGACGCAAGGTGCGGCGCCCGGCCTTGACCAGCAGGTTGTCCGGGTAAGGCTGCTCCGGCAGGCGGCGACGGTAGATGCCGATGGCCAACGCGGCGAACAACACCAATACAGCGGCAGCGACTGTCCCCAGCAATGTTTCCGAAAAACCCAGCGCAGCGGAAGCCGCGGGCAGGTTGCTCAATGTTGCGAGCGCCGCCAGCGGGGGCAGGGCGCAACCGAGCGAGAGGCTGGCAAACAGGGTCATGTGAGCGACTTCCGACGCTCCCAGGCCGTGACGCGCATATAGCCGGTAACGAACCGAGCCGCCCGACAGCATCGAGAGACCGATGGCATTGCCGATCGCGTAGGCCGTGAAGCCGCCCAGTGCGAGAGTACGCGGTGCTAGGCTCACGCGGGCATAGCGGCTGGCGGACCATTCGTATCCGAGCAGGATGATGAAGCCGACAATGGTCGCCGCCACCGCACCGAGCAATGCCGGCTTTGGCACATTGAGAATCGAGTCGTGCAGCGCGTACAGGTCGAGTTCGCTGAGCAGATGACGACAGGCAATAAGCGCGATGGCGAACAATAGAAGCGTCACCGTCAGGCCGATGGGCTGACGGTATTTGCTCACACGATCGAGCAAGCGCAAACGCTCGGCTTTGATCGGTTGTGTCGCGGTGACGGAGTCTTGTGAATCAGACGAGTTGGCGCGCATCAATCACCTCTTGGATTGTGCGCGACAGGATGGGGGTATCCAGCCGAGTTACCAATCCCTGCAAGAAAAAATAATTCCAAATATTACGCCGCATGCTGTTTATCGGCGATGGCGATGCAGTCTCGAGCGGTCCAGAGTTCAGGTCTGAGCGTGGTTCTGTCTCGAAAATTGCTGGCCGAGACCATGTGTCAAAGCGAGGCATGTCATTGTTGCGAAGAGGTTTTTTAGCGGACACAAAAAAGGCCACTCTTTCGAGTAGCCTTTCTTGATGTTTGGTTGCGGGAGCCGGATTTGA